>JAPSLM010000023.1 GCA_031180825.1 Paenibacillus sp. | reverse complement strand
GAAGCGAAGCCCGCTCAATTTTACGCCCATACTTTTGAAAAAATCGCATCCTAAGCATTAGACTCACGAGAAGGAGGACATAACTTATTCCTCAAAAAATCGTGTCTTGACAATGGGGAGCATTACATACATTTGAAACTATGATTGTCCCTTCTGTACTGGGTTCTCAAGTTTGGAGAGAGTTTTTATCCTCGCACCATAGTTCTTGTATGGGGTGTTCCACAATACAAAAAATCTCGAATAAGATTAAGGCCGGAAACAGTCAAAAAGAATGGAAAGGTTTCGCGGCCTCACATTATCTTTATACGTTGGAAGAATTTTTATAATATACCCATTTAGGATTAACAAGAGATTTGAAAAAAGATTGCATGTCAATTGGTTGAATTTTTTCGAAATTAACACAGAGATGCTTCCATCTTTTTTCAAATCTCTTTTTCACAATTAACTTGAAGTCTTTATTTATCTGTTCTTTACTTAGTTGAACAAGTAGTGTTTCTTCACGGGATTTCCTATCAGTAAATTCATTTTTAAATCCATGTTTTTTTAGTAAACTGTCTAGTTCCCTTAAAGTCATTATGGAGAGCTGGCTTTTTTGATTATAGCTATTATTAAGTGTCCGTTTCTGTCGTGCATAAAATTTACAATCATTAGGTTGAGGGTTGTAGGTCAAAATACCACAGTAATCTGGAACTAATTTTTTCACCTTTTCAAAGTAACATGGATGCGTAATTACATTAACGTACTCAAAAACTTTTGAGTAATCTTCAATTTGCTTTGTAAGTTTTTCCAAAGAATCAAGTTCTGTTTTTATTTCATATGCATAAGAATGGCCATTTATACGAGCATAATCAAGCCGACTTGTACCAACATTCATCTCAAAAACAGATATCTCATCTTCTCTAAGGAGATACTTTTTAGCAAAATGATATTTTACTTTTTTTTCTCCATAATATGTACTCATAACAATATCATTAACTAATTGATGACCTACTAAGTTTTCCTTGTACGGTTCTAAAACACTATTATAAACATCGTGAGGAAAAACTTTTTCAAGTAAGCCCCAAACCTGCATATCCGTTAAAAAAGGTTGATAATTATCATGTAGAGCCTTAGCAAAGGAAAGTAAGTGGTCTTGTTTTATCTGTTCTTTTATTCCTTCCAATATTTCCACATGCATAATAATCCTCCTTCCCAACAAAATTGGGATAAAATTTATAAAGACAATAATCAAATCCAAGTTATTTTTTCATGTTTAATCGAATCCGTCAAGATTAAGTTACACATTTAAAAAACGTTCCACTCCATACAAGATTAGTTAAATTTATTATTTACGATCAGCTAGTTCTTTAAAATATAATTCTCAATAGCAAAGGCCCCACCGCTACGCCTAGAACTATAATTTTAAATATACTACCAAAAAAATATGACCATCTGAGAGCAAAAATACTACGCCAACCTGGAGGCTCATGTAGCCCGCGCCTCCGCAAAAAAGAAAACCCGCACCGGGAACGAAAAATCCCGATGCGAGCCTTCAAGCCCACACGCTACCGCACAACCGCCGAACCCAAAATACCCTTGATAATCTCCACATTCGCTTGCATATGCTCGGGGTCCAGCATCCGTTCGTGTCCCCCGACGCCCTGATAATACGCCACCCGGCCCGAAGTGGCCCCGTGCCAATTCCGATACTGCTGATCGGCCTCATCCTTCGGCGGATGACGAAGCTCCTCCTCCGGCTGCGAGGAATGAACGACATGCAGGTCCGCTTGGACGGCGCCGCGATTATCCAGCAAATAAATATAGAACAAATACTGCTTCAAGCGTTCCAGATCTTGTTCGTTGATGCGAAAATTTTTATAGAACTCGCGAATCACGGGGGTGGCAATATACCTCTCCCACATCGCTTGCAGCTCTTCGTCGGTCACGGGCTCCGGCTCGGTCTTCCGGTAAGCGTCCAGCATGATCACATCGGATACACGGTACCCGGCCGCCTCCATCGCTTTGGTCACCTCGAACGCCAGATTCCCTCCGGCGGAGTAGCCCAGGAACGTATAATCGCCTTCTCTCTGCGCAGCGGAGATTAGCTTCACATAGCGTTCCATCCGGTCGGGATGATCGATATAATCCAGCGCATAGATCGTGCAGTCGTCCATCTGCTTGGCAAACTCATAGTACGCGATCCCGAGACCGCCCATCGGCGGGAAGCAGAAAAGCGTTTTACGCCGCTCTTTTTTGTTTAAGCGTACGATAGGCTGCGGCTCCGCCTTGCTGTTATCCATCAAGAAGGCAGCCATGCCCCGGATCGTCGACGCCTCCAAAATGACGTGCAGCGGAAGCTCGGCCCGGTAGTCGTGCTGGACCCGCGATACGAGCAGCATCGCATGGAGCGAGCTGCCGCCCGCTTCGAAGAAATCGTCCGTGACGCCGATCTCCGGCCTCTCCAAAATCTCCCTGCACACCGCCGCCAGCCGATGCTCCCACGGATTACTCGGGACGGCCTGCGCTGCCTCCTCCGCCGATTCCCGAACCGTCACGTCAGGCTGCGGCAGCGCCCGGCGGTCGATTTTGCCGTTGGACGAAAGCGGCATCTCGCTGAGCTCCGTATAATGGGACGGCACCATGAAAGCGGGCAGCCGTGCCGCGGCAAATGCCTTAAGCTCTTCCGCTGAGACCGGGGCTGCGGAAACGTAATAGGCGCACAGCATGGTATCGCCGCTCGCCCCGTCCCAAGCCGTCACCGCTGCTTCACTCAGCCGCTCGTGGCTCCGAAGCACGCTTTCGATCTCTCCGAGCTCGATGCGGTAGCCCCGGATTTTGACCTGCTCGTCTTTTCTGCCCATATATTCCAGCCGCCCGTCCGGCAGCCAGCGGGCCAGGTCTCCGGAACGGTACATGCGCTCCCCAGGATAGAACGGATCATCTGTGAACGACGCGGCCGTCCGCTCCGGGAGATTCAGATAGCCTCTCGCCAGCCCCCGACCCGCGATCCATAGCTCGCCCTTCACGCCAACCGGGACTAAGCCGCGGTCGTCGTTCAGTACATAGACGCGGGTGTTCGGCAGCGGCTTCCCGATAGATAAGGGCCGCTCCGGCACGACGTTCCGCTCCAGCGTCGTCACGATGCTATTCTCCGTCGGACCGTATTCGTCTACCAGCTCGATACGCGGGAACCGCTCTCGGCTCCGCTTCACCAGCTTGACGGGAAGCCGCTCCCCGCCCAACGTCACCACGCGCAGGGAACGGGCATCCTCCTCGCCGAGACATTCGACCAGCGCCGTATACACGCTGGGCACGCAGTCGAGATGCGTCACCTGCCAGTCGCGAATATGGTCGCGGAGCGCCAGCGGATTCCGCGCTTCCTCATCCGTGGCCAGCACCACCGTCGAGCCCGACAGCAGCGGGGTGAACAGGCAGGACAAGAAGGCGTCGAACGCATACGAGTACAATTGAAGCACCCGGGCCGTCCCGTCGAACGGGTATTCCGCCCGGCGGGCCAGAACCGTATTGACCGCTCCCCGGTGCTCGATCAAGACGCCTTTCGGCTTGCCGGTCGTCCCGGAGGTGTAGATGACGTAGGCCAAATGGCGGCTGTCCGAAAGCGACAACGGCTCCTCCCGGTCGGCGCGGTCAAGCTCCGGGTCCCTGAGATCGATGCATTCCCCGGCATAAGGAATCTCCCCCAGCGGCGAAGTCGTCAGCAGCAGCTTCATGCCGCTGTCGGCGATCATATAGGCTTGCCGGTCGGCCGGATAGTCCGGCGGGATCGGGACGAAGGCCGCGCCCGCCTTCAGGATGCCCAGCATGCCCGCGATCATCTCCACGGAACGTTCGGCGTACAGGCCGATGCGGTCGTCAGGCTGCACCCCTCTGCGCCGCAGCACATGGGCCAGTTGATTGGAACGCTCATGCAGCTCGCGGTACGTCAGCGTGCGCGTGCCGCAGATCAAGGCCGGGTGCTCCGGCGTCTTGACGACCTGATCCGCGAAGCAGGCATGAAGCGTCCGATCCGCCTGCTCGTACCGGACCGACTGGAAAAAGTTTCCCAGCAGCTTCCGCTTGTCTTCTGGCGTCAGCACTTCGATCCGGTCAACGGGCACCGTTTCGTCCGCCATGATCTGATCCAGCACGCCGATGAATTGGTCCTTGAGCTGCTCCATCAGCCACGGCTCATACAGCGACGCGTTGAAGTTAAACTTCATGGCGGCATCCTGCGGGTAGACGTAGATATTGAAATGCTCCGTCTCCTCTTCGGCGCGAATATCCGCGAACTCGAAGCCTAAGCCGTCCTTCGACTCGACATTGTCCACGTACCTCCGGTCGAAGGGGAAATTTTCGAAGATCATCAGATGATCCAGTTGATGATGCTTCACATCGGTCGCCTGATTCATCTCCTGCAAGGGGACAAAATCGTACGCCTTCGACTCCAACGATTGCCGCTGCACCTGCTTGAGGCATTCGGCGAAGGGCTGTTCGGGCTGCAGCCGGATACGGACAGGGATCGTATTGAGGAAAAGTCCCACCATCTCCTCGATCCCCTTCACCTCGGCGGGCCTTCCCGACACGATGGAGCCGAACACGACGTCGTCGCTCTGCATGTACTGCCGCAGCACGATCGCCCATGCCGCCTGAAACACCGAATTGATCGTCGCTTGGCAGGCTCTGGCGAGCTGCTGAAGCCGGTCCATCCGCGCTTGGCCCAGCTCCGCGTTGACGTTCATGACCACAGGCTTGACCGCTGGCTTGCTCGAAGGGTCCGAAGCGGAAGAATGGGCCTGCGCGATGACAGGAAAACCGCCCCGGGACCGCTCCAATCCGGCCAACGTCTTTTGCCAATAAGCAATTCCCGCTTTCTTATCCTGTCTCTCCAGCCATTCCTGGTAATGGCTGTAAGGGGACGATTCCACGGTCACAGGCTCCCGCTTGTCCTGCAGCAGCCGGTAATTGTCCAGCAGCTCCTGGAACACCCGGGAGAACGACCATCCGTCCAAAATAATATGGTGGTTGCACCAAATCCAGCGATACTCCTGCGGACCTGTCCGGAACACCGCTATTCGAACAAGAAGATCCTTGCCGAGGTCGAAGCCCCGCGCTTTGTTGTCCTGCTTCCATTGACGCAGATACGCCTCCTGCTCGTCCTTCGCCAGCTCCGACACGTCCTCGAAATGCAGGCGGAATTTCCGCTCCTTCATCACCACCTGCAGCGGACGCGGCAAATTGTCGTGAACGAATACCGTTCTCAGAATATCGTAGCGCTTCACGAGGGCGTCCATGCTTTGCTCCAGCCGGGAGACGTCGAGCTCTCCCCGCAGCACCGCCTCGATCTGTACAAAAGAGTGCCGGGACTCCTTATCCGAGAGCCAGAGGTAATACATCCCTTCTTGCGAAGGAGCCAGCGGGTAAATTTTTTTGATTTTGTCCTTGGAATTCATGGGCAGTTCCTCCTGTAGCGCCGCAGCCGGAAAGGCTACTCGATCGTATCGACCAGATCGTAGAGCTGATCCAGCTCTTGCAGCGTCAGCCGGTTATAGCCCAAGTCGCTGGGCGTGGCTTCGGCGGCGTTTTGCTCCCCGCAGTGGCGAATAAGGTCCAGCAGGCGGCTTTGGAGCTTGTCCAGCAAAGCGGCGATCGTGTCGTGACGGTGATGCGTGCGATTGTAGTCTATCGCGATGTGAAGACGCCGGTCCTGCACATAGCCCGTAATGAAAAGCGAAGCCGTTCGCTCGGCTTCCGGGCTTGTCAGACGGCCGACCGGCCACGGCGACGGGCCGAACCACCGCTTGCGCAGATCGGTATCGATCTGGCCGAGGTAGTTGAAGCAGATGTCCGGCTGCTGCGTGAACGTCAAGCCCGGCACGCTTTCCCGGGGCGTGATATATTTCAGCAGCCCGTAGCCGATCCCGTGATTTGGCAGCTGCCGCAGATGCTCCTTGACCGATTTGACCTGATAACCCAAATCGTCCGTATGCTCCATCGGCAGAACGACCGGAAACTGCGATGTAAACCAACCGACCGTACGGGTAATGTTCATGTTCTGGATGACGCTCTCCCGCCCGTGCCCTTCCAGATGAATTACGATCCGGTTCGTGTTCATCCATTCCTTCAACGTGAGGCCCAAGGCGGTCAGTAAAATATCGTTGATTTCCGTATTGTAAGCGCGGTGGACCTGCTTCAGCAGCCGCTCCGTTTCTTCGGGCGGCAGTGTGAACATCGCTTGGGCTTCGTCCTTCGTCAGATTGCCCATCGCCTCGAAGTCCCTTGGCACGGGCACGCACGGCGTACTCTCGACGGCCGCCCAATAATCGGCCTCGCGCAGTACTTCGCCGCTCCGGGCATACTGCTGCACGGCTTCCGCCCAGGCTTGGAACGAGTGCGTTTTGGGCGGCATGACGATGTCACCCTCATGGGTCAGCGCCTGCTCGTAAGCCGCTTCCAAATCTTCCAGCACAATGCGCCACGACACCCAATCCATCACCAAGTGGTGGGCGACGAGCAGCAAATGATCGCCCTGCGGCGTTCGGAACAAGGCGGTCTTTATCAATGGACCGCTCGACAAATCGATGCTCTCGTGCAGCCGATTGGCGTGTGCCAGAACGTCCGATTCCATCGAATCGCCGCCGTCCAGAGCCACGACCTCGAAACCGATCAGCGGCTGCTCCTCCGGTCCCCGGTTATACAGCAGCTTGCGGTTCCCTTCGTCCCTCACCACGGACCGCAGCACGTCATGATGCTCGGCCAGCTTTTCTAGCGCCCGCTTCAAGGCGGTTTCGTCCAAAGCGTTCTCCGCATGCAGCATCACCGCCAAATTCCAATGGGCCGAAAAAGCGAAGTCGCGGTCAAAAAACCACTGGACGATCGGCGTATCCGCAATCGCTCCTTCCACGGCGTCCTGTGAGATCTGCATCTGCCCGTCGGCGGGCTTGAGATCAAGGCAAAGCTCCTTCAGCACCGGGGTCAGAAATATTTTCTTCATCTCAAGGTCCCAGCCTCTGCGGTACAATCGCGATGCGATCTGGATCGCCTTGATGGAATCGCCGCCTAGATGGAAAAAGTTGTCTTCGCGCCCAATCGCTTCTCCTCCCAGCACCTCCTGCCATACGGAAGCCATCAGCTCTTCCAGCTCGCCTTCCGGGGGGACAAACTCCGCTGCCGGACCGCCGGCCGCCGTTGGCTCCGGGAGCCGCTTCCGGTCCAGCTTGCCGCTGGACGTCAGCGGGAAAGCGTCCAGCCTCACGTAATGAGCCGGGATCATGTAAGCGGGCAGCCGGTTCAACAGCAGCGCGCGCAGCTCCGCAGTATCCAATTCCCGATCCGCGACGTAATAGGCGCAGAGGGCTTTGCCGGATGCGGAGGCAGTCGCGACCTGCCGGACCAGAACGGCGGCTTCTTTGACCGCCGGATGTCCGTTCAGCGCGGCTTCGATCTCTCCGGTCTCGATCCGGATGCCGTTCAGCTTCACTTGATCGTCGCGCCGCCCGAGGTACTCGATGCTTCCGTCCGGCAGCCGGCAGCCGTAATCCCCTGTCCGGTACATGACCTCGCCGGGCCGGAACGGATGGTCCACGAACCGCTCGGCGGTCAGCTGGGGATTGTTACGGTAGCCCCGGGCCAAGCCCGCCCCGCTGATATACATTTCCCCGCGCACGCCGACCGGCACGGGCTGCAAGCTCTCGTCCAAAATATAAACTTGCGTATTGGCGACAGGACGCCCGATGCAAGCGGATAGACTGTCCGCCTCGAATTCGTGAGCCGTCGCGAAAATCGTCGCCTCCGTCGGGCCGTACAGGTTCAGCAGACGTCTGGAATCCGATAGCCACGCTTGAATGTCGAGCGTACACGCTTCCCCGCCCGTTCCTACGGTACGCAGCGAATCGGGCAGCCGCTCCGGGGTTAGCGTGGACAAGACGGACGGCGTCAACAGCATCGCCGTAATCCGCTGCTCCTCCAGAAACCGGTGCAGCGCCTCGCCTCCCGCCGTCGCTTCCGGGCTGACGAGGCAGAGCGCCGCGCCCGAGGCGAGCGTCGCAAAAATCTCCAAGACCGACGCATCGAACGTCGTCGACGCATACTGCAGCATCCGGCTGCCTCTGGATAAGCCGAACAGCCCGATAGCCACTTCGATCGCATTGCAGACGCTGCGGTGCTCGATCGCTACCGCGTTCGGCTTGCCCGTCGATCCCGACGTATACATCACGTAGGCGAGATCGCTCGCATCCGCTTCGACGCGCGGATTGTCCGCGCTCTCCTCCGCAACGGATTGCCATGTACCGTCAAGCACGAGCTTGTGCCGCACCGTCGAGACCGGCCCCGACTCCGCGACCGCCAGCTTCGGCTGAATCAGCAGGACTTCGATTCCCGAATCCTCGATCATCGTGCGAACCCGCTCGGCCGGATAAGCCGGATCGATGGCGACGTACGCGCCCCCCGCTTTCAGAATGCCGAGCAGGCCCACAACCGTTTCGAACGAGCGCTCCATCATCAAGCCGACAGCCGTCTCCCTGCCGACTCCCCGCTTCCGCAAAGCATGGGCGACTTGATTGGCGCGCCGATTCAGCTCCCGGTACGTCATGGATTGGCCGCCGTACACGACGGCCGGATCATCCGGGGTAAGCTCGGCCTGTCTCTCGAACAGATGATGAATGCATGCATCGTCTGGAAACGGCTGCGCCGTCTCGTTCCATTCGTCAATCAGCTGATGCCGCTCTTCGTCCGACAGCATCGCCAGCTCGTGAAGGGATTGCTGCGGATTGCGCACGATGCTGTCCAGCAGGGCTTCCCAATGCCGGCTCATGCGCTCGAACGTCTCCCGGCGGAACAGATCCGGGGAATATTCGAGAAAGCCATCCAGCCCGTCTTCCGTTTCGGTCAAGCCGATGGTAACGTCGTACTTGGCCGTCTCCCCGTCGATCATCTGAATATCCGCTTCCAGCCCGGGGAGCGCGAACTTTTCCTCCGGCACGTCCACATACACGAATACTGCCTGCACCAGCGGGTTGCGGCTCGGATCGATCGGAACCCTGAGTTCGTCCAGCAGCAGACCGACCGGCAGCTCCTGGTGCTTGTAGACCTCCCTGGCGGTATCGCGCACCTGCCGCAGCAGGTCGATAAAGCTCATCTCCCCCGACATACGCGAACGCAGCGTGCCCATCGTCAGGAAGTACCCCATCACTTTTTCCATCTCGATCCGGTTGCGGTTCGCGAGCGGAGTCCCGACCAGAATGTCGGCCTGCCCGGTATACCGGTAGAGCAGCGCCTTGAACGCCGCCATCACGATCATGAAGGCCGAAGCGTTTTCCCGCTTGGCGATCGCTTTCAGCCCGTCCAAAATCTCCTTCGATGACCGGAGGAAAACGCGCGCTCCCCGGTAAGTTATCGCGGGCGGCCGGGGGAAGTCCGTATGGATGTCTAGGACGTAGTCGCAATCCTTCAGCTGCTCCTTCCAGAAGGCGAGCAGCTTCTCCCGGGTCTCGCCCTGCAAATAATTCCGCTGCCATTCGGCATAATCCGCGTACTGGATCGGCAGCTCCGGGAGCTCGGCGGGGACGCCTGCGAGCGCGGCCTTGTAATGCGCCATCAGCTCCTCGAAAAAGATCGAGAAGGTGAGCCGGTCGATGACAATGTGATGAATGGTCAAGACGAGCGTCGATTCCGTATCCGACAGCGTAAACAGCTTAAAGCGGATGAGCGGCCCTTTTTCCAGATAGAACAATTGCTGGACCTCTTCGCGCATGAGCTGCTGGGCGACGGCATCCCGTTCCTGCTCGGGAATATCCCGCAGGTCCACGGCGGGAACGCTGACGCGGAGCTCGGGCAGCACGATCTGCACGGGATCGACGCGCCCGAATACGGTTCGCCAAGCCTCGTGGCGTTTGACGATTTCGTTGATGCCGTACTCCAGCGCCCCATGATGCAGCTTTCCTTTCAAACGGGCGGCCCCGTACACGTTGTACGCATGCGATTCAGGGTGCATCCGGTTAAAGAACCAGAGCCGCTCCTGATCGAAGGAGAGCGGGCTCGGGCCCGCATGGTTCCGCCGGGGGATCGCTGCGTCCGCCGGATTCGGGCTTAGCTGCTGCGCATTCAAGTTTTTTTGCTTGAGCCGCTTTTCGAACAGCGCCCGCTGCTCCGGCGTCAGCGATTGGATACGGTCGGTCAGGTTCTTCATGGGATCAGCTCCTTGTCATAGGCGAATTTCCGCTGCAATTCGGATAGCAATACCAAGCTTTCCATCACTGTCTCCCGGTCCACGCCGAAATCGATCAGGCAGGCAATCTCCCCGACGCCGATGTCGCGGAGCGTCTCCACCAGCTTCGCGCATTTCTCCGGCGTTCCGAGCAGGGAGCTTTCGCGGTAATACTTGTCGAAGGCGCGGGACACGATCGCCTCGAAGTCCGCGTCGGTCATGCCGTCGTAGTCGGCGAGAATTTGCCTTTGCTGGCTTAAAAAGGTCTTGAGATATGCCTTCAACGGCCGCTCCACCTTCGCCCGGACCGCTTCGTCGTCCTCGCCGAGGCAGGTATGAAGCATAACCGCGACTTTCTTCGTCTGCGGATCGCAGCCATGCCGGAGCAGCGCTTCGCGGTACCGCTCGATCTTGCCCTCCAGCTCGGCAAAGCCGTTCCCGAGAATGCCGGTCAGGATGCCTGCCCCGATCTCGGCGGCTTGACGGTACGTCTCCTCGTTCCCGTTCGTAGCGATCCACAGGTTCAGCTCGCTTTGGATCGGCCGGGGCAGCGTCTTGATTCGGTGCACCACTCCGCTGGCGTCCGTGAAAGGAACCGCCTCCCCGCTCCATAGAGCCCGAACCTGTTCGACCGACTTGAAAAGCTCTTCCTTGCGGTGAACATAATAATCCGGGTGCTGCACCGGTGCGAGGATAAAATCGGCCGGATGCCAGCCCGTAGCCAAAGCGACCGACACGCGGCCGCCCGACAGGTTGTCCACGACCGACCACTCCTCCACGAACCTAACGGGATGGTGCAGCGGGAGCACGACGCTCCCCGCCCGGAGCTCCACCCGCTCCGTGACCGCCGCCAGCGCCGCGCTGAGCACCGACGGATTCGGGTAGAGCCCGCCGAACTCCTCGAAATGCCGCTCCGGCGTCCACACCGCCTTAAACCCGTGCCGGTCCGCAAACGCCGCGCATTCCATCAGCAGCCCGTATTTATGGCGGTCCGTGGTCGAGCCGTCGCCGGAGAAGAAAAACAAACTGAAATCCATGCCCGCTTCGCTGCGCCTGCGCTTCGGGACGAAAACCGCTTCCGCCGAAGCCTGTTCTCGCCCGGGCTTTGCCGTATCCGGCGCCGCGAGCCCCTGATGCCTGAGACGCCGCTCCAGCAGCGCCCGCTGCTCGGGCGACAGCGCCGCCAGCCGCTCTTGAATGCCGCTCATTTCCTTCATCTCCTTATCCCTCGCGGCTTAATAGCTGCATCAGCTCGTCCTGCGGCATATTTTCGATTTCGCTGAGCAAGCGTTCGATTTCGTCCAGCTCCTCCGGCTTGACCTGCGTCTGCACAATCGACTCGGCCAGCTCGGCAATCGTCGGCGACTGGAAAATAACATCCATCGGGATGTCCCCGTGAAACGCTTGCCGCAGCCGGGCGACAAGCTGGATCGACAGCAGTGAATTGCCGCCCAGATCAAAAAAGCTCTGCCGTCTGCCGATGCCCGGAATCCCGAACAGCGTCTCCCAGATGGCCGCGATCTTGTGCTCCGCCTCGGTTTGCGGCGGTTCCTGAGACGGTTCGCCGTCTGGAAAAACCGCATCTGCCCGGCTATTTCGGCTATCCGAGGCAGCGTGGCCTGCCGCATGCACCCAGCCGCTGCCCGCCGCATCGTGAATGCTTTGCGTAGACACGACGGCTTGGGACAGACCGCTGGCCGCGATGCGCCGGATCGCCTCCAGCCCTTCCGCTCCGGTTATCCCGAATTGCGCCTGCATTTGGAGCATATGCTCCTTGACGTCCGCCGGGAGCCCCGTCTGCTTCCTCATCCAGACGTCGTCCTGCCACATGCCCCAGTTGACGGACACGGTCCGGCCTCCGGCGGCCGCATGCCATTTGGCAAACGCGTCGACAAATTGATGGGACGCGCACTGGTCCATCAGTCCGACGCCGCCGGTGAACGAGATCGTGCGCGAGAACACGATCATCAGCTCCAGCGGATGGGAGCGAAGCAGCGATTCCAAGGCGAGCAGCCCAATCGCCTGAGGCGCAATGACCCGTTCGGACCGCTCCCGGTCGCCCAACTGGATCAAGCCCGAGCCGTACGGTTCCTGGGCGAACAGCACGCCGTGAATCGCGCCGAACCGCCGTTCCGCTTGCCGCACAATGTCCCGCAGCCCGGCTTCATCGGTCAGATCCGCGCTGGAGTAGAGCAGAGGCGTTCCGTTTTGCTCCAGCGCGCGGATGCGCTTGATGATCTTCGCCGTATCGTCCTTGTCGTCCGTATCGCCGGCGTTTTGCAAGTAACGCTCCCACTCGCGGACATCCGGGAACGACGCTTCCCCGATCAGCACAAAAGAAGCCTTCGCCGTCCGGGCGATTTCCTCGCACAGCTGCAAGCCGATTCCGCTCGTGGCCCCCGTCACCAGATATACGCCTCCGTCGCGGAAAGCGGCGTCCGCAGGACCGGCTTCCGGCAGCTTGACCGCTTCGTAAATTTGCGTGAAGCGCTGCATCCCCCGGTAAGCAACGATAGAGTCCTCTCCCCCATGCTCGATCTCCTGAAGCAGCTGCCGGATCAAGCGCCCGAAGGAAGCCGAAGCGAGATCGGCCAGGCTCACGTCGACGGCGCGCGTGCGAATCTGCGCGCACTCTTGCGGAATGACCCGCAGCGCTCCGAGCAAGGTCGCCCGCTCCGGGCTGCGCACCTGCTCGTGGGCGACCCATTGCAGGCTGCCGGTCAGCGCGATCAGCTCCGTCGGCTTCGCCGCCGCTTGCATGCCGATCGCTTGAGCCAAATACATGAAGCTGTACAGCCCAAGCTGCTGCGACCGGGCATAACGCTGCGCAATAGGGACGGGGACATCCCCCTCCTCCGACTCCGGTTCGGCGACGTTCCAGAGGTGGACGACGGCATCCGGGAAACGCTGCTGTGCCGCCAAAGCATGCAGCAGCTCCTCGTAGGACCGGCTTTGTGCGGGATGGACCGTAAACACGTCCTCCTCCACCTGCCGGAATCCGCCGCCTTCGAGCACGGCGATAACATCGTGCCCTTTGCTCTTCAAGCCCTCGCTCAAGGCCTCGGCCAGACCGTGCCGGTCGTGGAACAGCAAATACGTCCGTTTCTGCGGCGCTTCGGCCCCGGAGGCGGGAGGCTGCGGAGGCAGGAACGTTTGTTTCCATACCGGAGCGTAGAACCAGTCGGCCATATCCGCCCGGCGCTCCTGCCCGGCGGCCGAGGACGCGTCGGCGGGGACGGCGGGAGCCTTTTTCTCCAAATAGCAGCGGTAGCGCTCGAACGGATACGTCGGCAATGGCACGCGGCGGTGCGCTTCCCCTTCATGCCATGCGGCGCAATCGATGTCCGCGCCGGCGGACCACAGCTCGCCCAGCGCCTGAAGGACGCTGGCATACGCGGATTTGCCCGCGGCCGCCGGAGGCAGCGCGTTGACCGCTAACGCTCCGGGCGTCGCGTACCGGGCGGTTTGGTGGCGGACCAGCGAGGTCAAGGACTGCCCCGGGCCGATCTCCAGGAAGGCCGTTCGTCCCGTTTCCGACAGCAGCCGAATGCCGTCTGCGAAGCGGACGGTGTCCCGCACATGCCGGACCCAATACATCGGGTCCGTCGCTTGCTCGGCCGTAATCCACGTTCCCGTCACATTCGAGACGTAAGGAAGCTGCGGCGCATGCAGCGCGATCCCCCGCATAACCTCGGCGAACCGCTCGAGCATCGGCTCCATCATCGCCGAGTGGTAAGCGTGCGAGGTCGCGAGCCGCTTCGATACGCTGTTCCTGCGTGCGAGCGCCTCCTCCAGCCGTTCGATCGCTTCGAAGGGCCCCGCTACCACGCAGGACATCGGACCGTTCACGGCGGCCACGGACACCTCCGGGGACACCGCGGCCAGCAGCTCCCGCACTTCCGCCTCGGACAGCGCGACCGCCAGCATGGCCCCGCGGTCCATCTCCTGCATCAGACTGCCGCGTGCGGCAACAGCGGTCAAGGCGTCGTCCAAGGTCATGACGCCCGCCAAGCAAGCGGCCACGTACTCGCCGATGCTGTGGCCGATCATCGCCTGCGGACGAACGCCCCAAGCCTCCAATTGCTTGGCCAGGGCATATTCGAGAACGAACAGCGCAGGCTGCGTTAGGGCGGTTTGGCGCAGACGGGAAGCCGCTTCCTCCGCTTGAGACGGAGGCGGGTACAGCACATTCCGCAGATCAAGGCCGAGAAGGGGCTGCAGCCGTTCGGCGCACCGGTCCGCCTGCTCGCGATACACGGGCGCGGATTCGTACAGCTCGGCTCCCATATAGAGGTGCTGCGCCCCCTGCCCGGTAAACATAAAGGTCACGCCCAGCTGCGGTTCGCCGCCGCCTGCCGGCTCTTGAGCGTCCCGGCCGGACAACGGAAGGTCCGCAAGCTTCGCCTTCAACCCGTCCGCGACCGTCCCGTGATCGCGGCCGACCACCGCGAGCCGCCGGGCGAACGTTTCTCTGCCGGCGGCAAGCGTATACGCCGCATCGGATAAAGGAACGTCCCGGCTCGCTTGCAAGTAGCCGATCAACTGCTCCGTTTTCCGGCGCAAGGCCGTATCCGTTTTGGCAGACAAGACGATAACGTTCCAATCGGTCCCGGTTCCGGCCTCCGGATGCCGCACTGCTTCCGTTAAGGGCGCTTCCTCCAGCACCACGTGCGCATTCGTGCCGCCCATGCCGAACGAGCTTACCCCGGCCCGGCGCGGATGGCCGTCCGTCTTCCATTCTCTAAGCCGGTCGTTCACATAGAAAGGGCTGTTCGCAAAATCAATTTTCGGATTCGGCTCCGTATAATGCAGACTCGGCGGCAGCATCTTATTTTGCAGGCACAGCACCGTTTTGATCAGTCCGGCAATCCCCGCGGCGCTGTCGAGATGGCCGATGTTCGTTTTGACCGATCCGATGGCGCAGTATTGCTTCCGGCCCGCAGCCTCCCGGTACGCCTCCGTCAAGGCGGCCGCTTCGACGGGATCGCCCAGCGCGGTGCCGGTGCCGTGAGCCTCGATATACGTCATCGTGGCCGGATCGACTTCGGAGACGGCCAGCGCTTCCTTGATGACTTCGGCTTGCCGCGTCACGCTCGGGGCGGTATATCCGACCTTCTGCGCCCCGTCGTTATTGACCGCCGAACCGCGAATTACGGCCAGAATCGTATCCCCATCCGACACGGCTTCCTCCAGCCGCTTCAGCAAGACGGCGCCGGCCCCGTTCCCGACCGCCGTGCCTTGAGACTTGGCGTCGAACGCGCGGCATCGTCCGTCCGGCGACAGAATGCCCCCTTCCTGATAGTCGAAGCCGGCCTTTTGGTCCGCTTTGACCGATACGCCGCCGGCTATCGCCATATCGCACTCATACGTGAGCAGCGCCTGACACGCCATGTGAACGGCCACCAAGGAGCTGGAGCAGGCCGTTTGCACCGCGACGCTCGGGCCGCTCAGGTTCAGTTTGTACGAGACGCGGGTCGCGAGAAAGTCCGGGTGGTTGCCGATGCCGATCTGGAACGGCCCGAACGATTCCGCAAGCTCGTCATGGCTGAGCACATGCCGGAGATAATCCGAGTGGCCGCTGCCCGCATAGACCCCGACCCGCTCGGGGCACCTCGTCGGAGGATATCCCGCCGATTCCAAGGCTTCGTAGGCGCATTCCAGAAACAACCGGTGCTGCGGGTCCGTCATCTCTGCTTCCCGCGGCGTCATCCCGAAGAAGGCGGCATCGAAGTCGGCCGCTTCCTCCAGAATCCCCGCGGCATGGACCCGGTTTTTTTCCGGATCCTTGAAGGAGGCAATCGATTCCTGCCCGTCTCGCAGATTGGTCCAAAACTGCCTCAAATCTCCAGCTCCCGGAAACCGTCCCGCCATCCCGATAATTGCGATTCCCCGCAGTTCTCCGCCTTTTGCAATCGCTTCCATAAACTCTTTTACCTCCTCTGCGCTCTAAGCCGTTTCTGCCTTTCCATTTCTTCTTTTCTCTGTAATGCCGCACGATGCGTACTTGCGCTTTGGCTGCTACCCCATCCGTCCGCCTCGTCCCCTGCTGCTCCCCGGCTCCGATTCAAATGCCCCGCCAGCGCACGAATCGTGGGGAAACGGAACAGGTC
This sequence comes from Paenibacillus sp., assembly GCA_031180825.1. Taxonomy (GTDB): domain Bacteria; phylum Bacillota; class Bacilli; order Paenibacillales; family NBRC-103111; genus Paenibacillus_G. The sequence continues at coordinate 19,719 of JAPSLM010000023.1, read as the reverse complement.
GACAACGGTCACGGAATCGTCCAGCGTGTCCTTGACGCCCTGGTGAACGCGCAGCAGCCGGAAGGAATCCCCGCCCAGATCGAAAAAGTGATCCTCCACACCCACTCGCGACAAGCCGAGCGCCTCTTTCCAAATCCGCGTCAACGCCTCTTCCGCTTGATTGAGCGGAGCCGGGTTCTCCATCGCGTCCGGCTCCTCGAAGCCGAGCTTGCTCAAAGCCGCCCGGTCCGCTTTGCCGCTCGGCGTCAACGGCAGCCGGGCGATCACGCGGACGAAATGCGGCACCATATACGCGGGAAGCCGTTCCTGCAAATAAGCGCGCAATGCCGCCGTCTGCGGCTTGTCCGTCCCGCCCGCTGCCGGGACCGCAAAAGCAACCAGCCGCGGGCCGCTGCCGTCGTCATGCACAACTACCACGGCTTGCCGGATTCCCGGATACCGGCCGAGCACGGCTTCGATCTCCTCCAGCTCGACGCGATGGCCGCGAATTTTGACCTGGTGATCTGCCCGCCCGATATATTCCAGATTTCCGTCCGGCAAATAGCGGGCCAAATCTCCCGTCCGGTACAAGCGCATGGCCTCCGGCACAAGCCAGCCAAGCTCCGCCTCCACGAACCGCTCGGCTGTCAGCCCGGGGCGGTTCCAATACCCGCGGGCCAGTCCCGCTCCGCCGATATACATCTCGCCGGTGACGCCGACCGGAACCGGCTTCCGGTTCTCGTCCAGCACATAAACCTTCGTGTTGGCAATGGGCCGGCCGATATCCGGCGGCAGCTTGCCGCCGTCGACGGTTCGATCGGTTACCCATACCGTGGATTCCGTCGGACCGTAGGCATTGATAAAGCGCCGGTTGACGCTCCACGCGGCCGCGATATCGGAAGGACAAGGCTCGCCCCCCGAGATCACCGTCTCCAATGTCCGCAAGGCGCCGGCGCTGCCCGGGACTTCCGACAGTATAGCGAGCACGGATGCCGGGAGTATGAGCACATTGACGGCTTTTCGGCCGATCAACTCGACCAGCGGCTTGCCCGGCAGCATCGCCTCGCGGGTGTCGGCCACCAGCGTCCCACCGCTGCACAGCACGGGGAAAATTTCCGCCACGGAAGCGTCGAAGCTGCACGACGAAAACTGCAAGATCCTCGTACGGCCGGACAGTTCCAGCCTCTCCTTCATCACATGAATGAGGTTGCCGAGTCCCCGGTGCTCGATCATGACGCCCTTCGGCTGCCCAGTGGAGCCGGAGGTATAGATGATATAAGCGAGATCGCCTTCCCCGGGGAAAGGCCAATGAACGGCCTTCAGCTCTTCAACTGCGCCTTCCTGCGCTTCCTTCGGCTCCATAGGAACGACTTGGCATGTCCCGGCTGCGCATGTTTGTCCGATCTCTCCTTTCGCGATCAGCCATTGAGCCTGCGAATCGTTCAGCATATAAGCGATGCGCTCCGCCGGATAATCCGGATCGACCGGCAAATACGCTCCTCCCGCGCGGAGAACCGCGATCATCGCCGCGATAAGCTCCAGCCCTTTGGGCAGCATCACCGCGACGACGGTTTCCGCCGCAACGCCCCGGCTCCGCAAGCCGTGCGCAAGCCGGCGCGTCCATTGCTCCAGCTCGCGATACGTCAGCCGTTCCTCCCCGAACTCGACGGCGACCGCATCGGGTGTCTGCCGGACCTGCTCGGCGAACAGCTCGGCAAACGTGCGCCGCGGTCCGAAATCCCGCTCCGTCCGGTTGAAGTCGGTCAACATCCGCTCGGCCTCGGCTTCCGATAGAAGGCGCAGATCTGCCACGGTGCGCTCCGGATCGGACAGCGCATCGTCCAGCAGATTCAAGCAGCGCTCGCCATGCGCCGCGATTTCGTCTTCTCCGAACAGCGCCAGCCGGTATTCGAAATCCAGCCGGTACATGCCCGAATCCGTATGATCCTTAACGTGAATAAGCAGCTCATCCGCGATCGATCCGCTGAGATGAATTTCGCTCGCCACGCGGATCTCGTCCTCCTTGCGGAAATTCATCACTTGAAACTCTGTCCCGATATGATACAACGGCCCTGCGTTCGGATGACGCTCTCTCGCGCGGGCCACGAGCTGGTTATAAGGGTATTTCTGGTGGCGCAGCATGCGCATATATTCTTTGGCCAGAGCTTGGCAATGAGATGTAAAAGTATGCTGCGGATCGACTTCGTAGCGCAAAGCAGCCGTACCCGCGAACATGCCGAAGGTTTGCTTGTCCCGGGGGCTCGTCCGATTCCCGGTAATGTTGGCGAGGACAATGTCTCTTTGGCCCGTCATCCGGTACAAATAGGCATAGAAAAGGGCAAGAAAGAAAACCGAAGGCGTGACGCCGGACTCCCGGCAGAAAGCATCGACGCGCTCCCTCCTGCCGCCGTCGATCGCGAGCCCATAGCGGCCGCTTTCCAGGCTTCCCGCCGGATTCCCGGTCCGGGCCAAAGAAACCGGTTCCGGCAGGGTCCGGAACTTGTCGTCCCAATATTGGCGGTCCTGCACATACCGGTCCGATTCCAGATACGCGCGCTCCCGGTCGATCGCTTCGAGATAGGAAGGCTTCTTTTGAAATTCCCGTGCCTGTCCACGGGCCAAGCGCAAATAAAGGTCTACGATGTCGGCCCCGGCCTGCACGAGGGCGGTACCGTCTCCAAGAATATGATGGCATTTGAGGTACATCCATAATTCGGTGTCGGAAAGGCTGAGGAGAGCAAAATCATAGAGCCGGCCCGCTTCAAGCGGGTAAGGCCGTCTGGTCGCGGCGTCGATCCAATGGCGCGCCGCCTGGCCGGGCTCCGGCTCGTTGCGGAAATCGAGCAGCGGGATATCGGGAGGATCCTCCGGGCCGATATACTGTCGGGGCATGCCGGGATTGTCCGGGGCTGAGGTTGTGAACAAGAGCCGGACGGAGTCGTTTTCCAAAACAAATTGGTCGATGGCTTTCTTCAACAACCCGGGAGAAACGTGCGTCAAAAATTGAACGGACAAACCAAAGTTCATGAAACCGGAATCGGGATGCATCTTTTGCATGAACCAGATCCGCTTCTGCGCTTGCGTCAGCGGAAACGTTCCTGAAGCCGTTGCGTTCATTCCTCATCCTCCCTGTCTTCATTGCTCCATGTTTTCCGATGTTCGATTTTATTGTAGCATGGTTGGAATTTATTTGCTATAAATACCTAATATTGAATATCAACCCTATTAATGAATTTTCTTTCGGCTCGCTCTTTCTTCCCGTCCCGCCGGGCTGAAACGGAAAAAGGCCGCCCAAGGCGGCCTTTTTATACAGCATCGGCTTATTATCGTTTACTTCACCGTACTAATTTTTAACCCGATATAATAATCAGCACATAGTCCGGCTGGAACCGGTATCCCCGGGAAGGTGACCGCCCTTCGCGCACGCCATTGCCTCTTGCTTACAAACGCCTTACCTCACTTTTACCTGCGAAACATGCTTGATAATCTCCTCCGCCGCTTGCCGGGCGCCGCCGGCCGAGCGCAGCGACTCGCCGATCCGGGCTGCCGATTCGCGGTAGGAAGGCGTCTCCAGTACCCGGTTCGCCGTATCGCGCAGCAGGCCGGCCGTCAGCTCGCTTTTCTCAAGCGCGACGCCCGCTCCGAGCTCGGCGACTCGTGCGGCCACTCTCGGCTGGTCGGCTCCCTGCGGGACCACCACCAGCGGCAGACCGTGCGACAAGCCTTCGTTCGTGCTGTTCATGCCCCCGTGGGTAACGAACAAACGGGCATGCTGAAGCACTTCAAGCTGCGGCACATAGGGACGGACGATAAAATTGTCCGGGATCGCGCCAAGCGACTCGATCTCGGTCTGCCGGCCCACCGACATCACGACCGTATGTTCGGAGCCGCCGAACGCTTCGAAACAATTCCGGTAAAAGCTATCGTCCTTATTGAACGCCGTGCCCAGCGAAATATAGATGACGGATTTCCCCGCGAGTTCGGGCATCTGGGGCTCCGCTTGCAGACGTGCGGACACGGAAGGCCCTACGAATTTGTAGCTGTCGTCGAAGTCGTCCCCTTGGGGCTGGAACAATCTGGACGTATATACGATCGTCAGCGGCTCGGGGTTAAAGAACGCCTCATAAGGCGAATCGATCACGTAGCCGTAGTCGTGCCGGAGCTTGGCCGTCAACCGGTCGAAGTCCGCTTGCGCCTGGTCGGCCGGGACGGAAGGACCTTCGGCGGCCAAATGGTCCAAAAAATGCTGAAAATGCGCTGCCGTCATCGCAAAAGACGTGCTGGAGTTGACCGCCGGCAATTGAAGCAAATGGGCCATCAGCCGCCCGCCACCGAACATGGAGTCGTGCAGGATGTAATCGAACGGCTTGGCTTTGGCCTCTTCCAGAACATAAGGGACGAGAGCATCCGCCCCCTCCAGCATGCCGTTGACACGGCCGAGCGGATGGATGTCATGCCTCAAGAATCCGTCGAAGAAACGGAAAAAATCGTAGGCCCGCACCTCGGCCCCTACCTTCTCCAAGCGCTCCCGAAAATTTTCCGTCGTGAAATAAACAACCTCATTTCCCCGCTGAACCAGCTCCTGCACGACACTGACCGTCGGGTTCACATGTCCTTCGGCCCCGCCATTCATAAATAAAATACGTGCCACGACTTCATTCAGCCTCCTTTGCTCCTAATTATTTGGAACTATATTCCATTTTAACATTTTTTCATATGGGCTGGGAAAGGCCAAAGGATTCAAGTTTCGTGCCCAAACCCGGGATGCGGCAGCCGGCTTCATATGGTTCGAAAATCGGAAAAACCCGCCTATGTGCAGGCGGGTTTAAGCAATAGCCGTTCCATTATCCATTCAGATTTTGGTTATCCAAAATCTCTTTGTCTTCAGCGTTATCGCGGGTTACTTTTTGTACCCCGATCGCACTATAGGAAATCAGCAGCATAACGGCGATGTAATAGCCTTTGACGTTCAATTCGAACGGTGCGTTAAACAGGCCGATGAAAAACATGCCGAATCCGATGATCAACCCTGCGACCGCCATTCCTGTGAAAGCGGGAGTATTACGCATGCGGTGCTTAGGATTTTCGTTTCTAAGCTCCTTGTCCTCCGCATTGTCCCGGACCACCTTTTGGGTCGCGATACTGGTGATGATGATTAAGAACATGCATAACAAGTAATACCCTTTTACGTTTAATTCCCAATCGGCGTTGTAGATGCCGAGGCAATATAAGAATATTCCTGCGGCCAGCGCGAAGTAAGAAGCTGCGGTAAAAGCTGCGGTGTTACGTCTCTGATACTTTGGGTACATGGGCGGACACTCCTCTTGAGATGACGAACGACTCATCGGAGGATTTTTCGTTCGTCGTTATTGGTTGTCTTTACGGATATATTAGCTTACCGAATAACATGTGAAAAGACTTATTTTCATCTAGTACTCCATCTATTTTCGCTTGGGGAAAACGGACAATCGCCCGATTGGTTGACGGCACGATTCATGATCGGAGGATCAAGCAAGCGATTACATTTTCCTATTTATCCAATGGTTGAATATTAATTGGAAAAAGCTTGTGAAATCTAGAAAAATCGCGATTAAAAATGGTTGACAAGAAAAATTTTTTCCAATAATATCATTACCATGTTCAATAACCAAGTATTCAAGTAAGAATAATGAATAAAATCCGAGTAATCCCTTGGGTTTTATAAAACTATTGACTTGGGCCTACAAGCCCTAAGGCGAGAATGAGCAGGCAGGGGGTGCTTTTTCCATGTACGTGGTCCGGCGGATCGCAACAATGGTCGTTACGTTGTGGTTGATCGCGACTTTAACCTTTTTTCTGATGCATCTGATTCCCGGAGATCCGTTTGCGGCCGATTCGCAGATGCTGCCGCCGGATGTGCTGGCGAACCTGCGGGCCAAGTACCATCTGGACCAGCCGCTTTTACAGCAGTATGTGTTGTATTTGCAAAATCTGATTCAATTGGACCTCGGTCCGTCCATCCAGTCCAAATCAAACAGCGTGAACACGCTGATTGCCAGAGGCATCGGTCCGTCCGCTTTGCTCGGCCTCCAATCGATGCTGATCGCTCTAACGGCCGGGGTGGCCCTGGGCATCGTCTCCGCGCTGCACCATAACAAGCTGCTCGATTATTTATCGATGTTCGTGGCCATTGTCGGCATCTCGGTTCCGAGCTTCATTTTGGCCCCGCTGCTCATTAAGTACATCGCGGTCAACCTGCACTGGCTGCCCGTCGCCTCGTGGGGAACGTGGCAGCACAGCGTTCTGCCGTCGATCGCGCTGTCGCTGGCCCCTCTCGCGATTATCGCGCGGTTCGTCCGGGCCAGCATGCTGGAAGTGCTCGGCCAGAACTATATGCGGCTCGCCGAAGCGAAGGGGCTGTCGGACTGGACCGTGGTGATCAAATACGGGCTGCGCAACGCTCTGCTTCCAGTGCTTACGTTTATCGGGCCGCTGTTTGCCTCCCTGATTACGGGCACGTTCGTGGTGGAGAAAATTTTCGCCATTCCGGGGCTGGGCAAATATTTTGTGGACAGCATCTTTAACCGCGATTATCCGGTCATTATGGGAACGACGATGTTTTACAGCTTCGTGCTGGTCGTTACCTTGTTCCTGATCGATCTGTCCTACCGGGTTATCGACCCGAGAATCAAGCTGACGAGTAAGGGAGAGTAGACGTATGAACGACCCGGTATTGGCGCCAGGCGAAGCTCAGGACCGTTTATTCCGTCCGGTGGACCGCAGCCGCTTCGAGCCGCAAACGCAGCGCCCGAGCCTCGGCTACTGGCGCGAGGTGTTTCTCAAGCTGGCGAAAAACAAGCTGGCTCTGCTCGGCCTGACCCTGCTGCTGGTGCTCGTCACGCTGGCGATTATCGGCCCTCAGCTTGTGCCGTACAGCCCGAGCAAGCAGTCGCTCACGGAAGGGAACCTGCCGATCTCCGGCAAGCACTGGTTCGGCACGGACGATCTCGGCCGCGACATGTGGGCCCGGACGTGGCACGGGGCGCGGGTTTCGCTGCTGATCGGCGTTGTCGCCGCCTTGATCGATTTGGTCATCGGCGTCGCAGTCGGCGGGGTGGCCGGCTATATGGCCGGAAGAAGCGCGCTCGGCGACCGGATCGATAATATTTTGATGCGGATCGTGGAGATTTTGTACGGCATTCCGTACCTGCTCGTGGTCATTCTGCTCATGGTGGTCATGCCGCCGGGGCTCGGAACGATCATTATCGCACTCACCGTCACCGGCTGGATCGGGATGGCCCGGCTCGTCCGGGGGCAGATTCTCCAGCTCAAGCAGCAGGAATACGTGCTGGCGGCGCGCAAGCTCGGCACTTCGCATTTTCATATTGTGCGCAAGCATCTGCTGCCGAACGCGATCGGCGTCATGATCGTCAACCTGACCTTTACGATTCCGAATGCGATTTTCGCCGAGTCGTTTCTCAGCTTTCTCGGGCTCGGCGTCCAGGCGCCTTCGGCCAGCTGGGGCACGATGGCGAATGACGCGCTGAGCGTTGTACTTAGCGGACAGTGGTGGCGCATTTTCTTCCCCGGGCTCATGATCTCGATCACGATGCTGGCTTTCAACACGCTCGGCGACGGACTCCAAGATGCCGTCGACCCGAAAAATCGAAGCTAAGGAGGCGGCCGGATGGACCCCGTCTTAAGAGTCAGTCAGTTAAAAGTTTCATTCCGAACGTACGGAGGCTCCGTGCAGGCCGTTCGCGACGTGTCCTATGAGGTCGCCTCCGGGGAAACGCTCGCGGTTGTCGGAGAAAGCGGCAGCGGCAAGACGGTGACGGCGCAGGCGATTATGGGCATGATCTCTCCCCCGGGGAAAATGATTCAGGGAGAGGTTGTGTTCCAAGGACGGAAGCTGAACGGCCTGTCGGCCCGGCAGTGGAAAAGCGTGAGGGGCAAAGAGATCGCGATGATCCCTCAGGACCCGATGACGTCCTTAAATCCGACTATGCGTATCGGACAACAAATCATGGATGGGCTGCTGCGGCACGAGAAGCTGACCAAGCCGCAGGCGGCGGAGCGCGCAGCGGAGCTTCTGCGGCTGGTCGGCATCCCGGACCCGGAGAAGCGTCTTCGCCAGTATCCGCATGAATTCAGCGGCGGCATGCGGCAGCGCGTGGTCATTGCGATCGCGCTGGCCTGCAACCCGGCGCTGCTGATCGCCGACGAGCCGACGACGGCGCTGGATGTGACGATCCAGGCGCAAATTTTGGAGCTGCTGCAAAGCCTGCAAAGCCGGCTTCACACGTCGATCATCATGATCACGCACGACCTCGGGGTCGTCGCCGAGATGGCGCACCGCGTCGTCGTCATGTACGCGGGCCTTGTCGTCGAAAGCGGCACGGTGCATGACATTTTCTCGCAGCCGAAGCATCCGTACACATGGGGGCTGCTGCAGTCGATCCCGAAGCCGCACACGGGGCAAAAGCAAAGACTGATCCCTATCGAGGGCGCGCCGCCCGATTTGTTCGACCCGCCGAAGGGATGTCCCTTCGCGGCGCGTTGTCCGTACGCGATGGAGATTTGCGTCGAGCAATTGCCGGCGGAGGAGAAGCTGTCGGATACGCATACGGCGCGATGCTGGCTGAACGACAGCCGGGCGGCCGGCGTTCGGGAGCTTGTAGCAGCAGGGAGGGCCGCGCATGTCTGACTATTTGGTGGAAGTGCAAGACGTCAAAAAGTATTTCAAGTCCGGCGCGAATCAGGTCGTCAAGTCGGTGGACGGCATCTCCTTCGCCATCCGCCGGGGCGAGACGCTCGGCTTGGTCGGCGAGAGCGGCAGCGGCAAGTCGACGCTGGGCCGGACGATCGTCGGTCTCTACGAGGCGACCGCGGGTCAGGTTTATTTCGAGGGCAAGCCCCTTGCGGGCCACACGCGCGAAGAGCGTAGGGCGTTCGACCGCCGGGCGCAAATGATTTTCCAGGACCCGCACGCCTCGCTGAACCCGAAGATGAAGGTCGGGGACATCATCGCCGAGGGTATCGATGCCTACCGCTTGGCGCGGGGCAAAGCGCGGCAGGAGCGCATCGTGCAGCTGCTGGAGAAGGTCGGCCTGCGCGCCGAGCATGCCCAGCGCTTCCCGCACGAGTTCAGCGGCGGGCAGAGACAGCGCATCGGCATTGCGCGGGCGCTGGCCGTCGAACCGAGCTTCATCGTGGCGGACGAGCCGATTTCCGCGCTGGATGTGTCCATCCAGGCGCAGGTGATCAACCTGCTGGAGGATCTGCAGCGGGAGGCGGGCTTGACCTACCTGTTCATCGCCCATGACCTGCATATGGTTCAGCATATCAGCAACCGCATCGGCGTGATGTACTTAGGCAAAATGATGGAGCTGGCCGGCAGCGACGAGCTGTTCCTCGAGCCGCTTCATCCGTATACGCAAGCGCTCATGTCGGCCATCCCCGTCGCCGACCCGTCGCAGCGGGGGACGCGGGAGCGAATCGTGCTGCGAGGCGATCCGCCAAGTCCTCTTCACCCTCCGGGCGGCTGTCCGTTCCACACGAGATGCCCGGCCGCCCATGAGATTTGCGCAAGCAAGCTTCCCGCATGGAGAGAAGTGAAAGACGATCACTGGGTCGCTTGCCATTTGGTTGAAGGTTGAACCTCTTACATAGCTTATAGATTCGGATAAAAGGAGAATGGGAGACATGAAAAAATTCGCATTAACCGCCGCAGCGCTTCTTATTGCCGCCTTGCCGGCGCTGACCGGCTGCAGCAATTCGCAGGATGCGGCCCAGCCTGAGGGCGGAGCGGCCCCGGCGGCTGGCGGCGCAGGCATCAAGCAGGAAATTCGCGCGAACCTGTCCGGAGAGCCGTACACGCTCGACCCGGCGATTGCGACGGACAACACGTCGTTTAAAGTCATCAATTCTTTGTACGAAGGCTTGTATACTTTTGATAAAAAAGGCGAGGTCGTTCCAGGCGGCGCCGCCAAGATCGACATCTCGCCCGACGGCAAAACGTACACGTTTACGCTGCGCGACAACCTGAAATGGTCCAACGGCAAGCCCGTCACGGCCAAGGATTTCGAGTACTCCTGGAAACGCGTGCTGAACCCGGAAACGGCGGCAACCAACGCCTTCTACCTGTACTACATCAAAGGCGCCGAGGAGTACAACAAAGGAAAAGGCACGGCCGATCAAGTCAAAGCAACCGCCAAGGACGACAAAACATTCGTGGTCGAGCTGAACGCGCCGGCCAAATTTTTCCCGAAGGTCGCCGTCAATCCGGTGTTCCTGCCGGTGTACCAGCCGACGGTGGACGCGAACAAAAACTGGGCGGCCGAAGCGAAGGATATCGTCTCGAACGGCGCCTATATCGCCTCCAAATGGGAGCACAACAACAGCCTTGTTCTGGAGAAAAACGATAATTACTGGAACAAAGACGACGTGACGATGCAGACGATCCACTACAAAATGATCGGCGATCAGAACACGTATTACCAGATGTTTAAATCCGGCGAGCTGGATTTGATCGATACGCTTCCCATCGACGTGCTGGCGCAAGAAAAGTCGAACAAGGACTTCATTTCGCAATCGGACTACTCGACCTACGTATACACGTTTAATGTGACGCAGAAGCCATTCACCAATGCGAAAATCCGCCGCGCCTTCGCCCTTGCGATCGACCGCGAGGCGATTGTGAATAACGTATCCAAGGGCGGACAAAAGCCGGCCTACGGACTCGTGGCCGAGGGAATCAAGACGCCTGCCGGCAAAGATTTCCGCGAGGAGCGGCCTCCTTACTTGAAGTTCGATGCCACCGAAGCGAAAAAGCTGCTGGCCGAAGGCCTGAAGGAAGAAAACTGGGCGACGCTGCCGCCTGTGACGCTGAAGTACAACACGCAGGACGGCCATAAGAAAATCGCGGAAGCGCTGCAGGCGATGTTTAAAGAAAACCTCGGCGTCGACGTCAAGCTGGAAAACCAAGAGTGGAAAACGTACATCGATACGTTCAAGCAAAGCAATTTCCAGCTCGCCCGGATGTCTTGGTCCGGAACGTTCCTGGATCCGCTCGCGCTGTTGGACCTGTACCTGGGAGGCAGCCCGAACAACCAGACGAAGTGGGTCAATCCGAAGTATGACGAGCTTCTGACGCAGGGCAAAATCGAGCAGGACGAGAACAAACGCTTTGAAATATTGCATCAAGCCGAGGATGTGTTTATGCAGGACCTTCCGGTCATTCCGATTTACTTCTCCTCGAAAAACTACTTGAAGTCGAAAAACTTCGAGATTCCGTTCGTGCCGAATCAGGAGCCGAACCTCCGCTGGGCGAAGAAGGTTTCGTAATCGCCGGGAAGCCGGGGCATTCCCCGTCAGACTTGGCGTAAGCAGCCGTCCGGCGTAGTAACCTGGAGCTAGAGGAAATTCCCCCGATGACTTTAAGCAGGCCGATGATGGCGGCTGAAGAGCTTCGGGGGTTTTTCGCTTGGATGGATTTGAACGAAAAAAAAGCGCCGACGTTGTACGCCGTGCGCTTTTTTCCTGTTACTCCGCTTCCCCGACGTGCTCCTCGCAGAAAGCTTTGACCACGTCGAGCTCGTCGTCTTCCAATTCAAAATCGAGCAGCCGCTCCGTCGTCCGCTCGAAAATTTCGTGCTTCACGATGCTCGCCTGGCCCCCATCCACGCCGTAAATGACCCGGACATATAACCCCTGCTCGGAGTACAGCTCGTCATCCTCTTCAACTTCGATATCCAGTATAAACTCGTACCGTTTGCCGGACAAAATGCCGAACGGGTCTTTCACCAGCTCTACGCTGTAACCGGTAATGGTGAACATCGTCTCATCCTTTCTCAACCGCCGAACCTTTATTCCGAACCTTTATATTATACACGAAATTCGGAGAAAGGCCTCAGGCCGCCGAGAAATGAATCATGGCCATTTCATGCCGTCCCGAAATTACACCTGCACCATCCAGCCGAGCTTATCTTCGAGCTTCCCGCTCTGGATGCCGGTGAGCGTCTCGTACAGCTTCGCGGACAGCTCGCCGGTCTCGCCGCCGTTGATGACCAGCTTCTCGCCGCGCCAGTTCAGCTCGCCGATCGGGGAGATGACCGCGGCCGTGCCCGTGCCGAATGCTTCTTCGAGCTTGCCCGCCCCGTGCGCTTCGTACAGCTCCTCGATGCTGACCGGACGCTCTTCGACCGGAACGCCCCAGCTTTGCAGCAATTGAATCATCGAATCCCGGGTGATCCCTTTCAGAATGCTGCCGTTCAGCGCCGGGGTGATGACCTTGCCGCCGACCTTGAAAAACACGTTCATGCTTCCGACTTCTTCCACGTACTTCTTATGCACGCCGTCGAGCCACAGCACCTGCGAATACCCTTCCAGCGCGGCTTCCTCCTGCGCCTTGAGACTTGCGGCGTAGTTCCCGGCCGTCTTCGCGCTGCCGGTTCCGCCCGGGACGGCGCGGACGAATTCCGATTCGACGTGGATTTTGACCGGACGGATGCCTTCGGCGTAGTAAGCTCCGACCGGCGACATGATGATCATGAAGATATACCGTTTCGAAGCGGCCACGCCCAGCACGGGCTCTGTCGCAATGACGAACGGACGAATATACAGCGAAGTGCCCTCGATGGCCGGTACCCAGTCCCGGTCCGTCTGGACCAGCTTCTTCAGCCCTTCCAGCGCCAGCTCCTCGTCCAGGTGCGGAATGCTCATCCGGTCGTTCGAATGGTTCAAGCGCTTGAAGTTTTGATCCGGACGGAACACCAGAATGCGTCCGTCCGCCGTCCGGTACGCTTTCAACCCTTCGAATACCGTCTGGCCGTAATGAAACACTTTCGCCGCCGGGTCCAAGCTGATCGACTGGTACGGCACGACACGGGGAGAATGCCACCCGCGGCCTTCCTCATAATCCAGCATAAACATGTGGTCCGTGAATACGGTTCCAAATCCGATTCGGCTGACATCGGGCTTTTGTTTCGGGGCCTTGGTCAGCTCCACTTCGATCGTAAGGGCCATTCTGCGCAACTCCTCTTTTTAAAGGTTATTCTTATCGTATTAGTTGAATGGTATCAGTTCTTCCGATATATTGAAAATATCTGTTTTATTGGAGAACGATACCTTGAAGGTATGAATGAAGGGAGCGGCCCGCGATGGATTTGCGTCAGTTGAGATATTTTTTGGCGATTGTGAAGGAAGGGCAAATAACGCGCGCGGCCAAAGCGCTGAACATGGAGCAGCCCCCGCTCAGCCGGCAGCTCAAGCTGATGGAGGAGGAGCTCGGGGTGACCTTGTTCGACCGGGACGGCAAACGGCTGCGGCTGACGCATGCGGGGGAGCTGCTGCGGCAGAAGGCGGAAAGCCTGCTGCATCAGTTCAACGAGTCGATGCAGGAAGTGAAGGAGCTGGACGAGAGCGTCCAAGGCGTGCTATCCATCGGCGCGGTCGTCTCGTGCATCTCGCTTCTGCCCCAGCGCATCGAGACGTTCCGGGAGAAGTACCCGGAGGTCACCTTCCGGATCTGGGAGGGCGATCATTTCCTCCTCGGCGAGCAGTTGGAGAAACGCAGCATTGAGCTGATCGTCGCCCGGCTCCCTTTCGAGGCTTCCTCCGAGTCGCAGTCGTATGCGGTACGGCCGCTGCCGTCCGATCCGTTCGTCGTCGTCATCCCCGGCAAGTGGCTGCCGGACCCGGCACAGGAGACGATCCGCATGCAGGAGCTGGCGGACTTCCCGTTTCTGACGCTGAAAACGGACCGGACGACCGGCATGCATGACCGGGTGGTTCACGAGTGCCGCCGTCACGGCTTCGAGCCGCGCATCATCTGCGAATGCTCCAGCGTCGCGGTCATCATCGCTATGGTCGCGGCCGGCCTCGGAGCGACGGTGCTGCCCAAATCCGTCATGACCGCGTTCCCGCTTCCGTCGATCCGGACGCTTCCGCTGTCCGATGCCGATTTTCAATCCGACGTAGGCATTCTGTGGCTGAACAACCGCTACTTGTCCAAAACCGCCCGCCGCTTTATCGATCATTTTCTGGAGTAACGGCCCTTCGTGTTCCGTTCCGCGCAAATAAAGGAGTTTTCCGGCGGTCCGGCGAAGTCTTCCTTGTTTGTCATCTGCTCACAGAGGAGGAAGCAAGCCATGAAAGCCATTCAGGTAACGCAATTCGGCGGTCCGGAGCACATGAGCTACACGGACGTCGATAAGCCGGTCATCGGCCCGAACCAAGTGTTGATCCGCGTGGAGACGACCAGCGTCAATTTTGCCGATATCAAATCGAGATACGGAAAAAAGGGCGGGACCCTTCCGTTCATTCCGGGGCTGGATGCGGCGGGGACGATCGAGCAGGTCGGGTCCGAGGTCCGTCAGCTGCAGGTCGGACAGCGTGTCATCGCTTTTCCTCAACACGGCTCTTATGCCGAATATATCGCGGCGGACGAAAATCTGACGTTCGCCATCCCGGACAGCCTTAGCTTCGATACGGCGGCAGCCTGCCCGATCGTTTCGTTTCTTTCGTACAAGCTGCTCGCGGACATTGCCAGACTGGAGCCAGGCGAGACCGTCCTGATCCACGCGGCGGCAGGCGGCGTCGGCACGACGGCCATCCAGCTGGCGAAGCTGCTGGGCGCGGGAAAGGTGATCGGAACCGTCGGCAGCGAGAGCAAGGCGGGCATCGCTTTGGAGGCGGGCGCGGATCATGTGCTCTCATATGCAAAGGGGGATTTTGCCGCGAAGGTCAACGACCTGACGAACGGGGAAGGCGTCAACGTCATCCTGGACTCGATAGCGGGCACCGTGACGGAGCAAAGCCTGCTCTGCCTGGCACCCTACGGCCGTCTGGTCCACTTCGGCAATTCGGGCGGTCCCGCGGGGAACATCAAGACTTCGGACCTGCATGCGAGCTGCCGCTCCATCCTCGGGTTCAGCCTGGGCACGACCCGAAGCAAGCGCCCCCACCTGTTGCGCAGCGTGGCCGAGCGGGTGCTGCCGTACTTGGCCGACGGCCGTTTGACGATCAAAATCGGCGCACGCTTTCCATTGGCCGACGCCGCCAAAGCCCACGAATGGGTGGAAAGCCGGCAAAGCACGGGGAAGGTGCTGTTGGACGTCAGAAGCGGATCCTAATCCTTATCCACAATTTTATACACATTTTATCCACATTATCCACAGATTTACGAAAATTGCGCTGGTCAAGCCTTGAAATAGATCGTCTTTCGCCAACCTTTACGGGCCGGAGATTGTTCAGTAAAAAAGAGAGTTAGCAGAGGAACTCGGGGTGACCTCTTGCGAAGTACTCGCTTTCTTGGTGTCGTTGAGTTTGGAATTAAATAAAGGGAATATCACGAGATAAATCATTTGTTTGAAGTCAGAACAAATGATTTATCTGCCATAATTACACCCAAATCATTAGAGCACATCTTGAATTTTATTGATTGAACCTGCGTTGGAGAAGCTTAAGGAACATAACGTATCTCGTGCAATAGTTAGTCCCTCAAATAAGGGCAAACCCATGTGGGTAAGTAATATATAAGCTAACGCACGATTTTGTTCAGCTATGGATACGATAGCTTGAACTAGACGAAACTGCCGGCATCGTGATAATTTTTCGTTAGCTATGGATAGGAACACAGGCGGCAATGCTGGTGTTTTTAGTTTTAGATGCAGCCCAGGCCGCTTGGCAAAGGACGGCTTTTAGTCCCTTATTGCCTTTGTTTGTTTTTGGAACTTCTCTTTTTGCCTGCACTTTCGTTATTTCCCGGACAGACAGCAGCCCACGAAGCCAGATGATTTTTAGAAGGAAATACAGACATATCTGTACCAATCTCCGCTAGAATGCTCGCCGCAGCATCTTCTTGAATTCCCGGAATGGTTGACAGTAAGTCCATTTCCTTTCTGTATGGCTTTAGTAAACGGTCGGTCAATCTCTCCTTGTAGAGCCTCGATATGCTCTTCCACTTGCGCCAAGAATTGGGGTCGAATTATCTGCCCAAAAAAGAAAAAGGACTTGATTACTGGGTCAGTAAAATCAGGTCCATAGGATATTATATCCAAATACAAGATAACCATTCGTGCAAAACCACCCTGAACCACATCTTCGTATAAAAAGCATTCTGCCTTGTGCAGAATGCTGAGCATCCCCTTCAGGATTCCCAATTATTTGTCAATTGTACAACCAAAAATACACAATTCTCTCGATTGCCGATTTGACATTTGGTATGGTTAATCAACCCAAATCCTAATAGATTCATAATACTGGACTTGTTTTTCTGATGCGTATTTTCGATGTTTTTCAAATAAAGAGAGGCAGCGGGCCAAGTCTTCATTTCGCTTCATGTCCAAGCATAGGGAAATACAGAGTAACGTTTCTTTCACCCCGTATTCGTAACGCTCTTTATTAAACTCATAAATAGCTTTGTGATATCGATATCGAAGATGTCGATCCGAAAGAATCGGATCATGGTTAAATGAATTGAAACGTTCAATGAAACTCGAAAAACGCGACAGCACATGATCAACATTGAACCCAAATGTATTCGCTGACACAATGATGCCATTCAACCCGGATATAACGTCATTTAACCGGTTAAGATCAAGGGGTTCTAACCATTCCAGATCAGCATAACTTCGTATATATTTTTTCGACTGCTCATATAACCCTTGCCTTTCAAGCACAGCTCCTTTATACAAAAGCCCCATACCGTAGTAATAAACAAGATGCCGTTTGGGCGTTACCTCTCTATCTCTGCATTGAATCATACTTAGCTCCACCATCTCGCTCGCATATTCTTCAACCTCATTCCACTTTTTCAACGAATAACAAGCTCGCGCTAATTGAAACAACGCGTCCAAACAATAACTCTCCGGCAACCGGTTTCGAAACGGATCAAATCGGATCACGGCCTTCCAATTCTTTTCCGCATCTGTACCTTGGGTTACAATCGTGAATAACCGATAGTGACTCATCGCCAGCATTTCGGAAAAGCTGTCTTTGACGTTTTCCACGACAAGCTCGTAAAAGCGTTCCGATTGTTTATGTTTTCCCTTATGAAAGAGCTTCTCTGCTGCCGAATAGATGATATTTTTACGTTTCTCGGGCTGTCAAGAATTTTAGATACGACCGCGTCAATACAATCATTTCGGCCTACTTCCGCACATCGTACCAAATATGGAACTAATCGTGGCCGGGACAATTTTTCTTCGGAGATGCATTCTTCTGTGTACAGCTCATACAACCATCCAGGCACCTTTCCGAACAGCTTTCCCAAGGCATCCAGTTGGGCTATCGTAAATGATCGGGAAATTCCGTTCAAGGCCATGCTGAGATTTCCTGGATTAATCCCGGTGAGTTCCGCCAATTGATTGATATTATAACCATGCAGCTTCATTTGGTCTTCAATTTCCCAACGCAAAGAGCGATTAACAACCCGCATGAAAAATACCTCCCAAATACAAAATGATCTTACCACAATATACCATTGGGATAAAACATAAATATAAAATAAATTTTATAAATTAGTAATAATTTTACATTTTAAAACAAAAAGTATCCAGCCTCTGTTTTAAGATGGTCAGAGAGATAATTTTATTTAGGATAGGGTCCTATCTCCTCCTTTCGGCTTAAATTGCATAAAAACAAACAAAAATTCTCTGTTTTTAAAAAGGCCATATAGAGCCAGTTAATTTCAGTTTTTCGGCCATGTAAATACCTGAATTCTTTTGGCCCATTTGTCTACACTTTTTAATGAGGTGTGATAAATGGAGAAATCCTCTGTAACAAAACAGATCGGCGTAAAAATTCGGGAATTCCGAAAAGTTAAGAGAATGACTCAGGAACAGCTTGCGGAACTTGTGGCTACGAATCCTTCCTATATCGGTAAATTGGAGCGCGGCGAACACAACTTCAAGATACAAACTTTAGAAAAGATCGCGGAGGCGCTGGAAATCAGCATATCCGCTTTGTTGAAGTCCGAAGAGATACGCAGGCATGATAATGATATTGTTAGCAATGCTATTTCTCTGCTTAATGAACAAAGCGAGAGCGACCAACGTAAAGCTTTGGCTGTTTTGGAAGCTCTCTTTAAACAATATTGATCGTTTGTCAAATGAAATAAGCTCCCCTGTCAAGGGAAGCTTATTTCATATAACTACCGACGGGCATATTGAGAAGCTTTTACGCGAGCGATTGTTTTTTTAAAAAAAGACGCTCCGGACACTTTATCGGAAGCTCGATTCTTGAACCTGTTATACTTGGTTCAAAATGATGATGATAGCGACGCGATGTTAGAGCTTCTGAACTTTTTCGAAAAAGACATGCTCAAGCTAAGTCGGTATATCCAGATTCCGCGCGAAAATGCTTTGCAAAGTATGAAACTTGAAATGAACAGTGAGAATCCCACCGATAAAAGACTAGCTTCGATTTCTCATTGCATTTATTTCTTCTGTTTTTTCAAACTGTAGTATCTACCGATTGGTTAAATTTTAATAAACCGGTATAAACAGTTTCTCCGGTCCATCTTGGGTCATACTGATGGATAGATACGGGGGAGCCAGAATCTACACGTTTCCAAATTTCGTGAGCAGGATAAGCGTCATGTTTTCCAAGTACCTTTACGCGGGCATCCCGGTATACTCTGATATCGTATTCCCAATCAATATCCGGCGACGGGTTGCAATGTAGGAATATTTACGGCAGCTTTAACGTGAATATCCACATACTCGTTATTCGGGCCCCATGTTTTGTAATTTAATTGAATACCGTTAGTAGAAGCTCTATCTGTGATCTCACGAAGAATTTGTCCGGTCTTTTTATCGACCGTCCTCTCAGTTGTTGGCCCTACACCAGGGTAGTGTGTCACGCTACCATTGTTAAAATCAACGACTAGATGAGAAGCCAACTTCCATTTATGGTCGTTGTTTTCCGTGTAATAGTCGAAATCACGATTACTACCATTATACAAAATTTCCACAGAGGATGTTTGCCAAAATTGAATCCAAGCTTCTGGAATAAACGCGTTGTTATGTAAAAAAATAAAAAAAACCTAGCCGTTCGAGCCGGAAGGGGTATGAACTACAAGAACTTTGAAATTATTATGGGTTTCTGAGCATTTCTTCTTTCCATTGTTCTTTTGTGCCAATGAAAAAAAGATACACGGCTTGATCTTCAAAGGTACCATCTGAGCGCTGAACTTCTACAACTTTTGGTCTCCGGGATTGAATCATATCGGATGGAAGCTTATTGCGGTTACCTTGTTCATCAAGGTAATAGACCTCCATTACGCCCGATGTTGAAGGATTGGATGTACGCAAAATACCATTGGCAGGAATTAAATTGACGTAATTACGTCCCTCACGAATAAGTGGAGGGCTATCTTTTTGATCGTATACAATCTTAACCCATCCCGTATAACCGTTAGGTAATACATAAATATGTTTATCCTGATTATTAATTCCGTAATTTGCGATAATAAATCCAAAAATTGTTATTGAAATAAAGACTATAAGATAAAGTACATATATTTTTTTAAACATTTATAATTACCCACCAATATTCTTTTTTATCAAAATAACACCATTAGCTTGACCATTTGGTAAACGTATACATTTATTACTTATTGCTACACACCAGAAAAGCTATTTCTTTCTTCGCCCAACTGAGGTTCGGCTAGGCCGAAGCTCAATCCGTTCCAGCCACATGTTGAACGGCTTCCAAAGCAGCACTTTTAGCCAACGATACAACTGTAGCAAGGGGTGT
>JAPSLM010000022.1 GCA_031180825.1 Paenibacillus sp. | reverse complement strand
TACGTGTTACTCACCCGTCCGCCGCTCCCGGGGGATTCCCAAAGGGAACTCCCCAAGCGCTCGACTTGCATGTATTAGGCACGCCGCCAGCGTTCGTCCTGAGCCAGGATCAAACTCTCCATTAAAGTAGTATCATCGTACCGAGAACGGTTCGAAATCGCTACACAGGAAAAGCTGATATGCTCAATTCGTTACTGACTTCTGTCGATCTCTTTCGAGACCGGCACGTTACTCGTTGTTCAGTTTTCAAAGAGCAAGCTTGTCTTGCTTTTCTTTCCTATTCGCTACCGAAGCAGCGAGGAATCAATCATATCATTAACCACTTACTAAAGTCAAGCTCAATTTCTTCCAACCTATTTCGAAAGTGCAATACGATCGAAGCGGCTATATCGTTATTTCGCTTGCCTTACGACTGCCTCTCGGCGGCCGGAATATTAATTTATCATATTGATTGTTAATATGCAACAAACATATTCTTCCATCCGATAATTCACTAAGCGCTCTACTACTTATTTGCGCCCCACTCCATATAAAACTTTATATCCCGATAAATCAAGGCTTCTGACTTATCGGGAAAGATTCTTCGGCGACAATCTGAAATACAACTCGCAAATCAAGGCAAAAACTCCAGCTACAAGGCCCGCTGCCGCATCGCCTCGAACAAGACGACCGTAGCGGCCATTGCCGCGTTCAGCGACTCGGCGCGCCCCTTCATCGGGATCAGCACCTGATGCCGGGCAAGCTGCCGCACTTCCTCGGAAACGCCTTGCCCTTCATTCCCGATGACAAACCACGTGGATTTGCGAAAATCGTGCTCATAGCAGCTGACCGCCCCCTGCAGGCTTGTAGCGACAACATGTATGCCCGATGCTGCCGCCCGCGGCAGCCACTCGATCAAGTCGCCCTGAACGATGGGCAGATGAAAAAGCGATCCCATCGTCGAACGCACCGTCTTCGGGTTATACAGGTCGACGGTCCCTTTGCCAAGCAGCACGCCGGAGGCGCCGACCGCATCGGCGCTGCGAATAATGGTGCCGAGATTACCGGGGTCCTGGATCCCGTCGATGACGACGACCAGCCCGTTCGGCTCACTGGCTGCGAGCAGATCGCTTCCGCGCCACGGCAGCTTCGGCACAATCGCAAATACGGGCTGCGGCGTCTCGGTGTCCGTACATTTGGCAAGTACGGCCTCTGTTACGGGAACGCATTCGACTCCTTTAGTCTCCGCATCCTTCAGCAGCCCGACGATCGCTTGCTTCTTATCGGCGGCGTAAACCAACACCTCCGGTACGAGGTCGCCGGAGTGGAGAGCCTCCTGCACGAGGTGTATGCCTTCGATCAGGAAACGTCCCTGCTTATCTCTTCCTTTGCGGCTAAGCAGCTCGGTCCACTGCTTTACCCGCGGATTTTGAACCGAGCTTAGAACAGCCGATTCGCCGGAAACGATCTTTTTTTTATCGTTCATCAATTTCTTAAACCCTCTATTCCGCAAACGTCTTTTCGAAATTTTTCAAATCCGTATTCGTCCCTACGATGACAAGAATATCGTTATACTTAATGATATCTTCGGCATGCGGGGCGATGTTCATCTTGTCCCCGGTTCGGATCGCCATCACGTTGCAGCCGTATTTGGCGCGAATATCGAGCTCTCTCAGATTGCGGCCGACCATTTGCCCGGACGCTTGAACCTCGACGATGCTATAGTCCTCCGAAAGCTCGATATAATCGATAATGTTGGATGATATCAAATGATGGGCTACGCGGACACCCATATCGCGCTCCGGATAAATCACCTTGTCGGCCCCGACCTTCGCGAGCACTTTGCCGTGCAGTTCATTCTGGGCTTTGACGACGACCTTCGGTACGCCGATTTCTTTAACGATGATCGTCGTGAGAATACTGGCCTGAATATCTTGTCCGATTGCGACGATGACGACGTCGAAATTGCGCAATCCGAGTGCGCGCAGCGCTTCTTCGTCGGTGGAATCGGCTTGAACGACGTGGGTGACAATATTTGACACTTCCTGAGTCCGCTGCTCGCTGCTGTCGATCGCCAGCACTTCGAAACCCAGGTTCGATAACGTTTTGGCTACGCTGGAGCCGAAGCGCCCCATTCCGATGACGGCGAATTGTTTTTTCATCCGTACTCATCCCCCTTCTCGTTTATTATATCAAGAAGCGAGGCTGTTCACCAAAGTTCGTACCGAAGCATGAAACTTATTCAAGCGGAGCATATTATGAAAAGCGAAATAGCAACAACCAAGTGGAAAAACAAAGCGAGGAAATGCCATGAACCTGAATTTGCGGCAAGCGATCATTCAGCGCATGCATGACAAAAGCAACGAAGAGCTGTTTGAAGTGATTGCGGATTCGATGGACGCGGAAGAACGCGTGCTGCCGGGCCTTGGAGTGCTGTTCGAAATTATTTGGAAGTACAGCGAAGCGGATGCGCAGAACCAGATGGTCGCGACACTCAAAGAGCATTTGGCTTAGAGCAACAGCAAAAAAGCGTGCGGGAAACGGTTCCTGCACGCTTTTTGCCGTTCGATTGCCATTAGTCGAAATTCCACCGATCCGCCCGTTTTACCAATGAATGCCGCAACGATTTTGCCACAGCCGGCGATGCCTGCTTTTAGTTTATTCACGGATCAATCCTCCGGGCCGCTTCTGCCCGCCCGTCCGAAGCCCAGAGCAAACCGCGCCGCATAATTTCATGCACTTGCGGCATTTCCAGAATACCCCTCTCATGACCGAGCGAGCAGTAGAATACCCTTCCCGCCCCCCACCATTTCGTCCAGACAACGGGCATATCGATTGCCCCGTTAGGAACATGCGGTCCAAGCGCCACCGGGAACCGCGTAATCGCCAGCACGTGGACCGCAGGGTCGACGTGCATATAATACTGCTCGCTTCGCACGCGGAAATCTCCGATGCCGTCCAGCAGCGGGTTGGAGCTCGGAATAAACTTGACTGCATAGTCCACTTCGTTATTTCCCGGGTGGGCGACCCATTGCCCGCCGGTCATGAACTGCCATTCGACGTCTGTGCGAAACGCATCGCACATCCCTCCGCGGCACCCGGCAAGACCGGTGCCGTTCTGAACGGCCGCCGAGACATTCCGGATCAGCGCCGGGTCCGCTTCCCCCATCGACCATACCGATACGATCAAATCCAGCGTCTTCAGCTTATCCCCATCGGCGAACGCCTCGAGGGTATCCGATACTTCCACTTCAAATTCCGCGTCAATCAGCAGGCTCCGGAACAGGGCGGCGATCTCCGCGGGCTGATGTCCCGGCCAGCCGCCCCAGACGATCAATGCTTTTTTCATCCCTCGATGTCCCCTTTCCATACTTCTTGGATGGAAACCCAGCGGCGCTCCGCGATGGACAAATCGACCGCTTCCAGCACTTGCTGGCTCTTGACGCCGTCCTTGAAGTTCGGGACCGGCTGCCGGTCCTCCCCGATCGCCTGCAGCAGCTCCACCATCTCGTGTATTAATGTGTGCTCATAGCCAAGCGTATGGCCGGGAGGCCACCACGCTTCCGCATAGGCATGAGACGGGTCGGTCGTCAATATGCGCCGGAAGCCCTGCACTTCGTCCGGATCGTCGGCAAAAAAGACCTGCAGCTCATTCATCCGCTCAAAATCGAATTTGACGCTGCCTTGGCTTCCGTTGATTTCAAACGCATTTCTGCAGCGGCAGCCCCCTGCGATCCTCGTCGCCTCGAAGCTGCCCAGCGCTCCTCCCGCAAATCGGGCAAGGAACATCGTAGCGTCGTCGACAGTGACCGGACCGCGAGCTTGCGCTTTCCCCGCGGCGGCATCTGTCGCCGATTGCGGCAGCGGCCTTTCCTTGACGAACGTTTCGTTCGTTCCGACGACTTCCGTCATATCTCCGATGAGAAAATGCGCCAGGTCGATCAGATGCGCACCCAGGTCGCCGTGAGCGCCGGAGCCTGCCACTTCCTTCTGCAGCCTCCACACGAGCGGGAAGTCCGGATCAGTGAGCCAGTCCTGCATAAACCAGGCGCGGAAGTGATAAATTTGACCCAGACGGCCTTCGTCGATCAGCTTCTTCGCCAGCCGGACCGCAGGAACGAAGCGGTAATTGAAGCCAACCATGTGCTTGACGCCGGCCGCTTCGACGGCCCTGAGCATTTCACGGGCCTCCGCCAGCGTCAAAGCAAGCGGCTTCTCGCAGAATACATGCTTTCCTGCAGCGGCCGCCGCCAGCACAATCTCCTTATGCACATTGCTCGGCGCATTAATATCGATCAGATCGATATCCCTGCGCTGCAGAAGCTCCCGCCAGTCGGTCGTGCAGCTTTCCCAACGGAACTGCTCCGCCGCCAGCGCCACAGCTTCGGCGTCGCGTCCACAAATCGTTTTCATCACAGGCTTCGGCACCTTCGGAAAAAACATCGGTACATCCCGGTAAGCATGGCTGTGGGCCTTGCCCATAAATTTGTACCCGATCATCCCTATACGGACTTGTTTCATCTTCGGCTCCTCCCTCCTTGCCTGTGGTTTATTACCCTTCACCGTCCCTTATCGAATCGGGACGCCGCGACGGTGTTACCGCAGGATTCTGCACGATTGCCGCACGACAAGCTTCGTATCCAGCTTAAGTCTGAAGCCCTCCGATGCGCCGCCCGTCTCGTTGCCCCCGCCGGCGCGTCTCAGCACGCGCTCCGCCGCCAGCCGGCCCATCTCGTAAAACGGGACGGCAACGCTCGTCAGCGGAGGGTCGGTCACGCGGGCAGCCTCCGAATCGTCATAACCGACAATGGCGTAATCCCGGCCCGGAACATGCCCGTACTCGCGAAGCCCTTGCATCAAGCCGATCGCCATCCGGTCATTCGAGGCAAACACCGCCTCGATCCGGTTCAGGTGCGGATGCATGGCCGACGCCGCTTTAATTCCGCTTGTTCGGCTGTAGTTGCCTTCGTAGTATAGATGCGCCGGCAGATCGCCCGGAGTCTTGGCATCCGCCGGCAGCAGCCCCGCTTCGCGCATAGCCTGCATGTACCCGCGCAGCCGGTCGCCGCTGTTGGAATACTCGGGCGAGCCGCTCAAAAAAGCAATGTCCCGGTAGCCCAGATCGAGCAGATGCCGCACCGCCCGGTAGCTGCCTCCCTCATGATCCGCATCCACTTCATTAAACCGCTCCCCGCTCATATGCTGATTGATCAGACAAAACGGGAACCCGCCGTCCTCCAATTTTTTCAGCTCCGCCCGCTCCGAAGGGGTATCCGTCGCTCCGAGAATCACGCAGGCATCCACCTTCTGCGACCGAAAAATGCTGCTGTAATCGCTTTCCTCTCCGGGAACGCGAAATTTCAGCAGCATATCGTTGCCAGAAGCCTTCACTTGCTCTCCGATGCCACTGAGCACTTCGGAGAAATAGTAAGTCGAGAAAATGTGAACCTTCGGCACATAAGGCAGCACGACGCCCAAGTTTCCGCTTCGGCGCCGTGCGAAGCTTTGGGCGATCGCGTTAGGATGATAATTTAAAGTTTTGGCGGCCTGAAGCACCCGCTGCCGGGTCTGCTCCTTCATCGGGCCGACGTCGTTGAATACGCGGGAAACCGTCGCTTCGGATACGCCCGCCAGCTCTGCAACTTCCTTTCGGGTTACGATTTCAGCCACCTCCCAATATAAAATGTACGCGCGTTCATTATCTCATGTTTCCACTTTTCATGTCAACACCGCAAGGAAGGCATCGCCTACACCTGCACATTTCCGATGCCGCCGTCGCGATCGGTTTTCTTTACCTGTGCTACGGGAGTCCCACCGCATAACGATGACGCGCATTTTTTTAATAAAAGTAATAATTTTCACCTATTGACAGCTCTGGAATTATCGGAAACGATTAATTACAACGTTCTTCAACGAACGAAAACGAGGGGAGAAATATTTTTGGACACCTTACTGTACTTGGAGGAACTTGCACTAATCCGGCCTGACCATCGGTTTAAGGCGGAGCTGTGCCTTTACAGCCGTACATCCCCGTATGAAGATGCGGAAGTCTTAAGCATCCTGCACGAGCAGGAGCTTGCTTACTACCGGAAGCTTCAATATAAAAGGAAGCACTCCTTTGTCCTCGGCCGCTACTGTGCGAAGCAGGCAATCTCCGCGTACGCCCGTATGGAAGAACCTCGACTCCCGCAAATATGGGTGCAGCAGGGAGTGTTCCAGCAGCCGGTCATCATGCTTCCGCGAACCGAGCCTCTCCAGATCACCATTACTCACTGCGACGATATCGCCGCTGCCATTGCATTCCCGGAGGCCCATCCGACAGGCATCGATTTGGAGAAAATCGACGGCGCCAACATCGAAGCCATCGAGTCGCAGATGACCACGCCCGAGCACCAACTGATCGCCCATACCTCGCTTGAATATGAGGCGGCTCTCACGATGCTTTGGACCTCCAAGGAGTCCTTGTCGAAAATTTTGAAGACCGGACTCATGACTCCGCTGCCTGTGTATGAAATCAACAGTATAGATATCAAGCCGAACTGCGTCGTCACCGGCTATACGAACTTCGCCCAATACAGTACCGTATCGTTCCGCGTCGGCCGCTACATGTGCTCGATCACGCATCCGAAAAGAACCGAATTCGCAGTCGACATTCCGGAGATTCAGCGACAGTTCGGCATATCGCGTGCCCTCGATGTTCAGTGACCGGAAGCTAAACGAAAGGGATCGCCAACCACCGTTCGGTCTGCTTGCTACAGCGTCATTGCAGGGGTGAAAAATGCGGACAAAGCAATCCGCCGCAGCTGCCAGCTTCATATCTCGCCGTACCGCAAAGCCGATGCTCCGGGGTACAGCCGATCGGCCTTAACATGGACGATACTCAAGATGTCCAAAATCCAAAGCCCTCCCTGCGGCCCGGACCGTCACGGTCGGCGGCAATACGATCGGCAACTTAACGCCGAAGGAATTCGACCTGCTCTCGCTGTTCGTCCGGTATCCCAAACGCGTCTTTACCCGCGAGCAGCTGCTTGAAAGCATATGGGGCTTCGATTATTTGGGCGAAGAGCGCACGGTCGATGTCCATATCAAGCGGCTGCGCAATAAGGCTTCGCCGGAGCATCCGCTGATCGTGACCGTCTGGGGCGTGGGCTACAAGCTGGAGGAATGACGATGAAGCCGAGCCACCGGCGGCCGGGCTTCCGGTTTACTTTTTTCCAGCGGCAGTTTCTGTCCCATCTCCTTCTGTCCATGCTCATTCTCGTCCTCTTGGCGGCCGGGTTTACTTACTATATGAAGCAGCGAACGTTCGATAACGAGACGGAAGAGCTGGCCAGCGTATCCAAAGGAATCGTCCGCCTGCTGGCCAAAGACGGCGAAGACCCGACCAGCGCGCTGCAGGCGTTCCGTACGCTGTTGGCGAGCGCCGAACGTCGTTCATCCTGCTGGACCAAGCCGGCGAAATCGCCTACCGCGATCCGAAAATGCCCGGCGCGCTGCGGGGCAAGGCGTTTTTGGACGAGTTGCGGTCACGTATGTCCGACACCGGGGATAGCGTAAGCTTTATCGTCGAACGCGGGGCCGAGGAGCCGTGGGTCGTCGTTTACAGGCAACCAAGCTGAAGCCGCAAAAAAACAAGCTGCACCTCTTCGTCTTCTCCCCGCTCCACGGCATTCAAGAAACGATGGAGGCGCTTAATCAAGCGCTGATCTATATGATTATCGTTATTTTCGTCCTGGCTGTCGCCGTCAGCTGGGTATTTTCCCGCAGCATGAGCGCCAGCATCCGGTCACTGCGCCGGACGACCCGCCAAATTGCGGAGGGAGATTATGCCGCCCGATCCTCGGTTCGCCGGTCGGACGAGCTGGGCGAGCTCGCAGGTGATTTCAATTCGATGGCCCGGCAGCTCGAACTCGCCCTGCATAAGCTGCAGCAGTTTGAAACGCGGCGCCGCCATTTTATTATGGACGTGACGCACGAGCTCCGCACGCCGCTTACCTCGATCCGCGGCATCATCGAAGGGCTGAAGAACGATCTCGTCCACTCGCCGGAGGAGCGGGCCAATTGTTACGGCATCATCGAGAAGGAGACGTTCCGCCTGACCGGCTCCGAGACGGAAGCCCATACCGTGATCGTGATCGCGGATACCGGCCGCGGCATGTCCAAGGAAGAGCTGGCCCTCATCTGGGAGCGGTTCTACAAGGCTGATCCGTCCCGGTCCAAGAGCAACAGCGAGACCGGACTCGGCCTGTCCATCGTCAAGCGGCTGGTCGAAGCCCACGCAGGCACGATCGAAGCGGACAGCACGCCCGGCATCGACACCTCGTTCACGATCACCCTGCCCAAAACCGACCGGACTGCCTCCCCGGACGGCGAAGCGGGATAACACCGATTCGGGAGCCGCGAAAATTTCTTTCTTCATAACAAACGGACGGCTGCTTAGAGCCGTCCGTAAGCTTTGGCGTACCGGTAAATTCTTGCGAATATGCGCTTATCCTTCAGCTTTCGGAATATATACGGGTCCGGAGCCGTATTAATTTCCAAAATCCACGGATGAAGACTTTCGTCCAGCGCGACATCCAGCCCGATTTCTTTGATTCCCCTATACTTCGAATGAAGCTGCCGCGCGACGGAAGTGCCCAGCCTGCGAAGCCTCCAGGCAAGCCTCGACTTCTCGGCACCCCCGGCATGCCCTTGCAGCAAAACCTCCACAGGCTTGAGCGTTCCTCCGTTATGCACATTGGTCACGATCTTGCCCGGTGCCGCGACGCGCCCGATCAAGCCGGTCGTCTGCCATTTTCCGGCAGGACTTTGCTGCACCATGACGCGAAGATCGAAACGCCGCTGACGGTACTTGAGCAGATGGATGCCTTTTTGCGCCAAGTACATCCGCTTTCTAGTCAATCCTGCGATATGCCTGTATAAGTCATCAAATTGGGTAAAGGTTTGAATTTTCATCCCGATATGACAGCGATACGACGGGTCCCCTTCGCCGGCAAGCCGCTCTACCCGCATGACGCCGATCCCGTAAGTGCCGCTGTTCGGCTTCACATAGACCATCCCGTGCCGGTCCAGCATATCCTTCAAACTTTCACGGTTCAGCTTGCGCGTCTCGGGAATGTACTTGGCCAGCTTCCGGTTCGGAATCACCGCCTGGGTTTTGGCCCATTTGCTTACGATGTGCCTGCGGTAATTCGGTTTGCTCTTCCTCATTTCATCCACCTTTCTTCCTTCGGCCGGAGAATGGTCGGCACCAAGCCCCCCTCTCCCTCTGCAGCGTCTTAGACGAACCTTCTGCTCCCCCTATCCGGTTCCTCTGAGCCTGAACCTGGCCTTGTTCGTCCATCACAGTGTATGCCCTCGGCCGCAGCACGGTCAGGTATAGAGGCCTACGACAAGCCTCCGGAGCATCCAGATACCGGCGTGATAGCCGATTTTTCGCAAAAAAAGGCAGCTGCCGCACAGGCAACTGCTCCAAAAGTCCTTCTAGGATTTATAGCCGAGCTTGCGCTCGATTTTCTCAAAAAACGACAAGCTCGCGGCCAACCCGCGCCGGGCGAGCGTCCATTGGGCAAACAGCTTGTTTACGGCTACGGCGGAGCCGATGCCGAGCAGCGCGCCGACGGTCACGTCGATCGGATAATGAACGCCGGTCCAAACCCGGGACAAAGCGATCAATGCGGCCAGCGCAAGCCAAACGGTGCCATCCTTGCGCCGATACAGCCATATCGAGGTGGCAATGACAAAAGCGCCGATGGCATGGCTGCTGGGAAACGACGCATTGGCCGCATGCTCGATCAACTGGTGAACCTCGTGACTGACGAACGGCCGGTTCCGGTAAAACAATCTACCGAGCAGCGAGCCGATCCCCATCGCCAAAACAGCGGAACAAAGCGCTTTAGCCACCATTCGGCGGTTCTCTTGTTTTCGGGTAAACCAATAAACCAGGATGCCCAAATAAAAGAAATATTCCGCATATTTCGCGAAAAACAGCATCCAAAGGTTAAGCGTCGTATGATCGACAACCAAGCCGTTGATCATTTCGAATAAATCGTAGTCCCATTTCAATAACATCCGTACTCTCTCCTCTTCCCGTTGTCCGTTACGTTAATAGAGCCCAATAACCATACGCGGCATCGCCTCTTCTACCATGACGGCTGAAACGCGGATTTTGTTTCATCCCAGCGAATGTTGCACCGAATTGTCCAACAAAAACAACAAAGCTCTTCCTGCCGGATCGATCACTCAGCCATATAACAAACCGGCCGGCTGGACTCTGCGTCCCAACCGACCGGCAACTCGAATTGGATCTAGCCTCCGTTCAAAGCAGCCCATAGGTTTTGAATGAAGGAATACGCAAGCAAAACCACCATCGAACCTACCGAGACGATAACGTATAAGCGAAACGGGTTTCTAATAAGCCCTGGATAATCGTCCAGACGCTTGGGCGTGGATACCCCTTGGACGACGTCAATATGATGAATCGCGTCGTTGAAAGGCTTCCGGTCCTCCATAATCCACGTTCGAGTCGGTTGCGTGGCGTGAAGGGCGGGATCTTCGTACGGATTGTATGCTTTGCTTTTCATAGATAAGCATCCCTCCGTTTCATTTTTCTTCCACCGTATCCCTATTCTATCAAACTCGGCCGCTCCCGGCAAAAAAAACGAACAGCCCTTCGTTCGGTCCACAAAGACCACGAAGGGCTGTATGCTTATCGGAATCGGTGCAATCAAGGCGCGGTTTCCAAAAACTTCAGGTTCGGATTTTTCTCCATCGCCGTACGCAGCGCATATTCATTCTCGAACAGCGCGACGTAGTTGTCCTTCTTATCCTTCACCAGCTGCGAGTTAATCCGGAACTTGGCCGGATCGATGTTGTCGCCCACGAGCCACCGCGCGAACTGGTAGCTCATCCGGGACAGCTGCACCTCGCTGCTGTACTCCGCTCTCATCCGGTATTCGAACACCTCGAATTGGAGCTGGCCGACGACCCCGAGAATCAAATCCTCGAAGCCGATCGTTTTGAACACCTGAATGGTGCCTTCCTCGGTCAACTGGTCCACGCCTTTCTGGAACTGCTTGTGCTTCAGCGCGTTTTTGACCGTCACCTTGGAGAACAGCTCCGGGGAGAAGGTCGGCAGCTCATCGAATTCGATGCTGCCGCCTTGGCAGAGCGAATCCCCGATGCGGAAAATGCCGGGGTCGAACAGCCCGATAATATCGCCGGGGTAAGCGTCCTCGACGATATCGCGGTCCTGTGCAAGAAACTGCTGCGGCTGCGCCAGCTTGATGTCCTTGCCGACCCGCACATGCTTCACCGACATGCCCCGCTCGAATTTGCCGGAGCAAATCCGCAGGAAAGCGATCCGGTCGCGGTGAGCCGGGTTCATGTTCGCTTGGATTTTGAAAATGTAACCGGAAAACTTCTCGTGCAGCGGATCGACCAAGCCTTCGTTGCTTTTGCGCGGCGTCGGCGTCGGAGCGAGCTGCAGGAAATTCTCAAGGAACGTCTGCACGCCGAAATTGTTGATCGCACTGCCGAAAAATACAGGCGTCAGCTCGCCCTGCTGTACCTTCTCGTAGTCGAACTCGTCGCCCGCTACATCGAGCAGCTCCAGGTCCTGGACCAATTGGTCGTAGAAAAAATCGCCTGCGATTTCCTTCACGACCGGATCGTCGTAGCCGCTTACTTTACGCACTTGAATTTCTTTGTGATCGTCGCCTTGGAACAGCTCGACCTGCGTCAGCTTCCGGTCGTATACGCCCCGAAACTGTTTGCCCATCCCGATCGGCCAGTTCATCGGATACGAGCGGATACCCAGCACTTGCTCCAGCTCTTCGAGCAGATCGAACGGATTCTGGCCCTCGCGGTCCAGCTTGTTGATGAACGTGAAGATCGGGATGCCCCGCTTGCGGCATACCTGGAACAGCTTCTTCGTCTGAGCCTCGACCCCTTTGGCCGAGTCGATCAGCATGACGGCGCTGTCCGCCGCCGTCAACGTCCGGTACGTGTCTTCGCTGAAGTCTTGGTGGCCCGGGGTGTCGAGAATATTGACCCGGTGGCCTAAATAGTCGAACTGCATCACACTGGAAGTGACCGAAATTCCTCTCTGCTTCTCGATCTCCATCCAGTCGCTCGTCGCATGGCGGTTTGCTTTGCGCCCTTTGACCGTCCCGGCCAGCCGGATCGCGCCTCCGAACAGCAGCAGCTTCTCGGTCAGGGTCGTTTTCCCCGCGTCGGGGTGGGAGATGATGGCGAAGGTGCGCCGCTTCTGTACTTCTTCTTTTAATTTCTCGGATAATCCGGTGCTCATATCGGTTAATTCCTTCCTCAATCTTATTCGGTGACGCGGTCCGGGAGCAGCGGCTTAAGCCCGCCGAAGTACGATCAGGTCAACTTGACGGTCCAATCGGCTTCCTTCAGCCATGTTCCCGACTCGAACGCCCGGCCGCGCAGCGTCACCTTGTCCCGGTATACTTGCACATACAATCCTTGCGCTTTCTCCTTGGCCGCATTTTGATAGCTGCGGTTCAGCACGCGTCCGACCGAGGAGTTATGAAAATAGTGAAAGCTTTCTTTGACATAATGCTCCACCGTGCCTTGAAAATCTTGATGCCGGTGTCCGCAGAACACGAACACGTTTTTGTAAGGCTTCAAAATCTCGCGGAATGTTTTCGCCGGAATCAATTGGTGCGTCCCTCCGTCTTGCCCGGCGGGCGGAAGCGGCTGATGGGTCATGATGAACACGGGCTTGCCGTCCTTGTGCGAAGCCAGCCGTTCCTTCAGCCAATCCAATTGCTCGTCGGAATACCATGCCCCTTCGCCTACCTCGGGCTTCTCCTGCACATAAGCCTCCTGCGACAGCATAATCAAGTGGCAGCCTTTCTCCCAAGCGTCGTGATAAGGCTTCGACAATCCGAAAAACTTCTGGAACCGCTCGCGCGATTGCCAGTCCGTTTTGCCATTGGGCATCGTGTCTTTATTGAAAGCCCCTTTCCGGTCGATCCATATGTCGTAATAATCGTGGTTGCCCATATTGGCGTAGACCGGAGGCAGCTTGTAAGCGGAAAATATTTTTTTCAGCTCTTTGTAATCCCTCTCCCGCCCGTAGTCGGTCACGTCGCCCGTCAGCACCAGCGCCTCGACCGGTGATTCGAACTGCTTTATATCGTCAAGCGCTTGCCTCAAATGCCGGACCGGGCCTGGATCGTCAGGCGACACATGCAAGTCGCTGAGAATCATGAACGAGAACAACGGCACTGCCGGATTCCCCGCCGCCGGGTCTGGATTCAGCCCCGATTCCGTCTTTTGCAGCACGACGCCGCCCGGCGTTTGTGCCCCGCCGCCCGTCTGCCGCTCAATCGATTGCCGCAGCAGCTTGATCAGTCCTGCGAGCGCCGCTCCGATCATGACCAGAAGTCCAAGCATCCAGCGTATAAAAGCGCGTCTGGACATAGAAGATCCTCCTTGCGTAAGCCGGCACTGTACACTCCATCATATCATATTTCAAGAGGTGAAAAAAAGACGCAACATACGCCAGCAAAAAGAGCAGAACCCGGGGTAACCGGATCTGCTCTCTAGTTTTTTTCGAATGGTTGTTACATTTACATCTGCGTATGTCCCCAAGTGACCTCGCCTTCATCCTGCCCGTTCACGGGCCACCAGCGGAAGCCGTCTTCGGCAACGAGCTGATGCCCCTGCTCCGGTCCCCAAGTGCCTGCCGCGTACAGATGCAAATCGTCCGTACGCTCGCCCCAGGCCGAGGCGATTTTGTCGACATATTTCCATGCCAGCGCGACCTCGTCCCAGCGGGTGAAATACGTGGAATCCCCGCGGGCGGCGTCATAGAGCAGCCGCTCGTACGCTTCGGGCGTGTTCAGCCCGACCTGGCAGCTTTGGCAGAAATCCATCGCCACCGGCACGATCAAGCCTTCCGAGCCCGGCTGCTTGGCGTTCATTTTGAAATAAATGCCTTCCATCGGATTGACGCGGAACACGAGCAGATTCGGCTCCAGCTTATGCTTGCGCGACAAATACACGTTGTTCGGCACGTTCTTGAACTCGACGACCACTTCCGTCGTTTTCACCGGCAATCGTTTTCCCGTACGGATATAGAACGGAACGCCGGCCCAGCGGAAGTTGTCCACGAAGACGCGCGCGGCAAAATAGGTCTCCGTCGTCGACTCCGGATTGACTCTGTCTTCATCCCGGTAGCCGGGCACCTGCTCGCCCTTGATATTGCCGGCGACGTACTGTCCGCGCACCGTATTGGCCCGCACCTCCGACGCCGACTGGAAACCGCGCAGACTGCGGAACACCTTTACCTTCTCGTCGCGGATATCCTCCGGATGCATCCGGCTCGGGGGCTCCATCGCCATGATCGCCAGCATCTGCAGCATATGATTTTGCCCCATATCGCGCAGTGCGCCCGAATGTTCGTAATAGCCGCCGCGCTCCTCCACGCCTACGGTTTCACTCAACGTGATTTGAATGTTGGATATGTACTTATTGTTCCAGAGCGGCTCGAAAAAGGCGTTCGCGAACCGGACGACGTTGATGTTCTGCACCATTTCCTTGCCGAGGTAATGGTCGATGCGGTAAATGTCCTGCTCCTCGAACACCTGGCGGATTTCAGCGTTCAGCTTCTCTGCTGACGGCAGGTCGTAGCCGAACGGCTTCTCGATCACCAGCCGGTGCCAGCCGGCCCCTTCCAACAGTCCGCCCGCCTTGAGATTGTGCGATACGTTCCCAAACAGCTCCGGCGCCAAGGCCAAGTAAAACAAGCGGTTGCCGCCGATCTCGAACTTGACGTCAAGCCGGTCGGTCAGCTCGCGGAGCTGGCGAAAGCCGTCAACGTTATTAATGTCCAGCGACATGTATTCAAAATGCTCGGCAAACGCATCCCATTGCTCGTCCTTCGTCACGTTGTAGCGTGCGAATTCCTGAATCGATTCGTGGACGTCATCGCGGAACTGCTCATTCGTGCGCGAACGCCGCGCGAGGCCGATTACCGCAAATCGGTCGCCCAGCTTGCGCTCACGATACAGGCTGTAAAACGCCGGGAATAACTTGCGCCGGGCCAAGTCCCCGGTCGCTCCGAAAATCAAAAACACGGCACTCGTCATGGCTTCAGATCCTCGTTCTTTCTATAGAGAATAGGAGATAAGGAACGGCCTTGTTTCCTGTCCGTTCCCTTTACCCCTTTAGCATATCGAAAACCGCCGACAGATTCAATACTCTGTCGAATGCAAGCGCGTTCACGGAAAATAGGCAAACGCATACGGGACATTTATCCCGTACAACCGGCACAAATGCCGCATAGTCTGAAGTGTAGAAATCAACTTTGGAGGTGACCTCTGCGTGAGACCGATTTATCCGATTGACGAAGAACAGTGCAGGCCCTTTTACGGCCACCCGGTTTTCATTATATTGAAGGACGGTACGGAGCTTATCGGCACGCTCAGCCGGTTGGACAAAGGAAAGCTCTATTTGAACGAGACGGCGGCCGGGATTCAATCGAATCCCAGCGCACCCGCCAAAAGCAAACGAAGCGGAACCGGCGGCCGCAGTCTGGGAAAAGCCCGCTCCCAGGCGAAAAAATCCGGCAATCCGAGAACAACCGCCACGAACGAAACGCTCCCCGTACCCTATCCGGATTCCGGGCTGTTCGGCGGCCCCTTTGAACTGGACGTCGCCAGTGTCGGCGCCTTGATCGTGCCCAGCTAACACGTTCGGACAACAACCCGCCCGCGCAAGGGCAACCAAACCAAGGCTTTTGCTTCCACCGCGGGCGAAAGCCTTGGTTTTGACGGCACTGCGGCTAGGCGAGCCGCTTCATCATCATATAACAGCGAAGCCTCGCGTCGTAGTGGACCGTATCGTAGCCTTTCCGTACATAGAAAGCCTGTGCCTGCGTATTCGCTTCGTCCACCCATAGAACCACTTCGCGGCATCCCCGCTCTCCCGCCGTACGCTCCGCCTGACGCATCAAGCGCGTACCGATGCCGCGACCCTGAAACTTCGGGTTGACTGCAAGCATATCGACAGACAAGCGCTTATCCCGCTCTACCCGCAGCGTAATAAATCCGACCGGCAGCCGGCCTGCCGCAGTGTCGACGTAAGTGATACAGGATTTGAGACGTTTGAGAATATCCGTACGGCTTAAGCGAAGATGGGGTACCGTTTGGAGCGCGAAGGGAAGGAGCAGCTTTTCCACCAATCCGTAGATCATGCTGTCGTCCTGCCTGGGAATACGTTTGCGGAGCATGGCTAAGACCGCCTTTCTGCGCATAAAGTTAAAGTACTTTATCGTATGACAGGCGGTGGCGGAACGTTAAGAAGAAATGAGTGCGAAGCGGCAAAAAACACGCAGGTTACTTTTTGTATTTTTTGCCGACAAACATCATAAACAGCACACTGACAAGCAAAACGGCGGCTATGACAATCCATTGAACCCAATTCATGAGGTGACGCAAGCTCCTTTGGCAGGTTTTGGCTGATAAATCATCATACTGCATCCTTTTGCAGCCTGTCAAGCATGTATCCGTTTACGGACGGAACGTCTTCCGCTATAATGTAAGAAAAATGTTCCATTGACAGTGAGGTGATCGGGCATGATCGCTCCAGTTCAGAGCGTGATTCGTTCGTATCAAATTCATAAACAGTGGTTTGCCTTGGAAGACCGGCACAGAAGACAAGAAGACTTGGCAGGCAAACGTTACCGCGTACGACCGCAAAAAGGCACGGGACAGCCCTCCTATGCGTTCGACCGCTTTGCCGAACGGGCGGCTGGAGATGCCAGAACCATCGTCACGGCGGCCGGCGCTTTGAAGCAAACGGCCGAAAACGCCAAGGCCGCTCTGCAAAGCGGCGGCGCATCGCTTCGGCTGGTGGAAGGGCTTGTCGGCGGCTATAACGAGCTGGCGACTGCATTGAGCGAAGCCGGCGTGCTTTTGCGGCCCGCATGGAGGAAACAGGGGATCGGCGCCCCTGCCGAGGAAGAGCTTGACCGGCTCGGAGTCGTTGCGCAGGCCGACGGTACCTTAAGCTTGGACGTACATAAGCTGCAGACGCAGCTTGACGGCGGAGAAAAACATGCAAATGCCGTGCTTCAGGGAATCAACGGCTGGATCCTGCGCCTGACGCAGGCGGCTGCCGAGCTGCAGGCCATCCCCCCGGCCGACCTGTTGGAGCGGCATGATCCGGGAGCCCGTGCCTTCGGCCACTATACCGCACTGCCGGGCAAAAGGGCGCACAGCTATTGGCCTGTTCCTCCGATTACGGGCATTCTCATGAATGTTCTTTATTAAGAAACCTTGTTCGTGCATCAAGAGGGCTGGCGTCCGCTTCGTACCGCCAACGCGTGCCGGATGGCGGCAGCCTTCACTTTTTCCTTGCGCTCGTGCTCCGGCAGAGCAAAGAAACCGTCCAGCTTGTATAAGGCTAGCAGCGCTTCCTCGGCCGCCAGCCGCGCCCCCGCCTCCTGCTGCAATAAGTAAAAAGCAACCTGATAACAGTACACTTCGTACCGCTTCAACAGTTCCGTCTTTTCTCCGAACGTTAATGGAATGCTGGTTTCATTCCGGTCTTCAACGGCTAATCCGTTCATCCGGCTCTCATCTCCTCTCCTTGATGTCCGCGATTTGTCGTATGTATTTTACTAGTCTTATAATCCGACAATCGAAGCGGATTCCTCGACCCGGAACATCTACATCTATATAGACGCTGGAAAGGTGTCAAAACTCACATTTATTAAGAAAACTTTAAGTTTGAAAATCATAAAAGGCTCCACCATACGACACGCCTGTCGAGTTTTCTTCATGTGCCGGTCAAACTCCGCCGTTTCGGCTTGTCTCCTTCGCCCCTGCAAGCCAAAAAGCTCCCAAAAGGATTCCCGGCTTCTGCAGGTCCTTCTTGAGAGCTTTTTTGCCTCTTATTCTACCAAACCGTGCTTGTACGCATAAATGGCAGCCTGCGTGCGGTCCTCCACCCCAAGCTTGGCCAAAATGTTGGTGACATGAAACTTGACCGTTTTGACCCCGATGAACAGCTCGTCGGCAACGTCTTGATTGGACTTGCCTGCGGCAATGAGCCGGAGCACCTCCATCTCGCGTTCGGTCAATTCTTCATGCGGCTGCGCGGCCTGCTTCGGCGCGCGGAAGCGATTCATCAGCTTGGAAGCGACTTGGGATTCCAGCACCGACTGGCCTTTGACGGCCGAGCGGATCGCTTGGGCGATTTCGGCGGCACGCGACGTTTTGAGCAAGTAGCTGAACGCTCCCGCTTCGATTACCGGGTAAATCTTCTCGTCGTCAATAAAGCTGGTCAGCACGATCACCTTGCAATCCGAATGCTGCTGCAGCAGGCGCCGCGTCGTCTCGATGCCGTCCATACCCTCCATGACCAAATCCATCAGCACGACGTCCGGCTTGTATTCCATTGCCAGCCGGATGCCTTCCTGCCCTCCGCTCGCCTCGCCGACCACCTCGATATCGTCCTCCGTGCTCAGCACGGCGGCAAGACCGATGCGAACCATTTCATGATCGTCGACCAGCAGCACTTTAATCGTCGTCTCTTCCAATCTCAAGTCCTCCTTCCGCCATAATCGGGATGCGAATTTCAATGCGCGTTCCTTTGCCCGGCGCCGTAATTAAGTTGAGCGAGCCGCCGATTTCGTTCACCCGCTCCCGCATCGTCACCAGCCCGTATGAAGCCTGTTTTTTCATATCCAGCTCGAAGCCGACGCCATTATCCCGAATGAGCAGCCGCACCGCATCGCTTGACGGCTGGGTCAGCTTCACCTCCAGCTTTGTCGCTTTGGAGTGCCGCAGCGCATTGGACAATGCCTCTTGCACAATACGGAACAGGTGGTCTTCAATCCCGTTCGGCAGCTTGATGTCTTCGGTCAGCTCGCAGTCGATCTGCATCGGCACTTTCGAGGACAGCTCCTGTACCAGCTCGATCAAGCCTTCGGCCAGACGCTTGCCCTCCAGATGCACGGGACGCAGGTGAAGCAGCAACGCGCGCATCTCCGATTGGGCCACCGAAGCCATTTCCTCGATAAGAAAAATTTGCCGCTGCGCTTTCTCGAAATCCTTGTCCAGCGTCCGGCCTACGGCCGTCGCCGTCATCGAGATCGCGAAGAGCTGCTGGCTCACGGCGTCGTGCAGCTCTCTTGCCAGCCGCTGCCGCTCCTCTACGATGGCCGAATATTTCGCTTTTTGCGCCAGTTGGGCGTTATTGCTGGACAAGCGCTGCAGCGAGGAGACCTGCTCTTCCCATTTTTTGGTGATCGCATTCAATTGTTCGCCGAGCCGTCCGATCTCATCCTCGCCGAGCGGAGGCACCGAACGGCTCAGATTGCCCTTCTCGAGCGACAGCATCACCTCGCGCAGCGTCTCCAGGCGATGCTTCATCCGGCTGCTGTGCCACAGGCCGTACGAGCCCCCGACCGCTGCAACGATCGCGATCAGCGTCAAACTCATGCGCACGCCTTCCTGCCACGTTTCGAAAGCGTTCAAATAGCCGTTCGACTGCAGGAAATAGACGATCACGGCAAACAAAACAAGGCTGAGCCCGATCGACTCCGCCATGCTGCGCCATATCATGTTGGTTAACCGCTTGTCATGTCCGTCCATTCCTGCGTCCTCCGTGCATCAAACAATTTTTATATCAATATCGGCTACGATATATGAAATCTCCAGCTTCACCTGACGGTCCGCCGTCCAGTAGTTGGGCGACTGCCATACCAACTTGTTCAGCACGCCGGCCTCTTTGTCATACCCGATGCTCGTTTGCCCGAACAAGACGGAAGCCGTGACCGAAAGCCCTACATCCTCCGGTACGATCAGATCGATATCGGCGATGACTCCCTGTAAAATAATCGTCGTCTCCTTCTGCTCGTGGATTGCGTAGGTCAAATCCATCTGCAGCTCCCCCAACACGTTCCAGATCGACATGTTGCGCAGAACCCAAGGCTCCCGCCCCCACCGGATGCTGTCAATGACGCTTTGCTTGCGGTAATGGTGTTCGCTGCGGTGAATTTTACGCGATTTATTGTAGAAGAAGCCGAGTGAAATAAGGATAATGGCCACAATCAGCGTAAAATTGCCTCCTGCGAGCAGCAGCAGGCCGATCACCATCATGATGTAGCCTTTGCGCTCGGCGCCCGAGCGTACCTTGTAGACCCCCAGCAAAAGCAAAAAGAGGGCAAGCACGGTGAAAAACCCAAGATGATTGTCCGCCAGAAGGAAAAGCCCTGCGCCGATCAAGACCAGCGCGATGTTGCGGTTTCGTTTGCGGTTCATCCGTGTCGCCCCCTTTCCAAGTGAATTCTGGCTGATTCGGCAAAAGCCACAGCGCCTTACGGAAGGACGTCTATGGCTTTTGCCTTACATAGCATATCACAAGTGCTGCTTTTGCTCCAACAGCTTTTTCGTGATGATTATTTCCCTTGCTCGCTGGACATTTTTTCTTTCAGAAGCTGGAGCTGATCGTCGATTTTTTGCTGCTTCGCCGGGTCGACCGATACGGCGCTGCTGTACACCGAACCCGCATAGCTGCCGCCAACGTAAGGCTTACGGGCGATTTCCGCTTCAACTTCCAGCGACATGATCTTTTCTTCCATGCGGCGGAAGCCCTTCACGGCATTGCCGCCTTCGATTACGTTGTTTGCCGTCACTTCGGCCATCTGCTTTTTCGCCTTCGCCAATTGAGCGCGGGAGATCAGCTCGCTGCGTTTGTTGCGCATTTGGTAGAACGCGTCTTTCATTTCATGCAGCTGCTGAACCAGCTCGGCCGCTTGCGCCTTGGCCTGCTCGTGCATTTCCGTGTACTCGGCGATTTTGCCCTCGTAGTACAGCTTTTGCTCCAAAGCTTGGCGCGCCGTCGCTTCCTGATCGTTCTTCAGCGCTTCCTTCGCTTGTCCTTCGTACTGTGCCGTCAGACGGATCGCTTCTTCCAAACGCTCTTTCAGCTTGCGCTCGCTGGCGATTTGACGGGCAACCGTCACTTCGGCCTGAGCGATTTCTTCTTCCATGTCGCGCAAATATTGGTTCAGCATGATGATCGGATCTTCAACCTTGTCAAGCAGCTCGTGCAGCGAAGCCTTCGTCATGTCCTTGATTCTAGAAAATACTCCCATTGTTAAACATCTCCTTTAGATGGTTTTTGGTTTTTTTCGTATTGGGCCACTTTATTGCGCAGTTCTTCGATTTCTTTCCACATTGCCTTTTTCTCGATATCCTTCATCATATCGTCCAGATCGCTGCCGGCCGTACCGCCCGGGTTCGAGGAGG
The DNA here is from genome assembly GCA_031180825.1 of Paenibacillus sp. Lineage (GTDB taxonomy): Bacteria > Bacillota > Bacilli > Paenibacillales > NBRC-103111 > Paenibacillus_G. The sequence goes on along the minus strand of JAPSLM010000022.1, from coordinate 15,134 downwards.
CCGTATATTCGCCTTCATGGCGATTGCCTTCGTGCGGCGGGGCCCAGCCGTGTCTTTGCGCTCTGCGGTAATGCTTTTCGGCGCGTCTCCACTCTCTCCAGTTGGGATAGTTGCCGCCAGGGTGTCCGCAACCGTCGCCGCCGTAGGACGGTCCGTAGCCGTGAGGCCCGCCGGTCCAAGGCTCGCTTGGGATGACCAACGCCGCCAGGAAGTACAGCGGAATAACGATACCTCCGGAAAAGAAAGCCGTTACTACCACGATCAGACGAAGCAGTGTGGCATCGACGTTCATCGATTCCGCGAGCCCGCCGCACAGGCCGGTTATTTTGCGATCGGAACGGGAACGGTATAGTTTGCTCATGATTTATCCCAGCCCTCCTGTTTCAGTTTCGTCCGCAGCTTGGCCAGCTCCTGCTCCAACGCTTGCGATGCCGCACTTCCTACGGTGGACCATGCTTCACGGACTTGGCCTCTCACTTCACGCAAGGTGCGCGCGGTCAATTCCATATCGGAGACCCGCTCGTCCAGCCGGTCGAAAACCCGCGGATTCGGGCCTGCACCCATCGAACGCAGTCTTTCGTTCATCCGCTGCTGCAGTCTTACGGACTCCAGCCGTGCGATGTAGTAGGCGCGTTTCGAAGCGATGTGGTCGAAATCGGCCTTGAGCTGTTGAAGCTGCTCCTCCAGCTCGACGATCCCCAGCTTGCTTTGATCGTACAGCGCCCGGTACTGCGCCGCTTTTTCCTCCTGCTGCATTTTTTCTTGAAGCGCGATGCGCGCCACCTCTTCCTCGCCGGCTCTCAGCGCCAGCATCGCTTGCTGCTCGCGGCGCTCCTTAAGCTGCTCCGCCGAAACGTACTGCTGGCGAAGCGAAGCCGCATGGGACAAGCACTGCTGCAGCAGCCGTTCGGATTCGCGGATTTGCTCCGACTGGGACGCGAGATATTTATCGATCAGGCGAACCGGGTCTTCCGCGTTTTCCAGCATTTCGTTGAAGTGCGCAACCGTAATGTCCCGGAATCTTTTCCCTAAACTCATGCTTTGCTCAACCACCTTTTCTCCGAATTTCAATCCGTCGTTTGTTTGAATTAATATACCGATTTGTTACGCAGCAGCGAGATGCCGTAGCAGATCAAGCCGATGGCGATCAGGATAGCGAACAAGCCGGACAATTTTCCGAAGAGGAACAGACCGCCAAGGATGATCAGCCCCCACCCGATGATCGTTTTTCCGTTTTTCAGTCCTACGAATCCGAGTCCTACCATTGCGGCCGGGAACAAGAAGCTCATGATATGGTGCCCGAGGTGAAAGCCTAGCTTGTGGCTCAGGATCAACGCTCCGAAGAAGATCAGAAGAAACGCGAGTCCGGTATGCCGGTTCATTTTCATGGATTGACTCACCGCCTTTCGTTTTTGTTGTCGTTTTGCTTATGTCTTTATTCTAGGTGAATCCGCCATTTGCCAAAACGGACCTGCGGCGGTTTTTGGAACTGGACCTAGGTCCAGTACGCCACCCGGCCTCGGACAAGAGGAGACCCCGCCTCATCGGATTCATGAGTTCCGTCAAAATGGGAAACCCTGGCTTGAAAGATAATCCGACGAAAGAGAGATCATGGAATGAAAAGAGCTGAAATAAGCATTCGGATAGCTTTATTCGCATCGCTGACGATGCTTCCGCTGCACGGCTCGGCCGCCCGGTTCGCTCCGGAGGATGCCGCGGCGCCATGCGCCCATGCTGGTCTATGAGGTCCGGCGGGACGCCGTCGTTCTCGCCATCTCCAACAAAGCGGAAATCCGGCAGACAGCGGCAGGGTAGCTGAAGCAGGCCGGCAGGCTATCCGGGAAATTCCGCGTCGGAACGGACAGCGGCCTTATGATCCGCATCCCGTTCGTTCCCTTGCTGTCCGGCTGCACGGCCTCGCGTTTCAGTGCAAGGAATTGCTCGTGCTCGTCCCCGAGGTCTCCTCCCCAAAACACCCCCCCCCAGCTGCTGGCTTTCAGCGTTGAGGATCGATTGTACGTATTCGATTGCTCGTACCCGGCCTTGCGGTCGTTTTTGGAGAAGTACGGTCTGCTCCGGTTTCTTTACCGCCCGGAGGTCCGGGATCAGCCTTCCTTCCTGGGACCGTCGATCCCGCCGAAAGCGAGGCCGTATCCGTCGCAGTCCTGAATGACAAACTGATCCTGGATCGGGAACAAAAAAGCCCGCTTCGAACGAAATCCTCGAAGGGGCCTGAATCCAATTAACGGGAAAAGATCTAGAAAAAGTCAGACAAATACGGTTGGCGTGCGGGTATGAGCCGCTCCAGCGACTCGCACACCTCCATCGTGCCGGATAGCCTGCCGATGTCCATCAAAAAGGAGGGGCGTTGGTAGCCCGTCAACATGGCGGCAAGCGTTTGAATCGTGCAGCTGGCGGCCGGCAGTTCGGGCGAAGCGCCAGCAATAGTCGATACGCGCGCCGTCCCCGACTCGTCCACCTGCAGCAGGAACCAGCCGTTGTTCCATTCCGCCTGCTCGTCCTTCACCTCCAGCTGAAGCGACCATTCCGCCCCCGACGCGAACGGATACTTGGTCAAAAAGCCGGCGACATCCACAATCCGCACCATGAAATAGGGCACGATCTCTTGTTTGATCCGGGGATTGTCCAGCAGAAACGGCAGCTTGTCATTCGCGGGCGCCTGCATCACCAGCTTCTCCAGCATTGAGTCGTGGTCGGCCAAGAAGCGCCAGAGGGCCAGGTAAGCCCCGTGATGCAGATAAACCAGCTCGTGAACTTTCAGGATATTATCCTTTACATGATAATATACGTAGCCCGCAGGCTGATTTTCCGCATCATAATATACGGCTACCGTTCCCTGCGTATTGCCGAAAATGCGGTGCTGCCACCAAGACTCGTTTCGAATAAGCATACCGTTGTACCTGCTGGCGTAGGCCGCGTAGATTTCGTTCAGCAGCTTGATATCGTGGCCGGTCCGAACGATCCGCCCCGGCTGCGAACCCAGTTTTGGAAGCTGGTGGACGGAGATTTCATACGATTTATATTCCGTATATGTCTCCCATCCGTACTTGCGGTAAAACGAGAATTGAAAGGGATGAAGGAACGAGACCGTCTGGCCCTTTTCCCGCATCGCCCGAAGTCCGTGCGACAGCAGCTTGGCCACCAGGCCGCCCCGCCGGTATTCCGGCCATGTGACGACGCCTGCAATTCCGCCCATGTCGAACGCCTTGCCTTGAAACCAGGTCTGCAAGTCCAAGATCGTCATCTTCGCCGCGAGCGTATCATCCACATAAGCTCCCCACATCTGGTTCGAATCGAGAAGCGCCATCCACTTCTCCACTTTCGCGGGATCAAGCTCATATTGAAAAGCGAACGATGACATTTGCAGGCTGTCCATAAATTGCACATTTGGAATATTGCGAATCTCCAACCGCTGGTTCACGCGTATCCTTCCTTTCCGCTTTGTACGGAGAAGGGACTTCGATCCGGTTCTCCGTTATAGGCGCTTCTTATGTCTTCACACCTTATCTCGGCCATTGTAGCCCGATTTTCCAACAAATTCTACTTCAAAATGAGGTTGTTGCGAAAAAGTCACGATCCCCGGAAGTTTTAACTCGTCATGCCGCAAGCTATGGTGATAATGACGAAATAGCAGCGGTTATCCGCCCTCGATTTATGGCCGGCACGGCAGGACGTTGTCTCCTGCCCGCAGACAACCGTATTTTCGTGGAATAATCGGGCATACGTCCAATCAGCTTCCGGCATTCGTTCATATCATTTAACATGCCTTCTGAAAGGGGGATGTCACATGAGCGCTGTTGGCGGATACGGCTTTACTTCCACAGGTGTGATCCTGGTGCTGTTTATTCTGCTCGTCATCGTTTCCCGTTCATTGTTCATCTAATGTACCGCCCCCCTGTCGGATCTTGACTCTGACAGGGGGTTTTACATCAATCTCCGATCGTCAACACCCGCACCAACTCGCCCCGCTTCGCTCCTCGCCCGCCCGCGGGAAGACAGATTAAGCAATCGGACTCTTTGATGGAAACCAGGATGCTGGATTTGTCCCGCCCGGCGGGCCTCACATAGACCTTCCCCTGTTCCGCCGTCTTCGCCCCGCGAATATACCGGGGATACGCCGATCCTTTCCCGTAATCGGCATCCAGGATCGCTGTCGCCGCGCAAGGCAGCGGGTCGGGGGCTCCTTGCAAGGCACGCAGATAGGGGCGTACGAGCAGCTCGAATCCTACATAACAAGCTCCCGGATTGCCGGACAAAGCGAACAACGGTTTTTCCCGCCACCACCCGAACGACGTCGGACTGCCCGGACGCATCGCGATCTTGTTAAAAAGCAGCTCCCCGTCCCAACGGCCGAACAGCTCGGCCAGAACATCCTTATCCCCTACCGACACGCCTCCGGTCGTAATCCACAGATCCGCCTGTTCCGAAGCGGCCAGCAGTTCCCGTTCCACCCGGTCGGCATCGTCGGGAAGAACCGGCATCGGCAGCGGCACTCCGCCCGCCTGCTGTACTTGGCAGGCCAGCATATAGGCATTGCTGCCCCGAATTTTACCCGGCGCGAGCGGCGCGTCCACAGGGAGCAGTTCGGAACCGGTCGAGAAGATCGCTACCCTCGGCCGCTTGTACACCTTCACAAGGCTATGGCCGAATGCGGCCAGCACGGCCGCTTCCCCCGGTCCGACGATGCAGCCCTTCTGAAGAAGCGGCTCTCCGGCCGCGGCTTCTTCTCCTACCGGAGTCACATTGTCGCCTTCATTCACCGCTTTGTGAATCATCACCGTGCCTCCAAGACCGATCTCCCGATGGACCGCATCGGTCATCTCCAGCATCACCACCGCATCCGCCCCCTCGGGAACGGCGGCTCCGGTCATAATTCTGGCCGCTTGGCCCGGGCCGACCGTTTTCATCGGAACCTCGCCGCAAGGAACCGTTTCTACCACCTCCAAGCAGACCGCCGACGCGAGGGAAGCTCCTGCCGTATCCGATGCACGCAAAGCATAGCCGTCGACACCCGAGCGCCGAAAATGCGGCAGCGGGCTGCCGGCACAAATGGTTTCCGCCAGCCGCCTGCCGTAAGCTTCGCCTAACGGCACTTCTTCCGTCTCCTGGAGGAGGACATGCCGGAGTATATGGTTCTGCGCCTCTTCAAGGCTGATGATCTGCCGGCCGAATTTCAAGTCGTGCACGCTTCAACCCCCGATCTGCGACATCCGGCGGGCGGTGGGCTTATGACTCTGCTGCTCGCTCAGAAGCGCTTTGGCCATCTCGTGGCTTTCCGGCTTCACGTCCAGCGCCCGGAAGAACATCTCGGCCAGCGCTTGGTCATTGCCGATATAACGGCGCACATTGAACTCGTCGGACCAGTACAGACAAGGCTTGATGTTGCCGTCCGCCGTGAGACGCAGCCGGTTGCAGGTCTCGCAGAAATGGTCGCTGACCGGATGAATCAGCCCGAACGTACCGGCCGCGCCGGCGATCCGGAAATTTTGCGAAGGCCCGTTCCCCTGAACCGACCGCTCCAGCGGCTCCACCTGCCATCCTATTTCTTCGCATCGTTCCAGCACCGTGTTTAGCGAAATATATTTCGTTTTCCAGCCGTCATCGTCGTGTCCGATCGGCATATACTCAATAAATCGCACGTGCAAGCTGCGCTCCAGCGTGAGCTTCAGAAAATCTTCGATTTCGTCGTCATTCATGCCTTTCATCAATACGACATTCAGCTTGATCGGGTCGAGCCCGACCCGGTACGCAGCTTCCAGACTTGCCAGGACGCGCGACAAATCGCCTCCGCGCGTAATGAGAGAAAACCGGTCCGCCCGCAAGGAGTCGAGGCTGACGTTAATTCTTGTGAGTCCGGCTTTGCGCAGCTTTTCCGCCCGCGAAGCGAAATGGATCGCATTCGTCGTCAAAGCGATATCTTCGATGCCGTCTATCGCGCTCAGTCTCTCTATGAGCTGTTCCAGGTTTTTGCGTACGAGCGGCTCTCCTCCGGTCAGCCGCAGCTTGCGAACTCCGTACCCGGCAAGCACCCGCACCACTTCGGCGATTTCCTCGAACGTCAGGAGATTTCCCTCCGGTTCGAATTCCATGCCTTCTTCCGGCATACAGTATACACAGCGCAAATTGCACCGATCCGTCACGGATATTCGAAGATAGTCATGAACGCGCCCAAACCGATCCTTCAACAGCTGTGACATCCTGCATGCCCCCGTTCTAGGTTATACCCACCATTATGTCACAAAATTGGCCCGTCTTCCATAAACAAAAACGCATTCGATGGACAGTGTGCCGAAAGCGGCTAAAACCTATGGCCGTTTACCGGTAAGTCTCTCGTATTCGTCCGGGTTGTTAATATTCCGGACAAACCCCGGCGAGATTCCCCTCCGCTCCAGAAAAGATTCGTCCGCCACCTGCAGAGCAACCGATTCCAATAGCCCCATCAACCGCAGATCGTTCGCGGCCAGCAACCGCTCCACCTCGGGAAGACAGCTCCTGAGATACACGCCGTGCAGCGGATGAACCCTTCCGCCGATTCTCGCCACGGCAGCCTCCGCGCCGACGCTCCTTCGCAGCTCCGAGAGGGCCCTCGCCGCTTCCGAGTCCACCCACGGCATATCGCAGCCGACGATCCACAGCTCCTCATGCGACGCAGCTTTCATGGCTGCCTGAAATCCCGCGAGCGGCCCCCGTCCCGGCTGCAGATCGGGGATCAGCCGCACTCGAAACATATCGGAGAACGCGTGAACGATCGACTCGTACCGTAACGGCTCCTGCGTCACTACCAGCAGCTCCGCGCATAAGCTTCCAAGCTCCTCCAGCTGCCGGGCCAAAAACGTAGCGCCTTCGTACATAAGCAGCGCCTTGCTTTGTCCGCCCATCCGCCGATTTTGCCCGCCTGCCAAGATTACGCCTGTCATGGCATGCCTTTGCCCGCCGTCCCGCTTCATCGCCTTCAAGCCTTCCTTCCGTACCGGGACGAAGCCGCTGCTTCGTTTCCCCGTCTTTATTTTGCGGCCCGGTTCCACAATAGCCCTTCAACCGGCATCAGGAGGTGCGGGCTATACCAGTTGTACCCGCTCCTTTCCCTTCGGCACCGAAGCGTCGTTATCGTAGCCCCGCGCCGATCCATGAATGCCCTCGATCCATGGATGCCCTTCCTTCAGCCATACGCGGCCCGCTCCCAGTGCCTGTATCGGGCTCGGCAAACAGCAGTATCCCGGTCGCCGCACAGCAACGCCGCCAGCCATGCGTTCCAGCGGTGGAGCTTGACCGGCCTTTTTCCGTCCAGTTCGCCCGAAAGCCGATTCGGCCATACGCGCTTCGCTTTCACGTTCCTGCCCCTTTTCGCTTACGTTTATTTGGGAATACGCATGCCGCGATTTCCGGCGAAGACTCGTTTTCATCGTAAAGGCAAAAAGGGCCCGAACCCGTCGGTTCAAGCCTCTCTCTCGTCTGCCATCAATTCAAATACCCCATAATAATGCCGGCCGTTTCTTCAATTGCTTTGTCCGTTACGTTGATGACCAAGCATCCGATCTGTTTCATCAACGCTTGCGCATAGCGGAGCTCTTCGTCGATCCGCTCGATCGCGGCGTATTTCGCCCCGAACGGCAAACCGACCGCTTTCAGCCGCTCTGTCCGAATCTTGTACAGCTTGTCTGCATCCATCGTCAAGCCGACAATGCGGTTGCCCGGCACCAGAAACAGCTCCTTGGGCGGCTTGACCTCCGGCACGAGCGGCAGATTGGATACTTTTATCCCTTTGTGCGCCAAAAAGATACTGAGCGGCGTCTTCGACGTGCGCGAGACTCCGATCAAGACGAGATTTGCCTTCAGCAGAGCGCTCGTATCGCGTCCGTCGTCGCATTTCACAGCGAACTCGACCGCTTCCACACGGCGGAAATAGTCCTCGTCGAGCTGATGAAGCAAGCCTGGCTTCCGCTTCGGCGCATCGCCCCACGTATCGATGAATGCCTGCATCATCGGTCCCATGATATCGACCGCACGGACGCCGAGGCGCACCGCCTCTTCCTTCATCATCTCCCGAAGCTCCGGCTGTACCAGCGTATACGCTACAAAGCCGCCGCGTTGAGCCGCCTCTTCCATAATGGTACGGATTTCATCCTCGGTTTTGATATGGCCGATCCGCTTCGTTCTCACCTGGTGGGCGTCAAACTGGCGGATAGTCGCTCTTACGACCGCCTCCGCCGTTTCCCCGACGGAATCCGAGCATATGGTGATCTCGTACTGTTGCTCTTCCTTCATCCGGTTTTCTTCTCCTTTGTTCATGAATGCCCTAACGGTCCATCGCCAGATCGACCAAAATATTCGTCATAATCGTTTTTGTCACTCGTCCGACAACGTCCCACCGGGGTCTTCCGCTCACCTGAGCGGCTTTGGACTCCACGACGACAGGCAGGCTGTCGACCTGATGATGAATCATCTTTCGCGCCGCGTCGATCACCGACTCGTCGGGAGAGACATGAATGACATTCGGCTCGCGGGTCATGACCATGCTGACCGGCATGGAAGCCGCATTCGTGTTGCCGAGCGTGAATTTAAGCAAATCTTTGCGGGAAATAACCCCGGACAGACAAGCCTCTTCATCTACAACGATCAGGCTGCCGACGTTCTCCATAAACAGCATGACGACCGCATCGTTGACGGAAGCATTCTCCCGGACGACGACAGGGATCGATTGGACATCTTTTACTTTCATGCCCAGCAGCTTACGGGAAACCTGGGAACCCGGCGTCATGGCCGAGCCCGGCGTATACCCTACCTTCGGCTTGGCATCTACTAGCCCGAGCATGACAAGCAGGGCCAGATCCGACCGGAGGGTCGGACGGCTTAGACCTAGCATCTCCGCTATTTGTTCGCCTGTAATGGGCGCATGTGCCTTTACCAATTCTACGATCTGCAGTTGGCGCGCAGTCAGTTCGATGACCGGTCCCTCCTCACTCAAAGCAGCCTTTGCGGTTTATCGCTGTGCCGCATTCCTATCCAATTGTACCAAAAATGGCCCGAATCTCATAGAACCGTTTTTCATCCAATCATTCAACGAAATCAGATGCACTACTCGAATTGAATCAAGTATTTATTGCGTATTATTTATTAATTAATTATACTATATATGTTGAAACGTGACCATTTAATCTATAGGGGGCTGAGCTGGTGGAAAGGGAATTGGCACTTGAGATCGTCCGGGTAACGGAACTGGCGGCGTTATCTGCAGCAAGATGGATGGGCCGGGGCGATAAGATTCAAGCCGACGGTGCGGCGACGACCGCCATGCGCGCCATGTTCGATTCCGTTTCCGTCCGCGGGACCGTTGTTATCGGAGAAGGAGAAATGGACGAAGCGCCGATGCTGTATATCGGCGAACAAGTAGGCAACGGACAAGGTCCCGAGGTGGACGTGGCCGTCGACCCGCTCGAAGGCACGGAGCTGGTTGCCAAAGGATTGAACAACGCGCTGGCCGTCATCGCCATTGCCAATAAAGGCAATCTGCTGCATGCGCCGGATATGTATATGGAAAAACTGGCTGTCGGCCCGGCACTCGCCGGCAAGCTCAGCTTGACGGATCCGCTGGAAACGACGCTTCAACGGGCCGCCGACATTTTGGATAAGCCGCTGAGCAATCTCACCATTATGATTCTTGATCGCGATCGGCACCGGAAGCAAATTGAGACTCTCCGCCAGGTTGGCGTACGGATCAAGTTTCTTAGCGACGGCGATGTCGCAGGGGCGATGGCTCCGGCTTTGTCCGAATCCGGCATCGACATGTACGTGGGCTCGGGCGGCGCACCCGAGGGCGTGCTGGCGGCCGCCGCGCTGCAGTGTCTGGGCGGGGAACTGCAAGGAAAGCTGCTGCCTTCCAATCAGGAGGAATACGACCGCTGCATCGCCATGGGACTTACCGACCCGCACAAAGTTTTGACCATGGAGGATATGATCGGCCGGGATGACGTCATTTTTGCCGCAACGGGCATTACCCCCGGGGAGTTTTTAAACGGCGTCCGCTATTTGCCCGATCTCCGGGCAGAGACGCATTCGATCGTTATGCGGGCGAAAACAAGAACGATCCGGTTCATTCAGTCCATCCATTACTTGCCTAACAAAAATATTCTTAACGATATCGGATGACCCGGTATTGACCTATTTTCTTCCTGTGTTAAGATTACCATAAAGTAACTATTCGACACGGAAGAAGGTTAGCGTATGAGTATATTATTTTATACCGCTGTCGGGCTGATCGCTGCCACCTTCGGGAGCTTGGTCGGTCTCGGCGGCGGTATTATTATTGTACCGGCTTTGGTTTATTTAGGCCCCTTGTTCGTCGGGCAGACGATTTCGGTATCGACGGCGGTAGGCACTTCATTGGCCGTTCTCATCTTCACTGCATTGTCTTCGACCCTGACCTTCGTTAAGCAGAAAAGAGTCGATTTCAAAAGCGGCTGGCTCTTGTTCATCACCTGCGGTCCGGGGGCCATGCTCGGCTCGTATACCACGCAATTCGTCAATGCCAAATCGTTTCAGCTTAGCTTCGGCATCTTCATGCTGTTTATGGCCCTGCTCCTCGTACTGCGTGATTACATGAAGCCGTTGAAAGTAAAATGGCCTATTCAGCGCACGTATACGGACGGCAGTGGGAATACATATCATTACGGCTATAGCGTATTGCCAGCCTTGGTCATCGGACTGCTGGTCGGATTTATTTCGGGCTTGTTCGGAATCGGCGGCGGCTCTCTATTCGTCCCGGCTATGGTACTGCTTTTTCGGTATCCTCCCCATGTCGCGACAGCGACCTCAATGTTCGTTATCCTGCTGTCATCCCTCATGGGCAGCTTCACGCATTTTAGCTTGGGGGAAGTCAACCTGTGGATGGTGCTGGGACTGGCGCCCAGCGCTATTGTCGGGGGCTGGCTCGGCGCGAAAATCGCCAGCCGGTTGAGCAGCATAAAGCTGCTTTGGGTACTGCGTATCACCTTCGTTATCGTATCGATCAAAATGATCTGGGAAGGCTTGGTTCTTGCCTGATCGGGTTCATTCCATGTTTTATGCGCCGTTAGGCGTTCGTAGCATCATTTTCATGAGCGGATAATTCGCCTCTTCTTATCCCAAACTAAGGGAACGCAATCCCGTTGCCCAAAGGAGACGAAGCCCCATGAAAAAGCGAACGCCTGCGGCTTTTTTGCTATTATCCACTCATCGGCTTATCTCGCTTCGAACCAGAACCAGATTATCTTTGTCCGGTTTCATCCTATGCTTGGCTTTAACGGCATGTACGCCGGCGGCAAATACGCCGCAATCCATGCCCCCGGAGACCGGGTCTGCCGAAACCGCACTCGAAAACGCGAGTAAAACGACGGAAACCAGGACCGACAGCAGCCCGCTGGCTTTGACCGGACCTCAGGCCCCTTTAACCGCGCAGCAAGTACCGCCGTCATCAACACCTCCTGTCCCGGCACCTGCTCCCGCACCGGCTGCCGTTCCGCCGGCGGAGCCCAAGACGCAGATAAAGCTAAAATCCAAACCGCCTACCGCCAAAGCGTCCAAAGAAACCGCCGGCCAAAGCCAGCGGCTCTCCTTGTCCCAGCTGGCGCGTAAATACCCGGAGCTATTGCTGCTGCGAGGATCCGCCGCCTCCGGGCAAGTCGCTTTAACTTTTGACGATGCTCCCGATACGACATTTACGCCGCAGGTTTTGGACGTACTGAAAAAGCATCAGGTCCGCGCCACCTTTTTCCTGGTCGGCGCCCAAGCCGAGAAGCATCCGGAGATGGTCAAGCGAATCGTTCGTGAAGGCCATGTGATCGGCAATCATTCGTATAGTCACAAGCTGTTTACGAAGTTATCCGACGACTTGTTCCAATCGCAAGTGCTTCAGACACAGCAAGCGTTAAAGCGGCTGATCGGATATGCCCCACGCTTGCTGCGGCCGCCTTATGGCGAGATCACCGAAAGCCAACTGCTGTGGGCATCGGAACGTGGCTACCGCATTGTGAACTGGAACGTCGATTCGCTTGACTGGAAGCAGCTTGGACAAGAGAAAGTAACTTCGAACATTCTTACGAACGTTAAACCCGGTTCGATCATTTTGCAGCATTCCGGCGGCGGACCGGGACAAGATTTGAACGGTACGGTTAAAGCGCTCCCGACCGTGATTCAGACTTTAAAAGCCCGTAACCTAAAAATGGTTACCTTGCCTGAGCTGTTGCGGGTATCCAAGCGGTTGGATTGACTGTAGTTCGGATAACCGGCTGAACTTCCGCAATCCTCGCTTCAAGCCGGAATAGGGATGCTCCTCGCACCAGCAGAAGGGCATCCCTTTTTGATATTCGTTCTATGGTAATAGAACTCTATGCTTGCACGGCATCCAGCCAAGCATTGGCGATAAGGGCATGTCCTGCCGGAGACGGATGCACGCCATCCGGCGCCCAATAGGCCGACGGCGCTTTAGTGCTTGCTCCTGCAAATAACCCGTCTAACGGTACGTACAGCGTTTTAAATTCGCGAGCGAGTTCGCGGACGGCGTTAATTTTCGGGTCCAAATCCTCTCTCCAGCGTTTCCGGTCGTCCGGCACCGGCAGCAAAAACGGTTCGACTAGAATCAGTTTTGCATCCAGCGTCTCCTTCGTACGGACAATCAGATCACGGTATCCTTTCGCAAACGCTTCCACTGAAGTTGGATCGTTACGATCATAACGCCGCCATGTATCGTTGATACCGATATAAATCGAAACCCATGTCGGCTTCAAATCGAGGGAATCTTCCTGCCAACGCTGCTGCAAATCTTTCACCCGGTTGCCGCTGATTCCGCGGTTGATGAAATGGACTTGCTTCTCCGGGTATTTGCTATTGAATAACGCAGAAGCGATGAAAGCGTAGCCCCGGCCCAAATCCGCTCCGGTCTCCCTGTTTCTCCCGCAATCCGTAATGCTGTCTCCTTGAAACAAGACAACCGCTCCATCTTCGATCTTTGTCATGCCCTTGTTCCTCCAACATGTAGGATATAGTTCTTCTTCTAGTACCATACTAAAAGTTACCGAATTTGTATATCGCCATGTGAAGAAACGACAAAAAAAGTTGAGAATACAAATTCCCTCATAGCCTAAATAAGATCGATACAATAGAAAATAAGCCTTAAAGATCGATAAAGATCTTTAAGGCTTATTATTATTATACCGATGAGAGGACTCGAACCTCCACCCTTTCGGACTCGATTTTGAGTCGAGCGCGTCTGCCATTCCGCCACATCGGCAAGTGGCGTGCCCTAAGAGATTCGAACTCCTGACCTTTTGATTCGTAGTCAAACGCTCTATCCGGCTGAGCTAAGGGCACACATTTAAATTGTTGGAGTGGTGCCGAAGACCAGACTTGAACTGGTACGGTAGTCACCTACCGCAGGATTTTAAGTCCTGTGCGTCTGCCGATTCCGCCACTCCGGCGAAGAAAGAAAATTGGAGGCGCCACCCAGATTCGAACTGGGGGTAAAGCTTTTGCAGAGCTCTGCCTTACCACTTGGCTATGGCGCCATATGGAGCGGAAGACGGGATTCGAACCCGCGACCCTCGCCTTGGCAAGGCGATGCTCTACCCCTGAGCCACTTCCGCATATAAACTGGGGATCTAGGATTCGAACCTAGGCATGACGGAGTCAAAGTCCGTTGCCTTACCGCTTGGCTAATCCCCAATAATGTAATGGGGCGATCGAAGGGAATTGAACCCTCGAATGTCGGAGCCACAATCCGATGCGTTAGCCACTTCGCCACGACCGCCACAGTATAAAAATATATTTGGCAGGGGCAGCAGGAATTGAACCCACACTAACGGTTTTGGAGACCGCTGTTCTACCTTTAAACTATGCCCCTATAAACTGGTGGAGGCTGATGGATTCGAACCACCGAACTCGTCAGAGAACAGATTTACAGTCTGCTGCGTTTGGCCACTTCGCTAAGCCTCCATATGATATTGCAATGGTGCCGCCGAGAGGACTTGAACCCCCAACCTACTGATTACAAGTCAGTTGCTCTACCAATTGAGCTACAGCGGCAAGTGGTGGCTCGGGACGGAATCGAACCGCCGACACGAGGATTTTCAGTCCTCTGCTCTACCGACTGAGCTACCGAGCCATATTACTATATTGTATCTCATTTCTTGCAAATTGTAAATCATGACGGAAGACGGGATACTCTCCGTTTCACTCCGAGACTGCGTAGTAACGCTATCGAAGCATTACTCCGACGAACCCAATGGGTTCTCATACCTTACTGAGAGGATAAATCATGGCGGAGCCGACGGGATTCGAACCCGCGGTCTCCTGCGTGACAGGCAGGCATGTTAGGCCTCTACACCACGGCTCCACACAGAATGAAATTGGTTGCGGGGGCAGGATTTGAACCTGCGGCCTTCGGGTTATGAGCCCGACGAGCTACCGGGCTGCTCCACCCCGCGTCAGTGAGTAATCTATGGTGGAGGCTGACGGGATCGAACCGCCGACCCTCTGCTTGTAAGGCAGATGCTCTCCCAGCTGAGCTAAGCCTCCATGGGATATAATGACCCGTAGGGGATTCGAACCCCTGTTACCTCCGTGAAAGGGAGGTGTCTTAACCCCTTGACCAACGGGCCATGCTTTTAAATAAGATGCAATGATAAAAGTCTACGGAGAGAGAGGGATTCGAACCCTCGAGACGCTTGTGACGCCTACACGATTTCCAATCGTGCTCCTTCGGCCAACTCGGACACCTCTCCATAATGGCTCCCCGAACAGGACTCGAACCTGTGACAACTCGATTAACAGTCGAGTGCTCTACCGACTGAGCTATCAGGGAATATAATCAAGGCTTGCGCCCTGAAAACTGGATCGAAACAATGCGTTTCGATATATCTTTTCTCGCTCCGTTGACTGCGTCAAAAGTCGCTCCTAAAAGATATATCTTCACTCGTAGCTAAAACCATCAAACCTTAGTCGCTCCCGAAGGATTCTTCGGAAAGCTTGTAGGATAAGCCCTCGACCGATTAGTATTCGTCAGCTGCACACGTTGCCGCGCTTCCACCCCGAACCTATCAACCTCGTCGTCTACAAGGGGTCTTACATACTGGGAAATCTCA
>JAPSLM010000001.1 GCA_031180825.1 Paenibacillus sp. | reverse complement strand
GGTTTGCCTCCGGCTTCCTTCAGATTCCACCTCGCGGCGGACACCCTTGCCCTTGGCTAACAGTTCCTACTGCCAAGCCTGTAGCGGACTTTCACCGCCAAGTTATCGCCCATGCCGGGCGCACAACAAAAAGGACCCGATTATGGAGAACCATAATCAAGTCCATGAACCAAAATTGAATTGCGGGAATGAGCCCCTAAACTTGCAAAATCATCGCTTCATTGTAGCTGCGCATCATCTGGGATACGGTGACCAACTTGTAATTGTTTCCAACCAAATGCGGAAGCAGCATTTCAATGGCTTGCACGGTCTGGCTGCGGTCCTCGCCCGCATTGTCTCCGCTGCCGTCATGAAATAAAATAATGTCGCCTGTTTGCAGCGTTTCCAGCACCCGCTCCACAATGATGTCGGCGCCGGGAAGACTCCAGTCCTTCGTGTTTTGATGATCCGGCCATATCACCGTATGAAGCCCGAGCCGGTCGGCCGCCTCGACGGTATGCCTATTGAATTCGCCATAAGGCGGGCGAAACAAGGAAGGCTTTGTCCCTGTAATCTCTTCAATAATTCCGTTTGTCGCTTCCAATTCTTCGTACACTTCCTGCCTTTCGCATTTGGGCAAAGCAGGATGGTTGTACGTATGGTTCCCTATTTCGTGCCCCTCTTCAAGTATACGGCGAAGTAGTTCCGGGTATTGCTTGGCATATGAGCCGATGACGAAAAAAGTGGCATAAGCTTGGTGTTTCTTAAACAAATCCAGTATAAGCGGGGTATAGACCGGATTCGGACCGTCGTCGAACGTGAGCGCGAGCTGCCGCTCCCGTGAAGGTAGCTGGTAGATGATCAT
The DNA here is from genome assembly GCA_031180825.1 of Paenibacillus sp. Classification (GTDB taxonomy): domain Bacteria; phylum Bacillota; class Bacilli; order Paenibacillales; family NBRC-103111; genus Paenibacillus_G. The sequence goes on along the minus strand of JAPSLM010000001.1, from coordinate 567,388 downwards.
CGTAACTGCCTCCCTTTCTTTCAAAAAAATAGCAAGGAGAGGCGTTCGTTTCCTCTCCGAAAGCACAGGGTCCCCGGGCAGGATTGATGAGCCTTTATATATCAACCGCTATCGCTTCGATGCCAACGCCGTCTCCGACAGCCGCTGGTACAATACGTTGCCTAGTTCCTCGGCTACCCGATACACAGCCAAAATACTTTCCACGTGGGTTTCAAGAGCGTCCTGGTTCAATAACGGTCCAATGACAAAGCCGTTATCCACTCCTTCGAGCTCGTAAGAATTCGGCCGCAATTGGAATCCCCGCAAGCAAGCGTTCGTTTTAAAATGATTGTCGCGCGCCCGCAAATTGCGGATCAACGGGGAATCCGTCCGGTTTACGCGCCCCGCGCCGGTGCAGTTTATTACGATATCCGCCGTCAGCTCGATTTTCCCCTCGCTCGCGTCCGTTTCAATATGCAACCGCCCGTCTGCCCCGCTGTCCATGTGGATAATTTTCGCTTGCGTGGCGGTGACAAGACCTTCCCCTACAAAGCGGGCAGCGGTATCGATATACTCGCGTGCGGACGGGCGCTGGCCCCCGGACGTTAAAGCCGCGTTTTCTTCGCCTTCGATGACGCCGCCCGGCAAATACCCGCTTGAAGAAACAACATTGATGCCGCGTACGGCGGAGAGCAGCTCCTGACGATTCGCCAGAAAATAAATCGCCTCGATCGCCGAAGCGTTCGAGCCTGCGATCAGGATGTCCAGCTTCCGGCCCAACGCTTTGGCGCGCTTCGCAACCGCCTGTTCCAGACCGGCATATGCATCCTCGTACAAATCATGGATATATCCTTCGTCTACACTCAATCCGCTGCTTTTGCTGCGCGGAATGCATCCCGTCGCCAGCACGAACGTCCGGCCATGAAAGCTTGAGTCGTCCGCAAGCCGGACCGTAAAGCCGGAATCCCCGGGCTCGACGTCCGTTACCTCCCCCGTTACGAACCCGACCTTGGCCAAGTTTCGCTCTTCGGCCAGCTGCACCGTTTGACGAAGCAAGCGTTCGACATAGAAGCCGAACAGCTTCCGGGGCACATAAAGCTCATCCACCTGCCCGCTCTCAAGCTGCTCTCTATAACGGAATACCCAGGCCTGCAGCAAAGGGTCGTCATGGTGCACGCCTTCATTTATCAGCTCCGCATAATTTAACGACAGCCAGTCCCGAAACTCTTTCGGCGTCGACTGGGCAGCCGGTTCAATCAGCAAAAACCCGGACGGGCTTTGTTTCCCGTAAGGAATCCCGCGCCCGAATTCGCCGAAACGGTCAATCACCACGATTTCGACCGGCTTTTCTTCCGCTTCCTTGTTCGCTTCCAACAACCGGTTCAAGATATCAATCACCACCCTGCTTCCCGACAAGCCTCCGCCGGCAATCACCAAATCGGCATGATTAAGGTTAGTCATCGCTTCTCTCCCTCTCCTTTTTAACTATCTTTTCCTCGCAATCTGTCGATATAAATTCCCGGATTCGACCCTTCGATATCGATAGCCCCTACAACCCGCGCATAGAACGGAGCCGCTTCCTTGGGACCGCCGATAATGGCATAGGCATAGCCCATGTCCGCCATCGCATGCAAGCAATGCAGCAGCAGCGCTTTGCCTACCTGTCCTCCCCGATAAGCTTCGCCCACTCCGATCGGACCGAAAAAATTCCGGTACGTCGCTTCGTAGCAGGCAAACCCGACAATTTCGCCGTCCTTGGTGGCGATAAAGCTGCTGACCGGGAAATTGGAAAACGTCACGTCGCATTCGCTCATCCAGCCCTTGCTGAAATTGGCTTTCACCCATTCCAGCACCTGGTTTTTCTCGTAAGCCCTCGGACGGCGCACAAGGATGCCTTTCTCGCGCAGGGCGCCGATATAGCCGTCCAACGGGGGCAGCTCATAAAGCTTTACCAATCTATCCATCATTTCCACGGTGCTTCACCTCAACATGATTTTCAATATTACATCGCCGAATACGTCTGCTTGCGCGTCTCGACCGTGACCAGGTTCCGAACCCACTTGCCCTTCCGGATACGGTAAAGCGTCATGCAGGCCTTCACTAGGTCTTCCATGATGACCAGAATAAAAATTTGCGGCAAGCTCCACTTCAAGACGAATGCGCCCACTAAAGCAAGCGGAATGCCGATCAGCCATTGTCCGGTAAAATCAATTACCAATCCTGCCTGCAAATCTCCTCCGCTGCGCAGCACTCCGCTAATCCCGACGGCATTGATCGTTTTCAACCAAAAAGTAAGCGCCATGATCATATATACTTGGAACGCCGTATCGACTAGCGAGTCGTCAATCGCCCCGTACAACCCGATAATAGGCCGGTAAAACAACAACAGGAGCGAGCCCAGGGCCAATGACAGCAGAAGACTGATCATCAGCATCCCTTTAGCCTGCTCAATTACCGTGCTAAAGCGCTGCTGTCCAAGCGTATGCCCCAAAAGCACGGCCGTCGCCGTTGCGCATCCTTGTTCAAACGCTGCACTGAAAGAATCGACTGTCGCCATCATCGACATAACAGCCAATGCTTCCGTCCCGATCTTTCCGTAAATGACATGATACAAGAAGATTCCCGTAGACCAAACGAAACCGTTGACGGTAGCCAGTACGGATATTCGGACAAACTGTATTAAACGATCTTTGGTGATATAACGGATGAAATCATTCGGAACGAACGCCAAGGGGTGTTTTTTGAAGTAAATCATCGCGGTGAGAAGCAAGGCTTCCATTACGCTGCTGATCAGCGTGGCATAGGCGGCTCCCATAATGCCTAACTGGGGGAACCCTGCTTTTCCAAAAATAAGCAGGTAGTTCAGCAGCACATTCAACGCTACGCCTCCGATGCTGAAATACATCGCTGTGGAAGCTTGCCCGATGGCACGAAGACCGACGCCAAACACGTTGACAATCGCTAAAAAAATGACGCTTAACGAAATGACACCCAAATAATGAGAGGCCATTTCAGTAAGATGGCTATCGGAAGTGGCCAGCCCCATCACGACCGTAGGATTTACGGTAAATAAGAGCAGAACCGGCAGCACGACAAGCACAAACGCCATACCGAAACTAAGACCCAGAATTCCTTTGACGCCGGGAAGATTGCCCGCTCCCCAGTATTGGGCGGCCAGAACGCCGCAACCGCTGCTGAGGCCGACCAGCACCACAATCGGAATCATCATCGCTTTGCTGACAATACCGACCGCAGCCACCTCGGTTTGTCCCAACGTCCCGACCATCAGGACATCCGCCAAATTCCGCGACGACAGCATAAGCACCTGAATAATGACAGGAATCGCTGTTGCAATAAAACTGACGAAAAATGCTTTTTCAAAGCCAAACTGCTTTCTTATTTTCATTCCGGCTCTCCTATCGTATGTCTCTTCACCCTCTAGCCGACTGTTTTACAGACCGGCGAAATTTGATCGCCGTCACTCTTCTTTGTTTATTCGACTAGCATTCACTCCTTTTATGGTTTATTCTCCATCCTTTGTTTCCCCCACCTCCATAAGGGAAACTTTCTCTTCTAATCCAATAAATAGTAAACACTATTTATTAAAAGGATATTATCAAATATTTCCCATTGCATCAATAGGTTTTTATAGATTTGAAAATTATAGTTTTTCATAAGAGAACCATTGTTCATCGGAAATTGAAAATAAGAAAAGCCTCTTGCACCATAACGCAGAGGCTTTTCCCGGGAACCAAATCCGTTTTATCGATTAAAATATCGGCAGCACATGGAAAAATACATTCGGCGAAGCGATTCGAAAATAATAGCTGCACCAGCCCACACCTTTGTCATTAAAACGATTGCGTTGACTGAACAACAAACGTTCCTGCTCCAATTCCTCGAGTTTATCGACTCTGCCTTCCGCATAATCCAGCAGTCGCGCGCTTGCGCTCTCCAGCCTGGTCAGAACGCCTCCATAGCGGATATCGAGCACTTCCCATCCAAAAGGCTTATACATCGCGTGCCATTGATTCCGATGGGCGATCCGCAGCGCGTTGACGCGCCGGGAAAGCTCGGGAAGCACATTCAGGGCCGCATCCTTGAGCTTTTCGAGTTGACCGTTGTCGTAAGCCTGCTTCAATTCGATGCCCAATTGGCTCTTCAGCGCCAGCACTTTGCACAATCGTTCCGGCACCTCGAACAAATAATCAAGATTCGCCTCGGGATTCCGGCGTTCACGAATCGCTTGTTCCAGCTTTGCATAATGCTCCGATAGCTCCAATCCCTCGATCTGCTTGTCGAACAACCCTAACAGCACATCCTGCCATAGCAAAAACTTGGACGGATTGCTCTGCTCTGTATTGTCCGTGACGTTCCCTGGCGTTTCATCCAAATATTTCAGATTCAGGAACGCCTCCGCATCGATCCCCGTGCAAAACTTCACTCTTTGATGCAGCTGTTCCGTGCTTACTTCCTCCGCGTAAGCATGCTCCGCATACAGCTGAATGCCAAGCAGCGCGTTGAAATGGTTGTTTTCCATGCCGTCATCGCCCCACAGGGCCGCATACACCTGCTTCACGCCTTCCTTCTTGCAGGCCTTCAAGGCTGCATCGGAAGTTTTCAAGGAGAGCCCGTAGTTCGTGCCGAAGCAGTTCCACGTCCAGATGCCGCCAAGGAAAATCGGATTTTGTCCCTGCCCCAATTGACGATGAATATCAATCAGATAGGAATAGTCCCTTTCCTCCGTATGGAAAAAGTCCCAGTAGACCAACCGTACGTCGTTCGGAATCACGCTTACCATTTCCTCGGGAAGCTCCACGTTTTTCACGAACACGTAATGATCGCCCTCCGCCTTGGAAGCCATCTTCAGGAACATGTCGCCGTACATGCACGGCTCCAAGCCAAGCTTTTGCGCAATTTGACGCACCTTGGACAAGTGCCCGATCATCACGTCGAAGCGGTCCTTGTAACCGAAGCGGTCCAGGTATTTCCCTCTTCCCAGCTCCTCCGCTTCGTCCATGCCGATGTTCACCTTTTTGCTGCGAAACGGAGCGGTTGCCGCCGCAAGCATTTTTTCAATCAGGCCGTACGTCGGTTCGTAATCGGACAGCAGCACGCCCCTTGTGTCCCGGTAGTGCGCTGCCTGCTCCCATTTCAAAAACTCCTCCAGATGTGCGTAAGTCTGGATGCTGGGAAAAGCTTCGATCCCGAAGATGTCGGCGTAGTCGTCAACCGCTTTCAATTCGGCGAACGAGTATCTCCCCCGCATATAGCCGAAATAAGGCTCTCCTTCCAGCTCATACACATCTTCCATGTAAAGAATCATAGAATTTAGCCCCATCAGCGCGAGCTTGCGGATCCATTCTTTAAAGCTGTCTACCGTCAATACCGCATTGCGGGACAAGTCGAACTGCGGCCCGATCGTATCGAACTGCGGATGCTCCTTGATATGGAACGATTTGTTTTCCCTGTAATGCTGAATAAACAACCCTAAAGCGCGAAAAAATTCATGCTTTCTCCCGTAACGGATCGTTCCTTGCCCTTGTTCCAGACGAACCTCCAATACATCCGGCGTCCGTTCCACACGCACCGGGATTCCGTCATCCGACACCGTAAACCGCAAATCCTCCGCCAACAGCCCGATTCCGGCAGCTACTTCTTCCGTTTGCCCTTCAAACTTTATTCTCATCGTTTATCCCTCCAAACCGATACGGAATTGAAAAAAATATTGATATGTAACATTATTACGTATATTATTATATTGCGAGGAATTATATTACGTCAATGAATAAATCACAAGCAGGTGAAGGTTATGAACAATGCCGGTGTATTACTGCAAAGCATGCTTGAAACGCTGCATCCGGCTGAAAAACGGGTAGCCGAGTATATCCTCAGGCACCAGCAGCAAATTGGCCAAATTTCCGTGCAAAAGCTCGCCGAAGATACGGAAACGAGCGTCGCGACGGTCGCCCGTCTTGCCCAGCGCGCGGGCTTCAGCGGATACCGCGAGCTAAAGTTCGCTTTGCTTTCCGCCGCGTCCGCAGCGCCGGAGAAAGACGACCATTTTGACGATATTCGTCCCGGGATGGAATCCGCTCAAGTAATCCGGCAGCTGACCTACTGGGCGAAGCAATGCATCGAGGATACGGCGCTGGTCCTGTCCGCCGAACAGGTCGACCGGGCCGTTACCGCCCTGCTGAACGCTTCAAAAACGGCTTTTTTCGGCGTAGGCAGCTCTTCCTTTGTCGCAATGGACGCCTCTTTCAAGTGGATTCGTCTGAACCGGTGGAGCTTTGTGTACAGCGATCCTCAAGTCATGCTGCTTTCCGGCGTCCTGCTCCAGCCGGGCGATGTGCTCGTGGCCATCTCCTATTCGGGCAAAACAAAGGAAACCCTCGAAGTGGCGGCAATGGCTAAAGAGCACGGGGCCACGGTCATCAGCATCACGCAGGTCGGCAACAATCCGCTTCATCAGATGGCGGATATCGGGCTTTGGGTTACGGCGACCGAAGCAGGGATGAAACGGGGCGACATCGGTTCGCGCCTGGCTCAAACCCATGTGATCGATATTTTATACATGTCCATGATCAGCCGAGACTTTAGCGACGCCGTGCTGCAGCTGGAAGAAACCTACACCATGGTGCGTCAAAAAAGAAAGGACTAAACAAACAGCAAATGGAGGCGTTGCACATGACGGAGTGCAAACGGAGCGCCGGACCGCTGGTGCTCAAAGGAACGATCCTCGACGGAAGCGGCGGAGACCCTTTTCGCGGTTTCATCGTCATCGAGGGAGGGCGGATTGCAAAAGTAATTGCCGAGGAGACAGCCGCCGGGTCCGGTCATCCGCACGAGTTTGCGGATGCTCCCCTGCTCGATTTCGGCAGCTCCTACTTGACTCCCGGCTTTATCGATATTCATCTTCACGGGGGCGCAGGCGCGGATGTGATGGACGGCAGCGCCTCCGGCCTGATTCGGATGATCCGCTACTATCTCGCTCATGGCACAACCTCGATTCTCGCCACCACCTTGACGGGCCCGAAAGCGGACATTGACCGCGCTCTTGCCGCCGCTTTTACCGTACGGCAAACGGAACGTATCGGCTCCGTCATCCAGGGCATCCATCTGGAAGGGCCATTCCTCAGTCCCAAATGGCCGGGCGCCCAGCATCCGCAGTGGATTTGCAATCCTCAGATCTCGTGGCTGAACGAATGGACCTCCCGCTTTCCCGGATTCATTCGAATTCTGACGCTCGCCCCCGAACTGGAAGGAGCCCAAGAAGCTGTTGCTTATGCGCTGGAGCACAACATAATCGCCGCTTGCGGACATTCCGACGCTACCTACGATCAGGTGCAGAACGCAATCGGATGGGGAATTTCCCACGCCGTCCACTGCTGTAACGCCATGCGTCCGTTTCATCACCGGGAACCGGGGGTTGTCGGAGCGGTGCTTCTGCACGACGAGCTTAGCACCGAAATCAATGTAGACGGGTATCATCTGCATCCGGCGGCAGTCGAGCTGATTTTAAGGCTCAAGCGGGATCGCGTCTGTATAATTACGGATTCCATGCGCGCCGCGGGAATGACGGATGGCGTCTACCATTTGGCCGGACTGGAAGTGCACGTTAAGCAAGGGGCCGCCCGCTTTGCCGACGGCACGATCGCCGGAAGCACCATCCCTTTGGCGCAATCGGTACGGAATCTTGTGCAGACGCACGGAACATCGTTGCCGGCGGCAGTGAAGCATGCGACCTCGATTCCGGCCGGAATCGCAAAACTGCGCGGTAAAGGACTTTTAAAGGACGGGTACGACGCGGACCTTGTCGTGCTGGAGCCGGAGCATTTGCAAGTGCAGCGGGTCATGCTTGGCGGGGGTTGGTTTGATCCCGAAACAAACGACTTTGTACAAGCGCTCATTTCAAGGGAGGGGTTGCTTTGAAATCCATTGGCGCCATTGAGGCTATTTACCGGTATCCCGTTAAGTCCTTTCAAGGGGAACGACTAAGCACGGTCGATATCGAGCGGTACGGCGTTTACGGGGACAGAGGGTACGCTTTTATTGATCATACCCGTTCGACCGATCCCGACCGGTCCAACAAGAAGCTGAACGCCAAATTTGTTCCGAAGCTGCTCGCATATTCCAGTAAGTACGTCGGAGACCGGTCCGGCGACGAATTTCCGCCCATTCAGGTAACCGCGCCCGACGGCCGGGTATTTCAATGGGATGAGGAGCTTTTTGCAGAAATTCGATCCGTCGTTTCTCCGCGGGAAATATCTCCCCGGAAGTATTCGCCCGACCACGACGACCTGTTGGGGGTTGATGAAGCCTGCATTTTGATTACGACGGATGTTTCTTTGGCCGAACTGGAAAAAATCATTGGCGTAGAAACCGACATGCGCAGGTTCAGGCCTAATTTTGTCATTCGTTACGACGAACAACGGCCCTTTGAGGAATTTGATTGGATCGGGAAAACCGTCTTAATCGGAGATACGAAGCTGGAAGTATACAAAAAATGCCATCGATGCAACATGGTAAACGTAGATCCGGACCATAACACCGTCAACCCGACGTTCCTAAAGCACATCGCCAAGCATCTGGACGCCTGCTTTGGGGTATACGCCAGAGTCGTTCGGACCGGAACCATTACCGTTGACGACCCGGTTTATTTGCTGGACTGAAGCTCCGATTATTCAAATCCGTATGCAAAAATAAAAAAGAGCGATTCATTCTCACGAATTCGCTCTTTTTTGTCATCTAATTCTTCGCTGCGGCATCGTCCGGCGCTTCGAGGCTGATTCGACCCAGCTTGCCTGCTCTCAGCTCGCGCAGAATGGCGAGCGAGGCCTTCTCCAGATCCACCCGTCCCCCGCTCATCAGAGCGCCGCGCTTGCGGCCCACGGCTTCCATCAAAGCGACAATCGCATCGGTGTCTGCCGGGTCTTGCGGGATCTCTTCGATGCCGAAACGTTCCTTAACCGCTTGCGCATAATGCTGCGTTAAATAACGCATGGCGAACAGCGCAATTTCTTCTACCTGCAAAATTTCTTCCTTAATCGCTCCGGTCGCCGCCAAGCGCAGACCGACCGACTGATCCTCGAACTTCGGCCACAAAATTCCGGGCGTATCGAGCAGCTCCATCTCTGTGCCGACTTTAATCCATTGCTGGCCTTTGGTTACTCCCGGCTTGTCCCCGGTTGCGGCGATTTTACGCCCGGCCATCCGGTTGATCAGGGTCGACTTTCCGACATTCGGAATTCCGACGATCAGCGCGCGGATCGCCCTCGGATTCATTCCTTTGCGCAGCTGCGCCTGAATTTTTTCCGACAGCAGCTCCTTGCTGCGCTGCATAATTTCTTTTACCGGGTTGCCGCCTACGGAATCGATAGGGATCGCTTTCAACCCTTGCCCGGCAAAAAACTCAATCCACCGCCGGGTAACCTCCGGGTCTGCCAAATCATGCTTATTCAGCAGAACCAAGCGCGGTTTGTTTTGCAAAATTTCATCGATCATCGGGTTTCGGCTGGATAACGGTATCCGCGCATCCAAAAGCTCGATGGCCATATCGATCAGCTTCAGCTTCTCTTGGATTTGCCGCCTTGCCCGTGTCATGTGACCCGGAAACCATTGGATCGTCATCTGAGTCACCTCAATTTGTTGACCTACTGCCGGTTCGGACTATTAAAATGAACCAGGCTGATTTTATTGAACGGCCAGAATATCAAGTCGGCGCGTCCGACAATATTATCATATTTGACAAAGCCTACAGACGGGTCGCGGCTATCCGAGCTGTTCGAACGGTTGTCGCCCATCACGAATACGCTGCCCTCGGGAACTGTCTGCTCCGGGAAATTTCTTGTGTTATAGGGTCTCCCTTCCGAGGCGGCTTTATCCAGCGCCGGCTTCAGATAGGTTTCATCCACCAATTGGTTGTCCACATACACCTTGTCGCCTTCGACTTTAACCTTTTGGCCCGGCAAGGCAATGACGCGCTTTATGTAATCTTTATCTTTGGATGCATGAAACACGACGACTTCCCCGTGCTTCGGCGTCCCGAACCTGTAAATAAACTTATTGACGATGAGCCGCTCTCCCGTATAGAAATTCGGCTCCATGGAAGGCCCTTCCACAATGAACGGGGCGAAAACGAGCCAGCGTATAAAAAACACGAGAGCCGCCGCAATCAGCAGCGCTTTGATCCATTCCCAAGCTTCTTTTTTGACGGGATTCGTTTTTTCTACGGTTTGATCCTGCTCCATTAGCTTTCCTGCCCTTTCGCCAGAGTGGGTAAAAAACGAAAAGGGACTTGGTGTGCAAGCCCCTTTGTTTTCGTTATCGAATCTCTTGAATTCTTGCTGCCTTACCGCGCAGACCGCGAAGATAATAGAGCTTCGCGCGACGGACTTTACCACGGCGAGCCACTTCAATCTTATCGATCTTCGGAGTATGAAGCGGGAACGTTCTCTCAACGCCGACACCGTAAGAAATTTTTCTTACTGTGAACGTTTCGCTGATTCCGCCGCCGCGGCGCTTAATAACAACGCCTTCGAACAGCTGGATACGCTCGCGCGAACCCTCGATAACCTTAACGTACACTTTCAAAGTGTCGCCAGGACGAAAGCTCGGAATGTCGCTGCGCAGTTGTTCCTTCGTAATCTCTTGGATCAAGTTCATGGATGACTCCCTCCTTCCACACAGGTGTTCATGCCGCTGCTAATAGATGTCGGTTCTTCGATGTCACGTGCAGAGGACCACCGTATTCAAGCAAATTGCCACAACGTTTTATATATTAGCATAAACTCGAGGGAAACACAACCAGTTCTTCGTTGTAAGATGAAGGATTGTTTCATTTTTGCCATCGGAACCGTCCGTGCGGCCGCTTCCGGGTCGCTTTAGTCCCGTACGCCAAAAAGGCATGCCATCCGCCCAATTAAAAAACCGCCTTGTCTCATGCTTCTGCGCATGACGCAAAACGGTTTTTCCTGAGCATAGGCCCGTCATTCCGGCCTATCGGGAACCTCCCGCCCTGAACGCTCCTGCTGCGCTTCCCATTCTTCAAGCCAGCGCCGTTCTTTGGGCGTGAGTTCGACGCCTTCCAGCAAATCCGGACGTTTTCTCCAGGTACGCTCCAGCGACTGCTTTCTCCGCCATTCCTCGATATTCCCATGATGGCCGGAGATCAGCACTTCGGGAACCTCCCAGCCGCGGAAATTCGCGGGACGGGTATAATGGGGATATTCCAGCAGGCCGGTGCTGAACGAATCCGTCACCGCCGACGTTTCGTTGCCCAGCACGCCGGGGAGCAAACGTACGACGCTGTCGATGACGACCATCGCCGGCAGCTCTCCCCCGGTCAGCACATAATCGCCGATCGACAGCTCATCCGTCACCAAATGCTCACGGATTCGCTCGTCGTAGCCTTCGTAGTGCCCGCAGATGAAGATCAAATGCCGCTCCGCCGCGAGCTCCTCGGCCTTTTTCTGCGAGAACGGCTCGCCTTGAGGACACATCAGGATCACGCGGGGCTTCGATTCCAGGCCGGAGGTTACATCCTCAACCGCAGCGAACAGCGGTTCCGGCTTCAGTACCATCCCGCCGCCGCCGCCGTACGGATAATCGTCCACCGTATTGTGCTTGTTGTTTGCGTAATCGCGAAAATTGACCGTATTCAGCTCGACTAAATCTTTTTCCCGCGCCTTCCCCAAAATGCTCGAAGTAAACACCCCGTCGAACATCGCCGGAAAAAGCGTCATCACATCGATTCTCATAGGTCAAGCAAGCCTTCCATCAGGCGGACCGTTACCTTCTTCGCGTCTACGTCGACGTTCAGCACGACATCATCGATATAAGGGAGCAGCAGCGGCTTGCCGGCCGGACGCTTGACGACCCAGACGTCATTCGCCCCGGGGGATAAAATTTCCGAGATCGTGCCCAGCTCTTCGCCTTCCTCCGTGATAACGGTACAGCCGATGATTTCATGGTAATAATACTCGTCTTCGGGAAGCTCGGACAAGTATTGTTCTTCGACCTTCAACAGCCAGCCTTTATATTTTTCCACTTCATTAATGTTCGTGAAGCCTTGGAATTTGATGATGAACATGTTTTTTTGCTCACGAGCCGCTTCGACCGTAACGGGGAGCTGCGTCCCTTGCTCGGGATGGACGAATACCAGCTTGCTGCCCTTGGCAAAGCGTTCGTCCGGAAAATGTGTTTCCGGGACGATTTTAAGCTCGCCGCGGATGCCGTGCGTATTTACAATTTTGCCTACCGTATACAACTTTTCGCTCATAAGACCCTCCCGGGTTTGGAATAGGAGCTCTATAGGAAGAGAAAAGAGTTAGGAGCAGCTCCTAACTCTCATGTTTCCCTTATGACACGATTTCAACCGAAACGCGTTTCGGTTCTTTCACTGCAGCGGATGTGACTACGGTGCGCAGCGCCTTGGCAATACGTCCTTGCTTGCCGATGACCTTGCCGACATCGTCGGGGTGTACCGACAGCTCAAACGTAATGCTGCGGTCGTCCTCGACCGTATTCACGCGTACTTCTTCAGGATGATCCACCAACGCCTTGGCGATAACGGTAATAAGATCCTTCATCGTACCCTCCGAATCTTACAGATTACTTCTGCAGCTTAGACTCGTGAAATTTTGTCAAAATGCCAGCTTTGCTGAACAGGCTGCGAACCGTATCGGAAGCTTGCGCACCGTTTTGGAGCCATTTCAGTGCTTTTTCCTCGTCAATATTCACAACGGCTGGTTGAGCAACCGGATTGTATGTGCCAATCTCTTCAATGAAACGACCGTCACGCGGGGAACGGGAATCCGAAACCACCACGCGGTAGAAAGGAGCTTTGTGAGCGCCCATACGCTTCAGACGAATGCGAGTTGCCATGTATATCACCTCCCCAATAGAGTTAAACATCATTTATCTCAAAACGGGAATTTCATCCCGCGTCCGAGCTTCTTAAGGTTCTTGAGCTGCTTGGCCCCTTTGGGCCCCATCATGCCGGAGAACTGCTTCATCATCTTGCGCATGTCTTCGAACTGCTTGATAAAACGGTTGACATCCTGCACGGAATTGCCGCTGCCCGCCGCCAGACGCTTGCGCCGGCTCGGACTGAGCAGGTCCGGATTTTGCCGTTCTTCTTTGGTCATCGACTTGACGATTGCAGCGACGCGAGCCATTTGCCTATCGTCGACCTTGACGTCCTTCATGCCCTTGATCTTGCCTGCGCCCGGCAGCATGTCGAGCAGCTGGTCCAGCGGACCCAGCTTTTTGACCTGCTCCATCTGCTCCAAGAAGTCGTCAAACGTGAATTCCGCGGTACGCAGCTTGCGTTCCATTTCCTTCGCCTTGTCGGCGTCGATGCTCGCTTGCGCTTTCTCGATCAGCGTGAGCATATCGCCCATGCCGAGAATCCGCGAAGCCATCCGTTCCGGATGGAACGGCTCGAGCGCATCCAGCTTCTCGCCCATGGCGGCAAACTTGATCGGACAGCCGGTGACGGCTTTGACCGAAATCGCCGCGCCCCCGCGCGTATCGCCGTCGAGCTTCGTCAGCACGACGCCGGTCAGCTCCAGCTGTTTATGGAAGCTTTCGGCCACGTTGACCGCGTCTTGCCCGGTCATTGCGTCGACCACCAGCAAAATCTCGTCAGGGCTGACCGCTTCGACGATCTGCTTCAATTCGTCCATCAAGCTTTCGTCGATGTGAAGACGGCCCGCGGTATCGACGATCAGGTAATCGTTGTTATGATCTTTTGCATGCTGCAGCGCCTGCTTCGCAATCTCGACCGGGCTGACTTTGTCGCCCAGCGAAAACACCGGAACCTTGAGCTGCTCACCAAGCACTTGAAGCTGTTTGATCGCAGCCGGACGGTAAATGTCCCCCGCCGCGAGCAAAGGCCGGTGGTTCTGCTGGAGAAGCAGCTTCGCGAGCTTGCCGGTTGTCGTCGTTTTCCCTGCGCCCTGCAAACCGACCATCATAATGACCGTCGGCGGCTTGTTCGCCCGGGCCAGCTTGCTCTGCGTCCCGCCCATCAACGCCGTCAGCTCTTTGTTTACGATATCGACGACAACCATCGCCGGAGTAAAGCTTTGCAGCACTTCTTGTCCGATCGCCTGTTCCTTCACCTTGGCGATGAATTCCTTGACGACCTTAAAGTTGACATCCGCTTCGAGCAGCGCAAGCCTTACTTCCCGCAGCGCTTCGTTTACATCGTCCTCGGTCAGCTTGCCTTTTCCTCTAAGCTTACTGAATACACTTTGCAGCCGGTTGGATAGTCCTTCGAATGCCACAGGTCGTCACCACCTTCCGGAGGGAATATGTTAGTCCAATTCGTTAAGCTTTTCCATGACGGCCTGAATTCCCGAGCGCTCCGGCTCCGGCAGGCCGCCGCTAAGCGTCTCAAGCTGCCGCAAGAGCCGCTGCCGATCTTCATGCTTTTCCAGGAGCCGCAGCTTGCTTTCGTAATCCTCAAGCACGGATTCGGCCCGCTTAATATGTTCGTAGACCGCTTGACGGCTGATGCTGAATTCCGATGCGATCTCGCCAAGCGAATAATCGTCGTGAAAATAGTGTTTTAAAAACAATTGCTGCTTTTCCGTCAATAGCCGCTCATAGAAATCGAACAGCAGATTAATCCGATTCGTCTTCTGAAGGACATTTTCCTCCGTCATTCGTGCCTCACCCCCGTTAAGGTAAAACACTTTACAGCAAATCAACCTCACTTATCATACTGAAATTGAAAGGGGATGTCAAGCTTTTCTCCTTGTCAGGCCAAAAGCATGCTTAGCCCAGCGAAAACGAAGAAAATCAGCCTTAAGAATGAGCGGCAAATAGCCGGCTTACTGACCGGCTTTTTCCTCTTCTTTTTCCGACTCGGCAATCCATTTGCTGAACAGCGCATGCACGAACTGATCGGAGTCGAACGCCTGCAGATCGTCCATCTTCTCGCCGAGGCCGACGAATTTGACCGGCAGCTTCAGTTCCTGACGGATGGCGACGACGATGCCGCCTTTTGCCGTGCCGTCCAGTTTGGTCAGCACCAAACCGCTCAGTCCCGATTTCTCGTCGAACAGCTTTGCCTGCTGCAAAGCGTTCTGCCCGGTCGTCGCATCGAGCACCAGCAGCACCTCGTGCGGCGCTTCCGGCACCTCGCGGCGGATGACGCGGTAAATTTTATTCAGCTCTTCCATCAGGTTGACTTTATTCTGCAGCCGGCCCGCCGTATCGCAAAGCAGCACGTCCACCCCGCGCGATTTGGCCGCATGCAGCGCATCGTACATGACCGCAGCCGGGTCCGAGCCCGCCTGCTGCTTGATGACGTCGACGCCGACGCGGCGTCCCCATTCTTCGAGCTGCTCGATCGCCCCTGCGCGGAACGTGTCTCCGGCGGCAAGCAGCACTTTTTTGCCCTGGGATTTCAGCATGTGCGCCATCTTGCCGATCGTCGTCGTTTTGCCGACGCCGTTGACGCCGACGAACAAAATGACCGTAAGACCGGATTCGGCCATCCGAAGCCCGCCTTGCTCCTCCCCTTTAAGCAGCGCGATCAGCATCTCGGACAAAATCGGCTGCAGTTCGCTCGGATTCTCGATTTTGCGCTTGCGGACTTCGGCCCGCAGATCCTCGATCAGCTTCAGCACCGTATTGACGCCCACATCGGCGCCAATGAGGATTTCCTCCAGCTCCTCGTAAAAATCTTCGTCGATTTTTTTGCGGCGGGAAAACAGGTCCTCCACCCGCTCGACGAACACGTCTCTCGTTTTGGCCAAGCCTTCCTTGAATTTATTCGTCACCGCTTCGGCTTTGGTCGAAATCGTTTCTTTTAATCGTTTAAAAAAGCTCACAGGGCACCTACCTCGATTTCAATATACCGGCATCAGCCGGCTTCCATAATCGCTTCGTCTTCTTCCAGACGGACGGACACGAGCTTCGATACGCCGCCTTCTTCCATCGTCACGCCGTACAGCACGTCGGCTTCCTCCATCGTGCCTTTGCGGTGCGTCACAACGATAAATTGCGTCTGCATCGAAAATTCGCGCAAATATTCGGCAAATCGCGTCACGTTCGCCTCGTCCAGCGCCGCTTCGACCTCGTCGAGCACGCAGAACGGCACGGGCTTGACCCGGATGATCGAGAACAGCAGCGCAATGGCGGTCAGCGCCCGTTCGCCGCCGGAGAGCAGCTGCAAATTTTGCAGCTTTTTGCCCGGGGGCTGCGCTACGATCTCAATGCCCGTGTCAAGCAAGTTATCCGGCTCCGACAAAATCAGGTCGGCCCGGCCGCCGCCGAACAGCTTCCCGAAGACGACGACGAAATGCGAGCGGATCGCTTCGAACGTGGAGCGGAACCTTTTTCCCATCTCTTCGTCCATCTCGCGGATTACGAGATACAGCGCCGTCTTGGCCTCCACCAGATCGTTCTTTTGTTCCGCCAAAAACTGGTACCGCTCGTGAACGCGCTGGTACTCTTCGATCGCCCCGAGGTTGACTTCCCCGAGCATGGCGATTTCGCGCTTCAGATCGCGCACTTTATTTTGCGTGCCTGCAACATCCTCCGGCACGGGATAGCGCTCTTTCGCCAGCTCATAGCTCAGCTCGTAATCCTCGGAGAGCTTTTTGAGCAGGTTCTCCAGCTCCACGTCCAGGCGGTTCACGCGAACCTCCGTCTGATGGAGCTGTTCTTCAATGTGCTTGAGCCGGGCGCGCTGCTCTTTGGTTTTGCTTTCCTCGGCTTCGAGCTTGGCCACCCATTGCGCCCGCTCCGCGCGCTTCATGTCCAGCTGCTCCGCACATTGCTGCTTCTTCAGCTTCAAATCGTTAAGCTGCTCAATTTGCAGCACGGATTCCTGCTCGTGATTCGCCATGTCGGAGTCAAGCTGCCGCTCGAGCTCACGGTTCGTCTCCAGCTCGTGCTTGATCGCCTCCAGCTCATTGCGGGTACGGCGCTCCTGCTCGTGCAGCGACTGCTTCTCCTGCGATTGCGCCGCAACCTTCACCTTCAGGTCCGTGAGCTGCGTTTGCAGCTCCTCTTTCTCCGACTCGCTCGCCTTGCGCCGGATTTCGGCGTCGCGGATCGCCTGCTGCAGCTCGGCCTCCTGCCGCTGCAAGCGCTCTTGCGCCTCAAGAGCTTCCGTCCGGCGGCGCTCCAGATCGCTGCGCTCGGCCGCGAGCGTTTCGCCGTCGGCGCCGTACAGCGCAAGCTGCTGGGCTACCTGCTTCGCTTCATGCTCCAACGGCTCAAGCGAAGCGCGAATCTGCTGCTCCTCGATCCGCCGGTTTTCGCCTTCCGCGCGCAGCTCGTCCAGCTTGCGCGTCGTTTCGCCGATTTCGCGGCGCAGCTCCTCCGCTTTGGCCCGAAAGCTTTTCAACTGGGCCTCGGACAGCGAAATATCTTTGTCCATGTCTTCAATTTGCCGTTGGCGGCTCAGAAGACTGGTCGTTTTTTTCTGTTGGCTTCCCCCGCTCATCGAGCCGCCGGGGTTTACGACATCGCCTTCCAGCGTAACGACGCGATACCGGTACTGCACCCGGGCCGCGATCCGGTTGGCAACCTCCAGCGTATTCGCAATAATGACATTGCCGAGCAAGCTGCCGGCAATTTGCCGGTACGTATCTTCAAATTGCACCAAATCGACGGCGATGCCGACAAAGCCTTCCATCCCTTGAATTTGGCGCTGTTCGCTTTCCGGAATGGACCGGCTGCGAATAACGTCCAGCGGCAAAAACGTCGCCCGGCCGAGCTGGCGGCGCTTCAGAAAAGCGATCGCGTCCCTGCCGTTCGCTTCGTTATCCACAACGATGTGCTGAAGCGCGCCGCCCAGCGCCGTCTCCATCGCGACCTCCACCTGCGCGGGCACCTTGACAAGCTCGGCCACCGCGCCGCGAATACCCCGCAGATCGCCGCGGTCCTTCGCTTTCAGCACTTCCTTGACGCCGTGCATAAAGCCGTCATAGTCGTTCGCCATCTCGCGCATCGTATCGCGCCGCGACACCATGGAATCGATCTTCTGCTCCCACTTGCGGACGGCGGCCTGCGCTTCTTCCGAAAGCGTCTGCTTCGACTTGAGTCCCTGGCTGAGCTCCAGATACCGGTTCCGCACATCCGCGATCGCCGCTACGGCATCTTCGAGCTTCTTCTCCAAAGCGGCCTTGCGCTCCGCGATACTCTCCTGCTGCTCCTGCCATTTGCGGTGCTCGTCGTCAAGCCGGTCCAGCCGGCGGCTGAGCGCTTCGAGCTGCTGCTCGGCATACCGCGCCTCATTGCGGGCGTTGGCGGAATCGTTCAGCACTTCGAGCAGCTCGCCCTTCAGCCGCTCTTCCTCCGCGCTGCTGATCCCTCCCGTCACGCCGAGCAGCCGGTCTTCCTCGGCTTTCAGCTTGGTCTGCGTCTCCGCAAGCTCCGCTCCGATAGCGGCGATTTTTTCGCGCAGCCGGGCAATTTCGGCTTCTCTGCCGACCACCCGCTGCTCCTGCTGGGCAACGGCAAGCCGAAGCTGGTGTTTGTTGGAGGCGTAATTTTTTTTCCGCTCCTTCAGCACCTCGCCCTGGCCTTCGCATTTCTCAAAATCCTCGCTGAGCTGAAGCAGGTGCTGCTGCAGTCCTTCGATCTCTTCCTCCAGCCGCCGCGTTTCCCAGCGTTCCTTCTCCAGCTCGGCGTCCTGCTTGCTGATCACGCCGGACAATTCGCGCTGCGATTCGCGAAGCCTCTCAAGCTGGGCATTCGTCTCCGTCCAGCTTGCGTAAATTTGCTCGATTTGATGGACATACATCGCGATCTCGTTCGATTTGAGCTCTTCTTTCAGCTCCTTGAAGCGCACCGCTTTCTCCGACTGCACGCGCAGCGGCTCCAGCTGATCCTCCAGCTCCGACACCAGATCGTGAATGCGCAGCAAATTTTGCTCCGTTTCCTGCAGCTTCTTTTCCGTTTCGCGCTTGCGCGATTTATATTTGACGATCCCCGAAGCTTCTTCAAAAATACCTCGGCGATCTTCCGATTTCGTGCTTAAAATTTCCTCGATGCGCCCCTGCCCGATAATCGAGTAAGCTTCCTTCCCGATTCCCGTGTCCATAAAGAGCTCGGTAATGTCCTTTAGCCGGCAGGGCTGCTTATTGATCATATATTCGCTTTCCCCGCTGCGGTGCACGCGCCGGGTGACCGTCACTTCGCTGTAGTCCAGCGGCAGCGACTGGCTCGTATTATCGAGCGTCAGCGAAACTTCGCCGTAATTGACGGCTTTGCGGGCATCGCTTCCGGCGAAAATAATATCTTCCATCTTGCCGCCGCGCAGCGACTTGGCGCTTTGTTCGCCAAGCACCCAGCGGATGCCGTCGGAGATGTTGCTTTTTCCGCTGCCGTTCGGTCCGACCACCGCCGTAATGCCTTGTACGAATTCCAGCTCGGTCCGATCCGCAAACGATTTGAAGCCCGAGAGCTCGATACGTTTCAAAAACAACTTGGCTCACCTCTTACGGCTATTGTACCATATTCCGGACCTATAGTAGATACCGGCCGCTGTTGCTGACCGGCGGTTTAACGCAGGCTGCAGAGCGACTTATTTTTCTCCGACCCTTTCGCCTGCAAAAAAAGAGCGACGGCCCGCTGTACGGCCGTCACCTTCTGCGAACTTGCTTTATGGCTGATCCACCTTGACCTCCAGCTTCGTAAGGGCTTCGGCGGCCGCATGCTGCTCCGCTTCTTTCTTGGAGCGTCCGAGTCCCCGGCCGAGCATTTCCTCGTGAAGATACACTTCCGCCGCAAACTCCCGCTCATGCGCAGGTCCGCGTTCGTCTACGATTTTGTATTCCAAGGGACCCATATTATGCTGCTGCGTATGCTCTTGCAGAATCGTTTTATAATCCGCCGTTAATAGACGCCCCTGCTGAGGCAAGCCCGGAAACATATGGCGGCTGAGAAAAGCGCGCACCGTCTCCAAACCCTGGTCCAAATAAAGCGCACCGATGAACGATTCGAACACATCTGCGAGCAGTGCCGGACGGGTTCGACCGCCGGTCAGCTCCTCTCCTTTGCCGAGCAGCACATAAGATCCGAAGTCGAGCTGCTCGGCGAAGCCGACGAGCGAGGGCTCACAGACGATGGAAGCCCGCAACTTGGTCAATTCGCCTTCCGTGCGGTCCGGATACTTGTCGAATAAATATTCCGATACGGTTAGCTCCAGGACAGCGTCGCCGAGAAATTCCAGCCGCTCGTTATCCTTATGTTGACCGATGCGATGCTCATTCACGTACGAAGAATGCGTAAATGCCTGCCGTAGAAGGTCGGGACGCCGGAACGAAATTCCCAGGTCCGCTTGCAGCTGTTTTAAGTTGCGATGCATATCTGATCACCTTCGTGTAAGCAATTTGTTTCGTGGAGATTGAATCCTGGCAGCCAATCCCACGAAACAATGTTATAGTGTAGCCCGTCCCGCGAAACTCTATGCCTTTAAGGCTCGTACTTTTGCAGAATAATCGTTGCGTTATGGCCGCCGAAGCCGAACGAGTTCGACATCACGGTGCGCAGATCGAACGGGCGCGGCGTATTCGGCACGTAATCCAGATCGCATTCGGGATCCTGATTGTCGAGATTGATCGTCGGCGGGATTACGCCATGTTTCAAAGCCAGCGCGCAAATGAGCGCTTCCACGCCACCGGCAGCTCCAAGCAAGTGACCGGTCATCGACTTGGTCGAGCTGACGGCCAGTTTGTAAGCGTGCTCGCCGAACGCCTGCTTAATCGCAGTCGTCTCCGATTTGTCGCCGATCGGCGTCGAAGTGCCATGCGCGTTGATGTAATCGATCGCTTCGAACGAAATGCCGGCGTCTTTTACCGCCTTGATCATGCAGCGGGCGGCACCGTCCGGGTCCGGATCGGTCATATGATGCGCGTCCCCGCTCATGCCGTAGCCGATCACTTCGCCGTAAATGCGGGCTCCGCGCTTCTGCGCATGCTCCAGCGATTCCAGAATGAGAACGCCTGCGCCTTCACCCATGACAAAGCCGTCGCGGTCCGTATCGAACGGACGGCTCGCTTTTTCCGGCTCGTCGTTGCGGGTCGACATGGCGCGAAGCGCACAAAAGCCTGCAACGCCCGTCGGACTGATCGTCGCTTCCGCGCCGCCGCAGATCATGACGTCCGCATCGCCGCGAAGGATCGTCTTAAAAGCGTCTCCAATGGAATGCGTACCTGTCGCACAGGCGGTCACGGCCGTGCTGTTCGGTCCTTTGGCCCCCGTCATCATCGAGATTTGCCCTGACGCCATATTGGCGATCATCATCGGAATAAAGAACGGGCTGACCCGCTTCGGTCCCTTTTCGAGCAAAATCTTATGCTGCTCTTCCCAGGTCGCCAAACCGCCGATCCCCGAGCCGACATAAACGCCGACCCGTTCCGGATCGGTATCTTCTTTGACATTCAGGCCTGCATCCTTCAAAGCCGTCAAGGTGGCGGCTACGGCGAATTGCACGAAACGGTCCATGCGGCGGGCTTCTTTTTTGTCGAAATAATCTTCCGGATTAAAATCTTTGATTTCGGCGGCGATCCGTGTCGGGTATTCGCTGACATCGAACGATTCGATCGCGCTAACACCGGACTTGCCGGACATCAGGTTCCCCCAAAAGGTTTCAAGATCACGTCCAAGCGCGGACATTACACCGAGACCCGTAATAACGACTCTTTGTTTCATGCTGCAATCACCTCTATCGTAAATAACCTGCGTTATGTACTTCGTCCATAAGGGGGCCAATTTGGGTACGGAATGGAGATAAGTCCCGTTTATCCAAGAAAAACGGGACTTATGCGTTTTACGTATGAGATTTTATGTACTCAACTACTTGACCTACAGTAGTGATTTTCTCTGCGTCTTCATCAGAGATTTCCATATCAAACTCATCTTCCAATTCCATAACCAATTCCACGACATCGAGAGAATCGGCACCTAAATCATCTTTAAAAGAAGCCTCAAGGGTCACTTCCGCTTCGTCAACGCCGAGACGGTCCACAACGATGCGTTTTACGCGATCCAAAACGTCGGACATCCGGTTCACCTCCTCTTTGGTATTATACTTAACTTATGGACAAAATGCCATAGTAAAGCCTTGCTTCGTGCGAAAAAAAACAATTTACTCCAAAAAATTCTATTTTTTGCGGCAACCCTGGCAGTGCGACGCTATTTCCCACACCTCCGCCCATTGTTGCCGCAAGCCAGGCTACATATACATGCCGCCGTCGACATGAAGCGTCTGTCCCGTCATGTAGGACGCATCGTCGGACGCCAAGAATATCACCGCTTTGGCAATATCCTCGGGGCGGCCCAGACGCGCGAGCGGAATTTGCGCCATAAGCTGCGAGCGCTGATCTTCCAAAAGCTTTTCGGTCATATCGGTCTCAATGAAACCGGGCGCCACACAGTTCACGGTGATGCCGCGCGAAGCAAGCTCCTTCGCCGCCGATTTGGTCATTCCGATAACGCCTGCTTTGGCAGCCACATAATTCATCTGCCCGGGGTTCCCCGTTGTTCCGACAACGGACGAGATGTTGACGATCCGGCCGAAACGCTGCTTCATCATCGGGCGGGTAGCCGCTTTGACGCAGTTGAACACGCCTTTCAGATTCGTCTCGATCACTTGATCGAACTCCTCTTCCTTCATTCGCATAATGAGGTTATCCCGCGTAATGCCCGCGTTGTTGATCAAAATATCGACCCGGCCGAACGTTTCCAGGACGAGCTTGAACATCTCTTCAACTTCCTGCACGGACCCCACGTTCGCCTTCACCTTAAACGACTTGCGCCCCAACGCTTCGACGGCCTGCACAACTTCAGAGGCCGCCGCTTCGCTGCCCGCGTAGTTGACGACCACATCGGCCCCCGCTTCCGCGAGCCCGACCGCAATAGCCCGTCCGATGCCGCGAGAGGCGCCGGTGACCAGCGCTACTTTTCCCGTTAGCATACGCTAATCCCTCCCATGAATAATCGTTTATTCTGTCGCTTCCAGCTGAAATTTCCCGATCGCTTCCAGACTGTTGATGGAGTACACCTTCGCGCTGCGGTCGATCTTCTTGATCAAACCAGCCAGGACGGTGCCGCTGCCGATTTCGACAAATGTATCCACGCCCTGCTTAAGCAGCCATGCAACGCTGTCTTCCCACATCACGGAGGAATGCACCTGATCGATCAACAGCCGCTTGATTTCCGCAGGCTCCTGCACCGGGAGCGCCGTCACGTTGGCAACGACCGGAACGGCCGCCGCTTTCATCCCGACGGTCTCAAGCACGCCGCCAAGACGCTCGGAAGCGGGCTTCATCAACGAGGAATGAAACGGCCCGCTAACCTCAAGCGGAATGACGCGCTTCGCGCCGGCTTCTTTGCCCCGTTCGGCAACAGCCTGCACCCCTTCCTTGCTGCCGGAAACGACGATTTGCCCCGGGCAGTTCAAGTTCGCAAGCTCGACGACGGTTCCTTGCGCGCTAACGTCCGAGCACAGCTGCCGCAGCGTTTCGCGCTCGGCGCCGAGCACAGCTGCCATTGCGCCTTGTCCGCTCGGCACCGCCTGCTCCATGAACTCGCCGCGCGCACGTACCGTACGGACGGCGTCTTCAAAGCTCAGCACGCCTGCAGCCACAAGCGCACTGTATTCGCCAAGGCTGTGGCCGGCGGTATAATCCGGCCGAACGCCATGGCGCGTGCGGAACAGCTCCAGATAGGCTATGCTGGTTGTAAGCAGCGCAGGCTGCGTATTCGCTGTAAGTTTCAGCTCTTCCTCCGGACCATCGAAAACGATGCGGCTCAGAGGGAAGCCGAGCGCCTTGTCGGCCGTTTCGAAAATTCCCCGCGCGGCGGCGTCCGCTTCATAAGCGTCTTTCCCCATCCCTACCGCCTGGGCTCCTTGTCCCGGAAATACGAATGCGATTTTGCCCATATCCGACTCTCCTTTATTGCAATGGCAAGCCGTCCGAACGAGCCGGAACAGCCGGTTCTGCACAAAGCTTTATAGATTCAATCCCATCGCTGAAATGGTTACCATATCAATACCGAAGCGCCCCAAGTCAAACCGCCGCCGAAGCCGACAAGCACCAGACAATCGCCCTCTTTGACCCGTCCGGACTCGGCCGCCTCCGCCAGTGCGATCGGAATCGATCCTGCCGACACGTTGCCGTATTTGTCCAAATTGATCATGCATTTGTCCTCGCTCAAATTCAGCTTCTGCAGCGCGGACTGAATGATGCGGATATTCGCCTGGTGCGGCACGAGCAAATCCACCTGGGACTTGTCGATTCCCGCCTTGCGCAGAGCCTCTTCCGCGGCGCTTCCCATAATGCGGACCGCGAATTTGAACACCTCGCTGCCGGCCATGAAGATGAAATGCTGCTTGCCTTCCAGACTCTGCGGCGATGCCGGGCAGCGGGAGCCGCCGGCGGCAACGTTCAGCAGCGGGCCGCCCGCGCCGTCTGCGCCAAGCTCGAACGATTTAAATCCGCGGCCTTCCGGTACGGTCCCTAGCACGACTGCGCCCGCGCCGTCTCCGAACAAAATACATGTATTCCGGTCGGTGTAGTCCGTGATTTTGGACAAGCATTCCGCCCCTACGACCAGCGCATATTTATAGGTTCCGGTGGCGATGAAATTCGCGGCGTTGGCCAAGCTGTAGATAAATCCCGAGCAGGCTGCCGACAGATCGAAGGCGGCCGCTTTTTTGGCCCCCAGTTTGTCCTGTAAAATACATGCCGTGGACGGAAACGCCATATCCGGGGTAACGGTCGCCACGATAATCAAGTCGATCTCTTCCGGACCGATACCCGCGTTTTGCAGGGCGATCTTCGACGCTTCATAAGCCAAGTCCGACGACGCTTGCTCCGCGGAAGCGATGCGGCGTTCGCGGATGCCGGTACGGGTGACGATCCATTCGTCGTTCGTGTCCACCATTTGTTCCAGCTCGAAATTGGTCAGTACCTTCTCCGGCACATATTTTCCCGTTCCGAGAATGCCTACAGGCTTTAAGCTGCTATTCATAACTACTCGCTCCCGTTGCTGATTTCCGCAGAGATGCTGCGGACCAAATCGTTTTTTAAAGCGACTCTCGCTTGACGCACCGCATTTTTAAAAGCTACGCCGTTGGACGAGCCATGGCTTTTGAGCACCAGACCGTTAATGCCCAGCAAAGGCGCTGCGCCGTGCTCGGCGTAATCCATTTTTTTGCGGAATTGGCCGAGGCCTTTCTTCACCGCCGCCGCCGCAAGCTTCGTGTACCACGTACGCATGAACTGCTCTTTCAAGACGGAAAAGATGACCGAGGCCGCCCCTTCCATCGATTTAAGCATAATATTCCCCGCGAAGCCATCGCATACGATAACGTCGCAAGGCTTCCGGAGCACGTCGCGCGATTCCACGTTGCCTACGAAGCGGATCGGCGCTTGCTCCAGCAGCGGAAAAGCCGCCTTCGTCAGCTCGTTGCCTTTCATCGCTTCCGTGCCCACATTAAGGAGACCGACGCGCGGCTCGGTCACCCCGTGCACTTTGCTGCGGTACAAGCTGCCCATGATGGCGTACTGCACCAGATGCTCCGCCGTCGCGTCCATATTCGCCCCGAGGTCGAGCGCAAGGATCCCTTCCCCGTCCACGGTCGGGAGCATCGGCGCGAGCGCCGGGCGCTCGATCCCCTTGATACGGCCGACGACCAGAAGCCCCGTCGTCATCAGCGCCCCCGTATTGCCGGCCGAGATCATGGCGCCGACTTCCTGCTCCTTCACCATCCGGCCGGCGACAACCATCGAAGCGTCTTTTTTGCGGCGCACCGCTTTCACCGGCTCGTCGTCCGCTTCGATCGTTTCGCTTGCGTGTCTCAACTCCAGATTCGCAAGCTTCTTGCCTTGAACGAGCGGCTCCAGCACACTTGTATCTCCAACCAGCACAATCGTCGTATCCGGCCATTCTTCGGCCGCCGCGATCGCGCCATCCACCGCCGCCTGCGGCGCATGGTCTCCGCCCATCGCGTCAATCGCTATCCGCATGAAGCTCTCCTCCTTCATGCCGATCTTTGCTCGCATGATAAATGATGAAATTTCCTTGGAATACCACTTCGTCCCCGACGTATGTAAACACTTCGACCTTCGCCTTGCCTTTGGAGATCGACCGGACATAAGCCTTGGCGATACACTTCTCCTGCAGCTTGACCGGCCGCACGAAGCGGATGTCCGCTGCGGCGGTCAGCGCCACTTTATCGTTGATCAGCGCAACGGCCAAGGAATTGGCCTGAGAAAATATATGATGACCCCGGGCGATCTTCGTCCGGGAAAACACATGCTCTTCTCGAATTTCGAACATGGAAATGCCGCTCTTGTCGAGCTGCAAATCAATGACATCTCCGATGACTTCATGCAGCGGAAGCGAACGCACCTGATCGTACGATTGCTCCGCCATCAGCTTCATCCGCTCCCGCAGCTCGGGAATGCCGAGCTCGAGCCTGTCCAGACGAATCGTCTGGATGCTGACTTGAAACAGCTTCGTCAGTTCTTCATCCGTAATAAACGGGTTCTCTTCGATCGCTTTGGCCAACTGCTGCTGGCGCTGTCGTTTCGGAAGGCGTTCGATAACGAGCACCACCTTTTTTAGCTTAAACTAGGGGAATTCCCCACCTGATGCCTATGACATGTCACTATCTCTTATGACCAAGTCACAAAGCAAAGTATACTGGATTCTGTTTGAAAAGGGAAGCGCAGGCGGACAAAAAAAATAGCACTGCACCAGAAGGTGGAGTACTATCTCTTTTGTCTGCAAGAAGATTATTGGCTAATAATCTCTCTTTTCTTGTATTGACCACAAACCTTGCAAACCCGGTGAGCCAATTTCAATTCACCGCAATTGTCACACTTTACCATGCCCGGTACTTCCAATTTAAAATGAGTACGACGCTTGTCGCGGCGCGTTTTGGATGTTCTCCTTTGAGGTACTGCCATATTTCCCACCTCCTTCAACGAATTCAGCCTGCGTTCCTGGTTACGATCGGTCTTTAAAAAAATCCGCAAGTCCGGCCAAACGCGGGTCCACCTTCTCGGTCTTGCATTCGCAAGCCTTCTCGTTCCGGTTCGTTCCGCACACGGGACACAGTCCTTGACAATCTTCACTGCACAGCGGGATGAAGGGCAGCGCCATCAGGACGCTTTCCGCCAAATAGGGCTCCAGCTCAAACCGGTCCTCGGCGACATACAGCACGTCTCCCTCGTCCTGATCCCCATCCTCGGACTCTTCCAGCTCTTGATCTTCGCCCTTCACAAACGTTTCATGAAACGGAATCGTCAAATGCTGTCCGACCGGGGACAAGCAGCGCGAGCACGCTTGCTCCACGTCGATCTCCAGTTCGCCGGTGACTTCGGCCGTGCCGGCCTTGTCCCGAGCTTCCAAACGAACCTGCAGCGGGCCGTACCCGAGCAGGCTTCCGGATTTCGGCAGAACGCCTGTCAAATCTTCCGTGCCTTCGATCCGGATCGTGCCTTTGGATGCCAAATCTTTCAAATGTATGAACAAGAGTATCACCCCAAACAAACAAAGATTATTATATCGACTTCGGTTCCGTTTTGTCAACATTTTCAGTTCATGCTATAGTGATTAAACATAATCGTGATTGGCAAAAGAAACCGAAACCCTGTACGGGAGGATCCTACGCATGTCAACCGTCGGTCTCGTCGTCGAATATAATCCGCTGCATAACGGTCACTACTATCATTACCAACAATCGAAAAAGGTAACGGGAGCGGACAGCGCGGTTTGCGTCATGAGCGGGAACTTTCTCCAGCGCGGCGAACCGGCGGTCGCGAACAAGCGGGCGCGGGCCGAAATGGCTCTTCGCATGGGAGCCGACCTCGTCCTGGAGCTGCCCGTCGCCTATAGCGCCCAGCCGGCGGAATGGTTCGCCTTCGGCGCCGTTTCCGCGCTCGACGCGACCGGAGTCGTCGACAGCCTCTGCTTCGGCAGCGAGAGCGGAGACATCGGCTGGCTCGAAGCGGCGGCCGATGTCCTGCAGGACGAGCCCGCTCCGCTGCGGGAGCTGCTGCAGCAGGAGCTGAAGGCCGGCGTACCGTATCCGGCCGCTTACAGCCGCGCCGTAGCGCAGCTTGTCCCGGGCGCGGAGGTGAGCGAGCTCGCCAAACCGAACAATACGCTCGGGCTTCATTATCTGATCGCCCTGCGGCGGCTTCGAAGCGCCATCCGGCCGCAAACGATTGCAAGGACGAAAGCCGACTATAATCAGACCGACATTACGGACGGACGTATTGCAAGCGCGACCGCTCTGCGTAAGCTGCTCTTTGAGGAACGGGCTTTGCACGGCCTCCGCCCTTATGTGCCTGCGGCGACGCTGGATATTTTGGAGCGGGAATGGCAGGCCGGACGCGCACCGGTCGGTTGGGAGCGTTTTGCGAGGCCGCTGCTGCTTCAGCTGATGCAGCATACCCCGGAGCAGCTCGCAGCGTTTCATGAGGTAACGGAAGGGCTGGAGCACCGCATCCGGCAGGCGCTGACCGAGACGGCGGCACCTGGCGAGGGCTTCGTCGCTTCGCTGCTGGACCGGCTAAAAACGAAGCGCTATACGCGGACCAAGCTGCAGCGAACCTTGCTGCGCATTTTGCTGAATCATACGAAGAACGAGCTCTCCGCCGAAACGCTTGGTCAAGGCGTGCCGTACCTGCGCGTGCTTGGCTTTCGTCCCAAAGGAAGGGAGCTGCTCCGGCGAATGAAAACAGCGGCAAAGGTACCCGTCATCACCAAAGTAACGGACACGCTTTCGCCGCTGCTTGCAATGGATATTCGCGCCACATCCGTCTATGCGCTCGGATATGAAACGCCTGCCCCCCGCGATTGGTTCGCGGATTACTACGAACCGCCGGTTGTTGTGACGGATTAATATTCCTAGCTCCCCGTTTTCGCCGGCAGCTTCGCCAAATAGTCCAAAGCCTCGTCCATCGTGGCGACCGGAACGACTTTCATTTTGGTCCCCAGCTGTTCGGCACGCTTCTTCGCATCCGAATAATTGGGGATTATCTGTCCGTTCGGAGCCTTATAGTCTGCCGGGCTGAAAAAGATTTCGGCTCCCGCCCGGTCGGCCGCCACGATTTTATGCTGAATCCCCCCGATGACGCCTACTCGTCCGTTCGGATCGATCTCCCCGGTTCCCGCTACTTTGTAGCCTTTTGTAATGTCACCGGGCGTCAGCCGGTTATAGATTTCCAGCGAAAACATCAAGCCCGCCGACGGTCCCCCAATGGCTCCGGCTTCAATGGTTACTCGCTGATCCTCCGACTCGGCTTTCACACTGTGCAATTCCGCCAATACAACTCCGAGCCCGACCCGCGAAGCTGCGGACGCGGCGTCTGCCGGCTGTGCGCTCGGGTCGGCAGGCAATGCGGCCAAAGCAATTTCCTTCGTCCGGATTACGTCTTTACGCTTGTAGCTGACCGAGACGGTCTCCCCCGCTTTTTTGCCTTGGACGCCGCCCCGCACCTCTTCCATCGTTTGAATCGGTTTGTCGCCGATTTTTACGATCGTATCGCCCGCCTGAAGCACGTCATGCGCCGGAACATTCGGATACACCTGCTGGATGACGACGCCGTCCTTGCTGATATGGTAAGGAATGTTCAGCCGGTTATACACCGCCTGGATCGCATCCGCCTGCGAGGTGAGCATAACCACTTCCTGACGCCGCGAATATTCCGCCTCGGTCTCGTTATTGCGGAGCAGCTCCCGCTTCAGGCGCAGCTCTTCGTAAGGCCGGACGAAGGACATTAAATAGCCGAATACGGTTCCGTCCGCTACCTGCACCGTAGTCAGCATAAACTTCCCTTTTTCCTCCGAAGCCTGCTTGACGTGAACCATCGGATGTATGTCCTCGGCCGTCCCCGGTTTAAAAATATAAAGCGGCAAAGGCATAAAATAAACAATATACAAGAGCGCGATCGCTATAAAAACGGAAAAAACGACGCGTGACGCGCGTTTCATGTGTCGAGCCTCTCCCATTGGCGCTATCCCCCCGGCCGTTCGCAAATGTTTTATCTCTAATAATAGCGTACACCTGCCAGGTCTATTCCATGCGGACAAAGCGTAAACATGTACCACTAACCCAAGCTGGAGTGGTGATTCGGATGCAACGGTTACAAGTACTTTTCTCCCCGCGGTTTACGACGCTGCTGCTCGGCGCCGCGGCGCTTGCTCTCGTCGTCAGCATCATCGCGTTTCCCGAAGAAGCGTTTCGCTCCTCCCTCCAGGGGCTGCAGCTCTGGTGGAAATTGGTCTTCCCGGCCCTGCTGCCCTTTCTGATCGTAACCGAGCTGCTGCGCGGAATGGGCGTGCTTCACGGACTTGGCGTACTGCTCGAGCCGCTGCTGCGCCTTTTGTTCAAGCTCCCGGGAGTCGCCGGCTGGATCGTGGCGCTCGGCTTCACGGC
The DNA here is from genome assembly GCA_031180825.1 of Paenibacillus sp. Lineage (GTDB taxonomy): Bacteria > Bacillota > Bacilli > Paenibacillales > NBRC-103111 > Paenibacillus_G. Next base: position 536,979 of record JAPSLM010000001.1, on the reverse strand, counting down.
CGGCATGCCGGCCGGTGCCGCCGCCGTAGGCCAGCTTCGTAAGGACGGCACGCTGACCCGTGACGAAGGAGAGCGTCTTCTCTCCGCCTCCCATCTGCTGAGCCCGGTATTCCTCGTGAGCGTGGTTGGCGTCGGTTTCCTGCAAAGCGCGACCGCCGGACTTGCGCTTGCGGTCATCCATTATGCTTCTACGCTGCTCCTGACCCTGCTCCACCGATTCCGCAGCGCCCCCGGACCTCATCCATTGCCGGGAAAGCAAACGCGAGACAAGGGAGGTGCAGGGCGGCTCGGCCGGAGCTTCGACGCACTTCAAGACGCCCGGACGCGTGACGGCCGGACGTTCGGGAAGCTGCTGGGCGATTCGGTGACTTCAAGCGTTCAGCAGCTTTTTCTGATCGGCGGGTGCATGATGATGTTTTCCGTGCTGCTCCATGCCGTCTCGCTCTCCGGACTCGTCTCCGTTCTCGCTTCCCTTGCCTCCGCTCTCGGCCTTAACCGCGATAACGCTCTGACGCTTGTCCAAGCGCTGCTGGCCGGCCTCTTCGAACCGCATCTCGGAGCGTATGCCTTATCGCAATCTATGGAATCGGCTTCGTCGGCGCTGCCGTACGCGCTGCTCAGTTTGCTGCTCTCGTGGGGAGGCTTGTCCACCCACGCGCAGGTCAAAAGCTTGACTGCCGCTTCCGACTTGCGCTACCTGCGCTTTCTGCGCTCCCGGCTTGAGCATGGCGGAATCGCTTTTGCGATTACCTGCTTGGCTTGGAAGCCGCTCACCGATTCGCTAGGCGGAGAGCAGCCCGTCCTTGCGGATTATACCGCGGTTCGCAGCGGCTGGTCTCTAGAACGCGACAGCCTATGGCCTTTGGTCAGCCCGATGATGCTGCAGTTCGGCATGATGCTGCTTGTCCTGCTCGTGCTTTCGGTATTTGCCGCTTTTCTCTTCCAGCGCCGCCGTCAACAGCGGTAAGCGTCCGTTCCGGGCTACAAGCTTCCGCCGCCGTATTTGCCGCGCAGCGCTTGCTCCACTTCCGGTGGAACCAGATCGGCCACGGGCCCATGGAAGCGGGCGATTTCTTTTACAATGCTGGAGCTTAAATACGAGTATTTCGGCGTCGACGTCATAAAGAATGTCTCAATGTCCTCGCACAGCTTGCGGTTGGTGGAGGCCAGCTGCAGCTCGTATTCGAAATCGGAAACTGCGCGCAGTCCTCTGACGATGAGGTGCGCGTTTTTTTGCTTCATATAATTAATGAGCAAATCCCGGAAGCTGTCGATCTCGACGTTCGGCAAGTCCCGGGTCACCCGCCACAGCAGCTCCGTCCGCTCCTCCACCGAGAACAGCGGGTTTTTGCTCGTATTGTTGAGCACGGCGACGATCAGCTTATCGAACACCTTGGCCGCGCGGTGAATAATATCCAGATGACCGTTCGTCACCGGATCAAAGCTGCCGGGATACACGGCCACCCGCAGCCCGGATTGATCGCCAACCTCGATTATTGGATTCATTGGTATATTCAGCTCCCTTTAAAGTCGAGTTTAAAAACCTTTACCCTCGGAGCGGGTACGGTAAATCGTAACGGCCGTATCCCCGTATACGGCCCGCCGGAGCCATTCGAGCTTCCCGACGTCCCCTTCATGCCGGTCCTCCGCATCATGCTCGACGACGATCCGCGCTCCGTCCGCCAGCAACCCGCCCTGCTGCAGCTCCTCCAGCAGCGGTTCGATGATTTTCAGCCTGTACGGCGGGTCCAAAAACACCAGATCAAAACGCGCTTCCCGCTTGGAAAGCGCTTTGAGCGCACGCATTGCATCATTGCGGTACACTTCGGCCCGCTCCGTCAACCCGGTCGCCTGAAGATTGTGGCGAATCGTGTCGACGGCTTTTTTGTCCACATCCGTGAGCACGGCGCGATCCATCCCCCGGCTCAACGCTTCGATACTGAGACCGCCCGTCCCTGCAAACAAATCCAGCACTTGACCGCCGTCGAAATAAGGGCCGATCATGCTGAATACCGCTTCCTTCACTTTGTCCGTCGTGGGCCGGGTCCCCATGCCCGGTACCGCCTTCAGCGGCCTCCCCTTGGCACTTCCCGATATAACTCTCATGCTGTATAGCCTTCTTTCCGCCAACTTAATATTGATATCGTATCATAAACGCAATCTTTTGCACAAAAAATCCAAAAAAATATTGTCAGGGATGTATATCTTTCCGCAAAAAGGATCATCCTTATATCATCGACATCCGAAAATGTCGTAGACAACCGCGGAGAAGGCTTACGTTCCCCATAAGCTCTTCGTCCGGTTTCTCCTCTCCCATGAAAGGGGCTCGTCGTGAGACGGGCCCCGATTTTATTCAAAACCCTTTATTTACAAGGATTTTTACGAGGACCCCATAACCTCTTTTATCTTTTTGGGAGCGAATTGGGAGCGAATTACCACAGAAAATTTCTTTTCCATGTCAAGCCCTTATACCCAAATCCATTACGATATGCAATTTCCGCAAATAAATGTTCTATATAAGTTCACTAAACGCCGTCAATACTAAAATAGCGGTCAGCTGCTGTTTCAATGTATGGAAATGCGTCGTGCACACTTCACAGATTTCCCGTATGTCCCAACAACGAAACAAGCAAAACGGTTTTCATTTAGCTGCGCAGCGGGCACCGGCAATAATTTTCCGATAGCAGCGAGAAAATCATTGTAGTCCATATTTGATATCAGCAGGGTTGTCAGAATATACCTCCAAATCAGCATATGGCGGGCAACTAACAAGAAGATCAGCCCGAACATGCCCGGCCAATCTTTCTATTTCCGTTAAATCCCCCTGTATCCATGTAGGCACTGATTTCAATACGCGATTTAAAAACATCTTGTCCGCTTGCCGCCTGTTGGCCTCAACCTGTTCTAGCCTAAGATCGATGCCAGTATATTCATATCCAAGATATGAAGCGACACTCCCCCTATCCGAACCTCCCGCAAAAGGGTCCGGTATTTGGCCTCCCTTCGGACAAAACCACCGATACACAATTTCACAAAGCACAGGATCAAAAAATGCTCGTCCCGTCGCCGCTTTGCTCCGTGGCTGTCCGCGTGAAATCCGACTGAGTTTCAAATTATAAAGTAGTGTGCTTCCGCTCCTACCTCGCTGTTAATACCGAGAGACAGCCACGCCCTTTTGCGGTCTTGCCAGTATCCTTGTCGTGCATCAAACACCGATAACGGCGGGATACCAAACCGGTCAATCAACGACTGTTCCGGGTCCATATCGATCACGGACACCTCAATCTCCGTTCGGCATTGCTCGTTCACAAGGATTTTATACCGCTGGTGGCCGACGACCATATTCCCGGTCCGTTCATTCCAGATGATCGGGTCAACATAGCCGAACTCTTCAATCGATCGCTTCAGTTTTTCATATGCTGGATCACCCGGCTGCAGATCAATCCGCGGGTTGTATGCGGCAGGGTTGATCAGTTCTATCGGTATCGTCCTGATATCCATCTATCCCCCGTTCCGTTGAGGTGGTTTTTTTTAAAACAAAGGAAAAAGCACCCACGAGAGGGGTGCTTAGATGTTAATTCCCAAGTTTATAAACTTCTAGTGTATAGTCTTCATCACCGGAAACATGCCTAACTCTAACATAATAAGTTTCATCTTTTTGAAGATATCCTTCAAAGTAGTCGGTTTCGCCTTCATTATTAGTTTTTACTATCATAAAGATAAAGGTCTTGATCCGTCGCAGATCTTACCTGTAACAAAAATGCGTATCTTCCTGAAGATGGAGCCTTGAATTCGAAATAGTCTTCATCATCTTTTCCATTTCTATCGTTTCTTTCACCGAAAATTGAAAACGGCATCGCAGGGATGAAATTTGCTGCAGAATAACTATCATTTCTCTCGCTCTCAGAAAAATAATTTGATGCAAAACTTGCTGTTGGAGCCATTACGCTTGCCAGTAGAGTCGCCGTAGTGCCGAGTTGCTATGAGTGTTTTTTTCATAACAATCACTACTCCTCCTACTCATAATGTCGAGAAGGAAAACCCTAAATATAATACATTATTTAACTTTCTTGAGTGACGTTTTTTGATTATTTCGCAGAAAAACGGCCTTATCTGGTGCAAAAATTGTCGACCACAAATAAATAAGCACCCCATGCGCATTAGGGTGCTGGTCAATCACCGCTACTTATTGACGCGAGCGATCGGCGCCTTCGATCCTATCCTTAATCGCCGAAGTCACGATTTAGGAGAAGCAGTTCCCTAATTGCCTTTACCCCGGCATATTAGGTATTTTGATGAACTGCATTTGGGGAGGAATAGGAGTAGCCAGTTATTGGGCAAGGTTCATATCAGAATCCTTATAAACATTTACAATTTCTTATTATGGCAATATTATCATATTTTTGTTTTTCGTTCCACTAAAAATGATATTCGATTTATAGTTTAATAGTTACCGCCTGAAACATAAGGAAGGTTTTTCTTCCAAAATATTGTTTCATTCTACCAAAATATATTTACAATTGACCTAGGCCTTGTGGGAAAGCATCCCCGGGCTTCATTTTTTTATTCTCGCTATATAGTGGCGGTCGACTACAAAAAAACAGCCTCCCCCACAAAGAGGAATAGGCTGCTCAATTATTTTCTTCAATCTTCTGCTTGGCCCGCTCGATGTTCGTCTGAACGATCCTCTTCTTCAAATCCAGTTCCTCTGCAATCTGCCTCATTGAGAACCGGAAGGCGACATGCAGTACAAAGCATTGCCGTTCCCGTTCGGACAGATTGCTCATCGCATCGTTAAGCTTGAACCGCTCGTCTTCGGTCAGCTCCCGATCTGGACCGGCCGGCTTGGTTATGAGCTGTCTCAATCCAGGAAGGGTCCCATACCTTTGTTCGCTGGTATAATGAACGCCGATCACCCCCCCAATACCAAACGATTGAGCGAAGTTTCGCGGATGCCAAAGAGCTCCATGGACTTCGCTATTGCCGGTTTCGCGGCAAGAACAAAGTCTTAGAGCAAGCGCTCATGACCGCCATCTGTCAGAACGTCAAGAAGATCTCCAACCACCTGGCCAAGCCGGGCGGATAGGGCGATCTTCTGCTTTTCTTATGTGTTTTTGCAAGAACTGACAGCCTGAGCTCAAGGCTCAATCCCTTGAGCTTTCCACTTTCATAATATCCATATAAGGAACCTTCAACGTATCGCCGCGACTCTGTATATGTACCAGCCGGGTTCGCGGGTCCATGCTTAGGATCCGTCCCCGTACCTGCTCGTCCAGCCCCCAAACGGTTAAAAAAATCTCGCCCCCCTCTTCTTGAGCCTCGAATAATTGGCTCCCCAGCTCCTCCAATTCAAATTCGTCTCTCGCCGGGCGCTGCGGAGCGTGTTTCTTGCTTAACGTCGGTATGCCTGTCATGACCTCTTCCCCCTTTTCAATTCATTATCACCCGCTGCCATCTACCGCTGCCCCCTTCGCTCCAAGCCTTGGATGACCCGCAGCTCGTCTCTGCGAACTTCTACGTAACCATCCTTGACGAGGCACAATACAATTTTTCGCAGCTGTTCCACCGTCCGCCCGGATAACCATGAAATTCTTTTGACATCGGGCCTTACCCACGCGGTTTTGTATAAATTCCACAAAATTCGAAGCACTTTCATTTCAATATCTGTCATCGACGACTTCCACCCCGATCACGTCTGCGAGCTCGATTAGCTGCCGCTTGCTGCTTGATTCTACTTTCATTTAGTTTCGCCGATCTGCCGGATCGGCCATCCTTGTTTCTTCAGCAGTACCGGCTTACGATACTCTTGACGAAACGGAAACCATTTTCACAGCCAGTATATTTTCGCTCTTAATCATCCGCAGCGATTGCCGTTGATGACAAAACGCTTTGACGATACCGTTCTCCACCTTCAATACCTCCATTCTTTGCCGCTTGGTCTTATTGTCGATATCCAAATAAATCATCTCAATGATATGGCCTACGTATCTTTCCATCGCTTTCGCCTCCAAATGAGAACATTTGTTTGTATTATATACGAACAAAATGCGAACAAGCAATAGTCCATTTGTTTTATACTTTCTATGCAGCAGAAATGAGATACATCGTAGAGAAAATAAGGGCGTCGAGGTATAGGCATGTTTGCATTGTAGGAAAAAAGCCCCAATTAAGCGATTAAGTAAGCTGATGAAGCCATAGCGATGTGATGGATGGATTCGCGTTTGCGCATTTTGTTCCAGATTAATGCCTACTCCCATTCGAGTGTCTGCAATAAAAAAAGGATAGCCTGCCAGAAGTTGATTCTGGCAAAACTATCCCCGTGGAAATTTATCGGATTACTTCAACAACCAGAGCGAAGCTGCGCTAGGCGGCTCCCAGCCGACCAGCGAAGTGTGCGCCTGACGGCACTCGTACGTCTTGCCGTCGTAGGTAACAATCGTGCCTGCCGTATAGGCCACATTCGGCGCCCATTCGGAAACCGCCGGGCCGGAAGCCGTCTTGGCATTCACGGCATTGCTGTCGGCCGATACGTTGCCGGCGGCGTCAACTGCGCGAACCGTGAACGAATAGGACGTGTCGGGCGTCAAGCCGGTAACCGTATATTCAAGCGTCGTTCCCGATACCGTGGTCACCAACGTCGTTCCACGATACACACGGTAGCCCGTCACTCCGACGTTATCGGTCGATGCGCTCCACATCAGACGAACGCTGGAGGAAGTCGGAGTACCCATCACATGCAAGCCTGTCGGAGCCGTAGGAGCCTCATTGTCTACAGGTACGGCAGGAGTCGTAACCGTGACGGCGTTGCTTGCGCTGGAGGCGTTGCCCGCGGAATCTTCGGCGCGAACCGTAAACGTATAGGACGTATTCGAGGTCAACCCCGTAACGTTATAATTTAAAGTCGATCCGGAGACGGCGGCAACCAGCGTCGAACCGTTATAAATTTTGTAGCCGGACACTCCGACGTTATCGCTCGATGCGTTCCATGTCAGCGATACGCTTGTGGCCGTAAGATTGGAAGCGCTTAAACCCGTCGGTGCAGTAGGAGGTTGAGTATCCGAAGAATCCCCTCCGAAGTTCACGTCGATGACATTGTAGAAGGCATTAGCCGTATCGGCAATTTCCCAAACCGCCAGAATGACTTGATAGCCGGTCCGGCTGGGGACGTTGCATGTATCGGAATACGTATTCGGAGGCTTCTTTCCGCCGTAGTTTACCGAGCAGAACGGCGTGAGGTCGAACGAAGCCCGGCTGAGCGGGGCGTTTTGATCCCAGTTTTGTTTGGTGATGTAATACTTCCAGCTGGACGTGGCGTGAGGCGCAGTCAGCTTCCAAGTAAACGTTTTCGTACCTGCCGTCATCGGTACCTTAGTCCAGCGTGTAGCCGATTGCTGGTCAAGCTCCGGAAACGCTCCGCCAGCGCTGGCGATTTTGCCGTCGGCCGGCCCGGCTTGCGGAAAACCTTTAGGCGCTTCAAGGCTTTGCGGCTCGTAAATAATCGCTCCGCAGTTCTTGTTTTGTCCCAGCTTGCACAAATAAGGCCGGCTGCCCGGCGAATCGATATACCCATGGGCAAAAGCCCGGTCCGAGAAAAGCAGCATAACAACGGCCATCAGCAGCATCATGCCGCCGGCAACGAGCAGTTTGAATAGAGAATAATGGGGTAAACGAAGCTGTGTCATATATTGTTACCTCCTTATTTTTTGGGGTCGGCAAGGACAACGATTATTCATTACCCATTCACCAGTTCACGATCGTCAGCTCGATCCAACCTCCTTTTCGTCGAAAATATAAATCCATGAAGAAGCTCTTGTTCGTATTGCATATCCTCCTTTCTATCCATTTTTATATAAACTCGTAAAGAGTCTATATATACCGAGTATTCTGCGAGTTTTGTCATTTGTGATCTGGCTGCGGGCAGAATTGAAAGAGTCAGGCGGAGAAACGGACACTTTGCGCCTGTCTCCCGTGTCCGGTATAACTTTCGAGACATGATGCGATGCGGGGAAACACAACTCTTGATGTAAGCGATTGCGTTAATACGCTTGTATCGAGATCAGATCGTTTCAGGTCTATGTAATCCACTCATACTACTTGGAATTAAATCAATAGTAAATATATAGTAATAATAATATATTGATTTAAAAAATACAATATAGTCCATGATTTAACATGAAATTACTTATCTCCACAAATTCAACAAAACAGAACGACCTGCTCAAGTTCTAATGTCCTGGCAAGTCAAAAACCGTAACTGCGCCCCTTCTTTTCATAAAAACGGCTCTTCCGTGCAGTTGCAATCATGGGCAGAGCTTGATAGATTTAGTTTAGCGAAAACTATATAGCCGGGAGCGAATGAAGATGAGCTTTACTTTAGACATCATCGAGAATAAAATTGAATTTTTCGAAGCCTATGATTTGAAAACGCTCGAAGCCAAAATCGACGCGCAAATCGAAAATAACAAGGCGCTGCTGCTGGATGTTTTCTCGATCAGCCACCAAGTGGTGTTTGACCCGAATGCAGGGAAGATGCTGTACAGTGCCGTCGTTCATTTTAAGATGAAAAAATAACGAAATTCCGCCGAAAAAGCTTCATGTACAGACGAAAAACCATCGGCCCACTCGGCCGATGGCTTCCATACGCCGCACCTCCATCATTGTCCCTTGCGCCAAGCGCTGCTGTGATGATAAGGCAAGCATAGCAAAGTTATGTTTGGAATCTTTTAGGTCCTTGTTAGATTTCAATAAGCTTTTTAAACGAAGCCGAACGAAAGTTATACCTTTTTACCCACTTTGAACCGTAGGCAAACCCCGCCTTGCAAAAACAAGACCCGTACACAGCGCACGAGTCTTGTTTTATCCGTTATTCTATTTTTCATACAGCTCCAAGGGCAGCCGGTCCGGATCGAAAAAGAACGTAAATCGTTTTCCCGTGGTTTCGTCGACGCGAATCGGCTCCACGGCGATTTCTTCGGCCTGCAAAGCCTTGACTGCCGCCTCGATGTCGTCCACCTCGAAGGCCAGATGCCTCAGGCCTCTCGCTTCCGGATAGTTTGGCCGCTCCGGCGCATCCGGGAACGAGAACAGTTCGATTTGGTGGCCGTCTCCCACCCGCAGATCGAGCTTATATGACTGGCGCTCGGCGCGGTAGGTTTCCCGGATGACCGTCAGTCCGAGAACGCGGACGTAAAAATGCTTCGACTTCTCGTAATCCGAGCAAATGACGGCGGCATGGTGAATGTTGTTGAGCTTTAGCATGACGTTGAGCACAGCCTCCTTCGGAGCCAAACTTTACGCAGCCCGATCAATAGCTGATTAACGAAGCCAGCAACAGGCCCGATGCCAGGCTCAAACAAAACGAGAAAATGCCAACGGACACATTGCCCTTCGGAATTTCAGCCAGTACTTTGAAAGGGGTCAGCAGTTCGAACAAGTAGAATACGATAATCTGGAACGCAATGCCGATGAGTCCCCAGATGATTAAATCGACGAGTCCGACCGAATGATAAACGGCTGATGCGAGAACGAGCACTTGGCCGATAATTTTGCCCCCAAGATCGTAAGCCGCTGCTTTGGCGGCCACTGCTTTACCGGGATCGGACAAGTCGCCCCCCTCCCGAATGAGCTTAAACTCGTTGTACGGCGTCGTCAGGTTGAAAAACAAAATGCCGAGCCCCATAAGCGGTATGGTCACGCCCAAATACATCAAAAAGTTAACGATATTCCCAAACTGGTCCAACGAACTCCAACTCCCCAATAATTTAGTTATGTAAGACTGTTCTTACCTGAAGGTTTAGTCGATGACCGACGAAGGCAAGTAATAGGACAAATTGTTCGTGATGCTTCCGCCGACGCGCGCGATGACGGCAGAGCTTCGGCCGTTGATCAGAAAGCAGCCCCAGAGCAGCCGCCCTTCATACGGGCCGGTTAAAGTTTCCACCCGGATGCGGGGCAGCTCGGCGTATTGCTGGTAGACCATCGGTTGATCCCCGTATTCGTCTTCCCCGCTTTCTTCCGCAACCTCCCCGCTCCCCGCGTAGATCGTGACCCCGCTGCCTTCGCGCCCGAGAATCGGCTTCACCACATAAGGCGTAACTTCGGGAAAGCACGGCTCCATAAACGTCGGCAGCATATAGGCTTCGATCGCCTCATGCTCCTCTTCCGAATAAAACTCTCCCGCTTGATGCAAATTCCAGATCAGCGCCTGCAGCGCCTTCGTCTGGGCGGCAAACCCCGAGGGCGGATTGATAATCGCCAGCTTGCCGTCCGCTATTAATTCCAGCACATGCTCGCCGGTCGGATAACCATCCGTATCCCGGTCTTCGGCCAGCTTCTCGATTGCATGCAGCCGATACAAAACATCGATCGGATTGCTCGCGACCCCTTGATCACCATCATTACGCTGCGCCCATATCCGGTCTCCCTCCACGCGAATGTCGGACAGCGCCGCAAATTCAGCGCCGGCAATCCCGGATTGTCGCAGGAGATAGCGCGTCGTTCCGGCATCCTCCTCATGCCAGTCCAGCGAACTGAAGACGACATGCTCGGACGCATAGCCCGCTTCGCGGTACAGGTCCATCATCCGCTTAAACGCCTGGCGGAAAGCCCCGCTGCAGCCTTCGTTCGGATCCTCTTCGCCGTAGGCGGCGCACACGCGGCCGTTCACATGAAAGGCTTCGACAATTCCTGTCGGCGTGTCGCTGTTAAACTCAAGCATCTTGAGCCCATGCGGCGTCAGAGCAAAATCGAACCGGCCGATCAGCGTCGGTACTTCTTCGTCAAACCGCAAACGGATAGCACCGAACGACGCGGGAGGCAGCCCCAATTCGGCCAAAAGCGCCGGTTCGCCCTGCTGGACGATCCGGATGGTCTTGGCATAAATGCGTCCCAACGCCTCGGCGGCTTTGCGCATTTCTTCCAGCTGCGCGCGTTCCAACCGGTGTAGGCCGGCGAGCGCATATTCCTGGCCGTACAAACAGTCCCATGTAAAAATGCCCTCTTGCCGCAGCGGCTCGTAAATCGCTTCCCGCCGTTCCGCATAAGAAGCGTCCGGCCGCAGCATCTTTGCGATGCTCATGTCCGCCCGCCTCCTCTCTGATCTTTGCTGTTAATGGTCATCGGACTGTCCATGGCGTCTATGACGCTAGGAGCTTGAGCTGCCTTTGCCGCCGATGCCTCCTTTGCTGATCCCCGAAGAGCTGCCCGTAGAGGCTTTATAAGAGCTGCCCCCCGAGCTGGAGCCGCCATAGTAACGTCCTCCGGACGAACCGCCGCTGCCGTCGTCGCAATAACCGTCCCCGTTGCGATCGGTGCATTTCGAATCGGAGCAGCCTGCCGTGCCGCCGAGCACCAGTGTCGACGCCACGAACAACGCTACCAGTTTGCGTGTCCTGCTGCTTTTTTGCTGTTCCATTTTCGTCACTCCTGTTTTCCCGGTTTGGAATTGCGGCTACACCGGTACGGCGTAATAGACATACGTCTCGCGGTCCTCGTCGATTTCGGCGGAATTACGCTGCCATTCCCGGCCTTCCGCATATAAATAGTTCGCCTGAAGGCTAAGCATCGCCTCAAGCGTATCGGGAAACGTATACGTATGCACCAGCCGGTAATCGGCCGTCCATTCGCGGTATTCCCTCAGCTCCATCCGAACGCCGCGGGGACCTTCCGGCTTGCCCCATACCATCGTCCGCTCGTCAAGCGCTTCCTTCACATAAACGACATAACACGCCGGCTCGACCGCGCACGACGTTTTCTCGTACACCTTGCCGTCCTTAATAAAATAGTCGCACGCAAAACGCAAAGCGACCTCGTCCCGGCCGATCCGGTCATAATAATACAGCAGCGGAAACGTCTCGCTGCCCTCTTCATACAAACGGTATTCCAATCGCGTCATCATGCTTCAGCACTCCTTTTCTCTCTCTCGGAAACGGGCCCTTCTCGCGAGATTCACCAAACATATACGTACAACGGCGAGAAAGGATTCGCGATTCGCCATTGCGGTTTGTTGTCCGGCCCGGAAGCTGCATCCACAATCGATTATAGGTTTCTGACACGGTTCGTCAAGCAAATATTTGCTTCGGATTCGCGAAACAATAAAAAAAGAGGTCTCTCCCTCGTGTTAAGAGAGTCCCCTGGCATGAAAAAAGCGCCGCGCCAATGAACAATCCATGGCTCAGCGCTGCGCTTATCTTATTAATGAAGGCTTGACGTCCTGAATCATTTTTTCCAGCCGCTTCGAGCATTGCTCGTACATGTTTTTGGCCTGCTGGTCCTTCGTCGTCAGAGCGAACATTTCAAGGTCCGCTTCGCATTTTTTTAAGACCGCGAGCAACGAAGCTTTCTGCTGCGGCTCGGGAACCTGAAGCTGATCGTCGTACAAATCGACATACAGTTGTCCGTAAGAATCCACTTGCCCGAAAAATACATTTTCAACCGTTACCCCTGTTTTTTCCAGCTCCGTTTGAAGCCACTGCCGGCTTAGCCCCAGCGTCGCCAACGGTTCGTCCATGATGTTGCCGTCCATAATAACGGCCTGCGGCTCCTGTTCGGGTCCGACCTTGATCCCCAAGTGGGCCGGAGTTAAAGGCTGATGCTCTTTTTTGAGAAGCACGTTAATATCTCCGCTGGGCTCCATAATCGCAAACTCCACATCGGCCGGTTTAAAAACGTTTCGCTTCCTCAATTGTTCCAAAAGCTCATCGGTGGTCAGGCGCTCCTTCTTCATGTTATCTTCCATGATTTTTCCGTCTTTGATAAGAATCGTCGCTTTACTGTCGATCCAATCCCTGGCCGTTTTGCTTTTTAACTGCAAAAATTCGATGCCCAAGGAGGCGAGAACCCACACCGCTAAAGATACGATTCCTAAATACCAGTTGGCCTCCAGATCCAACGAGATATAGGCGGCAAGGCTCCCGATCGTGATTCCTGTAATGTATTCGAAAAACGAAAGCTGAGACACTTGCCTTTTGCCCAAAAGCTTCGTCAATAAGAAAAGCACGATAAGCGACAGCAGGGTCCGCAAACTGATTTCCAACCAATCGGGCATTCCGCTACCTCCATTCCGAATCGGCAATGTAGTGAATACCCAGATTATTTGCCGTTGGATGGATTTTTAAAAAACTAAATAAAGGATTTGAGACCATAAGTCTCCGCGGCGAATAGCGGGGCTAATGTACGGGCATCCTTTTAAACGCCAAGAAAAGAAGCAGAAACATTCCGAGATAGCCGAACATTGGATATAGGTAAGAAAGCAGCGGGGTATAGCCGATCTGGCTGATCAGAAAACTTCCGAGCAGAATCGCCAGCACCAGCCATTTGGTCGGGAAAACGAACAGACTCTGAATTTGGCGCGCGATCCCGAATACGTTTCCGATGATCGTCGTAAAAATTTCTCCGTAGATGACCAGCAGAAATAAGATATGAACCGCTCCGCCAAGGTCCCGGATAATTTCGGCCATCGGAATATCGAACGCGGCAATTTCCGGCATCTTGGAAGCCATGGCCCAATGGCTGACCAGCAGCATGAATCCAAGAGCTACGCCTCCCCAAAAGCCGCCCCATTTCAAGACGTTTTCGTCCTCAGCCTCGCTGCCGAGAGGCACCATCACCGCTTGGACAAAGGCAAAATTCAATGCGGCGTAGGCAAACGGGCTGATCAACCATGTAAGATCCGGCCAACTCGGGCTTTGCCAACGGATGCTTGAAACCGTCCCGCTATCGCCGACCGCCTGCCAAGCGATCAGAAGCATGAAAAGAAGCATTAGAGGCACCACCAGCGAGTTTACCGCCAAAATCCCACGCATGTCTTTGGTCATGACCAGATAACAAAGGGCGATACTGATCACAATCCCCCACCGATACGGCAGATGAAGCTGTTCCTCAAAGATGGAGCCGGCGCCCGACAGCATCACGGAGGTCATACCGAATAAAATCACAAACGTCGCGGCATTGGCAATTTTGCCGAACAGGCTGCCGAAAAGATAGGTGTTCAGCTCCTGATAAGAAAATGCTTTGATCCTGTGCGCCAAAACCATCATCCGGGTTCCGATCCACATAAAAAGAAACGTACTGATCAAGATGCCTGCGAATCCCCATGTCCCGTAAACCGTAAAAAACTGCATAATCGACTGTCCGGAAGCGAATCCCGCTCCCACCACCGTTCCTGTGTATGTAGCCGCAATTTGCAAAATCGAAACCGACTTTTTATCCATAATTCCTCCGGGACAACCGCATGAAATAATCTTATGCTTCATTTTATGTCCCGCAGGCTCGTATATTCCCGTTTGTCCGATCTTTTGAGACAAACTTTTCGTTGTGTTACGCCTTAAACGGGGCAAAGCCGCCCGGCCAATAAAGCTTGACGGCTTTGGTTTTACATGGCGCAGCACAGGGTTTATCCTGCGCTGCTGTAAGTCTGTTCCGTATGACTTCGATTGCCCCGCCAGCCCAAATAGCCGGATACGATGTTACCGTCCCGGTCAAATTCAAGAATGGCCTTGAACGGGTAAAAATCGCCGAAACGGAACCGCAGATCCGTCCAAATGCATCGCAACGTCTTTTCGGTTACAATCTGCTCCTGGCGGATATGCTGCGCGATCGAAAAGAACGTGTCCGCGGCCGGGCATAAACGTTTTAAAGTATCCCGATCCGGCACTTCGAACGCTTGTTCAGGCACGTTGTCGGAGTGCTTCTCCAGCCGTTCGGTTTCGCGGTACCGGCGCCCTCTCCATTCGCCCAGAATCAATTCCGAATCTGTCTCCGCGATCGCGGTCCACCGGTTGAAACGAAACGTTGGCAGAGCGCTCACAGCCGTTGCGTTTTCATAGCGGGCCGACATAAGCCGTACGTATCGGCGGTGCATAACGAACCTTATGGCAATATAGACGACAGAACAGCCATTTAGGAGCATGAACAGCGGACCGGGCGAGACAACGCCCATCCACCAAAGCGCAATTCCCGCAAGTTGAGTAATGAATAGAACCGGATCGAAGACCATGAGAACATCCCGCGAAAGCCGTTTATTTGAAAATGGAAGCAGGGCCTGGGTTCCGAACGTGTTCAGCACGTCAAGACCGACATGGACGAGCACGGCGATGAAGCTCCACAACCATACCCAACCCCATGCGAGCCCGCTAAAGAAAGGCATCATGCCCAGCGTGACGATGGTTGGCCATAAAAACCAAGCGATGACGGAATGCGTAAGTCCCCGATGCTTTTTCAGATAGACGGCATCCCCTTTGGTCAGTTTATGGACATAATCGATATCCGGCAATTCCGAAGCGAGCGTCGTTCCGATCGTCACGGCTAGCGCCAGAGCAGGATCTGCTCCAATCTCCGGCACAAAGCGGGCCATGGCTCCCAGCCCGAGACCGATGAGGAAATGACTGGCCGTATCCATATTCAGGATTCCTCCTTCTCTAAAAATAACCACTTAACCTACCGTTCTCGATTTCTAAGTATAACGCAAAATGGCCCCTGTCCCGAAGCGGGACTTGATGGAAACGACAGAAAGAAGCTCTTATCATCGCGGCGCTGCCGTTCGATCCTTGATTTGGTCCGCTACCATAAATGTCTCCGTTCTGTCCCTTCGTACTTTTGATTAAACACAAATGACCCGCAGGAGGGACACTTTTTTAAAGTGTTCCATCTTACGGGTCACCGTTCAGAGTTGAGGTCATTGTACTCCTATTCCCCGACTACGCCAACACTGATTGTATTGCCTTGAATAAAGCTTCTCGAGCGATGTTTTGCCAATCCCATCCGTCTTGCCTTGTTATTTCTTCTGTGGTGTTTCATTTTTGTGTTCAATGACTGGTAATAATTTTGGTTCAATTTCTTTTAACCTTTGTTCCTTTGAACGATTGTTTTTAGGAACTACTCCATTTTGTTCAGCTGTCATTTGTTTTTCAACCTGTGTATTTGCAATTACCTCGTACACTTGTTGTTTAGAGATATTTTTAGATGCTGCAATATCCGCAACAGATTTACCTTTTGCTAATTCTTCTTTTAATTCTGTCGGGCTAATTTTTAGTAAAGAAAACAGTTTATCATCGTTCAAAATGGAATCATAAGTATAATCAGGCTTACCATCTCTAACGAATAAACCTTCTACTTTAATGTGTGAAGGTTCAGGTTCGCCTCCTACCCGAGTAAGATTAATTGCATTGTCATGAACAAATACCTGGTAGAACGGTGATTCCGATCCCTTTATGGTGTAATTCAACATCAATGTTTTTTGATTTGGGTTCTCCATTTGTTCCATAGCAAACTCGTACGCTTTGACGTTACCATATATTTTATCAATGAGATGATCTACCTTCGCCTTGATTTCCTGATCGGTTAAAGTAATGAGTGGCTTCTCCTTAGGCTCCCAATTCTCTTGATCCACGTGTTCAATCTCACCCGAAATACCGTTAGTATGAACGGCAATCTTTTTGCCGCTTCCTCCTTTTTCCTGCAGGATAATGCTTGTTTGGTTCACTTTCATTTGGGATAAACCGGTGGAATCTGCCGGTTTGAGTACATCACCTTGAGCGTTGCTTGCAGCGATAATCTCAAACGATCTTGTTTCGGGAAATGCGCTGTACAGCTTCTCAAGCGTTGCTTTGCCAGCCTCATCCACCTTGACTTGTTCAGCAGTCATTGGTTTTCTGGTAATCATTTCAATCAGGGGAGGGGCCGCAAATCCTGCGGTTGGAACCAAAATCGCAGCAGCAACGATTCCGCCAATTAATCGTTTTTTCATGGTTATTTCGCTCCTTTTTCGCTTCAAATAGTGAGAATACGATTGTTCAATTCGTTTGGAAATGGCCGGGGGACATTCCATCGTTTCTGCCTCTTTGAGCAGATGTTCACGGATTTTGCGTTCCATAGGCATTGGTCTTTTCCATCCTTTCCGGGAGGAGATTCCCTATGTTTTTTCGCAGCGCCTGCAAGCCCGCATGATATCTTGACTTGACTGTACCCAGCGGAATATCGAGCAAAGTCGCAATTTCCTCAAGAGTATAGTCGTGAAAAAAGCGGAGGATAATCACCGTCCGCTGTTTGTCGGTCAGTTTTCGTAATGACTGCGATATCATTTGGTTCGTCCCATCCATCAACCCAGCAGGTTGATCCCAATAAGACTCTTCCCGCGAGAAGGCACGGATGCGTTCGAAAATTCGGAATCTCCGCCAGCTCTTGACCCGAAATCTCTGTACCTGACGGATTACCAAGCCGTGCAGCCAGAAGCGGAAAGGACGGTTCGTATCGTAGTTGGCAAGTGAGGTCCACATTTGCATATAGATCTCGTTCATGACATCTTCCCGATCCTGCTGATGATCCACCAGAAAGGAGACGGTTCGGTAGACATCCCGATATGTGGCATCATACATCGTTTGAAACGCCTGTTGATCACCATCTTTCATCTTTACGAGTAGTTGGTACATCTCTTCATTTTGCATTCGGAGGGCCCTCCTGAGTAAGCAGCTTACACCCTATATTGTCTCTCATTCAAAAAAAGGTTCGGTTTACGATCCAAAAAAATTTATTTAGAGAAAAAGCTCTACTCGTTGAGGAAAAGGAAATGTCGCTTGCTGTGAGCATGACCGTATCTTCTTCGGATGGGATGCGGATGCCAATCGGAGTATAGATGGCAAATTAAAAGATTCATTTGCCGTATTGCTCAATGAGTTGCGCAACGTCTTTTAGATACTGGGTCAAACGCACACTGATCTCTGATCGAACTACATCACGAACGATACCGAATCGTTCTTCGTAACCTCGGCACATGATCTTGTAATAAATAACCAGATCGATCTGCTCGTCGTTAATTACTTTAATGTTTCGTTTACTTAATTCCCGACGTAACGAGTGCATGTCTTTATGGATTTGCTTTGCAATGGTTTGCGCAGCGATCAAATATAAACGCTTTAAGATATTTGTTGAGGCTCTTATTTCTTCAATACTCCGCTCAACCATGGTTAACATATGAGGCAGCAGAATGTAATCCCGAGCCATGGTATATTCCTCGGGTGTCGGTCTGGAAGTTTTGGATCCATTACGCGCCTCATATTGCTCCGTGTGTTCCGTGAGCGTCATTTTCGACTGCCAGCGACCATTCCCGTCTAGTTTACTCATGCCCAGTGACCCCCTATTTGAGCTGCCCTTTCAAAAGCCTGAGCCGTTTTTAACAAGGACGATGCACGGATAATAGCTGTTGGTCCAAACCTCTCTTTCAGCGCATCGACTGTTTTTTCACGGCGAATCAATCGTTCCCGATCCTCGAATAAGTCAAGCTGATAAACATTATCTCTTGAAAGATCCGTGAGCGTAATATGCAAATGAGTAAGAGGCAAGCCCTTCCAGTGCTCCAAAAATAGTGAGCGTATAACCGGGCCGACTTCATGTTCCAAATGAGTAGGACGCGGCAATGTTCTTTGCCTCCCGAAACCAGAAGACCGATGCCCGTCGGTTTCTGCAGCTCCCACTGCAACGACTCTGCCCATATACCCGTATCGCCTGGCGCGGCGGCAAACCTCTACGATCAGCTCGATCATAAGCGGTTCAATGTCTTCGATCGTTCGATAGGTCTGCCATTTTAATGCCCTGCCGTGGTTGATCACTTTAATTTGGCTTCGCATTCCGGTGACAACGGGACTCGGGTCGATGCCGTTCGCCGTCTGCCAGTAATATTCCGCTTGAATGTCACTTTGCCGGCCCATCCGGCAGCGCATCCGTTTCTTGAATTCACCGAGATCAAGACGCGCTATATCGCCGATTGTGTGCAAGCCCATTCGAGCAAAATGGGAGGTCATCCGCCCGGCTACCATAAACATTTGATGGACAGGCAGGGGCCAAAGTTCTTTTTCAATATTGTCGTGGGTAAGTTTAAATATACCTGTAGGTTTCTTTTTTGCAAAATTATCCGTAGCCATTTTGGCCAGGATTTTGTTGGGGCCGATACCGACACGGGACCATACGCCGGTTGAAAGCTTTACTCGGGTTTGTATCAAACGGGCAATCTCTTCGGCCGAACCGAACAAGGTCAAAGATCCTGTCACATCCAGAAACTGTTCGTCGATGGAGAACGGTTCGACTTGATCGGTAATGGATTCGAAAATTTCCGTAATGAGTAAGGATACCGAGATATATGTCTGCATTCGTGGCCGTATAACGACCAAATCCGGGCATTTGGCGAGTGCTTCACCGACTCTTTCGGCTGTAGTCACACCGCGTGATTTTGCAACCGGACAGGCAGCTAAGATAATTCCATTACGGCGTGCCGGATCCCCAACGGCAACGGGTTTATCTCGGTATTCCGGGTGCGCTGCTTTTTCGATACTCGCATAAAAACTTTGCCCATCTGCCATAAGAACTGTTCGTTGCATTTTACCACCTGCGAATGTATGTTCGTATACAGCTATTATATACCGAACGCACGTTCGTTATGCAAAGGTAAATAATTGAAATTGCCGAGAAGGTTCGGATTTTCAGCGACACCGGCAGTTTTATTACGGAAATCGGGCGTTTTCGATGCAATGATTGGGTTATTCAAGAGAGCAATCCGAAAGAAATCAATGCATTATTTATTTGCTATGATTGAAAAAATGAGTCAAATTCATTTTGGAGAAATAGACATGAACCCAAACGACGCAACAAACAAAATCGCAACGCAAGTAGGTGAACGCGAGATTGTGATCACCCGCGTAGTGGATGCTCCGCGCGAGATTGTATTTGATGCTTGGACGAAAGAAGAGCACCTGTCGAAGTGGTGGGGACCTCGAGGTTTTACGACGACTTTTCAGAAGTTTGATATGAAACCGGGCGGTACATGGCAGTTCATCATGCACGGTCCTGATGGCGCTGATTATCCCAACACCAACGTCTTTGTCGAGCTCGTTAAACCCGAGCGAATCGTCATCGAACACGCCGTGTTTCCCCATTTTCTGGCGACAGCAATCTTTGAGGATCTGGATGGTAAGACCAAACTCACTTATAGCACAGTATTTGAAGAAAATGCCGCTGTATTCGATAAGGTGAAAACATATGCCGTCCCGGGTGCCGAACAGACCATGGATCGTCTTGAGGAGCATCTGGCAAGTATGTCTTAAAAATAAGAGACCAGCCTCGTATTGATGCCCCGGGGTTGGAATGCGAAAGCTCAAGCCGATTCAGGCCCGGGCTTTTTTTCTGCCCGTACCGAGGGCGCCCAACCTGCAAGCATTTCGCTTTTCTATCGCATAAGGTGTAATCATGAAAGGAGTGGTTGGATTGACGAAAATCACAATCGCCGCAGTCGGAGATTTGTTGATGAAAAAGAAGATGATCGCCTCGGCCGCACGGGAAGGCGGATTCGCCCCTATTTTTGCCAAAGTGAAACCGTATCTGCGGAAATCCGATTTAACGATAGGCAATCTGGAGACGACCTTCTCCGGCAACAAATTTCGCGAAAAGCCCGGAAAACTATTGTTCAACTCCCCGGACGAATTCGCTGCCGCGCTCCGGAACTTGGGCTTCGATGTATTAAGCACAGCCAATAACCATTGTATGGACGGGAAGCTATCCGGTTTGAAGCGGACATTGAACGTCCTCGATCGACACGGTCTGCGACATACGGGCACGTATCGCACCGCCCGGGAAGCCCGCCGGAAACTGATTGTTAACGTAAAGGGAATAAAAATCGGAATATTGGCTTATACGAAAGGAACGAACGGGATCCCGGCGCCGAAGCCGTGGTTCGTGAACAGGCTACACCGGAAAAAAATAATAGCGGACGTGCGCAGCTTAAAGAGTAGAACGGATTTTATCATCGCATGCCTGCATTTCGGGAAAGAATTTCGGACTTATCCCGACCGCAGCCAAATCCGGCTCATGCGGCTGTTGTTTAATAATGGCGTAAATGTAGTGCTGGGAGCGCATCCCCATGTGCTGCATCCGATAAGAATGTTTAAGGCGAAGGACATCGACGGACGGGTTAGAAATCGGGTAGCGGCGTCTTCCCTGGGAAATTTCGTATCCACCGAACTTCCCCGGCATACCGCTAGACTCCGAGGAACAATCTTGATGTTAACCTTAAGGAAAAATGCAAAAGGAATAACGGATGTGTTGAAAATCTCATGTGTGCCAACCCGCATTTTGCAAAATATAGGGAAGAGAAACGTTTATCGGGTTGTGCCGGATCGATAGAATAAGCCGGGCATCGCCGAAGTTTGCTATGAGCGTATCCTCGGATCGTGCTATAATCGGAAAAAGAAAAAGCGTCCCGCCTCGGCAGAGACGGAACGCGAAAACGGGAAGCAAGGTGAAGATGCATGCTGCTGCATAAGGGCGAAACGTTGTTTCGCCAAGGAGAATCCGGACCGCTGTACCGCATCAGAAGCGGTCTGCTTAAAATTGTCCGCATTCACGAGGACGGGAATCCCGTGCTGGTGAACATCATTGTTCCGGGCGAGACCATTCCCCATCATTCCTTAATCAGCCCGAAAGAATATTACGGGACCGCAATTGCCCTTACGACCTGCGAGATCGAAACGCTTCCCGCTCAAGAATGGTACGCCAAGCTCCAGAAGGAACCGCAAACGTGCCTTGAGATCGCCATGCTGCTGGAAAGCAAGCTGCGGATGATGCAGCAGCGAATCGATCAACTGACGCAGATCGCGCCGGCGGACAAGCTGGCGAAGCTGCAGACCTGGTTCGAAGCGTATATTGCCCCCGCCCGTTTGACCGATGTGCTGACACAGGAAGAGATCGGCCAGTTTATCGGACTGCGCCGCGAAACGGTCAATCGCCTGCTCCGCGCTCAAGCAGGCAGCCGCGATGCCTTGCAGGACCGCAGCGTCAACAAACGCCGACGCTGATCAAAGCATTTTAGCGGTGTCCCGGAGCGGTCGGTTCCCCGGCTTCCTCCAGCGATCCCGCCGGTCCGAAAAACTCGTAACGCGCATCCTCCTTGCGTACGCCCCATACTCGCAGCATCCGGTTGACTGTTTTCATGAACGGCACCGGTCCGCAGAAATAGAACGCCGCGTCCGGCGAAGGAACGACGGATTGCAGCCATTCCAGATCGATGTAGCCCTCCTTGTGGAACGTCCGCTCCGCCCGATCGGCAGCGGTCGGCGATTGGTAGCAAAAACGGTACGACAAGCCCGGATGCTTGCGGGCCAGCTCTTCGACCTCGGCGCGCATTGCGTGCGTCTCGCCGTTCAGAGCTGCGTGAATGAACGTCACCTGCCGGTCCGGCGCCGTTTCGCCGAGCGTTTTCAGCATGCTGAGCAGCGGAGTGAGACCGACGCCGCCGCTGAGCAGTACGATCGGGCGCGGATCGGAGAGATCGAGCGTGAAATCCCCGGCGGGAGCGGTCAGCCATAGCGTATCGCCTTCGCTCACGTGCTCGTGGAGGAAGACGGACACTTTGCCGGCCGGACGCTCCGGCGCGCCGTCCTCGCGTTTGACCGAAATGCGGTAATACGGCTTGCCCGGCGCGTCAGATAAGCTGTATTGCCGGATATGCGTGTAGGTCTCGCCGGGCATCTCCGGCTTCACGCTGACATACTGCCCGGGTTCGAATGAGGCAATCGCGCCGCCGTCCAGCGGAACCAAATAAAACGACATAATGACGCTGCTTTCCTTTTGCTTGCGGTCGACCCGGAACGCCCGGAAGCCTTCCCAGCCGCCCAACTGCCGTTCGGCCTGTTCGTACATTTCCGCTTCAACGCCGATGAAAGCGTCGGCAATGATGCCGTAGGCGGTTTCCCACGCTTTAAGCACCTCGTTCGTAGCCGCCTCGCCGAGCACCTCCCGCATGGCCGTCAGCAGCGTCCGGCCCACGATCGGATAATGCTCCGGCTTTACTCCCAGGCTCCGGTGCTTATGCCCGATCTGCTTGACCACCGGCAGAATGGCGGCCAAATTATCGATATGCACGGCCGCGGCGTACACGGCATTGGCCAGCGCCGTCGGCTGGCGTCCCTGCTTTTGGTTCGTATGGTTGAAAACGTTCAGCAGATCGGGATGCTCGCTGAACAAAATTTCGTAAAATCGTTTCGTTACCTCCGTCCCCTTCGACTCCAGAAGCGGAGCCGTCGATTTAATTATGCGGATCGTCTGTTCGTTTAACATCGTTATCCCTCGTTTCATCATTGCGGATTTCGTTACCCTTTTCATGAGAACAGTATACAAGGACGTCAGGAACGCCCTTGTGATTTAGATCACACCAAAACGAAACGATTTGTGGCAAAGCAGACAGCCGGTCAGGAGCTTCATGTCTCCGACCGGCTGTCTGCTTGCCGAGTAATTTCATTCCGGTGTTCTATGTTCAGAGGTTAAAAGCCCGTCTTCGACGTATCCTTCCCTTGATCGGCTAGCGCTTCGGCGTTCCCCGTACCGGCATTGCCGTATACCGTATTGTTTTCGCAGCGGCTTCCCGCGATCCGGATGGCCGCTTCCGAACAGCGGGACAGCATATTGCCCGTAACGAGATTGTGCCTGCTGAAGGAGCCTTCGGCATTGCCGGCCGTTTCAAGGATAATGCCGGTTTGGACCCGCCGCACATCGTTGCCGGTCACCGTAGTGACATCGCTGTTCAGCAGGACGATGCCGCGCTCCGACTGATCGATTTTGTTGCCGGAAACGATGTTGCCCTGCGGCCGCTCGTCGCCTGCCTCGCCATCGCCCGCCAGCGAGATGCCCGTCTCTTTGGCCCGGGAAATAACGTTGCGCACGATGACGTTGTCCGTACTGTAATCGCGCAGCACGATGCCCTGTTTGCCGGCATACGCGCCGTTGTCAAGCCCTTCCGCCGATAACAGATTGCCCTCGATCCGGTGGTACGAGCTCGGCTTCAGCTTCGAAGAAACCACAATAAAGGCATCGTCGCATTGCTGCGCCACGTTATCGGAAACGATCGAATACGAGCTGCCTGCGGAAATATAGATGCACGGTCTTTTCAACAAACGGAACCGGTTGTCCGTCAGCCGGAAATTCGCCGACGACTCGGCAAAGATCCCATAGCCTTCGTATATGCTGTCGGTGGCGAACAGCTGGAAGAAGGAGTTTCCGCTGATCGAGACGTGCCGGCTTTCGTTGAGCCATACGCCATTGGCAATCGTGTTGAAATGACAGTTCCGAACGGAGACGTTCTCGCATTTTTCGAAATAAACGCCGCGCTCCGCCAACCTCACGTTCATGGGAGAAGTAGCGCCCATGCCCTCGAACCCGAGTCCCTCGACCGCGTTCCACTTCATGCCGAGCCCCGTCACCATGGATAGGCTCGGCACCCCTGCCTTCAGTACGGAGGCGTTCGGCCCGTCTCCGACCAAGCGCACATTCGGCCTCAGCATAATGGCGGATTTCAGCACGTAGCGCCCGGGCGGAAAATATACGGTCCCTCCCATAGGCCCTGCCGCTTCAATAGCCGATTGAATCGCCGGGGCGTCGTTCTGATCGAAGCGTCCCGAGCCTTGAGCTCCGTAATTTTTCACGTTGATCCAGGTTACCGATTCCTGGCGAAACCCCGGATGCTGCATCGGATAGGGCATTGGCTCCGCCGCGGCCGTGCCGCTCCAGCCCGTACCCGCGGCAAGGAGCATTCCGGCCGTTGCCGTCCCCACCGTGGCCAGCAGCTCGCGACGGGTCATTGCTTTGTCTTTGGATGAAGATGAAGATTCCGAAGTAGACATATCGTATATCGTTCCCCCTTCCACAATCTAGCAATCTACCAGCATTATAGCTTTCTCCGCTTCATTTGACAATTGGGCCGGGGCCCGGCGCGCGGACAAAAAAAGAACATGCCCGCTTAGCGGAACATGCTCCATAGTTTGATCAGATGAAATGTGTTGTTCGGATCGATTTTTTGCGAGATGACAAAATGGACAAGCTGCTCGGCCTGCTGTTCGGTGACTCTTTCGCCGAGCGCCTTCGTCAGCATGCCGACGAACCTACGAACCTTCACGCGGTCCTGCAGATCGTACTTCGTGACACCCTGCAAAATCATTTTGACGCGTTCTTTCGTCTCCGGATTTTTCATTTTCAGCTTGATCCGCTCGACTTGCGCAGGATCAAAGCCGTACTTCGTATAGCTCATGCCGCACACCTCCGCGTTCTTGCTAAAGGACTTACATCGGCCACACAGTAAGTCTATGTCGGAGGGCTTGGTCTTGTGTACCTATTTTCTTTCGCCCCTCAGGTGAAGGTCAACCGGCTATCGTCTAATCCAGCATCTCGCTGTCGAAGATGTGCTCGCGCTGCAAATAGTGGCGGAGCGGCACGTAGTCGGCCTCCGTCCAAAAATCCGGCTGCTTGACCAGCTCCGCCGCGTCGTCTCTTGCCTGCTCCATCACTTCGAAGTCGGTCACCATGTCTGCGAGCCGGAAATCCGGCACCCCGCTCTGCTTCGTGCCGAAAAAATCTCCAGGCCCCCGCAATTCGAGGTCGCGGCGCGCAATCTCGAAGCCGTCGTTCGTCTCTGTCATCGCCTTCAACCGTTCCTTGCCGACTTCGTTCTTCGGATCGGCAATCAGCACGCAGTACGATTGGTGCTCGCCCCGTCCGACCCGGCCCCGCAGCTGGTGAAGCTGCGATAGTCCGAACCGGTCGGCGTCATAGACGACCATCAGCGTCGCGTTCGGCACATCCACGCCGACCTCGATAACCGTCGTAGAGACCAGTACATGAAGCCCGCCTTGGCTGAACTCGCGCATAATCTCGTCCTTCTCGGCCGGGACCATCCGTCCGTGCAGCAGCCCGACTTTGTACTCCGGAAAAGCAAATTGAAGCTGCGCGTGCACGTCAATCGCGTTCTGCACGTCGAGCTTCTCGGATTCTTCAATCAGCGGACAGATGACGTACGCCTGCCGCCCTTCGGCCACCTCGCGGCGAATAAAGCCAAGGACGCGCTCCAGCATATTGTGCGTCACCGCATACGTCTGAATCGGCTTGCGCCCCTTCGGCAGCTCCCGCAGCGTCGAGACGTCCATATCGCCAAAAGCGGTAATTGCGAGCGTTCGCGGGATGGGCGTCGCCGTCATCGTAAGCACGTCCGGATTCATCCCTTTGCGGCGCAAAATGCTGCGCTGCTGGACGCCAAAGCGGTGCTGCTCGTCCGTAACGACGAGCCCGAGCCGGCGGAAAAACACATCCTCTTGAATGAGTGCATGCGTACCGACGACAATGTCGATCATTCCCATCTGCAGCGAGCCGAGCACATCCCGGCGCTGCCGCTCCGTCAAGCTGCCCGTCAGCAGCGCCGTCTGAATGCCGTACGGCTCGAACAGGCGGTCGAGCGAGCGCTTATGCTGCTCCGCAAGAATTTCCGTCGGCACCATCAGCGCGCCTTGGTAGCCGGCTTTCACGACGGCAAAAAGCGCCGCCGCCGCAACAACGGTTTTCCCCGCGCCGACATCGCCCTGCAGCAGGCGGTTCATGCAATAAGGCTGCTGCAGGTCATGAAGAATTTCGGCCAGCACGGTTTTCTGCGAAGCCGTCAGCGTGAACGGCAGCGCGCGGACAAACGCGCGGACGGCCGGCAAATCTACCGGGTGCGCGACCCCGTCCGCCCGCTCGTGATTCAGCGTGCGGTACGCCTGCATCTTGAGCTGGAACAAGAACAGCTCCTCGTACACCATCCGGCGTCTCGCCCGCTGTCCCTGCTCCATGCTGCCCGGCATATGCAGCAGAGCGACCGCCTGCTTGCGGGGCAGCAGATTGTATTTGCGCAGCAGTTTGCCCGGAAGCACTTCGGGAATAAGGTCGCCGAATTGCAGCAGCGCTTGCTTCGTCGTTTGCCGGAACCATTTTTGCGTGATCGAGCCGGTCACCGAATAAACCGGCTGCAGCGTGCCAGTCTGCGACGTGCCGCGGCCCGGGAATTCTACCTCGGTCACGGTCAACTGCAGCCGCTTCTGGTCCCACTTGCCGGTCAAGACGATATCCGTACCGGCTGTCAGTTTGTCCTTCAAGAAATGCCGGTTGAACCAGACAGCCGTAATGAAGAGCGGATCGACTACGATTTTGCAGGTCATGCGCGACTTGGTACGCCCGTACATTTGCACTTGAGGAACTCCCGCGACCTTGCCCTGCACCGTAATCCGGTCTCCGTCCTTCACCTGCGTCAAATCGCGAAGCGTGTAATCCTCGTAGCGGAAAGGATAATAATCGAGGAGCTCTCCGACGCTCGAGATGCCGAGCGCAAGCAGCTCCTCGGGCTTCTTGCCTTTGACGCCGGACACCTTCGTGACCGGAAGCGAATAAAGATCCAAGGTCATATCAGACCGGTATGGCAAAGGCCGCTACGGTTCCGGGTCCGACATGCGCTCCGATGACGGGTCCGATATGCGTGTATTGCACGCTTTTTACATCAAAATGCTGCTGCAGCAGCGAGCAAAGCTGCTCCGCCGTCTCGCGGCCGGTCGTATAAGCCATCACCAGATCGATCGGCTTGCCGGCGTAACCCGGCTGCAGCAGCTCGACGATCCGGTTCATGGCCTTCTTCTGCCCGCGAACCTTATCGACGGAGCACACGACTCCGTCATCGTTGATCGAAAGGATCGGCTTAATGTTAAGCAGGGAGCCGAAAAGCGCCGCGGCTTTGCCGATCCGTCCGCCCTTGTGCAAATACTCGAGCGTATCCACCAAAAAATAGAGTGCGGTGCTCTGACGGAGCGACGCCAACCGTTCCAAAATTTCCGATTTGCTCTTCCCCTGTTTTGCCGCCTCGGCGGCAGCGACGACGAGCATGCCGATGCCAAAGGAAGCAGAGCGGCTGTCCACCACCTCGATATCCGCCTTCTCGTCGATCATCGATTTCGCCACGAGGGCGGACTGGTATGTGCCGCTCATCTGAGACGACAAATGGATCGAGATGATCGAATCGGCGCCTTCCTCCGCAAGCCTCTCATACACTTGGATGAAATCGGCCGGCGACGGCTGGGATGTGGTCGGAAAAATACCGGACGAGGCCAGCTTGTCATAAAACTGCTCCGCCACCATATCCACCCCGTCGCGGAATGCCTCCGAGCCGAACAATACTTTCAGCGGCACCATCTCAATGCCGAGCCGCTCCCGCAGGTCGGCCGGAATATCCGCCGTGCTGTCCGTCACAATACGAACCTGGCTCAATAGCCTCCCTCATCTCTTTTGCAAAGTTTTGATCTATAGACACAACGTTGAAAACGAACCTTTTACTCCGCGGAAATAATGTAGTAGTAGAGCGGCTGGCCGCCGTCCTGCACTTCCACTTCCACTTCTTGATACGTTTGTTCGACATACTCGACCAACTCCTCGGTCTGCTCCTGCACCGCTTCCGCTCCGGTATACAGGGTCACGATCTCCGCACCCGCATCCAGCATGGAATCAATCAGCTTTTTGCAGGAATCGACGAGGTCCGGAGCCGAGGAAACGATCCGGCCGTTGTGAATGCCGATATAGTCGCCCTCTTTAATATCGATCCCGTCCATTTGCGTGTCACGTACGGCATGGGTAATTTGACCGGCCTGAACCTGCTGCAGCGCCTGCTCCATTTCGCCGATGTTTTCCTCGGGAGCCGCCTCCTCCTGGAATGCGATGACCGCGGCGATGCCTTGCGGAATCGACTTGGTGGGAATGACGACAACCTGCTTATCCTCCACAAGCTCTACAGCCTGCTGCGCGGCCAGGATGATGTTCGAATTGTTCGGAAGCACGAATACCGTTCTCGCTTCGACCTCGCTGACGGCGCGGACGATATCTTCGGTGCTCGGGTTCATCGTTTGTCCGCCGTGCAGAATCCGGTCGATGCCCAAGCTGCCGAAAATGCCGGAAATGCCCTCGCCCGCGGATACGGCGACAAAGCCGTACGGCTTAAGCTCGGGGGCCGGCTCGTTTGCCGCAGGGACGGACGGCTCGCCGAGTTCGAGCTCCCTGGCCGCGTCCAGCAAATGCGTCGCCTTGGCCAATGCCGCGACTGCGCCCGACGGCCCGGCCTCCTCCATCAGAAGATGCGTATGCTGATCGCGCATATTTTCAATTTTGATCCGGCTGAGATCCCCGTAATTCTGGGCCAGATTCATGACGCTGCCCGGGAATTCGGCATGGATATGCACCTTTACCAGATCGTCGTCGGCCACGACAAGCAGGGAATCGCCGAAAGCGGACAACTCCTCGCGGAACAAGCCCTCGTCAAACTTGCGGCCGTTCAGCTTGCCCGGGTTCAACGTCACCATAAATTCCGTACAATACCCGAACTCGATATCCTCCGTCGCCAGCTTCGCCTGCGCGCGTTCATGACCGGTAAAATCAAGCGGCGTCACGGCGGGCTCGAGCGTCTCCTCCAGCGGCTGCACCGCGCCAAAAGCCACGTACGGCATATCCGCCGGCTCCTCCGTCGGCGCTTCCTCCATGTCCAGAACGGACACAAAGCCCTCGTATATATACACAAGCCCCTGCCCGCCCGAATCGACGACGCCCACCTGTTTCAGTACGGGAAGCAGGTCGGGTGTTTTGGCCAGCGCGTCTTTCGCTTTATCCAGCAGCTCCGCCAGGACGACTGCGACGTCAGGCTGCCGTTTGGCGGTCTGTACGCCCTGCCTCGCCGCTTCCTTGGCGACGGTCAGAATCGTACCTTCCACAGGCTTCACGACGGCTTTGTAAGCCATATCCACGCCGTTCTGAAACGCCGCGGCCACCTGCTGGGCGTTAGCCGAAGACAGATCGGATACGGCTTTGGCGAAACCGCGGAACAACTGCGACAGAATCACGCCCGAGTTGCCGCGAGCGCCCATCAGCAATCCTTTAGCAAGCGCTTCGGCTGCTTTACCCAAGTGGTCCGACGGACGGCGGCGAAGCTCTTCCACCCCGGAAGTCAAAGTCAAATTCATATTCGTGCCCGTATCGCCGTCCGGCACCGGAAAGACGTTGAGCGCATTGACCCGCTCCGCGTTCGTCGTCAGCCTATGCGCCCCCGCTTCTACCATTCGGATGAAATCTTGTCCATTCATTTCTTTTAAGCGCTTACTCAAAAAGACCGTTCCCCTTTCGCTATAACCCTGTCGGCGATCCATAACATGTTTCGGCCACAACCGCTGTCATCACAGGTCTCATTCCGCAATCCTCACGCCTTGGACAAAAATGTTCACGTTAGCTACCTGCAGGCCCGCCACTTCGCCAAGTATGTAATTTACTTTGCTTTGCACGTTGTGGGCAACGACCGAAATTTTCGTGCCGTAGCTGACGACGATATATAAATCAATGGTCAGGACGTCCTGTTCGTCGCGGTGAACCTCGACTCCCCGGCGCAAATTGTCCCGGCGCAGCAGTTCGGCAATCCCGTCCTTGAATTGATTGCGCGAAGCCATCCCGACAAGTCCGTAGCAGTCCAACGCCGCCGAACCCGCAAGAACGGCGATTACTTCGTCCGTAACGTAGATTTTTCCATATTCTGAAGCCAGTTCGATTGCCATCTTCATACAGCTCCTTCGATCCCAATTTAACATGGACTACGAACCATTGTACTATATTCGCCGCAAGAAATAAATAAAACGCAGGCCGCGGGGAAAGAAAACGGACAAGCTGCGTTGACGGCGTTTAGGCCGCTGTGATATGATGTTTAAGTGTGTTTTTGAAGCGTGTATGCTTTAAGGAGGTGTAATCAATGTCCCGCAAATGTTTTATTACAGGTAAAGGCCCGGGTACCGGCAACCACGTATCCCACGCGAACAACAAAGCGAAACGCACTTGGGGTGTCAACGTTCAAAAGGTTCGCATTCTGGTCGACGGCAAACCGAAACGCGTTTGGGTGAGCACGAAAGCTCTGAAATCCGGAAAAGTAACTCGCGTGTAATCTGCATCCGCAGACAAAAAGCACCTGCCTCAGGTGCTTTTTTTAGTTGATAAGCATGAATTCGCATCCACCTTCACAAACGCGCTTGTCTTGCAAGACAAGGACGGCTGAGCCGTTGGTCCCGGGTGTGGCGCCTGCCCTAGCCCGGCAGCCGGCGCCAAGTATGGACGAGCGTACCTTCAGTTTTTGCTGAATGTGTTAAGTACGGCTTTCACAAACCCACCCAAAAACTTCGGAAGCTTGATTGTGTAAAATTTCATTTTGCACCCTCCCTCCAGACTTTGCGCAGCAAAGTCAGCATCGCTTGGCTTTGCGCCGCAAAGCCGACCTCGAGCCATGCGCGCAGTTAACCACCTCGTTAAATGTATATTCCGCTGCTCCCCAAAACGTGCCATGCAAATTCCGGGCACCGAAAAAAACAAAAAGGCTACAAAAGCCGGAAGCCGTACTTTTGTAACCATGTGTATGCGAACCGCGGACCGGTTATGCATGTCCGGGCTCTTTTCCCCTCAAACCGCAGCTTGTTGCTGCTGAATAGCCAAGTAGAACGCGTAGAACACCGTATAGATAAAGTACAATAAGATCGTGATCAAGATGAAGGCAATGCGCGGGCCGCGCGTCTCGTGTCGCTTAAAAAATTGGATACCGACGTATAAAGCCCCCAGCGAAAATGCAAACTTCACCACGCCGTCGATAATGGAAAAGACAAACAGCAGGGCGGCGCATAGTACACAGAAGGCAAAAATTTTAAGCGCGCGCATTATTTGCCGCTCCCGGCTTCCCGGATCGCACGGATCGCCTCGGCGCGGTCCGGCCGGTTGAACACCGCATTCCCGGCGACGAGCACATTGGCGCCCGCTTCGGCCACGAGCTTGGCCGTCTCGGTATTGACGCCTCCGTCAACCTCGATATCGACGTGCTGAAGCCCGCGCTCGTCCAGCAGGCGGCGAAGCCCGGCGATCTTGGGCAGCATGGCGGAGATAAACTTTTGCCCGCCGAAGCCGGGGTTAACCGTCATCAGCAGCACATAATCAACCAGCCCTTCCTCAAGCACATGCTCCAAGGCATGGAGCGAAGTAGCCGGATTCAGCACGACGCCCGCTTTAACGCCCTGCTCCTTAATATAATGAAGCGTCCGGTGCAGATGGACGCACGCCTCGGCGTGAACCGATATCAGGTCCGCGCCTGCCTGAACGAACGAGGCAATGTAGCGGTCCGGCTGCTCGATCATCAGATGCACGTCGAGCGGCAGTTTCGTCGTCGGACGGATCGCTTCCACCACCAGCGGTCCGATCGTAATATTCGGTACGAAATGTCCGTCCATCACGTCAACATGAATCCAGTCGGCCCCGCCGCGCTCGACGTCGGCAATTTCTTCGCCCAACTTGGAAAAGTTGGCGGATAAGATCGAAGGAGCGATACGCAGCATCTTAGTACCTCCTTTTTTTGTCTTTGATCTCGTTCAAAAATTGAATGTAATGGTTGTACCGCGATGCGGCGATATGGCCCGCTTCCTTGGCCTCCTGAACCTTGCAGCCCGGTTCGTGCAAATGCAGGCATCCGCGGAAGCGGCACGCTGCGGCATAAGGCGCGAATTCCCGGAAAGCCCCGCTAAGCCCCTCCGCATCCACCTGCAAAAAATCGAGCTGGCTAAAACCCGGCGTATCGGCGATAAGCCCGCCGTTCTGCAGCCGGATCAGCTCGACGTGACGCGTCGTATGTTTGCCCCGGCCGAGCTTCATGCTGATTTCGTTCGTTTCCAGCGACAGCCCCGGCACCATGGCGTTTAGCAGCGACGACTTTCCGACGCCGGACTGCCCCGCAAAAACGCCGATGCGGCCCTCCAGCCTCTTGAATACTTCATTCACGCCGATGCCTTCCTTGGCGCTGGTCACAATCACCGGGTAGCCGATCGACTCGTAGAGCCGGATCACCGGCGCCAATTCTTCGGAACCGCCGCCGGGCGAACTTCCTTCGGACAACAGATCATGCTTCGTCAAACAAATCAGCGTGTCGAGACCGGCGCTTTCCGTATGTACCAAAAACTTGTCCAGCAGCGGCAAATTAAGCGCCGGCTCGGTCACCGAGAACACCAGTACGGCTAAATCGACATTTGCCACCGGCGGCCGGATCAGCTCGGAGGAGCGGGGAAGAATTTCGTCGACCGTTCCTTCCCCGTTCTCCGTCAGCCCGTACACCACACGGTCGCCGACGAGCGGCGAAATGCCGCGCTTCTTGAAGATGCCCCGCGCCCGGCATTGCACCGATTCGGTCGTTTGCGTGTCGTCGGCGAGCACGTAATAATATCCGCTTAGCGCCTTCACGATTAATCCGGTTGGCATTATGGATTCGTGCCTCCTGTGCCTGTCGTATTCCCGGCCGGAGCCGTCGCTGCGCCTCCGTTCTGTCCGGTCGGCGCCGCCGTTCCGCCGCTTCCTTGCTGCGCCGGCTTACC
The DNA here is from genome assembly GCA_031180825.1 of Paenibacillus sp. Classification (GTDB taxonomy): domain Bacteria; phylum Bacillota; class Bacilli; order Paenibacillales; family NBRC-103111; genus Paenibacillus_G. Next base: position 503,734 of record JAPSLM010000001.1, on the reverse strand, counting down.
GCTCTCGACGCCCGTGCCGGAAGCCGGTGTCGCCGGCGGCTCGGTCTTCCCGCCGCCGTTCGTCCCGGTGACTCCATTCGGCGGCTCGGTCTTCCCGCCGCCGGACTTCTCGCCGTTCTTTTGATCCAAGTAATCCTTATAGGTGATGGTTATCAAATCGTTCTGAATGCCATCCCCGCGAATTTGGACCGTCGCATTTTTTTCCGGCGAGACGATCAGCTTCACCTCAAGCGTTTCCGTTTGCGTCACGTTCGTGAGCTTCTGATACTCAAAATTATCGACTGCCGCATCGTTTAGAATGACCGTGGCCGTAGCCGCCTGCCCTTCCTTGGCCGGCTTAATCTGCACGGGAACGGTCATCTGTCCCGCTTCCGGCGGGAGGCCGGAGCTGACGGTCAGCGTAATTTCCGTGCCCGGCGTTACATCGTCGTTCGGCTCGAACGGAAACTGCTGGATCACCCGGCCCTTTTTTTGCTTATAGCTCGGCTGGCGGGAAATGCCGTCCTTGGAAAGCTTCAGGTTATTGTCCCTCAGGAGCGTTTTCGCTTCATTCTCCGTCTTGCCGATGAGATTCGGCATCGGGAACGTTTCCCGGCCTTTGCTGACAACCAGTTCAACCTTAACGTCGGCCGGGTTCGCGTACTGCTGATCCGTCCCGGGCGTTTGGGTCGCCACCGTTTCCGGCTCGGCATCCGAAAAATTTTGAACGATCTTAATATTTTCCGACTTGAAGCCCAGCGAGAGCAGCTGCGTTTTAGCTTCCGCCAGCTTCAGCTTGGTAACATCAGGCATTTGTTTAAGTGCAGGCCCCGAACTGACAGTGAGCTGGATCTTCGAACCTGCGTTTACCTGCATATTCGACTGGCTCTGCCGGATGACGATATCTTTCGGCTTCGTCTCATCGTTCTGGTATTCCACGCCCACTTGAAGCTTGCTGTCGGTTAAGATTTTCTCGGCTTCGGCAAGCGGCTTATCCACCACGTTCGGGATATCGACCCGCTGTACCGATAATTTCTCCTGCACGTACTGGACCGCATACCACATGCCGACGACGAGCGCCATGAGCACCACGAACCAGACCAGCGGCTTGACCCAGCCTTTTTTCTTCTCGGGCAACGCTGTTTCCTTCGCGCGTGGCTGCGGATCGTCGTCATCCTCTACAACGGCGTATTGTCCCGGCCGCAGCGCAGGCATGACCCGCGTCTTTTCCTCGTCCAGCTCGTCGTCGTCCAGAAAGTTGACTTTCGGCTCGTTGCGGCGGTGCGGCAGCAGGCACGATTCCAGATCGCTGAGCATGTCTTTGGCCGAACGATACCGTTCAGACGTGCTTTTGCGCATCGCGCGCAGAATAATGTTTTCCACGCTTTGCGGGATGAGCGGGTTCACCTTGCGGGGCTCCTCGACATCTTCCTGCAAATGCTTTAATGCTACGCTGATCGGACTTTCGCCGAGAAACGGCAGCCGGCCCGTCAGCATCTGGTACATGACAATCCCGAGAGAGTACAAGTCCGATTGCTCGCCGGTCGGCGTCCCTTTCGCATGCTCGGGCGAAAAATAATGAACCGAGCCGACGACGGAGCCGGTCTGCGTAATCGTGGAAGAAGTGACGGCGCGGGCGATCCCGAAATCGGTGACTTTGACGCGGCCGTTTTTGCCGATCAAAATGTTGTGAGGCTTAATATCGCGATGAATGATTTGATTATGATGCGCATGATCGAGGGCGTCGCAAATCTGGATCGCAACATGAACGGCTTCCTCCACCTGCAGCGGGGCTTTTTCCTTAATCAGCTCGTTCAAGGTCGTTCCCTCGATATACTCCATTACGATGTAATGGATGTCTTCCTCTTGGCCGACGTCGTATATGCTGACTACGTTCGGATGCGACAAGGAGGCTGCGGCTTGCGCTTCGCGGCGAAAACGCTGAATGAATTCTTCGTCGTGCACGTACTGCTGACGCAGCACCTTCACGGCGACATGCCGATGCAATAAATTATCGAGTCCTTTGTATACGATGGCCATTCCGCCGCCGCCGACGCGTCCCAAAATCTCGTAGCGTCCTCCAAGCTGCTTACCGATCATTGCTTCCTCACCCCGCTTCTCCGTCGTCATGTACCGCCGAACCCGGCCCGTTCTCGATCAGCAACACCGTTACGTTATCGTCGCCCCCGGCATCCAGCGCAGCCTGAACCAACCGGTCCACCTTACGCTCCAGGCCATCCGTCTCCGCCACGGCCTGGAGCATTTGGCCCGGCTCAACCAGGCTGCTTAGCCCGTCGCTGCACAGCAGCAGCAGGTCTCCGGGACCCCAGCCGATTTCCTGCACATCCACCTCGATCGTCGGCTCGGTGCCGAGCGCACGCGTCAGGACGTTGCGCCGCGGATGATGGCTCGCTTCCTCGCGGGTGATCTGGCCGCTTTTGACCAGCTCGTTCACAAGCGAGTGATCCTCCGTCAACTGCTCGATCTGCCCATTGTGAATCCGGTATACGCGGCTGTCGCCGATATGCGCAACGACAGCCCGCTCGTCGTTCGCCAGCACGGCAACGACGGTCGTCCCCATCCCGTGGTAATTTTCGCGTCCGGACGCAAATTCGAAAATGTTATCGTTGGCGGCTTCGATCGCTTCCTTCAATTTATGCTGTCTTTCCTCGGACGACCGGTTCGGGTCCAAGGATTTTACCTGCAGCGGGATAAGCTCCACCGCCATTTGACTTGCGATATCTCCGGCCTGATGGCCTCCCATGCCGTCCGCGACAATGGCGAGGGTCCAGCCGTTCAAGTCCTCTTGAACGGCTGCGCGGTCCTCGTTAACCGCCCGCACCCGGCCGATATCGGATTGATAAGCCAATCTCAGCATCGCTTGCTTCACCTCGCACCCGACTCCATATGCTTCGCCCGCAGCTGCCCGCAGGCGGCTGCGATATCGCTGCCCTGCTCCCGGCGTATGGTGGCGTTGATTTTGTTGCGTTCCAGAATGCGTTGGAACGTAAAGATATCATTCCGGGGCGTACGCACATAGTTGCGCTCGGAAACGAAATTGACCGGAATCAAGTTGACGTGCGCCATCGGAAATGCTTTTAATACTTTCGCCAGCTCCTCCGCGTGCTCGGCCTGATCGTTCACGCCGCCCATCAGCGCATATTCGAACGTAATGCGCCGTCCGGTTTTTGCGACGTAATATTGACAGGCTTCGATCAGCTCGGCAAACGGATACCGGCGGTTGACCGGCATCAGCTTGGAGCGCAGTTCATCGTTCGGCGCATGGATTGAAATCGCCAGATTGATCTGCGTATCCTCGTCGGCAAACCGGTAAATGTTCGGGACGATGCCGCTCGTCGACACCGTAATATGCCGCTGGCCGATATTCAGCCCTTTCGGATGGATCATCACTCGGAGGAATTTCATCACCGCGTCGTAATTTTCGAACGGCTCGCCGATTCCCATGATGACGATGCTGCTGACCCGTTCCTCTGTTTCGTCCAAAAGCTGCTGCGCCTTGACCACCTGCGCGATGATCTCGCCGGACGTCAAATTGCGCTTCAATCCGCCGAGCGTCGAGGCGCAGAACGTGCAGCCGACCCGGCAGCCCACCTGCGTCGTTACGCAGATGCTGTTGCCGTAGCTGTGCTTCATGATGACCGTTTCGATGGCATTCCCGTCGCTAAGCTCGAACAAAAACTTGACGGTTCCGTCCTTCGAACGGTAGTGCGCCACTTCCGTGAGCGTGACGAAGTCGAACTGCTCCTTCAGCCGGTCCCGGAGCGTTTTCGGAAGATTCGTCATCTCGTCGAAGCTTGAAACTCTTTTCACATACAGCCAGTCGAAAATTTGGCCGGCGCGAAAGCCCGCCTCTCCGTTGTCCTTGACCCATTGCTGCCAATCCTCCAGCGTAAAGTCGTAGACGTACGGCTTTTCGTTTTTCGGCTGCCATCTGCTTTCTATTTCGTTCATTGTATGCATCACAACCTGTTTAGTCTATAGTGAAGCCCTTTCGGAGGATACTCCTCCAAAAAGGCCACATTTTATTTTACCACATTTTACGGTTCTATGCGCGCTTGCGCAGCCGGGCGATGAAAAAACCGTCCGAGCCGTAATCGTACGGCATGATCCGCACCGCGGCGAGTTCCTTGTCCAGCTGTTCCCTGAGCGTCTCCGGCACTTCGGGCAAATCCGGCGCGAACGCAGGATGACGCTCTAAAAATTCGCGGATCATGTCTTCATTCTCAGCCTTCTCCACCGTGCACGTGCTGTACACCAGCACGCCGCCCGGCTTCAGCAGCGGATGCACCGCCTCCAGCAGCTCCCGCTGGATATCGCAGATCGCCGTCAGCTCCCCTTCGCTCTTGCTCCATTTCATATCCGGCTTCCGCCGGATGACGCCAAGCCCCGAGCAGGGGGCGTCGAGCAGGATGCGGTCGAAGCTTTCCGGTGCAAAATGCTCCGCCAGCCGGCGCGCGTCCGCCGTCAGCGTCCGAATCGACCGCAGCGCGAGGCGCTCCGCCTGCTCCTCGATCAGCTTCCGCTTATGCTCGTGCACGTCGCAAGCGACGATTTCGCCGCGGTCGCCCATCTTCTCCGCAAGGTGCGTCGTCTTCCCGCCGGGCGCGGCGCAGCAGTCCAGCACCCGCTCGCCCGGCTGCGGGTCCACCCATTCCGCGACGAGCATGGAGCTCTCGTCCTGGACCGAATACAGGCCCGCCGCATAGTCCGGCGACAGGGCCATGTTGCCGCCGCCGCGCACGATCACGCCGGCGGGCGCAATTGCGGAGGGCTCCGCTTCGAGCCCTCCTTGCCGCAGCCGCTCGGCCAGCACGCCCGGGCCGAGCTTCAGCGCGTTCGCGCGCAAGCTGACGCGCGGCGGCGTATTGTTCGCCTCGCAGAGCCGCTCGGCCGCCTGCTCGCCGAACTCGCGGATCCAGCGCCGCACCAGCCACTCCGGGTGCGACTGCGCAAGCGCGATGCGCCGCTCGGCCGGCAGCCCGGCGGGCAGGACGAGCTCGCTTTTGCCGCGGAGCACGCTGCGCAGCACGCCGTTGACCATGCCGGAGATGCCTTGATGGCCCCGCCGCTTCGCGATATTGACCGCTTCGTTGACAATCGCGTGGTCCGGAATCCGGTCCAAATAGTACAATTGATAAAAGCTCAGCCGCAGCAGGTTGCGGACCCACGGCTGCAGCTTTGCCGGCCCTTTGCTGACGAACCGCTCCAGGAAAAAGTCGATCGTGCCGAGCCGCTGCACCGTTCCGTATACGATTTCCGTCGCCAGCCCTGCGTCCGGCTTGTCGAGATTGTACTTTTGCAGCGTCTGGTTCAGCAGTAAATTGCTGTACGAACGGTCCTGCTCGATCCGCACCAGCACGTCAAGGGCCGCTTCCCTGGCCGAGCCTTGAGCCGGGCCTTTGCCTGCCCGGGGAGCATTCCCCTGACAGCCTCTATTGGTTCCTCCCGAAGCCGCGCCGCCGATCGGTCGGCCTCCTGCTCCCGTTCGCTTGGTCCGTCCGGAGGACGGTTGATTCTTTTCGCTCATAATTCCTCCGCTTTTCTTCTATAGACCGCAGCTCAATCGCCCGATATCCCAAGCACGGTGCCCGGCGCCAGCTGGCCGCTTCGCGCAAACGCGGCGGCGTCCATGGCCTTCTTCCCCGCCGGCTGCAGCTCCGTGATCCGGAGAATACCTTGTCCGGCGGCCACGGCGATCCCGCGTTCTCCCGCTTCCAGCACGGTGCCCGGCCGGACGCCGTCCGGCACGCGATCCGACTCGTCGGGCTTGGCGCATGTCCATATTTTCAGCACCTCGCCGTTCCACAGCGTATAAGCACCCGGCCGGGGATGCAGTCCCCGCACCAAATTCCACAGCTGCATCGCCGGCTTCGTCCAATCGATCCGTTCCTGTTCGCGGGTGATGTTCGGTGAATAAACCGCCTCCGCGTCGTTCTGCGGCACCGGCTGCACTCGGCCTGCCAGCAAATCAGGCAGCGTCTCCTCCAGCAGCTTCGCTCCGGCCAGACTCAGCTTGTCGAACATCGTGCCGGTCGTATCGCTGTCCTCGATCGGCACCTCGATTTTGCTGATCATGTCGCCGGTATCCAAGCCTTCCGCCATATACATGATCGTGACGCCGGTGACGGCGTCGCCGTTCATCACGGCGTAGTGGATCGGCGCCCCTCCGCGGTATTTGGGAAGCAGCGACGCGTGGATATTAATACATCCCAGCTTCGGCAGCTCGAGCACCGATTTCGGCAAAATTTGTCCGAAGGCCGCCGTCACGATCAAATCCGGCTGCAGGGCGCGGATCGCCTCGACGGACTCCGGACGGCGCAGCCGTTCCGGTTGAAGCACGGGCAGGCCGTGCTTTTCCGCCTCGACCTTGACGGGGGTCGGCGTCAGCACGCGCTTGCGCCCGACCGGACGGTCCGGCTGCGTAACGACTGCGACAACATCCAGATTCTTATCGTTCAGCAGCGTCTGCAGAGACGGCACGGCGAAATCCGGCGTGCCCATAAAAATCACTCTCATGCGTCATCACGATCCTGTTTCTCGCTGCGATACATTTTTTCCGCCAAATCCGTATACAGCACCCCGTTTAAATGATCCACCTCATGCTGAATGCAGCGGGCCAGCAGTTCGGTCCCTTCGATGACGATCTCCTCGCCGTTGCGGTTGAGGCCTTTCACCTTCACGCGGGCAGCCCGCTTCACATCGCCCGTATATCCGGGAATGCTTAAGCAGCCCTCCGGTCCGAACTGCTCTCCTTCCCGCTCGATGATCTCCGGGTTGATCAGCTCGATCAAGCCGTGCTCGTCGCCGACGTCCATGACGATCACCCGCTTGAGAATGCCGATCTGCGGCGCGGCCAAGCCTACGCCCTCCGCATCATACATCGTATCGGCCATGTCGTTCAGCAGCTTATGAATGTTCGGCGTAATTTTAGGAACGGGCTTGCTCATTTCGCGCAGCACCGGGTCCGGGTCCTTCACAATGATTCTGATTGCCATTGATAAGCACCATCCTTTTCCATTAAAGAGAATGAACCGGCTTTCCGCAGCCGGCTGATACGTTATGTATATTCCGGCCGCACGGGCCGGTTGACAGCTTCCTACATTAACACTTGGGGATCGACATCGATCGCCACCGTCAGCTTGTGCTGCTTCACGGTATCGTCAAGCACGGCGGCCGCTTTCTGGACCAAAGCGGAGATGTCCGTCTCTCCCCGATATTTTATCATGCATTGAAACCGATATCTATCTTTGATCCTTGAAATGGGCGAAGCGACGGGCCCCAGCACCTCCAGCTCGGTTCCGGCCGCTTGCATCGTCTGCGCCAGCTCCTTCAGACGGGAAGCGAGCATTTCGCCCGATCGCAGCAGCAGCTGCACCTGCTCGTGCGACAGCGTAATCAAAACGAGCCGGTGAAACGGCGGATAATTGTGCAGCTTGCGCATCAGCATCTCCTTGCGCATAAAGCCCATATAATCATGCTTGCTTGCGCTTATAATGCTGTAATGCTCCGGCGTGTACGTTTGGACGAACACTTCTCCGGGCAGCTCATGCCGTCCGGCGCGTCCCGCGACCTGGGTCAGCAGCTGGAACGACCGTTCGGCCGCTCGAAAATCGGGCAGGTTCAGCACGGAATCGGCAGCGAGCGCGCCGACGAGCGTTACATAAGGAAAATCAAGCCCCTTGGCGACCATCTGCGTACCGAGCAGAACGTCGGCCTGACGGTTGCGGAACATCGTGAGCCATTTCTCATGCGAGCCCTTTTCCGTCGTCGTATCGACGTCCATACGAATGACGCGAATGCCGGGAAACAGCTTGCCGAGCTCCTCCTCGACCCGCTGTGTCCCTGTGCCGAAATGACGGATATGCTCGCTGCCGCAGTCCGGGCAGACGGCCAATTCGCGCTCCGCATAGCCGCAGTAATGACAGCGGATTGCCTTGGAGCTTTGGTGGTATGTCAGCGAGATATCGCAATGCGGACAATCCGCCACATAGCCGCAGGTGCGGCACATGACGAATGTGGCATAACCGCGCCGGTTCAGCAGCAGGACGACCTGTTCCTTCTTGTGTAACCGATCTTCGATCGCTTTATACAACGCGCGGCTGAACATCGACCGGTTGCCGTTTTTCAGTTCCTCGCGCATATCGACGATGTTCACCCGCGGCAGCGGCCTTCCCTCGACGCGCGATGGCATGGAGAGCAATTCGAATGCCGGTCGATCAGGGGTTGCCGAAGCGGCAGCTTCGACGGAGGTGCGGTACATGCTTTCCAGCGATGGTGTGGCAGAGCCCAGCACGACCGAGGCCCCGTGCTCGCCCGCCCGGGCGATCGCCACATCGCGGGCGTGATATTTCGGGCTTTCTTCCTGCTTATAGGTCGATTCGTGTTCTTCATCAATAATCATGAGTCCGATATTTGTAAAGGGCGCGAAAATCGCCGAGCGCGCGCCGATCACGACGCTGACTTCCCGGCGCACGATTTTGCGCCATTCGTCATAGCGTTCGCCGTTGGATAGACGGCTGTGCAGCACGGCGACCCGGTTGCCGAACCTACCTTTGAACCGCTCCACCATCTGAGGCGTCAGCGAAATTTCCGGGACGAGCACGATCGCTTCGCGGCCTTGATCCAAGCACGCCTGAATCGACTGGAGATAGACCTCCGTCTTGCCGCTGCCGGTCACTCCGTGCAGCAAAAAGACGCGCGGCGTCCGCCCTTGCGCCGCCTCTCTGATTCGTTCGAACACCGCTTGCTGCTCAGGCGTCAGCGGGAGCGGCGAGGTCGGTTTGAAGGTACGCGACGCATACGGATCGCGCTGCACCTCGGTTTCCTCGAGCCGGAGCCAGCCTCGTTCGGCGAGTCCTTTGACCGCTGCGGCGGTCATTTGCAGCTTCGTCAGCAGCTCCGTCAGCTTGATCGGCTCGGGATGCTCCCGCAGAAAAGCGAGCACTTGCTTTTGCTTGGCCGCACGGGCCGGCAGCTCGGCTTGCCACGCTTCCAACTGATCGGGATCGTTCGGCGGAAACACATAAAGCGCTTTTTTCGCGGACATCCGGTCTCTAACCATTTGAACTTCCGTCAGCCGGCCGTCTTCCATCAGCTGCTTGATCATTGCGCCTTTTTCCGGGAAGGTTTGCAGCAGCGACTCCAGCTCGACCGATTCGTGCTTGCGGACATAGGCGAGGATTTCTTCCTGCTCGGGAAGGAGCAAAGGCAGCAGCTCCAGCTGCTTTTCGGTCCCCGGATCGTCGGACGCCTTAACATGCCTTTCGTATTTGGCCTTAAGCGCCCCGGGGATCATCGCTTGCAGCGCAATAATTTCGTGGCAGAGGTACGTGCGGCTGATCCAGCGGCCCAGCTTTACCAGCTCGGGGGTTAGCGGCGGTGTAACGTCCAGCGTCTGGCGGATCGGCTTCAGCTTCTCCGGGTCCAGATCCGTTCCGTCGTGAAGCTCCACGACAAACCCTTGTACGGTCCGCGGACCGAAGGGAACGCCTACACGGCTCCCGACGGCGATATAGTCCCGCATCGTGTCCGGCACAATATAATCAAATGCCCGGTTCGTAGGCCGGGCCGGGACATCCACAATGACTTTGGCGTACATTCGTCGGTCATCTCCCCTTTCCGAGACGATCCGCAACTAGCGCGAGCAATCTGGCCGCGACTTGTCCTTTCGACATCAGAGGCAGCGCTTCTACCAGCCCCCCGGAATCATAAATCCGTACGACGTTCGTATCCGTGCCAAAGCCTGCGCCTTCCATCGTCACGTCATTGGCTACCAGCAGATCGCAGCGCTTCTTCTTCAGCTTTTCCTGCGCAAACGTCTCCAAATGCTGCGTTTCGGCCGCAAAACCGACGAGAAGCTGCGACGGCTTCTTCCGTTCGCCGACGGCTTGCGAAATATCCGGATTTTTCACCAGACGCATCGTCATTTCGTCTTCATTCTTCTTGATTTTGTGCTCCGCCTGCTCCGTGGGCCGGTAATCGGCCACAGCCGCCGCCTTGATGATCACATCCTGCTCGGGCAGCCGGGAAAGGACCGCTTCCATCATCTCGAGCGTAGATTCGACTTTGACGACGGTCACGCCGGCGGGTGCGGCAATCGAAGCTTTGCCCGTAACGAGCGTCACGTTCGCCCCCATCCGCTGCGCTTCCTCGGCAATTGCATACCCCATTTTGCCCGAGGAATCGTTGGTCAAGTACCGGACAGGATCAATCCGCTCCACCGTCGCGCCGGCCGTTACCAAGACATGCTTGCCTTCAAGCAGCCGCTTCTCCTGGAAAAACCGTTCGACCGCAGCCACGATCTCTTCCGGCTCTGCCAGTCGGCCTTTGCCGACGTAACCGCAAGCCAGCTGACCCGTGCCGGGCTCGATGAACCGGACGCCGCGCTCCGCAAGCTTGAGCATGTTGGCCTGCACCGCCGGGTGCGCATACATATGTACATTCATGGCGGGAGCTACGAGAATCGGCGCAGTCGTGGCCAATAGCGTCGTGCTGAGCATATCGTCGGCGAGGCCCAGCGCGATTTTGCCGATCACGTTGGCGGTGGCCGGGGCGATCACGACGAGGTCCGCCCGATCCGCCAGATCGATATGCGATACGACGGAAGCGTCCTTTTCGTCGAACGTATCGACGATGACATCGTGCCTGGATAACGTTTGAAACGTTAGCGGCGCCACAAATTTGGTCGCCGATTCCGTCATGATCACACGTACGTCGGCTCCCGCCTGCGCCAGCTTGCTGCACACCGCCGCCGCTTTGTAGGCGGCAATGCCGCCGCTGACCCCGAGCAAGACCGTTTTTCCGTTCAACATGGGGCTTCGCTCCTTTCCCTTACGGGCAATGAATCGTATCCTTGCGAAAAAAATAACAACCGCGAGGGTTGTTGTTTATTTTAAGGACTCTTTGTTTTGCAGTTTCTCGTAGGAAATATGGTCTTCGTAGATTTCTTCCAGCGCCAGTCCTACGTATTTGTGGGATTTCTTCTGTTTCACTTCGGTTTTGGAACCGTCGCGCAGCATGCGCGCCCGTTTGGCGGCCGCTACCACGAGCGAATACTTGCTGTCCACCTTGTCCAAAAGTCTATCGATTGAAGGATACAACATGTTATTTTTTCACCTCAGCCATCCAATGTTGAATTTTGGAAACCATCCGGTCTTTGCGGCAGTGCTCCGCCGTCAAAATGCTGCGGATGCGGGAACAAGCGAGGTCTACTTGATCGTTCACGATAGCGTAATCGTAATGCTCCATCATCGCGATCTCGTCGACCGCCACCGACATGCGGCTGCGGATCGTTTCCTCGGATTCCGTACCGCGTCCGACGATACGGCTTTCAAGCTCCGGCAGCGACGGAGGCAGCAGAAAAATGAATACCCCTTCCGGGAACTTCTGCTTCACCTTCAGCGCACCCTGCACTTCGATCTCCAAAATAATGTCCTTGCCTGCGTTCAGCGTATCTTCTACAAACTTGCGCGGCGTCCCGTAATAATTGCCTACATATTCCGCCCATTCCAGCATTTGGTCGTCCGCGATCATCTGCTGGAATTGTTCTCTGGTCTTAAAAAAATAATTAACCCCATCCGTTTCGCCCTGCCGCGGAGCCCGCGTTGTTGCGGAGACCGAGTATACGATATCCGGCGCGCAGCTCCGCAGCGCTTTACAGACGGTACCCTTGCCGACGCCGGAAGGACCGGAAAGCACGATTAAGATTCCTTTATCCGCAGGGGTATATCCTACATTACTCGTCATGATCATCGTCCTTATTGGAAAGTCGATGCGCCACCGTTTCCGGCTGTACCGCGGACAAAATGACATGATCGCTGTCCGTGATAATGACGGCGCGGGTGCGGCGACCGTAAGTCGCATCGATCAGCATATGGCGGTCGCGCGCTTCTTGGATGATCCGTTTGATCGGTGCCGATTCCGGGCTGACAATGGAAATGATACGATTCGCGGATACGATATTCCCGAAACCGATATTGATTAGTTTGATCGCCATGTTATAGGTTCCCCCTGAGAATTTTTTTGCAAGTTAGGGGTTGTCTTTCTTCCACGTCTACGGGTCAGAATCATGTTCCTTCGGCTGCTCTTGATATCGGGTTCTCAATAATATTACCTACGGTAAGAACCCGATATCAAAGGCAGCACGTTAACTCTCCAGAACATACTAGCCCTCCGCCTCCGGTCGAACGACAAAAACACTTGCAAAAAAATTTAGATATTACGTATGAGTAGTTACTCGATGTTCTGAATCTGCTCCCGCATTTTTTCGAGCTCCGCTTTCATGTCGACCACCACGGAGGCCAGCTGAGCGTGATTCGCTTTGGAACCGATCGTATTCGCTTCCCGGTTCATCTCCTGAACGAGAAAATCGAGCTTTCGTCCCACCGGTTCGGAAGACTTCAACAGTTCCCGGAATTGTTTGCAGTGGCTCTGCAGACGGGTCAACTCCTCGGCGATACTGGCGCGGTCGGCGAAGACGGCGACCTCCATGGCCAGCCGCTGCTCGTCCGGAGGCGCTTGCTGCACAAGCTCTTCGATCCGGGCGCGAAGCTTGCCGGCATAATCTTGGACCACTTGGGGAGCGATCTCCGAAGCTGTGCTGCAATAATGCTCCATCGTCCCGATGCGCTGCACCAGATCGCTCTGAAGAAAAGCGCCTTCCTTCTCGCGCATGCCCGAAAGCTCCTTCGCCGCTTCCTCCGTGCAGGCAATCAGCTCCGCTTCCATCCGCTCCTCGGCCATCTCCTGATTCTGCCCGATCGCAACCAGACCGGGAATGGCAAGCAAGTCGCGCAGGCTCAGCTCGTCCTTAAGGGACAACCGCTCCCGCAGCTGTTCGGCCGCCTGGACATAGCCCATCGCCAAGCTCCAATCGATCTCGACGGCTTGCGGTACGTCGCGGTCGCGTTCAATCGTAACGAACGCATCGACACGCCCGCGCCTTACATGCTGCTGAACGGCGGCTTTCACCGCGCTTTCGTAACGGGCAAATTCCCGGGGCATCCGTACCACGATCTCGCAGTAACGGTGATTGACCGATTTCAGGTCAATCTGGATCCGGAAGCCGTCCGTCGTACGTGCGGCTTGTCCGAAGCCGGTCATACTGATGACCATGGCCTTCACATCCATTATCCTATTCTAATTCATTTTGATAGTGGGTACAAGTGGGAATCCAGCCGCTGCGCTTTCTCCCAAACGTACTCCGTCAGCTGTACGGTCATCTCGTAGGCAAGGAACGGCGTCATCAGGTAAATCCCTTTAAAATAGCGCATCGCCGCATCGAGCAGCTCCTTGGCGATCTGCACGCCCATGGCCCGTCCTTCCTCGCCCTTGAGCCCGTTCATCCGCTGCCGGACTTCGTCCGAGAGCTGAATGCCCGGAACCTCATTGTGCAGGTATTCGGCGTTACCGCCGCTGGCGAGCGGCATAATGCCGATGAAGATCGGAACCTCCAGATGCCTGGTCGCCTCGTACACCTTCTCGATCAGCTCCGCGTTATAGACGGGCTGGGTCATGATATAATCCGCGCCGGACTCGATTTTGCGCTCAAGCCGCTGCACCGCTTTATCCAAGTGCTTGACGTTGGGATTGAAGGCGGCGCCGACGACGAAATTCGCTTTTTTCTTAAGCGACTTGCCGGAAAAAGCGATTCCCTCGTTCAGCTGCTTGATCATCCGGATGATTTCGAACGACGTCAGATCGTATACGGAGCTCGAGCCCGGCAAATCGCCGAACTTGGCCGGATCGCCCGTCACGGCCAGCACATGGTCGATGCCAAGCGCATGCAGCCCCATCATATGCGATTGGGTGCCGATCATGTTGCGGTCCCGGCAGGCGATGTGAATTAGCGGCTTTATGCCGATTCTCTCTTTCACCAAACTGCCGAGCGCCAAATTGCTCATCCGCGTGACGGCGAGCGAATTGTCGGCCATCGTCAGCGCGTCGACGCCGGCATTTTTAAGCGCCTGCGCGCCCTGCATGAACTTCTCGATGTCCAGGTCCCGCGGCGGGTCAAGCTCCACGATGACAGTATAGCGCTCCTTCGCAAGCTCGGCGAGATTCGGCTCCTGAGCGGAAGGCGACGATACGGGCTGCAGACGCGTCACAACGCACCCGGTCTCGCTTCCGCCGCCGGCCTCCTGCAGCAAGCGCAGAGCGTCGGGATCGGGAACATAGTTCTGCAGAGACTGTGCGATGGCCGCAATATGCTCGGGCGTCGTGCCGCAGCAGCCGCCGATAATTCGCGCCCCCAGATCGACGAATTTCCGGGCGGTTTCCCCGAAATACTGCGGAGTTGCCGCATAGGTATACCGGCCGTCCACATAGTCGGCGATCCCTGCGTTCGGAAATACCGAGAACGGAGGCGCGCCCTCCATGCCCGCGACCCGCTGGAGCGAACGCGTCAGCCCGTTCGGACCGCTCCGGCAGTTGAAGCCGACCACATCCGCCCCGGCCGCCGTCAGTTTGCGGAATGCTTCCGTCAGCAGTACGCCGTCATGCGTCGAGCCCGTGCCTTCGGTGGCAAACTGGCAAATCACCGGGAGGTCGCTTACCTTGCGGATGAGCTTCAGCGCGATCAGCATTTCCTCCAGATCGTAAAACGACTCGAGTAGCAGCCCGTCCACCGGCGTATCGACGAGCACCTCGATTTGGTCGCGGAAATCTTCCTTGACCTTGGCGGTGCGGACATTTTTGCGTTTGCCCGCCCGGATCGAGCCGATAGCGCCGACGACATAAGCGTCGTCCCCAACCGCTTTTCTGGCCAGCTCGACGCCGGCGCGGTTGATCGCCTCCATCTCCTGCTCCAGCCCGTATTTGGACAGCTTTTCGCGGTTCGCCGAGAACGTGTTGGTCTCGATTAAGCGCGCCCCCGCTTCGTAATAGCGCCGATGCACGTCCATAATGACATCGGGCTTCAGCAAATTTAATTCTTCATAAGAAATGCCGACAGGAAAACCCATCTGATACAGGTACGTACCTATGGCCCCGTCCCCTACCAGCACCTGACGTCTAAGCGCTTCTCGCAAATCCGGTTTCACCAACGGCATCTCCCTTCTCTCCATGATGGACCTTACATCGTTCCTTTAAACACGATTTCCGCCGGTCCCGTCATATAGACATGATTATCCGATTCGTTCCATTCGATCCGAAGCTCGCCGCCCTTAAGGGAAATGACCGCTTCCCGGTCCATTTGTCCGGTAAGCACCCCGGCTACCAGCGTAGCGCAGGCGCCCGTTCCGCAGGCGAGCGTCGGGCCCGCGCCGCGCTCCCACACCCGCATGTCGGCGTAGTCGCGCCTTTGGACCGCAGCAAATTCTACATTAATTTTACGCGGGAACAGCGCGTGTGTTTCGAGCTTTGGACCCCAAGCGTACAAGTCCGTTCCAACGGCATCCTCGACAAAAATGACGCAGTGAGGATTGCCCATCGATACCGCAGTGAATCGGAATTCGCGCCCATCGACGCTGACCGGGTACCCGACGATCCGCGGCTCGTCGATCGTCGTAGGAACGTCGAGCCCGTTCAATACCGGCGCTCCCATATCGACGCGTACCGCCGCGACGTGCCCTTCTTTAACCGTCAGCTGCACCGCCTGCGCCCCGGCTCCGATCGTTTCGATCGTCAGCTCGGTTTTGTCCCGGGGAACAAGCTCGTGATCGTAAATATATTTCGCCGCACAGCGGATGGCGTTGCCGCACTGCTCCGCCTCCGAGCCGTCGGAATTGATGATTCGCATCATATAATCGGCCTTTGCCGAAGGAAGCAGGTAGACAAGACCGTCCGCGCCGATGCCGAAATGGCGGTCGCACAACCGGATCGCTTGCTCGGATACGTCCGCAGGCAGCTCCCTGTGGCCGTGCAAGACGATAAAATCGTTGCCTAACCCTTGCATTTTGGTGAAATTCATCGTTTTGGCTCCCATTTCAGCGTTTTACACCCTACTATATCGCAAATTCGCAGCTATGCATAGCGGTTCCGCAAAATTTTATCCGAATTCGGGCCAAAATGCAAATGGCCGAACCCTTCGCTTTCGCAAGGGTCCGGCTCCTATCCAGTTTACCGCACGACCGGCTTCATCGCCTTCGCCCCGCCGCCTCCGAAAGACGCGGGCTTGCGTTTCCGCGGTTTGCTCATCACGCTTCCGAGGCCCATCAAGAACGTCGGGATTCCCGCAAATATGAGCACAAGCAACCAATCCGCGACACCGAGCGGCACCGTCTTGAAAATTGGCTGGAGCTGCTCGACATAAAGCACCGGCAGCACCAGCAGCAGCGAAGAGACGACCGCCATGACAAGCCACTTGTTCTGCAGCGGATTCCGGTGGAAAATCGAGCGCGAGCTGCGGCAGTCGAACACGTGGATGAGCTGCGCCATCACCAGCGTGACGAATGCGACCGTCTGCGCCTTGACGAGCGCGCCCGGACCGTCCCCGCCCTGCTTGAGCGTAATATAGAACGCCGCCAGGGTGCATAGTCCGATCAGAATGCCGCGGCTTATAATTTTCCATCCCAGGCGGCGGGCAAAAATATTTTCTTTGGCCGGGCGGGGCTGCTGCTGCATCAAATCATTCTCGGCCTGATCCACGCCGAGCGCCATGGCCGGCAGGCCGTCCGTCACGAGATTGACCCATAAAATCTGAATCGGCACGAGCGGCAGCGGCAGCCCGGCCAGCATGGCGAGAAACATCGTCAAAATTTCGCCCACATTCGAAGCAAGCAGGTAGCGGATAAATTTGCGGATATTTTCGTAAATTCCGCGTCCTTCTTCGATGGCGGAGACGATCGTGGCAAAATTATCGTCGCTAAGCACAAGCGCGGACGCTTCCTTCGACACGTCCGTCCCGCTGATCCCCATGGCGATGCCGATGTCCGCCGCCTTGATCGCCGGCGCGTCGTTCACGCCGTCGCCCGTCATCGCCACGACGTGGCCCTGGCGCTGCAGCGATTTGACGATGCGCAGCTTATGCTCCGGCGATACGCGCGCGTAGACGTACACCTCGTTGATCCGCTTATCCAGGTCCTCGTCGCTCATCGCGCTCAGTTGCTGGCCGTTCAGGGCGAGGCCGTCCTGCGGCAAAATGCCGATCTGTCTGGCGATCGCCTCCGCCGTTGTCTGGTGATCGCCGGTAATCATGACCGTTTTGATGCCAGCCTTGCGGCATTTGAAAATCGCTTCCCGCGCTTCCTTGCGCGGCGGGTCGATCATCCCGGTCAAACCGACGAAAATAAGCTGACTCTCCACCGCCGTCTCTTCCTCGCTCCGTTCCGACGGCTTCAGATCGCGGTAAGCCAGGCCGAGCACACGGAGCGCATTTTTGGCCATCCCTTCGTTGGCGGCCATCACCTTCTGCTTGAGCGTCGGAGTGAACGGGATGACTTTGTCGTCCCACAGCACGTAGGCGCACTGCTGCACCAGAACGTCAGGCGCTCCCTTCGTGCAGACCATCCGCCCGCCCTGATGCTCGACGATGACCGACATCCGCTTGCGCTCCGAATCGAACGGAAACTCCAGGACGCGCCGGTACAAGCCTCCGAGCGATTGCTGCGTGACACCGGCTTTGGCCCCGAGCACGACCAGCGCTCCTTCCGTCGGATCGCCCTTGATGCTCCATACCCCTTCCGTCTCGTCGTCCGGCTGTTTTTTCTTGGACTCCGCGCGCTCCTCCTGCAGCTCCGCGTTGTTGCAGAGCACAGAAACCTGCAGCAGCCGGCGCAGCATCTGGTTTTTCCGCACGTCGACGTGCTGTCCCTGCTTCAATATTTCTCCCCGCGGATCGTAGCCGTTCCCCGTTACCTCAAGCAGCTCGCCGCCCGTCCACAAGTGCGTCACGGCCATTTTGTTTTGCGTCAGCGTACCGGTTTTGTCCGAGCAGATGACCGAAGCGCAGCCGAGCGTCTCGACGGAAGGCAGCTTGCGCACGATCGCCTTGCGCTGAATCATCCGCTGCACCCCAAGCGCCAAAGCGATGGTCACAATCGCGGGAAGCCCCTCGGGAATCGCGGCGACGGCCAGGCTCACCCCGGCGAGGAACATGCCGTACGGCTCTTGCCCGTGCAAAATGCCCGCAACGACGACCATCACCGTTAAAGCCAGCGCGACGATGATCAATATTTTCCCGAGCTGCTCCAGCCGGTGCTGCAGAGGCGTCTCGGTCGCGTCGGTGTTCTGGATCAGATCGGCGATTTTGCCCATTTCCGTCGCCATGCCGGTGCGGACCACGACCCCTTTGGCCGTTCCCCGCGTCAGCATCGTCCCCATAAAGCCTACATTGCGCTGGTCTCCAAGGGGGATGTCTTCCCCCTCCAGCGGCTCCGTATGCTTGGCTACCGGTACGGATTCCCCGGTCAGCGCGGACTCTTCCGCATAAAGGCCGTTCGTTTCGATGAACCGGACATCCGCCGGCACCCGGTCGCCGCTTTCCAGCACGACGATATCCCCGGGGACAAGCCACCGGGCCGGGATGAGCTCCAGCCGGCCGTCCCGCAGCACCTTGGCGTTCGGCGCCGATAGCTCCTTCAGCGCCCGCAGCGACCGTTCCGCCCGGAATTCCTGCACAAAGCCGAGAATGCCGTTCATGATAATAATCGCAATGATCGCGACCGCGTCCAAATATTCGCCCAGCAGACCCGAGACGAGCGTCGCTCCGGCGAGCACGAGCACCATGAAGTCTTTGAACTGGTTCAAAAACAGCGTCACGGGAGACACGCCCTGTCCTTCCGCCAGCTCGTTTTTGCCGTATGCGGCCAGACGCTTTTCCGATTCCTCCATAGTCAGCCCTTTTGAAGGCTCTGTCCCGGACGACTGCAGGATTTCTTCCGCCGACATCTGATACCACTTCTTCTGACTCATCTGCTTTTCCCCTCCCAAAAGGTTGTCTACGTTAAATGTATTCAGACAAGCCGGAAATTAGCACCCGGGAAAGGAGCATAGGGGTCACCCTCCGTTCGATGCACGGAGTATTGAAAAAAAACGAAAACGATGTATAATGTGACCATATAGTCATATGACTGTGAAGTCACATTTAAAAGGAGCTGGATCCGATGCCTCATCCGACGTTCTTTAATTTGTCTGCCGACAAGCGAAACCTGATCTTCGAAGCGGCCGTGGAAGAGTTTTACGATTTCGGGTATGCCAAAGCCAGCATTTCGCGTATCGTCGCAAAAACCGGCATTGCCAAAGGCAGCTTCTACCAGTATTTCGAAGACAAAAAAGACCTCTATAAGCATGTCCTTGAGGTCATAGGCCGGCAAAAGGCGGGCTTCTCGGCCGCAGCCTTCCAGGATCTTGAACGGAATGAGCTGCTGCAAACGGTGCGAGAGCTGTTCGTCTCCGGCATTCGCTTCTACCGGGCGCATCCGAAGCTTGCTTCGATCGCAGGGGATTTCGCCAAGCTTCGCGATCCCGGGCTGAAACGGGAAATAACCGGCGATGCCGCGGCCAAGGGCAACGAATTTTTCATTCGGCTCATCGAGCGCCAAATTCAGTCGGGCCGGATCGCCCCCGACGTCGATGCGCCGGTGCTTGCCGATTTGATCGCGTTCCTAAGCTTGTACGTCGCAGAGCATTACGCCGATCAAGCCTTGTTCGGCTGCGAAGAGCAGGCCATGAAGACGATCGACAGCCTGCTTTGGATCGTGGAAAACGGCATCGCCGCAACGAATCGTTCGGGGAGGTAAAGACCAATGCTCGAGGAATGGTTTTTCTGGGCTTATGAAAGGCATCAAAACGTGTTGAGCTGGTACATACGCCCGTTATTTCTTCTACCGTTCTGTTTCTTCGCCTATAGACGCAGTCTCAAAGGCATCGTTGTCGTGCTTCTCCTGCTGCTGAGCAGCATGTTTTGGTTTCCGAAGCCGACCGAGGTGGACCCGCACGTTCGTCAATTTTTGCAGATGGAGCAGGATTACTTGCTTGGCAACTGGAGCTTAGCGAAAATTTTGATGACTCTGCTGGTGCCCGGATCGCTGGCCGCTCTGGCGTATGCGTTCTGGCAACGATCCTGGCTGTACGGCCTGCTCGTTCTGAATCTGATCGCCGTTCTGAAGATCGTTTGGAGCATTTATTTCGGCGGCGATTCCGGCTTCGCGGTCGTCGCGCCCGCGCTGACGGGTCTTGTGCTGTGCAACGCGGTCGCGGCCGCGCTGTATTTGCTCCGGAAGAGGAAGCGGCGACCCCGCCAACCATGACGGAAACCGCCCCTCTTCCCGGCCCCTCCGGTAACGAAAACGGTCCCGAAAGCGGCATTCGGGTCTTATAACTTAAAATTTGCTTCAAAATATGGCATGATAGAGGATAGCACTCAAAAATCGCTTTTTGCGCATGAAGAATGGAGTTGTCCCGCATGTCTTTCGACGGTCTCGTCGTTCACAGTCTGGCCCGCGAGCTGCAATGCTGCGTCGGAGCCCGCATCAATAAAGTGCAGATGCCATCGGAAAACGATATCGTCCTGCAAATCCGCGCGGCCGGCCGCAATCTGAAGCTGCTGCTGTCCGCCAATCCCACCTATCCCCGGGTGCATCTCACCGGGGAGAGCTTCCAGAATCCGCTGGAAGCGCCCATGTTCTGCATGCTGCTGCGCAAGCACTGCGAGGGGGGCATCATCGAAGCGATCGAGCAGCCCGGTCTCGAGCGGGTATTGCATTTGAACATCCGGCAGCGCGACGAGCTCGGAGACCTCAGTCTCAAAACCATCGTCGTGGAGATTATGGGCCGTCACAGCAATATTATTTTGAAGGACCCGACGACCGGAATCATTGCCGACGGCATTCATCACGTCACGCCGGCGATCAGCAGCTACCGCATCGTCATGCCGGGCAACGTCTACACGGCGCCGCCGGAGCAGCATAAGCTGCTTCCGTTCGGGGTGAGCGAGGAGCGTTTCACCGCTTTCCTCTCCGAAGCGGCCGCAGCGGCCGATGAGCCGGCTTCCCGGCGCTTTTGGGAGCAGACGCTTGTCGGACGCTTCAGCGGGCTCAGCCCGCTCGTCGCCCGCGAGCTTGTGCACCGGGCCGCCAACGGGGACGTGCCTCCGCCGTCCGACATGCCCGCGAAGCTGTGGGTTCCGTTCCGGGAGCTCATCGAAAAGCTGGAAACCGGAGCGGCCGAAGCGGTTATCGTCGAGGAAGCGGCAACGGGCAAAACGTTCTTCTCGATTACGGAGCTGAGCCACGTGCAGGGCGAAACGCAGCGCTTCGCCTCGATCAGCGCCTGCCTTGAAGCGTATTACGGGGATAAGGCCGAACGGGACACCGTGAAGCAGCGCGCGGCCGATCTGTTCCGGATGCTTAGCAACGAACGCGCCAAGAACCTCAAAAAGCTGGAAAAGCTGGAAGATACAATGGAGGAAGCGCGCGGAGCGGACCGTTTCCGCATTCTCGGCGAGTTGCTTACCGCTTCGATGCACCAGATCCGCAAAGGCGACAAGCAGATCGAGGTCGTGAACTATTACGATGAAGAGCAGCGTCCCGTCACGATCGAGCTTGATCCGCTGCTGACGCCTTCCGAGAACGCCCAGCGGTATTTCAAAAAATATACCAAAAGCAAAAACAGCCTGATCGCCGTGCAGCAGCAGATGACCGAGGCCCGCGAGGAAATCCGTTACTTGGACAATGTGCTGCAGCAGCTTGCCAGTGCCGGGCTGGCCGATATCGAGGAGATCCGCGAGGAGCTGACGGAGCAAAGCTACGTGCGGGACCGCGGCAAAAAAGGACGCAAAAAAAAGCCGAACCAAAAGCCTTCGCTGGCCTGCTACACGTCCAGCGAAGGGATCCCGATCTATGTCGGCAAAAACAACACGCAGAACGAGTACTTGACGAACCGGCTGGCCCACCCCGCCGATACGTGGCTGCATACGAAAGATATTCCGGGCTCACACGTCGTCATTCGCAGCGCCGAATACGGCAAAGCCACGCTGCACGAAGCGGCCCAGCTTGCCGCCTGGTTCAGCCAAGCCAGGGAATCGAGCCAGGTGCCTGTCGATTATACGCTCATCCGGCATGTCCGCAAGCCAAGCGGCGCCAAGCCGGGATTCGTGATCTACGACCACCAGAAAACGCTGTTCGTCACGCCCGATCCGGCAAGTATCAAGCAAATGCCGGTAGCCGTAAAGTAGTCCCGCACAGCGAGCAAAAGCACCTGAATCCGCAGCATTGCGGACCGGGTGCTTTGTCATTTACGGCACCGCCGGCAGTTCGATGACGACCGTCGTTCCGACTCCTTCCTTGCTGGTTATGGTCATGGACCCGCGATGGTTTTCGATAATTTTGTAGCTAATCATAAGCCCGAGACCCGTTCCTTTGTTTTTCGTCGTATAAAACGGTTGTCCCAGCTTTGACAGCTTGGTCTCCGGAATGCCGCAGCCTTGATCGATAAAGCTGATGCGTATGCCCCGCTCCGCCTTTTCCGCCTTGACGCGGAAAGCACCGCCTCCCGGCATCGCTTCCACGCCGTTCTTCAGCACGTTGATGAATACCTGCTTCAACTGGTTTTCGACGCAGCTTACCGGCGGAAGTTCATCCTCGATGTCCGTTTCGATCGTCACCTTACAGAGGATGGCTTGCGTTTCGAGCAGCATAATGACGTCATTCAAGATCGATGCCACGGACTTCGGCAAAAAGTCGGCCGCGTGCGGCTTCGCCAGCACGAGCAGCTCGCTGACGATTTCTTCGATCCGCTCCAGCTCGGCCGACATGATGGACAAATAGCTTCCGTGGTGCCCCCGGGAGCCCATCAGCTTGGTAAAGCCTTTGAGCGCGGTCAGCGGATTGCGAATTTCATGCGCGATGCCGGCCGCAAGCTGGCCGACGGCCGACAGCATTTCCGATTTCCGCAGCAATTCCTCCGTTTGCTTCCGCTCCGTGATGTCCTCGGCGATTTTGAGATAATGAATAATCCGGCCGTCCCGATCTTTAATCGGCAAAAATTTCACCGATTCCGGGTAATTCGGCCCGTTTTTACGCCAGCTCTTCAGTTCGCCCTTCCACTCGTGTCCGGACGAGACGATGCTCCAGATTTCCTCGAACAAGGTGGGAGAGTTGTCCCATTGATTCAGCTCGCGAAGGGGACTGCCCGCCACATCGGTCGGGTGGAACCCGGTCGTTTCGGTAAATTTGGGGTTCACGTACTGGATCCTCCCATCCGCATCGGCAATGACGGTGATGGAGGGGCTTTGTTCTATAGCATAAGAAAGCAGAAGCAGCCGCTCGTTGACCGATTTGAGCTCCGTGATGTCCAGGAATGTCAGGATGATGCCTTTGATCACCTGCTCGCTCGTTAGGTAGGGCAGGACGCGTATTTGATACCACAGCCCGTTTCGGCTCCGAATCTCCCGCTCGACGGGAATCAGCGTCTTCAGCACTTGCCGGGCATCGCGCAAAATATCGTCTTCATCGAAGTTATGCGAGATTTGTCCGAAGGGGCGCCCGCAATCGACATCAGACAAATAGAATTCCTTGGTGGCGGCGGGCGTAAACCGGCGGATGCGCATGTCGGTGTCCAGGAAGACGGTTCCGATTTCGGTACCGGCCCAAAAATGGTCCATATCGTCGTTCGCTTCCGTCCGCTTTTGAAGCTTGCACTGATATTCCGCATTGGCCGTAACCAGCTCTTCGTTGATCGCCTGGAGTTCCTCGTTCGACGCCTTCAGCTCTTCGATTGCCGCCCGAAGCGATTCTTGCTGCCGCCGCAGCTCTTGCTCCATCCCGATCACCGGATAATTGGCGTTCGGTTCCGATTTGAATCGGTCGGCTGCCCGGGCCGGCTCGTCAAGATGCCCCCGACTGTCCGCTGCCGCAGCACGCGCCCGGGCAACGTCTTGGTCGCTCCCGTCGATTTTGCTTGCGAACACCGGCCCCGGGCCCGGCGCCTTCTGCCTGAAAATATTCCGCTTGCGGTCATACGGAACAAACAAATGCGTAAGCCGGCCAATCGTTTCGATCGGTCCCAAAACCATAAACCCGTCCGGATTGAGCGCAAGATGAAACGCCGACAGCACCTTCCTCTGCTTCTCGGATGGCTGGTTGATCAACAGATTGCGGCAGACGATCAGGTCCAAGCGGCTGAACGGCGGATCCTCGATCATGTTGCGATGCGCAAACACGACCATCTTGCGGATTTCTTTACCGATTTGATACTGCTCTCCGTTTTGGATAAAATACCGCCTTAGCCATGGTTTCGGCAGGCTTGTTACCGCCGCTTCGGGATAGATGCCCCGACGGGCCGCATCGACCGCATCCTTGTCCGGATCGGTGGAGAAAATTTTGACGGAATAAGGCTCCGCCATCGTCTCGTTGAATTGATGAAACAGCATAGCGAGGGAGTAGGCTTCTTCGCCGGTCGAGCATCCCGCAACCCAGACACGGATATGCCGTTCGTGCCGTCTGATTTCTGCGATAGCGGGAATGACCTTTTTCTGTATAGTCTCGAATGCCTGCGGATCGTGAAAAAAATGCGTCGCCCCGATAAGCAAATCTTTGCCCAGCGCGAGCAATTCCTCCGGTTCATCCGGCAGCAGCCGCGCATACTTTTCCATACTCGCCAGGCCCAGCCTGTCCATGCGTCGTTCGATGCGCCGAACCAGACTGCTTCGCTTGTAGTGCCGGAAATCGATTTCGCACGCTTTGTTCAGCAGCCCGAGAATCCGCTGCAGCGTCTGTTCGTTACACCCAGGCTCCGGCCCGCCGGATTCGTATGGACACAGCCTGTACTGCAATGCTTGATTACCGTTCATTCCTTTCAACCTCTTTTCCAGCCGGTACATGAATCCCGGTCCCGTCCATGGTTACGTACGTCCGCAGGATTCCGTATCAAAAATAAAGCTACAGCACAAGTATACCCGTTTTTTTCCAATTGCGCTCGGCTTTTTTAACGGCATGGGGCACCGGACTCCAAAAATAAAGACCGCCCTTCAACGGATACATTTCCGTTAAAAGGACGGTCGGTCGTTTGAAAAGGTTAAGACGAGTTCCTACAAGCCCAATCGCTTGCGCAGATAACTTTCGAACGGTCCGCGCAGCTCCTCCCGCTTCAATGCCATCTCGATCGTCGCTTCGAGATAACCCAGCTTATCGCCGACATCAAATCGCCGGCCCGGCACAGGAAACATGACCATCTGCCGCAGCCGGTTCAACACCTGCAAAGCGTCGGTCAATTGAATCTCGCCGCCGCGGCCGGGCTCGCTGTGCTCAAGGATATCGAAAATATCCGGGGTCAGAATATATCGTCCGATAACGGCCCAGTTGGACGGGGCTTGTCCGCGTTCCGGCTTCTCGATCAAGCCGTCGATATAACGATATGGATGCCGCTCTGCCAAAGGCGAGATGATGCCGTACTTATCCACATCGTCCCATGGCACTTCCTGACAAGCGATCACCGACGTATTCGTCGCCTCGTGCAGGTCGATCATTTGCTTCAGACAAGGCGGCTCCGACTGGATAATATCGTCTCCAAGCAGTACGGCAAACGGCTCGTTTCCGATAAATTTACGGGCGCAAAGCACCGCGTGACCGAGCCCGAGCGGCTGCTTCTGACGAATGTAATGAACGTCGGCCAGGTTTGATACGGATTGGACGATTCCGAGCAGCTCATGATTTCCTTTTTCTTCGAGAATGGACTCCAGCTCGATCGATTTGTCGAAATGGTCCTCAATAGCCCGCTTGTTGCGTCCGGTAATGATCATAATATCTTCGATTCCCGACGAAATGGCTTCCTCTACGATATATTGGATCGCCGGCTTGTCGACGATCGGCAGCATCTCTTTCGGCTGCGCTTTGGTCGCCGGCAAAAATCGGGTACCGAGACCCGCCGCCGGAATAATCGCTTTGCGTACGGTCATGACCGCATTCCCCTCCGTTCGAATAGTCGGTCTACAACATCCGCGGCGACGCGGCGCGCCCCGATCGGCGCATGAAAAACGACGCCGCCCCGTTCGCCATGGTAATCCGATCCTGCCGTTACCAGCAACCCGTGCGCGGCAGCCAACGCTTCGTAATGCGCTTCCTGCTCCGGGGTGTGGTCGGAATGGTACGCCTCCAAGCCGACAAGTCCGGCTGCCGCAAGCAGCGGAATCAGCTCGTCCTCCCCGTACAGCCCCGGATGCGCCAGCACGGGAGCTCCGCCGGCCTCCAGAATCCACTTCACTGCCTGCTGCGGCGTAATGCGGGGCGGATTGACATGAGCCGCCGCTCCCTTGGCCAAATAACGGTCGAACGCTTCGGCCATCGAGCTAACGTAGCCTTTGCGCACCAAGGCATCGGCGATATGCGGACGTCCTACGGTATCGCCCGCTTTTTTCGAGGAGCGCAGCGATTCGAGCACGTCCTCCATCGTTATGGACAGCCCCAGCTCCTGAAGCTTGCTTACGATCATCTCGTTGCGCCGGTCGCGCACTTCTCTCAGCTCCGCGAGCCTCGACAGAAACCGAGAGTCCGTATCGTCGATCCAATAGCCGAGCACATGAATGTCTTGTCCGGCATGAACGGTGCTGATCTCTACGCCCGGGACGACGGCGATGCCGTACTTCAAGCCCGCTTCCATCGCCTCCCGGAGTCCGCCCACCGTATCATGGTCGGTGATCGCTACCGCCGCGAGCCCCGCTTCCACGGCCAGCCGGACATTGTCGGCAGGCGGCCTCGTGCCGTCAGAGGCCAGCGTGTGCGTATGCAAATCTGCAAATGCCATAAAACCTACAGACCTCCCTTTTGTTTAAACAAGTCTGGCGTTATAGCCATTGGCTTAAATCGCGCTCCCGCAAAAAGGTCATAAAGGTCACGGCCGAGATGGGAAGCAGCGTAGAATTTAAGTAAATGGCACGAAAGCTGCGGGCGAAGGAAACCCCTTCGACGTTCTTCACCCGCAGCACGCCGAGCGCGGCTTCATGCTTGACGGAGGATTGCGAGACGATCGAGATGCCGAGTCCGGCCTCTACCGCCGACTTTACCGCTCCCGTGCTGCCAAGCTCCATCACGATGTTCAGCGCGGACACGTCGCAGCCGGCCCGGGCCAGCTCCTCCTCCATCACCTTACGCGTTCCCGACCCCTGCTCCCGCAAAATAAACGGATACTTTGCAAGCTCTTCCATCCTGATCCGCTCACGCTCGGCGAGCGGATGACTTCTCGGCACGATCAGCTTCAATTCGTCGTTTAATACGGCTTCCGTATGCACGTCCGGGTGATGATCCACCTCGGCCTCCACCAAGCCAAAGGTCAGTTGATGACTCAGCACTTCCTCCAAAATTTGCTTCGTATTGATGACCTTCATGCTGACGGAGATGTTCGGGTACTCTTGTCCGAACGGTCCGAGCAGCCGGGGCAGCACGTATTCCCCGACCGTCAAGCTCGCCCCCAGATGCAACCGGCCTTCCAGCATATGCGTGAACTTGGACATCCGGATATCGGTCTCCCTCATCAGCTCAATGCTGCGGGATGCGAACGGCAGCAGCGTCCGGCCGGCTTCGGTCAGCTCGACCCGCTTGGTCGACCGCACGAACAGCTTGGTTCCGAAATAGTCCTCGAGCGACTGCACCTGCATCGTCACAGCCGGCTGTGTCATATGCAGCGCCTGCGCGGCATAGGAGAAGCTCCCCTTCTCCGCAACGGTATGAAAAATATGAAGCTGGTGAAAGTTAAGCGCCATAACGACTCCTCCGCAAGCGTTGTAGCCTCATTATATAAGAAAACCCGGATCGAAGCTATCATGGATGGGCGACCGCGGATTAGCGGCAGGTTTTCTTGAGGGCGGGAAATCGCCAAAAAGCATGCCGATTCCCGACATGCTCGAATTGTCCCACCAATTATCTTCGTTTACGGCTGTTCTTGATCAGCGTCATGCGGCGCGAATGGCGAAGCCAAGAATAATAGGAGCGCAAATCCCGCAGCTCCATTGTCTCCGACATCCTCCCCAGGAACGTAACGACGATCATTTTGTATGCCTCCGGATCCCCCGCCGATTCCGGCGTGTCCATTTTCACAAATTCGGCGACCATGACCAAGTCTTCATCGATCAGATAAACATCCTGTTCGTTTTTGTAGTAGGGTTGGATTGAGTTCGACTTCAGCTTGCTCCATAAAAAAGCCGTAATGTCGTGAAAGCCCGTCTTCTCCGTTTCCACTCGATCGACCCATCGGCTGCGGGCATGATGGGTGACGACGATATCCGCAATCGGCTTGCCTCTAAGCAGCCCGTCGCGCGATACGTTTTTTTGTTCCCGGCTGTCGACTTTCCCTCCGTTCAACTTCCCAACCCCTTTCCTACAAAAATAGTTCCGTTACCCTATGTACACATAAAGCTATCTTTTATTTTGCCTCATTACAACTTGAGAATCAAATAAAAAAAACTTTAGAAACCGGAGTCACAATCAGCTGCCGCCCGGGGTACGTATCAAAAAAAGAAAATGAGCCTCTGCGCACAGAAGCTCATTTTTCGTCGTAAGCTATGATCGTATACCCGTTCGAGGATTAAAGGGAGTAGAACCTTGTCTTATCCGGAACGTTGCTGTTATACTCAGTTTTGATCTCGTTTCGATACGAGCGTTCCACTTTTTTTACGAACGGCAGCTTCTGAAGCTGCTTCACCGTTTCGTCCAGACGGCTGGAATAAACGTACATCGCGGCATAGTGCAGTCTTTTGGAAATAAAATGGACGTTGCCGTATTTTTCCAAATGTTTGCCGGCCGCTTTCAAATCGCTTACCCAGACAATAATGCCGCTTCGCTCGGTAAACATGGACAACGACCTTCTTTCTGTTTGCTATAGGATCAGGAAAGGACCGATGAACAATGGTTGCACCGGAAAATGAATTGTTAGTCGAAATCTCCCGCGGGTCGATGACCGAAAGCGTTCACCGCGGCCACATCGCCGTTGTGGATCACGAGCGGAAGCTGCTGGCGTATGCCGGGAATCCGGAATATTACACGTTTGCCCGCTCGACGGCCAAGTTGCTGCAAGCGATCCCGCTGCTGGAAGCCGGCGGAGGCGAGCGGTTCGGGCTGACGCCATCGGAGACGGCGCTGCTCTGCGCCTCGCACGGAGGTGAACCGGAACATGCGGCAGCCGCTCTGGGGATTTTGCGAAAGCTCGGACTGGATGAAAGCGCTCTAGGCTGCGGCCCGCAGGAGCCGATGTATAAGCCCGCGGCCGATGCCATAAAGCGGGAGCATCGTGAACCCGGACAGCTTCATAACAACTGCTCCGGCAAACATGCCGGCATGCTGGCGCTTGCGAAACTGATGAACGTTCCTATACAACAGTATATCGAACCCGAGCATCCTGTCCAGCAAAAAATGCTTCAGACGGTCGCCGATATGTGCGGGGTCCCGCCGGAAAGCATCACGCTTGGAACCGACGGCTGCGGAGTGCCCGTATTCGCCGTCCCGCTCGCCTCGCTTGCATTCGCTTACGCGCGGCTCGGGCGGCCGGACGGTCTTTCTCCGGAGCGGACGGAGGCTTGCCGTACGATCATCGGGGCGATTCGGCAAGCGCCGTTCTATATAGCCGGCAGCGACAGATTCGATACCCGCCTCGCCGAGCTGACGCAAGGCCGGATCATCGGCAAAATGGGCGCCGAAGGCTTGTACGCGGCCACCGTGCCGGAGCAGGGCATCGGCATTGCCATCAAAATTGAAGACGGCGCCGAACGCGCAATTTATCCCGCTGCCGCTGAAGCGATGCTCCAGCTCGGTTTGCTTAGCGCCGAAGAGGCAGCGCAGCTTGCCCGGTTCCACCAGCCGGCGGTGAACAATCGCCGCGGCGATCAAGTCGGCCTCGTCCGGCCGGTTTTCCGCCTTCATCGTGTTTAAAGCACGGGCCCGGGATTATCCCGGGCCCGTTTTATCGCTGTTAGCCGCACTTGCCGCTGCAGCTTCCTCCGGAGGAGCAGCCTCCCCCCGCTGCAAGCGGATCGTTCGAAGGCACCTTGATCGTATCCGATACGGAACGAGCGATAATTTCCGATACCTCGTGCAGCAGGTCGTCCAACCGCTTCTCCGCTTCCTTGAAGCGCCGGACGGATTCTACGGCGTCAAGCCGCTCCTGAACCGCCTTGACACGGTCAAGCGCCTCATGATAATTCGGGTGAAAATGTCCGAAGCGTTCGCACTCCTCGAACAGTTCCTTGGCCTTGAGAAACTCCCTCACCAGCTGCCGTGCTTCTTCATCGGCATCCTTTCGCTGTTTCCAATATAAATAATCCGCCGTTTCCGCGGAGAACTTGATGCGGTCAGCCAGCTCGTACGACCCCAGCAGTATGGCAGACATGTCGAGCGTATGCGTCTCCGTTACCGCCATGCGGCAGCACCGTCCCTTCACTTGAATATGGTTCGTCAGACCATGTCAGACATGTTTATCATACCATATTTGAAGGCGGTCGTGCTGAATTAATATTTATCGTTGATCCCCGGAAGAATCAGCCGCATTTCCTGCCATTCCTCCGCGAGCCAGCGTACCTCCGACGTTTCGTCCTGCGCTCCGCCGGACAAACCGAGTCCGGTCATGCACCAGGTTCCCCGCGTTTCCTGCACCTTGCGGGGAACGATGCGAAAATCGGTGCCATTTTTGCGGATTTGCAGCACCGACCGCATCTCGATCGCCTTTTCGACGATTTCTTTGCGGGTCGATACATGGTAGTTCCGGTAATCCCGAAGCCACGTCGGCGGAATATCCTGCAAGGCGGGATAAACGTCGGAGGCTTCCGGCAGCCGCGTTTCCAGTCTGAGGAATCCGACGGAATTTCTCGAATAAATAAGCCCCTGCCCTTTGTCCGCCGGCTCGACAGCAGGCAGGCTCATCGGCGATGCGCCCCGTTCGGCAGACAGCTTCGGGTAACGGCCCGAGCCTGTCTCCCCCCCGTCCGTTTCCCCTTGCGCCGCGGGGAAAGCGGGAAGCCCGGGCATAAAGCCCGCTTTTTCCAACACAGCCGCAAGCGGCTTCGCGTCGGCAGCCGCAATCAGAAAATCCCGCTCATTCAGCATTTCCTTCACATACCGCGAAGCGGCAGGCAGCTTGGCCACCGTTCGGGCGGTTTCGTCATCGGTGCAGCGCAGCAGCAGCACTTGAGTAAAGACCGTTTTGCCATACGGCTTCGCCCACTGCCCGATGCTTAACCGGATATGGTCCGGTACGCCATAGAGCGCATGACGTTCCAGAAAATCGCAGATTCCCGCTGCCGTACGCCCATTCTCCAGAGCCCGCCTCACGCTATCCTTCGATAATTTGTAGATGCTTACCTGATCCCGCACGACGAGATCGGCCAGGCAGCAAAGCTCCCAGCGCACTTTACCCGAAACGTCCGGAGGCACCAGAAGTTCGAAGTCGGGCTGGACCATAAACCCGCCCTCTTCCGCCTCGTTCTCCGCAACCGGATTGCCGTGCAAACCGAGCGGAAACGTCCACCGGAAGGCGTCCGAGCCGGAGGCCGAACCGGAGCTTTGTTCCAGAAAGCCCAGCGCAGCGAGCGGCTCGATCCACAGCTTGCGCAAATGCCGGGCGCCTTCGGCCCTTCCCCGGCTCTCCGACGTTCCCGCCAGTAAACCGAACGCCTCCAACCGCTCCAGCAATTGCTCCGCCGTTATCCATATGCCATCTTTGACACGCTCCAGAAGGCACACGGCATGCTGCATCCACGCCGCGGCAGGTAGCGCCAGCGTTTTCCAAAGCCCGTATAAGCGGCGCATCTGCCCGGCGAGCGGCTGGTCCAGAAAAATGTCCGTCGCTTCCACGTTCAGCTTAAGCTCTTCGTCTTTCAGAACGACAAGCCGCAAGCGCAAAAGCATATCCAGCACCAATGCAATCTTCGGAGAATAGGTATCGGCGTATGCATATTTCAGCGAAAGCGGCTCAAGAGCGTCTCCCCGGAGCCGAACCCGATCGGACAATTTCTGAAGCTGCCTTTTGTGCAGAGTTCCGTTTTTGGTCAGCTTAAGCCCCTGTTCCGCGGCAAACACCAGCATATGAAACAGATCGCGCGCCAGATTCGGCTCGCCCGGCAGCATCGGGGCCGGACGATCCCCGGCGTCTCCCGACGCCTCGCCGAGCCCGGAGGACATATCGGGAAACAGGACGGACTGCCAGCAGGCAAACCCGTCCTCCGGCATGACATAGAGATGCTCTCCCCATGTTTTGAGAAACGAAAAGACGATGCCTTTGCGAAGCAGACCGGCCAGGCCCATTTTCACCTCGGCCCCGGACAGGGGACCTATTGCCGCCCGCTCCAAATCCGCCTCGTCAAACGCCTCGCAGCCGATCCGCCGCACAATCGTCTCAAGTACCGTACGCTCGGAACGGCTCAGCCGGTTGCGGACCGTTTCCATCACAACGGGGTCGGTCCACAATTGATCCGGCGAAGCTCCCTTTCCGAGCCACGACGCGTAGACCGTTTCGGCCTCCAGCCGGCTCTTCAGCTCTCGGGGCATCCGCACCAGCAATTCCGCATAATTCATATCGAGACCGCCTCCTTCGATCCGTTCGCCCATTCGATCCGGTAGCGGTAGCCCTGCTCGATCAAAAACAGCTGCCGGTTCAGCGCGAACTCCTGCTCCTTCGTATCCTCGCTGACAAGCGTATAAAAGACCGCCCGGTTCGTGCCCGCCTTCGGCCGCAGTATGCGTCCGAGCCGCTGCGCCTCCTCCTGCCTTGAACCGAAGCTGCCCGATACTTGGATCGCCACCGCCGCGTCGGGCAAATCGACCGCGAAGTTGGCCACCTTCGAGACGATCAGCGCCGGGACCGTCCCGCTGCGAAAGCCGGAATAGAGCTCTTCCCTTTCCTCGTACGGCATTTCTCCGCTAATCAGAGGAAGCTTCGTAGCTTCCGCAAGCTGGCGAAGCTGCTCCAAATATTGGCCGATAATTAAAATTTGCTCGCCGTCATGCTTGCTCAGCAGCTCGCGGACAACCTTCAGCTTGCCCGGGTTGACACTGGCCTCCCGCATTTTTTGTCTCGGCGCTGCGGCGAGGTAAGCTTCCTTTTCTTTGTCCGCCATCGGAACCCGGATTTCGACGCACTCGACCGAGGCGATCCAGCCTTGCGTCTCCAGCTCTTTCCATGGCATTTCGTAGCGCTTGGGCCCGACGAGCGAGAAGACGTCCTCCTCCCGGCCGTCCTCCCGGATCAGCGTCGCCGTCAGCCCAAGCCGCCGCGTCGCCTGAATATCTGCCGTAACCCGGAACACCGGAGCCGGAAGCAGATGCACTTCGTCGTAGACAATCAAGCCCCAATCGCGTTTGTTGAACAGATCCATATGAACGAACGGGTCGTCCTTCGATTTGCGGTACGTCAGGATTTGATACGTGGCGACCGTAATCGGGCGCACTTCTTTTTGCGTTCCCGTGTATATGCCGACCAAGTCCTCGGTAACGTCTGTTTTATCCAGAATTTCCCTCTTCCACTGCCGAACCGAAGTGCTGTTTGAAGTCAAAATCAGCGTAGCGCAGTTCAGCTTTCCCATTGCGGCGATGGCGATCACCGTTTTTCCGGCGCCGCAGGGGAGCACCAGCACACCGCTCCCGCCATGCAGGCTCCCTTCCCGATAAAAGGAATCGACCGCCGACCGCTGATATTCCCGCAGCTTGAACGTCTGTCCTCCGGCTGCTTCCGTCCTGAGCCGGATAGGAAGCGATTCGCCCCGGCTATATCCCGCCAGATCCTCGACCGGGAAACCGAGCTTAACGAGCTCCTGCTTGAGAAGCCCCCGATACCGGGAGGAAAAACGAAGCGTTTGCGAATCGACCTGACACAGCCCGTAAGACCGTAAGGAACGGAAAGAAACCATTTCCTTGATCGCTTCCACGTCTTCCGAGATGAGAAGCAAATCGTCCCCCAGCCTTTCCATGCGAACAAGACCGTACCGCTCGACAAAACGCCGGATATCTTGCTTTACGCCGGCCGGAACGCCGAATTTTGCATGACTTTCCAAGAAGCCGACAATCTCCTCGGATGTCAGCCCGGCCGCCGCGGCGTTCCAGAGGGAAAGCGACGACATCCGGTACGTATGGATATTTTCCGGCGATTTGACGAGATCGGCAAATTTGACGAGGCCGGCCCTCGCTTCTTCGAAAGCCGGGTGCCGCACTTCGAGCAGCACGCAAAAGTCGGTTTGCACGATCAATGGGCGGTCTTTATGAAATGTCATACCCCGATCCCTCCATTTGTAGCTGTAGTTTTAGTATGAGGGTTGCAAGGGGGATTTAAACATCCGCCGAAACTGCGGCCGCCGCCCTATTTGCAACAAGGGTTGGGAAGCTCTACAATAGACGACGTGCCTTTTTTAGATAACTGGATAAATGAGAGAGGAGTATGGATTCATGAGAAGCATGGGGAGAAAAGCGATAGCGGGACTGATCTTTTGGGCGATGCTGGTTCTGCTTGCAGCCTGCTCAAGCTCGGGTGCGGGCGGCGACGCCTTCGCCAAGGAAATCTTGAAGCAGTATCCGGCATTGAAGGACCATAAAATGACGGTAGCCGAGGTCAAGCGCGTCGTCGATGGCGATACGTTCGAGACGAAGTCAGGGGAAAAAGTCCGCTTAATCGGGGTCAACACGCCCGAAACGGTGAAACCGAATAGCCCTGTCGAGCATTACGGAAAGGAAGCCAGCCAATTCACGAAGTCGAAGCTGACCGGCAAAACGGTATATCTCTTTGCGGACGCAGGGGACAAAGACAAGTACGGGAGGCTGCTCCGGTATGTTTTCATTCAAGGCGATCCTGTAATGTTCAACGAAACGCTAATCCGCCAAGGCTACGCCAATACGATGACCATACCGCCTAACGTGCTGTTCCAGGACAGCTTCGTCAAGCTGGAGCGGGAGGCCCGCAGCAAGAAAAAGGGACTGTGGGCCGACCCAAAATAAGAAATATGTTCTCTTCAACGACAAAACGGTCCGGGCGCCTATTCGCACGGACCGTCTTCGTTTCTGACCGGGTACACTGTCCTATTGGATTAATGGGTTCCTCTGACATCCATATGGTCCAGCTTGCGGGTTTCTTTTTTATACGTGGAGTTTTGAATCCGCTCCTGCAGCTTTTCGTAATAAAGCTCTTCGTCAATCGGCAGATCGACCCAATTGTCGGTCCAGGAAGACAGATGCATCGCGTTCGAGAGGGTCAGCCCTTTGATCCCTTCCTCTCCCGGTGCCAGCAGCGGCGTGCCATGCAAAATATGATCCACAAAATTTTGTGTAATCCCTTTGTGCTGCCCCCCTTCCGAGGAGCCTACCGGAATCTCGCATTTCCAGCATTCCGGGGCGCCGAAGCCGCCCTTGAATTCGCGGTTGAACTCCGGCTCCGGCACCCGCAGCCGCCAGAACGTCAGCTTGCCGTCTTCAATGACGATTTTGCCGCGGTCCCCGCTCACTTCGAACCGGTTCGTACCCGGAGCCTCGCCGGTCGTCGTCACGAACAAGCCGGTCGCTCCGTTCTCGTATTCCACGTAAGCGGTCACGTCGTCCTCGACTTCAATATTGCGGTATTTTCCGAAATGGCAGAACGCGCGCACCCGTTTAGGCATCATGTCGATCGTCCACTGCCACAAATCGAGCTGATGCGGGTCTTGGTTAAGCAAAACGCCTCCGCCTTCTCCCGCCCAGGTTGCCCGCCAGCCGCCGGAATCGTAATAGCTTTGAGAGCGGTACCAGTTCGTGATAATCCAGCTGGTGCGGCGAATTTCCCCAAGCTCTCCGGAGGAGACGAGATCGCGCAGCTTTTGGTATAATGGGTTCGTGCGCTGATTGTACATAATGCCGAATGCTTTTCCGGACCGGGCGGCCGCTTCGTTCATTTCGCGAACCTGCTTCGTGTAGACGCCCGCCGGTTTCTCGACCAGAACATGATATCCATGCTCGAACGCCGTAATCGCCAAGCCTGGGTGATCGTAGTGCGGCGTACAGATCAATACGGCGTCGAAGGCTTGCGAAGCAAAAAACGAATCCAAGTCGCCAAACAGCTGGAACCGGTCGCCGTATTGCTCCCGGACCCATTCCAGACGCTCCGGGTTCGTGTCCGCAATAGCAGTCAGCTCGCCTCCGGCCACTTCGTTTTTGATAAAATAATTCGTATGGCCCTTCCCCATATTGCCGATGCCGATAAGTCCGAATCGTACCTTGCTCATCGTTTCCCCGCCTCTCGTGTAGGTTATTGCCTGAATTAACCTTATTTTCGACTCCTTTATTATATATTGCACACGTGAACAAAACAATATAAAAAAATCGTTCCTCCGGCCTTACGGACGAAAGAACGATTCTTGCTTAATGTACCGGCTGCTTATCCTTTTCGGAAATTTGGCTGAGCGCTTCGCCCGCTTCATCTTCGAATTTGTCGCGGACGGCCAGGTCTCCGATGGATACGATGCCGACCAGATCGCCGTTCTCCACCACCGGCAGCCGGCGGATTTGTTCTTTAGCCATAATTTTGGCCGCTTCGTCCACCGTCGTCTCGGGAGGTACGGATACGACTCTGTCGCTCATCACCTGCTGAATCGCAGCGGAGCCTTCACGCTTCTCCGCATAGCCGCGGATGACGAGGTCCCGGTCCGTCAATACGCCGATCAGCTTCTTCCCTTCTACGACAGGAATAAAGCCCGTATCCTCTTGCTTCATCTTAACGGCCGCCTCGTATACGTTATCCTTCAACGTGACCGTCGCACAATCGGTCGTCATAATTTCCCGCAGCGTTCTGGTACTCATCGCAAAAACCCTCCTGAGAAAAGGAATTGGCGGCCTGCTGCCGGGACTTTCCGTCAAATTTGGCATCGAAGACAAGAAAGTCCCCAGGCCGCTGCACGCTTAGAATCCCCTTTCCCCCGGCTTCCCATTCGTACCGGTCTTTGTTACTTCCCGGAAGGTGTTGTCAAGCCTTTATCCCATATTCCTTCATATAATCTTGGATCATTCCGATAAACAACCGGGCCGCATGCTCCATCGACGTTTCATCGATATCGAATCTCGGATGATGATGCGGATGTACGACGCCCTTCGCTTGATTGCCCGCGCCTACGAACATAAAGCATCCCGGAACTTTTTCCAGATAATAGGCGTAGTCTTCCCCGGCCATAATAAGCGGCGCCGTTTGCCCGCCTTCCGGACCAAGGGCCCATGCGGCGGCGCGGTAAAACCGTTCCGCCTCCTTCGCGTCGTTGACGACAGGAGGATACCCAAGCTTGTAATCGAGGGTATAGGCTGCCCCGTTCATCAGACACGTCTGCTCTACGATCGTCTCCAGCCGCTCTTTCACCTGCATGCGCAGGCCGGGGTCGTAAGTACGGACCGTCCCTTTAAGCACGGCCGATTCGGCAATCACGTTGAAGCTCGCACCGCTGTGTATCGACCCTACGCTGACGACACACGGCTTCGTAGGGTCGGCGCTCCGGCTGACGATCGACTGCAAATTGACGACCAGTTGCGAAGCGACGTATACGCTGTCCACCGTCTCATGAGGCAACCCGCCATGGCCGCCCTTTCCTTTAATCTCGATTGCAAATTCGTCGGCCGCCGCCATCATCGGCCCGGGCTTGCAATAGGCCGTGCCGGCCTCAAAAGGCGTCCACAGGTGAATGCCGTAAATCACGTCGACTCCTTCAAGCGCGCCTTCCTCGATCATCCCGAGCGCTCCGCCCGGGGTCATCTCTTCGGCCGGCTGAAAAATAAAGACGACGCTGCCATTCAGCGCTTCCCGGTGACTGCTAAGGGT
The DNA here is from genome assembly GCA_031180825.1 of Paenibacillus sp. GTDB lineage: Bacteria > Bacillota > Bacilli > Paenibacillales > NBRC-103111 > Paenibacillus_G. Next base: position 466,063 of record JAPSLM010000001.1, on the reverse strand, counting down.
TTTTGCAACGCCGAGCAAAGTCGACGTATGGGCGTCATGGCCGCAGGCGTGCATCACGCCCGGCACCGAAGAGGCGTACTCGCTGCTTTTTTCATCCTGAATCGGCAGCGCATCCATATCGGCTCTCAGCGCCACCGTCGGCCCGTCCGATGCTCCGCGCAGCTTGGCCACGATTCCGTGTCCGCCTACGCCCGTCCGAACCTCCAGCCCCCATTGCTTCAGCAAATCCGCAACAAAAGCCGCGGTTTTGGATTCCTCGAACGAAAGCTCGGGATGGCGGTGCAAATAACGGCGCCAGGCGATCATATCGGGCACTGACGCTTGCAGCGTTTCTTTTATCGATTTCATAGGGTACCCCTCCGTCTCCTCTTGCCGCTGTCCGGCGCATTCAAAGTAGCGATCGTTGTAATGTAGTCCCATTTTATCAAATCCTTCAAACGGTTTCATCCATGTGTCACAAGAATTTCACAACTTTATTCAGGCGGGCAATTTCGCACCGTGCATTAGGCTTGCACAAGAAAGGGAAACATACTATCATGAATAAAGGGTTGACCGTAGAGTCGAGGTACATATATCTAGGAGGGTTTTGTTGTGATTATTGAAAATAGCGGAATTAAAGGCATAAAAAGCGACCTTGCGCATTTGGACGAAGTGATGGAGCAGCTCGGTTTCGTGCGTTGGCAATGGGAATATTACCGCGCTACATACGATCTGCAGCTGCCGGATCGGGAATCCACAAACGATTATTTTCTCCGCATCAATACCCGAGTCGAATCCGGGAAGCTGGAATCGCCTTATGCCATTCTTTATATCGAGGATGTCTACATCGGCCAAGCGACGTTCCCGCACGGCGTAAACTATCAGGCAGCCATTCCGGATTACATTATGAAAACGGCCAACGGCAAGCTCGCTGAACTGAAAGTCAAGCTGACTCAGTAGACGGAGGCCCTATGAGTGCCCCGCGACGAGGAACGCCTGATTTTTTGCTGCTCTTCTTGACGTTTTCGCTCGTGTGCTTCGGGTTGGCGTTTGTTTTTAGCGCAAGCATGGCGTATGAAGCCAATCCTTGGCACTACGCACTCCGTCACGCCATCTTTATCGGAATCGGCACGATAGCCATGTTCTTTTGCATGAATGTGGATTTCCGGAAGTTTCAAAAATGGGTGATTCCTGCTCTATTTGTTGTTATCTTTCTGCTGCTGCTCGTACCGATTATCGGCAAGGACGTTAACGGTGCTAAGAGCTGGATTAAAATTGGTGAATCCTTCTCCGTGCAGCCGACTGAATTCGCCAAACTTGCAGTCATCATCTACTTGGCTTCCATTATCAGCAAAAAGGGCGACCGCTTTCAGGACTTCAAGCGGGGGCTTGTGCCTCCGCTGGTCGTTATCGGGTTTATCTGCGCGCTCATCATGCTGCAGCCGGACCTCGGCTCCACGATGGTGCTGGTCCTATGTGCCATGCTGATCATCGTTGTCGGCGGAGCGCGGCTCAAGCATATTTTTTATCTTAGCGCGGGCGGAGCCGTCTTTCTTACCTTGGTCGGGATGATTTATTATATCGCTAAGGATGGCAACAGCCATCACTTCGCCCGGTTTTCTGCCTACATGGACCCGTGGGCCGACGAGAAAGGAAGCGGCTTTCATCTTGTGCAATCGCTCTATGCGTTCGGACACGGCGGTCTGACGGGTGCCGGCTTTGGACAAAGCGTCCAGAAATTGCATTATTTGCCCGAGGCGCACAACGACTTTATTTTTGCTATCATTGGGGAAGAACTTGGGTTTATCGGCACCAGTCTGTTTCTGCTGGCCTATCTCGCTTTTTTGTGGCGAGGGCTGGTCGTAGCGCTCCGCTGCCAGGATACGTTCGGGATGCTGCTTGGTGTGGGGATCGTCGGCATGATCGGCATTCAGGCGTTCATCAACATGGGCGGGGTCACCAATACGATTCCGCTTACCGGCGTTACGCTGCCGCTGATCAGTTACGGAGGCACCTCCATACTGACGACGCTGGTCGGCCTCGGTATTCTGCTCAGCATATCCAGAGAATACAATAAGCCGGAAAAAGAACGGGAAACGAAAAAGAGAGCCTGAATCAAGGCTCTCTTTTTGGCTTCGGTTCTTACTTCACCCGGTTACCCGGGTCCTCCACGACGGGCTGCTGCTCTTCCTCACGAAATGCGACGCCTTCAACCTTAATATTGACTTCAACAACCGTCAGACCGGTCATGTTCTCCACCGCATCGCGCACATTTTCTTGAAGATCGCGACAAACCTCATGGATTTTACTTCCATAATTCACAATTACACGAAGGTCGATAGCCGCTTCCACTTGGCCCACTTCCACCGAAACGCCCTTCTGCACGTTTTTGCCGCTCAGACGCTTCGCCAATCCTTCGGAAATGCCTCCCGACATCCCGGCAATCCCAGGAGTCTCCAGCGCAGCCAATCCTGCAATAGTCGCTACGACATCATCTGAAATGCGGATAAGACCTGTTTGAATTTCTTCGCTCATGAGGATCACTCCTTCAAGGATTATAGCTCTATTGTAATAACTTCCAAGCGCGAAAGCAAATGTTCCGCGCAAACATTTGACAGCATTCGACAGCACCCGAATACTTCCGGCCGGAACAAGCCGACGCCCCCCGCCCGCCTATCTCTAAATGGCCTTGACCGACCCGCCGTCGATATAGAAGACCGACCCGGTCATGTAGCTGTTCCGCGGCGAAAGCAGAAATGCCGCCATTGCCGCCAGTTCCTCCGGTTCGCCGTACCGGCCGAGCGGAATATCCTTGACCAAGCTTTCCCGAATCTCTTCCACCGGCACCTGATCGCGGGCCGCTTTGGCCGAATCCAATTCGACCAGACGATCCGTGCTGATGCGTCCGGGACATACGGTGTTTAGCAAAATACCGTCAGGGCCCCATTCGACCGACAGCGTCTTCATCAAACCTACGATACCTGTTCGCAGCGTATTGGACAGCACCAAGCCCGGAATTGGCACTTTCACCGACGACGAGGCGATCGTCACGATTCTTCCTCCCTGCTCCTTCATTAGCGGGTGGAAGCCTTTGACGAGCCTGACAACGCTCATCAGATTCAATTGAATGGCGTGGAGCCATGCTTCCTCGTCCAGCGATAAGAAGCTGCCGCTCGGCGGCCCGCCTGCATTGCACACGAGAGCGTCAACCCGGCCGAAGCGGTCGGCAGCCTGTTGGACGAGCCAGCCGATTTGTTCGGGGCTGCTCAGGTCGACAGCCATGCCTGCCGCCGATACGCCGTATTTTTGCGCCAGTTGGGCCGCTACGTCGCACACGGCCTGCTCATCCCGGCTGCAAAGAAGCAGGTCCGCTCCTTCCGCCGCAAGCTGCTCCGCGACCGCACGGCCCAATCCTTTGCTGGAGGCGGTGACGACCGCTTTTTTACCTTTTAAATATAAATCCATAAAAAAAACTCCCCCACTAAAGTATTTTACTTTGTCCGAAAATTGATTATATTAGAATAGGTTTTATTGGAGTTAGGTATACTTTACCACATGAGGTGATCTTTTTGAAACGCCACGCTTTTACGATCGGTCTGATCGGAAGCTTCGTCCTAAGTGCAGTGGCACACTACGTTGGAGCTCCGACATTCAGCCCGACGGTGCAATTTTTGATTTCGGCGGTCGCGATCATTTTTATCGCCGGCTTCCTGGGAAAAGCGACGGAAAGCGTAGCGCATTCGGCGAACGGCTGGGCGGCTTTTTGAATGCGACGTTCGGCAATGCCGCGGAACTCATCATTGCCATTTTTTGGTTAGAGACGGGATGTTCGATATCGTTAAAGCCAGCATCACCGGCTCTATTATCGGGAACATGCTGCTAGTGCTCGGACTTAGCGTACTGCTCGGCGGATTGAAATTCAAGGAACAAACCTTTAACGTCAAGCTTGCCGGTCAGAACGGATCGCTCATGCTGCTGGCCGTTATTGCGCTGTTCATTCCTGCCGCGTTCGCCCGGAGCTTCACCACTCAGGAAACTTCCAATCTGAGTGTGATCGTATCGGTGATCCTGATCATCGCTTATCTGCTCTGGCTCGTCTTCTCCATGATCACGCACAAGAACGAGCTTTCGGACGAGGTCGTCGAGCACGGAGAAGCCGCCTGGTCCAAAGGCTTGTCGATCATATTTCTCATTATCGCCACCACCATGGTCGCCTTTCAGAGCGAATGGCTCGTACATACGCTGGAGCCGTTCAGTCGTCAATACGGACTGTCCGAGCTGTTCGTAGGCGCCTTCCTGATTGCCATCGTGGGCAATGCCGCGGAACACAGCGCCGCCATTATTATGGCCCGGAAAAACAAGATGGGCGCCGCCGTCGAAATCGCGGTCGGCAGCAGCCTGCAGATTGCACTGTTCGTCGCGCCTGTGTTAGTGCTGCTCTCGCTCCTATTCGGGAAAACGATGGATCTCGTCTTTACGACCTACGAGATCATAGCGATCGGCGTAGCCGCCTTTATCGTCGCCAAATCGATCTCCAAGGATGGAGCCACGACGTGGTTCGAAGGCGTGCTGCTGCTGGTTGTCTATGTCATTCTGGGCATTGCGTTCTTCCTGGTGTAGAAAACGTAAAGGTGCATAAAAAACAAAGAGTAACCTTCCCAGTGAAGGTTACTCTTTGTTTTGACTCATAGCCTCATAGAGCTGGGCTACATTCCGTTCCAGCTTCATCAAGATTTGTTTGCCCGCCGTCTCGGTAATCAGCTCCGCCCGGATCGCAAAGTCAATCTCCCGCGACAACCCGTAAATTTGCGTATCTAACACCTCTTCATACAGAGGACATTTGCGCGTGGTTAAGTTTTCCATCTGCACTTCGATCAGCTTCTCGATCTTGTCCGCATCTTCTTGCAGCAGATGCAGGGCCTTTTGCGACAAGCTGAGCAGCACATCCGACGACATGGTGCTCCCCCCCTGTAATCCAACCATTTGCGTTCACCGGCGGTCAACCGGACGAACATGCGGCCCCGGCTCTTATCCGAAGCAGGCGTTTGAACGCCGATAGTTTTATATTAGTCGAAAACGGCGCAATACACAAGTCGATAGACCAAGATAGACGCCGGACTTTGAGAATTATTCTCAAAATACTAAATAAAGGCATCTTCGCCTGCGCGAAAATGCCTTTACGTGGAGATCGTATGGATTAATCTTGAATGCTGTTGATCTTAAGACCGTGCTTCTCGAACACCTCGGCCATCGCTTTCTTCGCTTCATCCGCATCCGGACCGTGAACGTGAAGATCATAATTGCTGGATGTCAGCAGCGTCGTAAACAAACCGAGAATGCTCTTGACATCGATGTACTTGTTATCATACTGAAGAACAATGGAAGATCTGAATTTATTGGCGGTTTGAGAAATTTCCACAATTGCGGCGTTATTGGCGTTTGGCATACAAAATCCCTCCATGCGTCTAGTGACGGACAAAATAAATCGCTTTCTTCAAATATGATACCGTGGAAGGGAATAACATGCAACACTATTTTGTTCCGAATTTACTTTAAATTTTCCGGGTTAAGCCCTTCCAGCTCCGGAATGACGAAACGTCCGTCCTTGCGAATCAGCCGGTCGTCAAAATAAATCTCGCCCCCGCCAAACTCCGGCCGTTGGATAAGAACCAGATCCCAGTGTACGGCGGAACGATTGCCGTTGTCCGCCTGCTCATACGCTTGGCCGGGCGTGAAGTGAAGGCTGCCGTCAATTTTCTCGTCAAACAAAGTATCCTTCATCGGATATAAAATATGCGGGTTGAACCCGAGGCTGAATTCTCCGATATAGCGGGCGCCTTCGTCCGTGTCGAGAATTTTGTTCAGCCGGGCGGTATCGTTCGCCGTAGCCTCGACGATTTTGCCGTTCTCGAACCGGAAAACGACGTTCTCGAACGTAATGCCGGAATTTTCGGAAACCGTATTATAGGCGATGACGCCGTTCACGGAATCGCGTACCGGGGCGGTATACAGCTCGCCGTCCGGAATGTTGCGGCGGCCGCAGCATTTGACGGAGCCGATGCCATTGATCGAGAACGAAATGTCGGTTTCCCCCGGCCCTACGATACGCACGCGGTCGGTCCGGTCCATCAGCTCCTGAAGCGGAGTCATCGCATCGGACATTTTGGCGTAATCCAGGTTGCAGACGTCGAAGTAGAAATCTTCGAATTTTTCCGTGCTCATGCCGGCAAGCTGCGCCATAGAAGCATTCGGATAACGCAGCACGACCCATCGCGTATGCTTGATCCGCTGCTCCATGTGCACCTTCTGGCTGTAGATTCTTTTGTAAAGCTTCATCTTATCCTCAGGCACGTCGGACAGCTCGCTTACGTTTTCGCCGGCGCGAACCGCAACGTAGCAGTCCATATCCTTCATACGCTGCAGGTGCATATCGGCCCAATGCTCCAAAAACTCGGGCGTGGCGGAACGCAGAATTGCCGCCGTAATCGCATGATCCGTCAGCTCCACATAAGGGTGGCCGCCGCGGGCATGCACCTCCCGTACGAGGCATTTGACGATTTCCCGCTCGGAGCCGACCATTTCGATCAACACCCTTTCGCCGGGCTGTACATTTAAAGAATAACCTGCAAGATTGCGAGCCAATTGCTCTAAACGGGGATCACGCATCGAATCTTCTCCTTTTTCCTTAAACAAAGTTAAAATTTGCTGCCGCTTTTGGTCCATTTGTTTTTGTAATAATTCCCGACATACAGCAGGACGAGAAACAAGGCTAAGGCGGCAAAAAGTCTTCCTTTATACCGGCCGATATGGAGCAGATCGTGCCCGATTACCGATTCGAGGAAGATCATCGGCGCTTTGCCGATCAGCGTGCCGATCACAAAATCCTTTGGTTTGACCTTCATGACCGCAGCGCCCAGGTTGATGCCGAAGGAAGGAATTACCGGAATCATCCGGCTGGCTGCGATATACCATAGCCCGTGCCGCTCCAGCCTCCCGCTCCATTGCTCGATCAATTCGTACTTCGCAAGTTTGCCCTGCACCCATGCCCTTCCGTAATTTCTTGCCGTATAATACGCGATAAACGCGCCAAGGCAAACAAACAGATAGTTGACCAGAAACCCTCGCCACAATCCGAAGATCAGCACGTTGGCCCCGGCTACCAAGACAAAAGGCACAACGGGAAACAGGGTCTGCAGCAAGACGAGCAGCGCCCCCGCGACATGACCTATCCATCCGAGAGAATGGAGCGCTTCCGACAACTGGTGGACATCCCAATTGGCCAATGGTCAAGCTCCTTCGCATATCATATTGTACCAGAAATTTCTTCCGATCACGAACGTATTGCAGACGATAGCTTGCAGCAAAAAAACGTTTTCTCTATGCCGTTCCCCGCATTCCTATGCTTGACACAACCATATCCATCTTATAAAATAAGAAGTCGAGAATAAGCATCGAAATTGCCGTTTCGGCAGCCTGTGCTTATGGTGGAAGCTTGCGTCACCCTCTGTATGATTTTGCTGCCGGCAGGACCGCGGCTGGTTCTTCTTGTCGGGTGCGAATCGTTATTAAAGAAACGCTTAAAGGCAAAATCGGGCACACGCTTCACCCGTTTATTAACTTAACCAAATTATTGATAAAAGGAGCTTCCCAACTTATGGCACGCTACACTGGTCCTAAATTTAAATTAAGCCGCCGCCTCGGCATTTCCTTGAGCGGTACTGGTAAAGAATTGAAACGTCCTTTCCCTCCGGGGCAGCATGGTCCGGGACAACGCAAGAAGCTGTCCGGCTACGGCGTTCAATTGCAAGAAAAACAAAAACTTCGCCACATGTACGGCTTGAACGAGAAGCAATTCCGCAACCTGTTCAACAAAGCTACGAAGCTGCAAGGGATTGCGGGCGAAAACTTCATGTTCCTGCTTGAAAGCCGTTTGGACAACCTTGTATACCGTCTGGGCTTCGCCAACTCCCGCGCCGGCGCGCGTCAATTGGTTTCCCACGGTCACGTAACGGTTAACGGCAAGAAAGTCGACATCGCTTCCTACACGGTAAGCACAGGCGACGTTATCGGTCTTCGCGAGAAAAGCCGCAACCTGTCCTCCGTTAAAGAAGCTTTGGCAAACCGCAACTACCTGCCGGCTTACCTTGAATTCAACGAAGGCGCATTGGAAGGCAAGTACGTTCGTTGGCCTGAGCGCTCCGAACTCGCTCAAGAAATCGACGAAAAACAAATCGTCGAGTTCTACAGCCGCTAATTTTTGATCGTAAAAGGCTGCTTTGCCATCAGGGAAACCTGCTGCTGCAAAGCGGCCTTTTTTGCGCTCTGCCCTCCCTGCCGAAAAAAAGGATGCTTCCACGTGTCGATCCGTCGATACGACTGCGGAGCATCCTTTTTTATTCGTTTATCCCAGCTGAATGCGGGCAAATTTCCGTTTGCCGACTTGTATGATTTCGCCACCCTGCGGAGCGAGCTCCGCATTCGGATCGTCAATTTTCTCTTCATTGATCTTCACCGCGCCCTGCTGCACGCTGCGGCGCGCCTCGCTGCCCGAGCTTTGCAGACCAAGCGTGACAAGCAGCTTTACGATGCGGATTTTGCCGTCTTCCAGCGTCTCCTGAGGCAAGGCTATTTCCTGGATATCTTCCGGCAGCGCGCGCTGCTGGAAGACGGCCACGAAATGCTGCTGCGCTTCTTCCGCAGCCTGCTGCCCGTGATACATCCGCACGAAGGTGTAGGCTAGCCGCATTTTTGCATCCCGCGGATGAACGGTGCCGTTGCTTAGGCCGTCGCGAAGCTGCTTGAGCTCTTCGTTCGAAATGTCGGTAGCCAGCTCGTAATATTTGAGCATCAGCTCGTCAGGGACGGACATCGCCTTGCCGTAAATTTCATTCGGCTCTTCGTCGATTCCGATATAGTTGCCGAGGCTCTTGCTCATTTTCTGTACGCCGTCCAGCCCTTCGAGCAGCGGGTTCATGATCGCCACCTGCGCATCGACGCCGTATTCCTTTTGCAGGGTGCGGCCCATCAGCAAGTTGAATTTCTGGTCCGTTCCGCCCAGCTCAATATCGCTTTTCAGCGCCACCGAATCATAGCCTTGCATCAACGGGTAGAAAAACTCGTGGATATGAATCGGCTGGCCGCCGGCATATCGCTTGGAAAAATCGTCCCGCTCCAGCATGCGCGCCACCGTCAGCTTGGCCGACAGCTCAACGACATCGACGAACGTGAGCGGTCCGAGCCATTCGGAATTGTAGAACAGCTGTGTTTTTTGCGGGTCCAATATTTTATAAATTTGCTTCTGATACGTCTCCGCATTGCGTTTGACATCTTCTTCCGTCAACTGCTTGCGCGTCTCGGACTTGCCTGTCGGGTCCCCGATCCGTCCGGTGAAATCCCCGATGATGAGCTGCACCTGGTGGCCGAACTCCTGAAACTGGCGCAGCTTGTGCAGCACGACCGTATGGCCGACATGAATATCGGGAGCGGAAGGGTCAAGTCCCAGTTTTACTTTTAACGGAGTTCCCGTAGCGACGGAATCGATGACCTTCTGCTTCAATTCATCCTCGGGTACGATCTCGACGACGCCGCGCCGAATCGTCTCCAGCTGACGGTTCACCTCCTGCTGCTGCTGCGGTGTCAATTGCTCCCATTTTGCCATTGTTCGTTCCTCCTGCTTGATTCTCTAAATTTGCATTAAAATAAAAAAAAGCCTCTCATCCCAAGGGACGAGAAGGCTTAGCTCGCGGTACCACCCTAATTAAAGCCCGGCTAACGAAACGGTATCATAGAAGAAACCGCTGTTTCTTCACCGAAGCTCGTACCAAAGCTTTCACTTCATTGGATAACGGGCTGCTGCCCGATCGGAAGCTACTGACGGACGGCTGTGACATGCCCTTCCGCGGTTCCCTTCCGCTGCTCCGGACGGTAATTCGGTCTAAGGTCGGCTGCCGGTTCGCACCATCCACCGGCTCTCTGCAAGCCTAGTTCCTTATCCTACTAAGTCCATCAATGCATTTCAGCGGTATACAATTATTATCACTAGTTATATCACAAGGCCAAAACGATTGTCAAACCTCTTGCTCAAGGCGCCAAAATCAGGCCGAAATCAGCAAATCGTCATAGAAGAACGATTTTGCGGCGGTGTGTAGCGGAGCGCTTTATGCTATAATGTTAAAGGAATGTTTTCCAATCAGGAGGAACTCGCTTTCATGGAGAAGGAAACAAGACAAAAAAGGCCACGATACCAAGTCATCTTGCTTCGAACTGGCAAATATACTCTACATACGATCAAGTGGCTTTTTATCGCCGGTTTGTTTGCGGGGTTACTGGGGGCCGGCGCCGCTTTCGGTTATGTCAGCGCACTAATTAAAGATGATCCGATTCGGAGCAAGGAAACGATGATGGCGCAAATGCAGGACGACGCCTTGACCGGATTCGTGTATTTCCGCGACGATACGGTGGTCGGCCAGCTTCGAACCGAGGAAGACCGGCGTCTGGCGGGCTTAAAGGATATTCCCAAGCCGGTGCTGGACGCCGTATTGGCTATCGAGGACAACGATTTTTATCAGCATCGCGGCGTGGACATCAAAGGAACGCTCCGCGCGGTGCTCCAAAAGCTGCTGAATGAAGACGTCCAAACCGGCGGCAGCACGATCACGCAGCAGGTCGCCAGACGCGTCTTTCTGACATTGGATAAAGCCGACAGCCGCAAAGCCAAAGAAATTTTGCTTGCCATGCGCATGGAGCGCCTGATGTCGAAGGATGAAATTTTGCTTGCCTACTTGAACAAAATCCCTTATGGCAACGGCTCGTCCGGCTACAACCTGTACGGCATTAAAGCGGCCGCCAAAGGGATCTTCAACATCGACGATCTGAACAAATTGAATATCGCGCAAGCCGCCTATTTGGCCGGTGTGCCCCAGCAGCCGAGCAACTTCTCGACCTTCAACGGCAAAGGCGAATTCGACGGCGCCGCTTTCAAGCGCGCGGTACAGCGCCAGCAGCTCGTGCTGAAGCGAATGCTGGAGGAAGGCAAAATCAACGAGCAGCAGTACCAGGAGGCACTGCAATTCGACTTGAAGAGCTCGCTTGCCGAGCGTGTCAAAAAAGCATACTCCACCTACCCTTTCCTTATGATCGAGGTGGAGAAAGAAGCGGCCAAGGCGCTGCTGTCGGTCCAACAGCCGAAGCTGGACCCGCAGGCCAATCCGGAGACGTACAACGAGGCGCTGAAAAGCGTACAAGCCCAGCTGTCCCGGGGCGGTTATCACGTGTATACGACCATCGACAAAGACATTTACGAGACCATGCGCGAGATCGCGAACGAAGCTAAAAACTTTACTCCTGAAGATAAAGTCAAGGGAACCGAGCAAGTCGGCGCCGTGATGATGGACAGCAAGTCCGGGGCGATTCTCGGAATGATCGAAGGCCGAGACTTTTTCAAGGAGCAGCTGAATCACGCGACACAAGCGCTCCGTCAGCCCGGATCGACCATGAAACCGATCGCCGCTTTTTTACCGGCCATGGAGAAAGGCGCCCTTCAGCCGGCTTCGGTCATCGACGATGTCCCGATCATTCTCAAGGACGGCAGCAAGGGCTATCACATCCCGGAAAACTGGGACGACGGGTATCACGGACTCATCACGGCCAGACGGGCGTTAAACCAGTCGTACAACATTCCGGCGATCAAGCTGTTCGTCGAAGTCGTCGGCGTTAAAGAAGCCTGGGAATTTGCCAAAAAGATGGGGATTGTCTCCATCACCAAGGACGACTATCAAGCCCAAACGGGCGTTATCGGCGGTTTGAAATACGGAGTTACGGTCAAAGAGTTGACCAATGCCTATGCGACGATCGGCAACAAGGGCGTCTTCAACGAAGCGTTCATGATCCGTAAAATTACGGATTCCAACGGCAAAGTCGTCTACGAGCATCAGCTTAACCCGACACCCGCCTTTTCCGAACAAACGGCGTATCTAATGACCGATATGATGCGAACCGTTATTACATCCGGTACGGCTACCGATCTGATGAAAAACTTCAAGCACTACGGCAAAATTCCGATTGTCGGCAAAACCGGTTCGACCCAGGACGATGCCGACGCTTGGTTCATGGGCTATACGCCTGACATTACGCTTGGCGTCTGGGCCGGATACGACCAGCCGATTCATAAGCTGAGCAAGAAAACGGGCGGAACGAACCGGGCGAAAAATATTTTCGCGCTCGTTATGGATGCCGCGATTACCAAAAAACCCGAGTTCTTCCCGACCAAGGAGTTCAAGCGGCCGGACAATATCGTCGAGGTGACCGTATCCAGCCTTTCCGGGAAGCTGCCGAGCGAGGCGACTTCGAGAGCGGGCAAGCTTGTTACGGACGTATTCAATAAAAAATATGTTCCGACCGAAGTAGACAATGTTATGGTGAGTCTGCCGATTATTACGTATAACGGAATCAATTATATCGCCCAAGATGGAACGCCAAGCGACTTTGTTCAGTATAAGAGCGTCATCAAGCGGGAAAAGCCGCTCGGGCCTTTGTTTAAACAGCTGGCGAACGCCATGCAAAAAGTCAAAGCGGACCGCCGCCGCAGCTTGGATTTTTATCGTCCGAAAGATTATAAGGACGATGCGCCTTCCGAGACCGATCCTCGGACGGACGACGGAAATCCGCCGGCAGCGCCGACAACGGTCGTAGCCACCCATGCGGGCGACATCAGCGTCATCACGTTCCAAGCGAGCTCAAGCGCCGATACCGTCGGCTACCGCCTGTATCGTTCCCTGAATCGCGGACCGTTTCAACGGGTAAGCAAAGTTGTGATGTCCGGCGACGAGACGAAATTCACGGACTCCGTCAACGGAGGGAACGTGTACGGTTATTACGTTACTGCAGTCGACGTGGCCGGCAACGAATCCGCACCAAGCAAAGCGGCTTATACGGACGGATCATCCGTCGATTTATCGTCGCTCCCTGCGGATGGAGATCAGACGACCGCGCCGGATGGTAAACCCGTCGAAGGAGATAACCGGGAAGGTACAGCCGGTTCCGAGACGGGCAGCGGCTCGGGGCCGAATAAGGAGCAAGGCACCGGCACCGCCTCCACCGATAAGACCGATAAGACCGATAAGACTGATAAGACCGACAAAACAGACAAGACCGACAAGGGTGAGCAAAAGCCTGCGAAGACGCCGCCGTCCGCGCCTTCCGGCTTGACGGCCAAGTCCTCCGGCGGCGGCGTCGAGCTGAATTGGAAGGACAATGCCGGCAAAGAAAAGGTCAAGGAATACACGGTATATTACAGCGAAAAAGAAAACGGCAAGTTCGAGAAAATCGGCACGGTAGCGAATGCCACGCAATTCAAATACTATGCCGTCTCCTACGACGGTTATTACAAAGTATCCGCCACGAACGAATTCGGCGAATCCAAGCTTTCGGCGGCGGTGAAGTTCAAGAAATAGCAGCAGTGAAAAAAGGGATACGGACCGCTTGCGCGGTTCGTATCCCTTTTTTGGATAATAAAAAGAAAGGACCTCCGCCACTAGAAGCGGCGGAAATCCTCCCTGGATGAACAATCTATGAAGCCAATCTCGAACGGGCTTTCTAGTCTTCGATGGTCGACAAATCGCCTGTCGGCAAATTAAGTTCCCACGCCTTCAGCACGCGGCGCATAATTTTCCCGCTGCGGGTTTTCGGCAGCTTGTCTCTGAATTCGATTTCGCGGGGCGCAGCATGAGCGGATAAACCTTCTTTGACGAACTTGGAAATATCCGTCTTAAGCTCCTCGGACGGCGTATACCCTTCGCGCAGGGCAATGAACGCCTTGATGATTTCGCCGCGCATCGGGTCCGGTTTGCCAATCACTCCCGCTTCCGCAACCGCCGGATGCTCCACCAGCTTGCTCTCCACCTCGAACGGGCCTACGCGCTCCCCGGCCGTATTGATGACGTCGTCGACGCGTCCCTGGAACCAGAAGTAACCGTCCTCGTCCATGTAAGCAGAATCTCCGGAAATGTACCAGCCCGGAATCCGGAAGTACTCTTCATATTTCGCCGGATTGTTCCAAATTTTGCGCATCATCGACGGCCAAGGCGTTTTGATCGCCAGATTGCCCATACGGTAAGGCGGCAGCACATTGCCTGCATCGTCGATAATCGCCGCTTCGACGCCCGGAATCGGCTTGCCCATCGAGCCCGGACGAATCGCCATGCTCGGGTAGTTACAGATGAGATGCCCGCCCGTCTCCGTCATCCACCATGTATCGTGAATGCGTTGATTGTACACCTTCAATCCCCAGCGGACGACTTCCGGGTTCAGCGGTTCGCCTACGCTAAGCACATGACGGAGGGAGCTCAAGTCGAACTGCTTTACTGTATCGTCGCCAGCGCCCATCAGCATGCGGAAAGCCGTCGGTGCGCTGTACCATACCGTAACCTTGTATTTCTCGATCGTGCCGTACCAGTTCTGCGGAGAGAAACGGCCCCCGCGGATAACGTTGGTCGCGCCATTAAGCCACGGAGCAAAAATACCGTAAGACGTGCCGGTCACCCAACCCGGGTCCGCCGTACACCAATAAATGTCCTGCTCCTGAAGATCCAGCACGACGCGTCCCGTATAATAGTGCTGCAGCATGGCGTTATGAACATGGAATACGCCTTTCGGCTTGCCGGTGGAACCGGAGGTATAGTGAATGATCAATCCGTCTTCCCGGTCCACCCATTCGATGTCAAGCTCTTCCGAAGCGGCAGCCATTTCTTTATAATAATCGACTTGGCCTTCGGATAATGTAAGATCTTCTCCGACCAAGATCACATGCTTCAAATGCGGGAGGTCTTGAACGGGCACACGCGGAAGCTGCGAAGGCGTCGTAATGATCGCCACCGCCTGGCTGTCCTCCAGACGATCCTTGACGGCCGTTTCCATGAACGCTTCAAACAGCGGACCGACCACGGCTCCGACTTTAATCGTACCGAACAAAGCGAAGTAAAGCTCCGGCGAGCGCGGCATAAAGATGAAGACCCGGTCGCCCTTCCCTACGCCAAGCTTGCGCAGAATGTTGCCGAACCGGTTGGATTGGGCTTTCATTTCCTTAAACGTATACTTTTCGTCTCGGCGGTCGTCGCTATAGTACAGGGCGATTTTATCCCCGCGCTGCGAATCGGCATGGCGGTCAATCGCTTCATAAGCGACATTCACCTTACCGGTTTGGGACCATGTGAATGCTTTCTCGATATCGGCCCATTGAAATTGGGCTCGTTCTTCCTCGTAGTTTTTCATGTTTGGCGATGTTGCTACGGGTGCAATGATTTCGACATTCGTATGATCCATGACCATTTCCTCCCCAAAGCTCTCTTTTTTTCACTTTGATGAAACGCTTTCATTCGCACTAAAACATATTATACCACAACACTTTTTATCCGACTATTTTTTTGTTATTCTTAAGGGGAAGTTCTGGAAGGGAGTGAATCGTCGCAGATGGAGCATATTAAATTGTATCATTCCCAGGTTATTCCGTATCAGAACGGCGAAATCATTCTCGAAGGCCCCGTGCCGCCCGAGCAGCTCCGCGATTATACGATGCACCCGGATTTGGATGCGTTCCGGAGGCCCAAAGAGCAGTTCGAGGCGCTTGTCGAAATTGCCGGGCTGCCGGAGGGACGAATCGTTCTGGCGAGGATTTCGACGCAGATTGTCGGCTACGTCACATTTCATTACCCCGACGAGATGGAACGCTGGTCGGAAGGAAACATGGAGGATCTGATCGAGCTTGGCGCGATCGAGGTGGCGGACGACTACCGGGGGCTTGGCCTTGGCAAGAAGCTGATCCAACTGGCCTTCGAGGGCGGCCAGCTTGAGAATGTCATCACGTTTACGACCGAATATTACTGGCATTGGGACTTGGAAAAAAGCGGGCTTACCGTTTGGCAGTACCGGGATATGATGGAGAAGCTGATGAAAAGCGTCGATATGGTCTGGTATGCTACCGACGATCCGGAAATCTGTTCTCATCCGGCCAACTGCCTGATGGTGCGTATCGGCAAAAACGTGCCGCTGTCTTCCGTGGAGCAATTCGACCGGGTCCGATTCCGGCAGCGGTTTATGTACTGATGGGAGCGCGAATAGCATGAGTGCAAAAGCTTTGTTTGTTTACGACGAGAATGAAGTCGCCTACAAGTTCAACGACTGTCACCCGTTTAATCAGCAAAGGCTGGTGCTGACGGTCGACCTGCTGCGCAAGGCGAAAGCGCTGCCCGGCGACAGCTTGATCCGGCCGATGCCGGCCGACGAAACGCAGCTTTGCTCGGTGCATTCGCAGGAATATGTCAATGCCGTCAAAGCGTTAAGCGCCGACCTACCTGCGGAAGAGTGGCTGCGTCAGGCAGGAAAATATGGGCTGGATACGGAAGATACGCCCTTTTTCCCCGGAATGCATCAGGCCACATCCTTTGTGGTTGGAGGCTCGATTCGGGCGGTCGATGCAGTGCTCGGCGGAGAAGCCGGGCACGCGCTGCATTTGGGAGGCGGGCTGCACCATGCCATGCCGAATAAAGGGGCGGGCTTCTGCGTTTACAACGATGCAGCCGTCGCCATTGCGCATGCCAAGAGCAAGTATGGCGTGCGCGTCCTTTACATCGATACCGATGTACATCACGGCGACGGTGTCCAATGGAGCTTCTATACCGACCCGGACACCTGTACGTTCTCGATTCATGAAACGGGCAAATATTTGTTTCCCGGAACGGGAGCGGTGAACGAGCGCGGCGACGGGACGGGCTTCGGAACGACGATCAACGTGCCGATGGAGCCCTTTACCGAGGATGAATCGTGGCTGGAATGCTTCGAAGAGGTGCTTGTCAAGACGGCGGCGCAGTTCAAACCGGATCTTATCGTTTCCCAGCACGGCTGTGATGCCCATGCCTACGATCCGCTGGCTCATATTCACTGCAGCATGGAAATTTACCGGGTGATGCCCCGCATCATCCATCGGCTGGCGCACGAGCATTGCGATGGCCGGTGGGTAGCGCTTGGCGGTGGCGGCTACGATATTTGGCGCGTCGTCCCAAGGGCTTGGAGCCTCTTATGGCTTGAAATGAACGAGCATCCCCTGCTCCGGCAGCTGGAGCAGAACCCGGAGATGGCCTTGCCCGCCGACTGGGTAGCGAAATGGCAGCCGTATTGCGGTGAAGCGCTTCCAACTACGTGGCTGGACGCGGTGCACACCTGGGATCCGATTCCGAGGCGAAGAGAAATTACTGAGAAAAACCGGCATATCAAAGAAATTGCCTCGCTTTATTTGGCCTAATCCTCTTACTCACAGCAAACAGCCCGCGACCATATTGGCGCGGGCTGTTTATTGTCTTGGAGATTAAAATTGCACTTTCGATTCGATAAACGCTTTGAGCTCGCTGATCGGCATCCGCGTCTGCTCCATTGTATCGCGGTCGCGCACGGTCACTTGACCGTCCTGCTCCGACTCGAAATCGTACGTAATGCAGAATGGCGTACCGATCTCGTCATGACGGCGGTAACGCTTGCCGATCGAACCCGCTTCGTCATAGTCAACCAAGAAGTGCTTCGCCAGATCGGCAAATACTTGGTTGGCTCCGTCGGACAGCTTCTTCGACAGCGGGAAAATGGCCGCTTTATAAGGCGCCAGCGCCGGATGCAGATGCAGTACCGTCCGGCTGTCGTCGCCTTCCAGTTTCTGCTCCTCGAACGCGTCGATCAAAAATGCCAGCGTTACCCGGTCCGCACCCAGCGACGGCTCGATGCAGTACGGGATATACCGCTCGTTTGTTTCTTGCTCGATATAGTTGAAATCTTCGCCGGAATGCGTCATATGCTGCTTCAAATCATAATCCGTGCGGTCGGCGATACCCCACAGCTCGCCCCAGCCGAACGGGAATTTGTACTCGATGTCCGTCGTCGCCTTGGAATAATGGGACAGCTCGTCGTCCGAGTGATCGCGCAGACGGATGTTCCCTTCCGTGATGCCGAGGCCCAAGAGCCAATCGCGGCAGAACGCACGCCAGTACTCAAACCATTGCAGGTCTTCGCCCGGCTTGCAGAAAAATTCGAGCTCCATCTGCTCGAACTCGCGCGTACGGAAAGTAAAGTTCCCCGGCGTAATTTCGTTCCGGAAGCTTTTACCGATTTGACCGATGCCGAACGGCAGCTTTTTGCGCATGGTACGCTGCACGTTCTTGAAGTTGACGAAAATGCCCTGCGCCGTTTCCGGACGCATATAAACGACATTCGCGCTCGATTCGGTCACGCCTTGGAATGTTTTGAACATCAGGTTAAATTGGCGAATTTCGGTGTAATCCAACGCTCCGCAGTCCGGGCAAACGATCTTATGCTCGGCGATCAGCTTCTCCATCTCGGCAAACGACAGGCCGTCGACGATCATTTCGATACCTTTTTCCGCCAAGGCGTTCTCAATCAATTTGTCGGCGCGGTGCCGCACTTTGCACTGCTTGCAGTCGATCATCGGGTCGTTGAAGTTGCCCACATGGCCGGATGCGACCCAAGTTTGCGGGTTCATCAAAATAGCCGCGTCGAGACCGACATTGTACGGGGATTCCTGGATGAACTTTTTCCACCAGGCGCGCTTGATGTTATTCTTAAGCTCAACGCCGAGCGGACCGTAGTCCCACGTGTTGGCAAGACCGCCGTAAATTTCGGAGCCCGGGAAAATGAAGCCTCTATGCTTGGCCAAAGCAACCAATTGTTCCATCGTTACGGATGACATTTGTTTTATTCTCTCCTTCTACTTCTCTGGTTTGGACCGCATCCGGTATCCGGCAGGCTATGGCAGACGTTTGACGATCTGATCCACGATGCGGTATGAATTCTCGGAAGCCTGTACGGTGAATTCCGCAAAATTGACGTGCGCCGATCCGTCTGCCTTGTCGGACATGGAACGAATGATGACGAACGGGATACCGTTCATCGAGCAAGCCTGTGCGACCGCTGCGCCCTCCATCTCGACGCATGCGCCTTGAAGCTCCTTATGCAGCATTTGGACCGTCTCCCGGCTGGCGATAAACTGGTCGCCCGAAAGCACCCGTCCTTCCTTGGCCGCCCCGAACAACTCCCGGCTTGCTTCAGCCGCGGCGCGGCGCAGCCCGGAATCGGCGGCAAAAACCGACGTCGCCTCGTAAGGAATCGTTCCCCGCGGAAATCCAAGAGCCGTCACATCCATATCGTGCTGAAGGCACTCCGTCGATACCACGATATCGCCGACGTTCAGCGACGGGTCGACCGCCCCTGCCACCCCGGTGAAGATGACGGCTTCCACGCCGCAGGTATCGATCAAAATCTGCGTCGTTACGGCAGCATTCACTTTGCCTACGCCCGATTTGCACAGAACGATGTTCTTCCCGTGGAAAACGCCTTCGTAGAACGTAATCCCCGCCTTTGCCGACTCCCGCACCTGTTCCATATGTTCGTGAAACAGCTCGATTTCTTCCTTCATCGCGCCGATGACGCCTAGTTTACCGTACGTCAATCCAGAATCCCCCTTTTACAAAAGAAAGTGGCTCATATTAGCGATGAGCCACCGAATTTCTATAAATCACTTCATGCGGCAAAATAACCTGCGACAGCTCCGAAGCATCCTTCGTTTCTTTATTCATCAGTTTGGTCAACAGCCGCATCGCCACGGCACCGATGTCGTACATCGGTTGAGCAACCGTTGTCAGCAGCGGACGAACCATCGACGCCATCCGAATGTTGTCCACGCTGATGACAGACATGTCTTCCGGAACCTTCAAGCCGTTATCCTGCAGCGTGTGAATCGCTCCGATCGCCATCTCGTCCGTTGCCGCAAAAATCGCGGTAGGACGATTGTCCAGCTCCAGGAAGTACTTGGTTACCTCCAAGCCCGACTCGTAGCGGTAGTTCCCGATGCGGACCAGCTCTTCGCGCAGCGGAATGTTCGCGGCTTCGAGCGCTTTTTTGTAACCTTGGTAACGGGCATAACCGTTGGCCGGGTCCTGCAAAGTGCCGGAAATCATGGCGATATCGCGGTGTCCGTTCTCCAGCAGCACGTTTACGGCGTCGAACGCCGCCTTCTCATGGTCGATATCGACCGAAGGAATCGTGCGCTGTTCATCCGCCGTCGCACACAGCACCACCGGCACGGAAGACGTTTTGAACGCCTGGATGTGTTCCTCGGTAATCGCCCCGCCCATAAAGAGCAGTCCGTCCACTTGCTTCTCCAGCAAGGTGTTGATCACGCGGATTTCTTTTTCCTTCTTCTTGTCCGCGTTGGATAAAATAATATTGTAGTGATACATATTTGCGATATCTTCGATGCCGCGCGCAACCTCGGAAAAGATCGAGTTGGAAATATCGGGAATGACCACGCCGACCGTTGTCGTTTTCTTGCTGGCCAAGCCTCTCGCCACGGCATTCGGACGGTAGCCCAAACGTTCGATGGCCTCAAACACCTTCTTGCGCGTCTGCGGCTTCACGTTCGGGTTATTATTGACAACCCTGGAAACGGTTGCCATGGAAACGCCTGCTTCTCTGGCTACATCATAAATTGTCACAGTCACGGCCATTCTCTCCATTGTTTTAAAAAGTATAATGCGATCATGTCATTTAGCCTTATCATACGACAAAATGCTTGTTTTCGCAATGAATTGGTCATAGTCCTACGAATATAGTATCAAAAAGACACAAAAAAAGCCAACTGCGGAGCAGCGGCTCTCAAAAATCGTTTACCGTTACCGAATGCTTGGCGATTTGCGACAATCTTTTGCGGACGTCATTGATCCATCCTCCGTCGTCCAGCGACTGGGCCAATAGCAGCAGATCCAGCAATTCGTTGATTCTTTCTTGGACTATCGTTTCTACGGGATCGGCTGCCCTTTTTTTCTCCGTTACTTTGACCATCAAATGGGCGATTTCGCTTACATCGTCAAATTGAAGCGCCTGTTTCTCCGGTTTGCTGCCGATCTTGCCGATCAGTCCGGTCAAGTCCGGCTTCACTTCGGCAAACACCTCGCTGCGGTTGCAGGCATCGCACGAGAAAATCGGGACGTTCCCGATCTCGACTTTGTTCTGATAAATAACGGTCCGAAGACGAATGCTCATCGCCTTTCCACACATGCACGGCTTATGCAACAACAACCACTCCTTTTGGCAGCAACGCCAAACCTTTCTCAAACGATCGGAATCCATTGATTCCGACGGTCCCGATAAACAACCGCCGTCGTTCAGAACGGCGCTTCCGTTTATCCTGCTTATGTACAAATATTCTACCTTCGCGAACAAACTCCTGCCGCTTCGGGGTTAGTAATATTTAGCACACAGGCGCTCGTAGGCGCGCCGGAGAAAAGGCAGCGAGAGCGCAAGCATCGCCAGAGCGGCTCCAATCGCATCGTTCCGTATATCCATCAGATCGGGCGAGCGCCCGGGTACGAACGATTGGTGAATCTCATCCGTCACCCCGTAAAGCACGCACAACAGCACGACCGCAAGCTTCGGCAGAACGGTCAGCCGCTTGGGGCGAAGTGCCCATAAATAAGTCCAAGCCAATATAAAATAAGAAACGAAATGCCCCCAATCGAATCCTTCCATCGCAGGAACAATCCGGCGGATTTCATCCAGCCATCCTCCAAGATCGTCGCCGGTTCGCGAGGACAAATAAAAAATAACTGCCATCCACAGGACGGAAGGCAGCCACCTGACGATCATGTTCATCGCTTTAGCTCCTTGCTTGCACAAACTTTATTTAGCGGCATACTGAGCCAAACGGTCTACGAACGCTTTCGTAAACGCCGGAAGATCCGGAGGTCTGCGTCCGGACACGATGTGCCGGTCGACTACCACTTCCTGATCGACCCAAATCGCCCCCGCATTTTCAAGATCGTCCTTGATGCCCGGGGTGGAAGTCATGGTGTAGCCTTGGCATACTTTCGCCGAAACGAGCACCCATCCGGCATGACAAATATGCGCGATCGGTTTTTCCGCTTCGTGAAATTCACGGGTCAGCCGCAGTACCGAAGCATAGCGGCGCAGTTTGTCCGGCGCCCAGCCTCCCGGCACGTAAAGCCCGATATAGTCTTCGGATTTCACTTCGTCCAAGGCATATTCCGTCGTCAGAGGTACGCCGTATTTTCCGTGATAGACGGTACCCGCCTTGGGACCGGCCAGATGTACGTCAAGCCCGGATTCCCTCAGCCGAAGCACCGGATACCACATCTCCAGATCTTCAAACTCTTCGTCGACAAACGCAAGCACTTTATGCCCTGCAAGATTCATCCCATTCTCCCCTAACTATGGTTAATATCTTCAATGAAAACGCGGATGCCTGCCAACGCGTAAATTCGAGCAGCCAAACTGGCTTAAGAGAAACCGCAAGCAGGCTTGGTCCGCGTCTGATCCGCAATATCGGTTTCCAAATATTTGGAAAGAACGGCTACAACTTCGGCGCTGCTGGCACAGTCGGCGAGCTCCTCCCAAATCTTTTTGCCGTCGCTGTGTCTGCTTTGGAGCAGGCTGTTTTTTACCTTCAATATCGATTGCACCGACATGCTCAGGTCTGTAATGCCGAGCGCGATCCAAATCGGCAATGCGCGGACATCTCCTGCCAGCTCGCCGCATACGCTGATATGCGTCCCGTGCTTTTGGGCGTGATCCGCCGTAATCTTCAGCATGCGGAGCACCGAAGGATGAAACGGGTCGTACAAATGCGCCACCGTCTCGTTCATCCGGTCGACGGCCAGCACGTATTGAACCAGATCGTTCGTTCCGATGCTGAAAAAGTCGACCTTTTGCGCCAGCAGATCGGAGATCATGACCGCCGCGGGAAGCTCGATCATAATGCCGACTTTAATGTCGGAGCTGAACGGGATTCCTTCAGCCGCAAGCTCCTTTTTCGCATCCTCCAGCACCTCGTTGGCTCTTCGCAGCTCATCAAGCGAGGAAATCATCGGATATAGGATTCTGACGTTGCCGTAATGGCTGGCCCGCAAAATAGCCCGAAGCTGCGTTTTGAACAAATCCGTCCGGTCCAGCATGATCCGGATCGCGCGATAGCCGAGCGACGGATTTTCCTCCTCGGGCAGGGCCAAATAATCGAGATGCTTATCTCCTCCGACATCGAGCGTCCGAATGACCACCGGCTTGCCGTCCAGCCGTTCGGCCACCTCGCGGTATACGGCAAACTGCTCCTCCTCTTCGGGGAAGCTGCTGCGATCCATGTACAAAAATTCCGTCCGGAACAGACCGACCCCGGAAGCGCCGTTCTTCATGACCAGCTCGAGCTCCTTGACCGAACTGATATTCGCCGCCAGATGCATCTGACGCCCGTCCTCCGTCTGCGTCGGCAAATGCGCCAGCTTCTGCAGCTGCTCCTGAACGGCTTTCCACGTTTCCTTGCGCGCCTTGTACTTCTCGATCACATCGTCCGACGGATTTACATAAACGACGCCCTCGTCGCCGTCGATGATCAAATAATCGCCGTTTTGGATCGGCGTTTGCAGCTTGCCTTCAAGCCCGAGAACGTACGGCACGCTCATCGCCCGGGCCATGATCGCCACATGCGACGTTTTGCCGCCCAGCATCGTTACAAGCCCTAACGCCAGATTCGCGTCCAGATGCACCATTTGCGACGGAATCAGCTCTTTGGCTACGAGAATGTAAGGCTGATCCTTGGGCGGCAGCGTCTCCTCGAGCGCTCCCAGCAGATGCTTGAGGAGACGATTGCCGACGTCTTTAATATCAAGCGCGCGTTCCTTCATGTAGCCGTCGTCCAGCAGATCGAACATTCCGACGAACTTATCGATCGCTTCTTTGACGGCAACCTCGGCCGCCTTATACTGCCGCTGCATGATTCCCTGCACTTCGTTCATGAAAATCGGGTCTTCCAGGATGGCCAGATGCGCGTCGAAAATCTGCGTCTGCTCCTCGCCCAGCACGCTGACGAATTCCTGCTTGATCAGTTCGATTTCATCCTTGGAATGGCGGATTCCGTCATATAACCTTTCGAATTCGTACGCCAAGTCCGTGACGTCGATCAGCTTTTCGGGAAAGTCCCATTCCCAGGTTGGAATAACGAAAGCTTTGCCCATCGCAATCCCCGACGAAGCTCCGATCCCCTCAACCATAAGCGTTCCCTCCCCCTGTAACTCCTGTTGTAGCGGTATTTTTCAGCATGACGGACATGACCGACGCCTGTCCTTTCTTCACGGCTTTATAAGGCGCGAAGCTCCATGATCTCACCATATCGACGTTCGTGATGAGCATAGGCGTCGCGAGCGACTTGCAGTTTTTCTTCACCTTCTGCAGATTGAACCTGACGAGCAGTTGGCCCGGTTCGACCAGATCCCCTTCTTTGACGTAAGCGGTAAAATATTTGCCCTGCAGGCCGGCCGTATCGATACCGATATGAAGGAGCACTTGAAGCCCATGCTCCGTCTCGATGCCGAGGGCATGAAGCGTCGGATACACGTGAATGATTTTACCGGCGACAGGCGACACCAGCTCTCCTTTATCCGGGAAAAAGGCGACGCCGTCGCCCACCAGCTTGCCGGCGAAAATTTTGTCCGGCACTTCCTCGAGCGGGATCATCCGCCCTTGCATCGGCGAGCTGAACAGCACCTGCTGAATATCCTTGCGCATCGATTTGATCATCTCTTCGCGGATCAATTCCGAATACGTACCGAATACGACCTGAACGTTACCGCCGCCCAAACGGATGACGCCGGCCGCGCCGAGCAGCCGAAGCGCCGAAACATCCATCTGCCGGTCGTTGACCAGCGTGAGCCGCAGTCGGGTGATGCAAGCTTCGATGTTCTTTATATTTTCCTTGCCGCCAAGCGCCTGCAAAATGAGCGGAGAACGATACGGAATGTCTCCGGCCCATTCCTCAAGCTGCGAGCCTTCCTCGCGGCCGGGCGTCGGAATGCGAAAGCGGCGGATCGCCCAACGGAACAGCACGTAGTAGACAAAGCCGTAAGCAAGCCCGATCGGGATCAGCAGCAGTCCGCGAGTCGACAAATGCAAATTGATCAAATAATCGATCGCTCCCGCCGAATAAGAGAAGCCGTGATGAATGTCAAACATGTAAGCGATCCACATCGCCAGCCCCGAAAGAATGGCATGAACGAAAAACAGATACGGCGCCACGAACAAAAACGCAAACTCGATCGGTTCGGTTACCCCGGTTAAAAAGCAGGCGAAAGCCGCCGTCAGGAAAGTCGTGCGAATTTTCGGCTTTAGATCCTCGCGCGCTTCCTGAATAATCGCCAAGGCAATGGCGGGCAGCGCGAACATCATGACCGGGTACAAGCCGGCCATATACAGCCCCGCCGTCGGGTCACCGGCGAAATAGCGGGGCAAGTCGCCGAATACCGGCTGTCCTTGCGCATCGTTGTAGGCGCCAAGCTGAAACCAGAAAAAGTTGTTAAACACATGATGAAGTCCGGATGGAACGAGAAGACGGTGAATGATACCGTATAAAAATGCGCCGAATCCGCCGAGCCCCAGGATAAAATTGGTAAGCTTCTCCATCCCGGTTTCGAGCGCAGGACCGAATTGGATCATCAGCAGAATCAATAAAAAAATGGCCAGGCCCATCAGCAGCGGCACCATGCGGGGACCGCCGAAAAACTGAATCGATTCGGGAAGCTGAATATGCTTAACCCTATGATAAATAACGGCGGCCAGCAAACCGATCAGGATGCCGCCGGGAACGCCGAGCTGAAACGAATCGCCGAGATAACGCTGCGTCGCTTCGCTGAACATGTAATGGCCGATAAGCGCCGACATGCCCGCGATCCCCGCGCTTTCCGTCAGCCCCAGGGCGACGCCGACCGCAAAAATAAGCGGCAAATACGTAAAGATCGTTGTGCCGCAAAGCAATAAAATTTCCCCGACGCGGGGCATATAAATCCGATCCCAAGGCAGGGTACCGAGTCGCAGCAAGATAGCGGCAACGGGAAGGGTAATGGTCGGCAGCATGAGCGACCGGCCAAGCTGCTGCAAATTTCCCATCCAATTCAAATCGGTCCGTTCCCCCTTTCATACTAACGATGGTACGCTCAGAACCGTTTTTTGTCAAACCGTAAGTTAAGGGAAAACGCAAAGAAGACGGGCCGCTCGGGCCCGCCTGTTCGAAGCTGCTTGCCGATGAAAATTAGAATCTGTTAAAGCCGAAGCTGCTGCTTGCGCCGAAACCTGTTGCGCTGATACCACTTGCACCGATCCCGAATTGGCTTTGCGCCGGTTGGTTGGAATCGGAACGGAGATAAGCATCATGATCTTGTTGGTTACCGCGGTAGTGGGCCAGATGGTACGATTGCGGGTTTTGGAATTGAGAGTACGACTGCCCCCCGGGAACGCCGAATTGCTGCCCAAATTGATTCTGGCTTGCAAAGCTTGTCGCGCCGAATTGGCTTGCACCGATGCCGAATTGGCTTTGCGCCGGCTGCGTGGAATCCGAACGCAGATAAGCGTCATGGCCTTGCTGGTTCCCGCGGTAGTTCGCCGTGTGGTACGATTGCGGGCTTTGGAATTGCGAGAACTGTTGTCCGCCTCCGAAAGAAGAAGCGCCGAATTGGGGTGCTCCGATCCCGAATTGGCTTTGAGCCGGCTGGTTGGAATCCGAACGAAGATAGGCGTCATGCCCTTGCTGGTTCCCGCGGTAGTTCGCCGTATGATAGGCTTGCGGGCTTTGGAATTGCGAGAATTGCTGTCCGCTCCCGAATTGTTGTCCGGCGCTCGTTTGATTCAAGGATTGATTGTATTGGGATTGTACATATCCGACCGGCTGGTATTTGGTGTACTGGGAGCTTGCAAGACCGGCCGTCCCCAATTGGTTCTGAAAACTGCTTTGGAAGCCTTGTTGGTACATGCGAAAATCCTCCTCGAAGTTAATTTTAAGAAGTCTTCCGGTGCTGGGTCGTTGTTCCGTTCCATTCCAGAAGCCTTTCTTATTGTCTTCAAAGAGGATTTATTTTATTACTTGGCGCTTATTTTTTTTAGGACCGTCCGGGACAAACTTTCTGCTTTAACTGCCGGGCGGCCGAGGAAGGATCGCTTTGCCGAACGATAGCCGATACGACCGCTACTCCGTCTGCGCCGGCCTGTATGACGGGCTCCGCATTGGAAGCGTCGATGCCTCCGATCCCGACCATGGCGATCCGAGGCCAGCGCTGCTTGATCTCCGCGATCAGACCGGTGCCGATCGGCGCCCCGGCATCCCCTTTCGTAAGCGTGGAATAAACGGCGCCTACGCCCAAATAATCCGCGCCTTGAGCCACGGCCCACTCCGCTTCAGCCATCGTGCCGGCGGATATGCCGATGATTTTATGTTCGCCGAGCAGCTTGCGGGCTTCCGAGCCCGGCAGATCGTCCTGACCGACATGCACGCCGTCGGCGTCCAGCGCCAGCGCCACATCGACCCGGTCGTTGACCAGAAACGGAACGCCGTATTCCCGGCAAAGCTCCCGCAGCGCCCGGCCTTCGTCGATAACGCGGGACAGAGGGGCTTTCTTCTCGCGAAGCTGGATCATTTTCGTACCGCCGTCCAGTGCCGCCCGCGCGATCTCCAGCGGCGGCCGCCCTTCGTGACCCGAAAGATCCATGACCAAATAAACCGATAAATAACGACGAACGTCTGACCGAAACAAATTATTTCCCTCCGGGCAGCAAAATCGAGTCTTCTACTTTGATGCAGCGGTCCATAATGACTTCAAGACCGCCGGCACGGGCAATATCCGCCGCTTCTTCATTAAAGATGCCCTGCTGCAGCCAAAATACTTTGGCCCCGATCCGCACCGCCTCCTCGGCCACCGGAACGACCTGTTCGCTGCGGCGGAATACATTCACGATATCCACCGGTTCGGGAATATCGCTAAGCGACGCGTAGCAGGTTTCCCCGAGAATCGATCCGCTTACGGTCGGATTAACGGGAATAATGCGGTAACCCTTCTTTTGCATAGCCTCCGCTACCATGTAAGATACGCGGTCGGGCTTGTCGGACAAACCGACGACCGCTACGTTGCCGGCTCCTGCCAGTAGTTCTTTGATTCGTTCCCGCGGTGGATTTTCAAAAGCCATGACGCATCGCTCCTCGCTTCATTTATTTTGCCTTCGAATAGCTTAACGCTTGACGTCCCATCGCTTCCCATGTTGCGATAAACGCTTCTTTTTCGATTTTTTTGCTGCCTTGGCCGGCAAGCGGATCGTTGACATATACATACTGTTCGTCAAAGCCGACCAAAAGCACCGCATGCTCCATAAAGGTCGTCTCGATCGGACCGATCGGCGTATCCCATACGACCCATTTATCCGGAACCTTATAATTGATGGTCGTCCAGACCACGGACGGCACTCCCTGAATCAATTGGTCTTCAAGCTTCGAAAACGGCTCCTTGGTCAGATCTTGCGCCGTAGGAACATAAGCCTTAAGCAGCTCGAACAATGCGGTATGATAAATTCCGAATCCTTTGGCAGCGCCCGTGACTTCTCCGACGAATCCGGTGTTCGGATTGCCCCAGTAAGCGATCGAGCCGTTTTTGTTATAACGGATCGGAGTCGGATCCTTTTTCATCTCCGGGACCAAATCCATTTTGGATTTGTTAACGCCGTAATATTGCAACAGCATTGCAAGACTCGTCACTTCGCATCCGGAAGGAAGCTCGGGCAGCTGCCGAATATGCGGCACTTCAAGCAATACGCTTTTCGGCCGTTCGGCAGGCTTCGCCGCAGGCGGAGCGGCGGCGCTTGCGGCAGGCTGAGCCGCGGCGGCCTCATGCTCCGCGTAAGCGACGGTCGGGTCCCGAAACCACGTCTGTCCCGTTAGTTTAGCGTAAAGCAGCACGGCAAATACGCCGCTGGCAAAGAGAAGCCCTGTGATGAGAAATAAAGCAAGCGTGACCTGGATTCCTTTCCATAAAACGGCCACGTCCTTCACCGCCTCGTACGATCAGCATGCCGATCATGATGATAGGTTAAGCAGCGCCGGCGCGCGGCGCCCTAGTCTTGAACCAGTTCGATCTGCGCCCCGAGCGACAACAAATGCTCGAAGTAATGCGGGTAAGATTTGGCCACATGATGCGCGTCGTTGATAATCAAGCCTTGCTCGGAGCGGAGGCCGACGACCGTAAGCGCCATGATGACGCGGTGGTCGTAGTGCGCGTTAATCTCGACGCCGCCCGTTACGCCTTGCGGACGTCCGTGAACGATAATCTCGCTTTGTCTTTCCTCCACATCGGCCCCGGCTTTGCGCAGCTCGTTGACAAAATCCGTAATCCGGTCGCATTCTTTGTACCGCAGGTTCTCTACATTGTAAAAGCGGGACGTGCCTTGCGCGAACACCGCCGCAGCGACCATCGCCAGCACGGCATCGGTAAAATGATCCCCGTCGAATTCGCCTGCGGTCAGCTTCTGATTGCCGCGAATCCGAACGGTATCGTTCTCGTGGGTCAGATCGACGCCCATCGCGCGGAGGACATCAACGACGGCCCGCTCGCCCTGCTTGCTTTGCTCCGCCAGATGAAGCACCGTCACGTCCGAATGCGTCACGGCCGCGGCGGCCAGGATGGCGGCGGAGCCCGGATAATCGCCCTGAACCGTATAGTTCTGGGGCTTATACTGCTGTTTGCCTGGAATTTTATAATGCATCAAATCGTCGGACGCTTCGATCTTCACGCCCGCTTGCGCAATCACTTCCAGCGTCTGGCCGACGATAATTTTCGATTTCAGATCGTGCAGCACCGTAATTTCGCTATCCTCATCCAACAGAGGAGCAACGAACAGCAAGGAGCTTAAAAATTGCGAGCTGACGTTCCCGGAAACGGTAATTTTGCCGCCCCGCGGTTGGCCGCCCCGAATCGTAATCGGCAGCTTTCCATCACGGTGGTCGACCTCGACTCCCATCTGCTTCAGGGCGTCGATCAGATCGTCGTGGGGCCGTTTGCCAAGGGAATCCGGGTAAGCGTTAATGAACGTCACCTCCGGACAAAACGCGGCGACCGACATCAAAAAGCGGAGCACCGCTCCCGCATTGCCGACATTCAGCTCGCTTACATGCTTCGGATGACGGCCGAAGCCGCGGATCGTCATCTTCTCGCCGTCCTCTTCCAGCACGGCACCCAAGTCCCGGATACAGCGGCGCATCGCATCGCTGTCCTCGCTGTGGGCCGGATAGTTTACCCTGCTTGTCCCGTCCGCAAGCGCGGCGATGAGCAGATAACGGGTCGTGTAGTTTTTGGAAGACAGCGCGTTAATCGTCCCGCCGAGGCGCGGGGTCGGTTTGACAATGGCTTTCATCGTAATATCTCTCCTTGTCCGTCAGAGCTTTATATATGTAAGTGAAACGATATAGCCTAAATAAGCAAGCAGCAAACCGAGCGTGTACGACAGCCCCAGATACAGCCAGGCCGTCCGGCTTTCGCCTTGGCGAAGCAGCGCTTCGCTTTCCAGCTTTAGCGTCGAAAAGGTCGTGAACGCCCCCATAAATCCGCTGCCAAGGAGCGCCATCAGCCGCACGTCGGCCCCGCCTCCCCACAGGACGCCCAGCAAAAACGAACCGGCAAGATTGACCGTCAGCGTTCCGTATGGAAGCGAGCCTCGAAGCCGTTTCGCGATCCGGCTGCAGATCCAATACCTTGCGACGGCGCCGGCAAAGCCTCCTGCGCTTACGAGCAGCAGCGTTCCTAATGTATTCGACATCATCCCTCAGAACCCCTTTTTACCGCCGGCAAATTCAAGCCGAATCGGCGTCCGAGTCGGACGCAGCCGATCCCGCCCCACAGGCTGACGATAAAATAGAGCGCGGAACTCGTCCAAAGCTGCTGCTGGAGCATGGATACAAGCTCCCAGCTTAACGTCGAGAAGGTCGTAAACGATCCGACGAAGCCGGTCGTCAGCGCGGCGCGAAGGTCCGGATATCGCTGCAAGCCGGGCAAACAGGCCAAAAAGCCGAGCGACAGGCAGCCGGCCAGATTGCACAGGAGCGTTCCCCACGGCAGGGAAGTAACCTGCTGCGGATTCATCGCGGCAGACAATCCGTACCGTGCCAGCGCTCCGGCGATTCCCGCCAGACCAACATAAAGTACGGTCATCCGATATCGCCCCATTCGAAATTAACGTCCTTAACGGCAGATGTCCCGACTTGTTTGACAACGCCGCCGTTTTCTTTTTATGATGAAGGCAAGTCGGCCGCAAGCCGCATGAGAAGGAGGCTATATGGATGCATACAATTACCCCGCAAGAAGTCAAGCAACGGCTTGAAAACGGTGAAAAGCTTACCATCATCGACGTGCGCGAACCGGAAGAAGTCGCGCTCGGCATGATCCCGGGCGCCAAGCATATTCCTCTGATGGAAATTCCCCAGCGCCTCGGCGAAATCCCGCAGCACAGCGAGACGATCCTCGTCTGCCGCAGCGGCAACCGAAGCGGACGGGCCCTTGAATATTTGGAAGCGCAAGGCTTCACCGGACTTGTCAACATGACCGGCGGCATGCTGGAGTGGGAGCAGCTTTAAGCCCTCTCCCGCTCCAAGCGGCTGCAAATTTCGTCGACGATCTGTCCGACGGTCTTGCCGTCCGTATCCACATGGAGATCCGCAAAATCGTACGCGTGCCTGCGGCTTTCCATGATGTGGCGTACGCGTTCCTCGACTCCGCCCTGCAGCAAAGGACGGCTTTGATCCGACCGGACCCGCTCGATGATCGTTTCGGCCGACGCCTTCAGCGCCACAACCAGGCCGCCGCGCTGCATAAGCATCCGGTTCCGCTCGGTCAGGACGGCTCCGCCCCCGGTTGCGATCACTTGATGCACGCCTTGCAGCGTCCGTTCGATCGTCTCGCTTTCCGCTTGGCGGAAGAAAGGCTCTCCGAGCTCCGCAAACATTCGGGTAATGCTCATGCCCTGAGCCCGTTCTATGGCGGCGTCCGTATCCTCGAACACCCAGTTCAGTTTCGAAGCGAGCGCTTGTCCGACGGAGGATTTGCCGGTACCCATCAAACCGACCAGCACGATGTTACGGTATTTCACTTCTCTGCACCTCTGACTTTCGCATCATTCAACTGACCCTATCATATCATAGCCGGCACCGTGTGAATAGAAAGTTTGGCAAAAACATAAGATGGTTGTGAATAAATTCCAGTCAGATCAGTCATGATGTTAATGCATATTTCCCCGAAGGGAGAACAAGGTCATATGACGCAAGGCGCTCTGCCGCAAACCAGCGCGGCCGGTCCCGACTGGACCGAGCACAAGCTGGAACAAATCATGGATCCCACAAGACCCTTATGCCGAGAAGAAATCGTCTGGATGCTGGAGTATATTAAAAAAAAGGTGGCCGAGGAAGACCCGAACTTAACGGATCTTTCCCAGCCACGGCTGCTTAAAAACTTCAGATATTTTGCCGAAATCGCTTTGATGCTCATCCAGCGGCGGGGCGGCCACGATATGGAGGCCGACCGGCTCAAGAACTGGCTGTACGAGGCGTCCTTCGGTCTGCATCCGCTCAAGCCGGACCGCATCAAAAGGCACCTGTAGCCGCTTAGTTTTCCATCCAGTGGAAGTGGAAGGTGCCTTCTTTGTCGACCCGCTTAAAGGTATGCGCGCCGAAATAATCGCGCTGCGCTTGCAGCAGGTTGGCCGGCAAACGCTCGGTCCGGTAGCTGTCGTAGTAAGCGAGCGCGGAAGCGAAAGCCGGAACCGGCACGCCGCGGGTAATTGCCGTTGCGACGACGCTTCTCCAAGCGTCCTGGTACTGCTCCACGATGCCCTTGAAGTATTCGTCAAGCAGCAGGTTTTTCAGCTCCGGATTGCGGTCGTACGCATCCTTGATGTTCTGCAGGAAACGGGCGCGGATAATGCAGCCGCCGCGGAAAATCATCGCAATGCTGCCGTAGTCCAAGCTCCAGTTGTATTCCTCGCTTGCCGCTCTCATTTGGGCGAAGCCCTGTGCGTAGGAGCAAATTTTGCTCGCATAGAGCGCCTTCCGTACCGCCTCGATAAACGCGGCACGGTCGCCGTCGAACGCCGCATGCTTCGGTCCGTTCAGCACTTTGCTGGCGGCTACGCGCTCTTCTTTCATGGCCGAGATGAAGCGGGAGAAAACGGACTCGGTAATGATGGACAGCGGAACGCCGAGATCGAGCGCGCTTTGGCTTGTCCACTTGCCCGTGCCCTTCTGGCCGGCGGAATCGAGAATGACATCGACCATCGGCTTGCCCGTTTCCAGGTCGTATTTGGTGAAAATATCGGTTGTGATTTCGATCAGGTAGCTGTCCAGCTCGCCCTTGTTCCAGTCGGCGAAAATCTCGTGAAGCTCCTGCGTGCTGACGCCAAGCACGTCTTTGAGCAGGTGGTACGCTTCGCAGATGAGCTGCATGTCGCCGTACTCAATGCCGTTATGCACCATCTTGACGTAATGGCCGGCGCCGTCCGGTCCGATGTAGGTGCAGCAAGGGTCGCCGTTCACTTTGGCCGAAATGGCCGTCAGAATCGGAGCGACTAGCTCGTAGGCGTCCTTCTGCCCGCCCGGCATGATGGCAGGGCCTTTCAGCGCGCCTTCCTCGCCGCCCGACACGCCGGTACCGATAAAGCGGAGGCCGTGCGCTTCCAGCTCTTTGTTGCGGCGCTGGGTATCCGGGAAAAACGCGTTGCCGCCGTCGATGATGATATCGCCTTTTTCCAGATGAGGCACCAACTGGTTAATCGTATCGTCCGTCGCATGGCCCGCTTGCACCATGATCAAAATTTTGCGGGGCGTTTCGAGCGAAGCTACGAATTCCTCGATGCTGTATGTACCGACCAGCTTCTTGCCTTGCGCCTCAGCGAGCAGCGCATCCGTCTTCTCCCGCGAACGGTTGAACACGGACACCGTGAAGCCTCTGCTTTCGATGTTCAGAGCCAGGTTTTTCCCCATGACCGCAAGACCGATAACGCCGACTTGTTGTTTGGACATTGTGGTTTCTCTTCCTTCCTTTTTCTATTTTAATTTGACGATTTAAGGGGTTTCTGCTCTACTGTTTTCAAAAAGTCTGGGACGGAGGTCAGAATATCCATCGGAGAGCCTGCGTGTCGCCTTTGAAAATGGATTCTTACCGCAAAGTAAGTTCAAGGAATCCATTTTCAAGAGCGACCGGAGATGGATATTGCTGCACCGTAGGGTCGCTTCCTTTTTGAAAGCCTCCTCACCCACCCTTAAATCGTCATCGCTCCGAAGCCCCCGTCGACCCGCAGCACCGTGCCGGTGACGAAACTCGAAGCTTTCTCCGAAGCCAGATACACGGCTGCGCCCTGAAGCTCTTCCGCTTCGCCGAAACGGTTCATCGGCGTATGACGCATGATCGATTCGACACGCTCGGGAGACAAAATTTTGCGGTTTTGCTCGGCCGGGAAGAAGCCCGGAATGATAGCATTGACGCGCACGCGAGCCGGAGCGAATTCACGCGCCAGAAATTGGGTGACGTTATTCACCGCCGCTTTGGAAGCGGAGTACGTGAATACTTTGGACAGCGGCGGATCCGAAGATACGGAGGAAATGTTAATGATGCTGCCTCCTTCGCCCTTGTCCACCATATGCTTCCCAAAAATTTGACACGCCAACACGACGCTTTTGAGATTCACTTCCATAATCGAATCCCATTCGTCCATCGTGATGTCAAAAAACGGCGTCGCGCTGTTTTTGCCCGGACAGTTCATCAAAATATCGCAGCGTCCCGTCCACGCCAGCACCTCGGCCAGCACCCGCTTCAAATCCTCGGCTTTCGTCGCGTCCGCCGCAAAGCACTTGGCCCGTCCGCCGGCCGCTTCGATCCGCTTGGCGACTTCTTCGGACTTCTCCATATTGCGCCCGACCACCGCGACATCGGCCCCGTGTCCGCCAAGCGCAACTCCCATCGTTCCGCCCAAGGTGCTGTTGCCTCCGATGATCACTGCCGTTTTTCCCGATAAATCGAATAAGTTCATGGCCCCGATGCCCCCTAAGATTTCGTGTGAATCTGTTGAAAGGCGGCGATGGCATCAAACTCATCCTTCAACTGATGGTACACACGATTATAAATTTTTGTCAACTGTTGATATACTTCATGATTCGGCCCGCTTGCGCGAAGCGACTGCTCCACCCGCATCCAATCGTGAACGCTGGAGAAGTCCTTAATCTCGCCGAGCGCCAGCATGCCGAGTTGCGCCGCTCCAAGGCCGGAGCTTTCGATCGTATTCGGCACGGCGACGTTCGCATTCAGCACGTCGGCCATCATCTGCAGCCAGAACGAAGAGCGGGCAAAGCCGCCGGAGGCGCGTATCTCCCGGGTCGGACCGCTGAGCTCCTCCAGCGCGGAAACGACCGAATGAATCCGATACATGACGCCCTCCAGCACCGCGCGGATCATATGCTTCTTCTGGTGATAAAGCGACAATCCAAAAAAGACGCCGCGCGCATTCGCGTTCCAGTACGGCGCCCGCTCGCCGGTAAGCAGCGGCAGGAAGATGAGCCCGTCCGAGCCGGGTGCCACCTCGCGCGCCAAAGAAGTCAAGTAGTCGTACGGATCCATGCCCAGGCGGCGTCCTTCCTCCGCTTCCGCCGTGGCCAGCTGATCGCGCACCCAGCGGAACATGATGCCGCCGTTGTTGATCGCCCCGCCGACGATCCAGAAATCTTCCTTGAGCGCATAGCAGAACAGCCGGCCTTTCGGATCGGTTATCGGCTCGCGCACGACACCGCGGACAGCGCCGCTGGTCCCGATCGTCACCGCGTAAACGCCCGGCTCGAAAGCGCCGACGCCAAGGTTGGCCAGCACGCCGTCGGACGCGCCCACGACAAAAGGCGTATCCGCCGCAAGTCCCATCGTGGCTGCGTCCTCGGCGTTTAGCCCCTGCAGCACGTGCGTGGTCGATACCGGCTCCGACAGCTGCTCGGGCCGGACGCCGCAGGCTTCGAGCGCCTGCTTATCCCATGCCAGCTCCTTCAGGTTAAACAGCCCGGTGCAGCTTGCCAGCGAGTAATCGATCACGAGCTTGCCGAACAGCTTGCCGAACACGTATTCTTTGATACCGATAAATTTATGCGCCCGCTCGAACAGATCCGGCCGGTTGTCCCGGAGCCACATCAGCTTCAGCAGGGGCGACATCGGATGAATCGGGGTGCCCGTGTTGCGGTAAATGTCATGGCCGTTCCGTTCTTCCTTCAGCACTTTAACGTAGCCGACGCTGCGATTGTCCGCCCATGTAATGCAGCGCGTCAGCGGCTGCAATTCGCGGTCTACCGCAATCAGGCTGTGCATCGCCGAGCTGAACGAGACGCAGAGCACTTGTCCGGGCAGGATGGCCGCTTTGCCGACGACTGCGCGGATGGCGGTAAGAACCGCCTGAAAAATTTCTGCCGGATCCTGCTCGGCCATGTCCGGCTTGGGCGTATAAAGCGGATACTCCACCGCATGGGACGCAAGCACGCGGCCGCTCCGGTCGATCACCAGCGTTTTGGTGCTCGTCGTACCGATATCCGCGGCGATAATGTAAGGCTTGGGTACAGACAATCCGCTCATTTATACCAGATTCCCTTCGCTGTTGAATGGCAGATCGTACGGGTCGGTCAATATCTCGATATCCGGATGGAGCTTGGCCTCCTCGAGCAGGTTGACCGAAATGTCGATTTCGCCCAAATGCAGCGTATCCCGTATACGCACAAGCCGGCATTGGGTATAATCCAAAATATTGCATGTTTTAACCGCGGCTTTGATGGCGTACAGGTCGTTTTCGAGCGTCGTTGCGATTTTGGTCGGCGCACAGACGGTGGAAGTCAGCCCGTTGGCGTAGGTCGCGGCCAGATCCATCTTGTCGACCAGCCGCTGCGTGGTGAAATCGGCCGTGCCGACGCCGTTGGCATTGCCTTTCGTTTCCGGCGTCGTGTCAAGCACGACCATCTTGGACACGTCGGGGCCGCCATGCGCGTACGGCGTCGGATAACGGCCGGTAATGTTCGGATCCATGCCGTCGCCGCTGATGTTTTTGCCGATGTAATCGATGACCAGCACGTCGATTTGATCGAACAAAATTTTCGGCAGCCGCGTCTTGGCGATCTCGAGCAGCGCCATCTCGCGTTCTTCCACTCGGGCAGCGGGCAGCACTTCGACGATGCACGTCTCGTCGTATGCATTTTCCACCAGCGCCACGCCGAACAGGATCGGCAGCTTTTCAAGCATAATGCGTGCCATGGCCGGCACATTTTCAGCCATATATTTGAAGCCGAGCTGGTGGCACGCTTCCGCCCCTTTTTGCTTGCCGAGCCCGATGGCAATCATTTTCATAATGCCGCTTTCGATTTTCCCGCGGAAGGCGGTGTGCGGCTTCACCCGGTTGATAACGACGATGGCGTCCGCCTCGTAAGCGTATTTGTCGACGTACACCGGAAGGCCGTTCGGCAACTGGTCGATCTGCACGACTTCCATCGTCGAGCGGATCGGCACTCCCATCGCTTCCTCCGTGACGCCGAGATGATGAAGCACTTCCTTCTGCCCTTCGTCGGTCGCGCCGCCATGGCTGCCCATGCAGGGAACGATGAACGGATGGGCGCCCGCCCGTTTGATCGCGTCGACCGTCGTCCGGGTGAAGGCGGCGATGTTCGCCACCCCGCGGCTGCCTACGGCCACGGCCACCTGCTGGCCCGGCTTGATCCGGTCGATCGCGCCGGGCTTCGCCAGCTCGCGCTCCAAATCCTCGGCCGGGCGCTCCAGCCGGGTTCCGTCGAACTTTTGACGGATGCGGACCACTTGCGGAATCGGGATGTCTTGCAGAAGCGTTCTGAGTACGCTCATGTTACTTGCCTCCCCAAACGAATTAGATGGATTTGACGGAGTCGCGGACGACCAGCTCCGTACGGAAAAGAACGACCGATTTTTCCGAATGCTTCTTCTCGATGAAGTTCAGGAGCTTTTCCGCCCCGGCCCGGCTTATTTCTTCAATCGGTCTGCGGACCGTGGTCAGCGCAGGCGACATAAAAGCCGAAAACAGGTGGTCGTCAAATCCCGCCACCGATATGTCTTCCGGCACGGACATCCCCCGCTCCGTTACGGCTTTCACCGCACCGAGCGCCATATCGTCGTTGCAGCAAAAGACGGCCGTCGGACGGTCGGGCAGCTCCAGCAGCCTGCTCATGGCCGCATGACCGCTTTCCAGATCGTAATTGCCGCTGACGTAAAACGATTCCGGCACGGAGATCCCGTGCTTGCGGAGCGCCTCGCGATAGCCGTCGCGGCGGGCTTGCGTTGATTTGAACCCCTTTTTTCCCTCGATGATGGCAATCTTGCGGTGTCCCTGCTGCACCAAGTATTCGGTCAAACGGTAAGCGCCGCTCTGGTCGTCCGGGACGAAGTTCATCACTTGGACGCTTTCGACGGGCCGGTTCAGCACCACCAGCGGGATTTCTTTGTCCGATGCATATTCGATGAACGACTGATCGCTTTCGCTTTGGCTCATGACGATGATGCCGTCGAAATTTTTGCGGTTCACCTTATGAAAGCTCTTGTAATCGTCAATCCCCCGGACAATCAAGTTGTAGTCGTCTTTGATGACGTCGTTCACGCCTTTGACGGCTTCGTACAAAAATCCGGCGGAAGTACCGGTATGCAGGGTTGTAAAAAACAGCCCTAAATTGTATGATCGATCCAGCACCAAGCTTCGCGCGCTGTAATTCGGCGTATAATTCATGCTTCCCGCAATCGCTTTGATGCGCTCCTTCGTTTCCGGGTTGATCAGCGGGCTATCGTTCAATGCCCGGGAAACGGTCGTGTGCGACACGCCGGCCAGTTTGGCGATGTCTTTGATCGTAACACTCATGGAACCACCTCCCCTTCATCATAACATAGAAATGCACACGTTAACAATGCTATTTTCATAGTCATATTGGGCATTAAACGGACTTTTTGTGAACACATCAAAAAGGCCTGTGCTCCCATTCCGCACAGGCCGTTCAGCGGCTGTCCGGTGCGCCGCGGTATATTCCGTCAACGCCCTTCCACAGCCGAAATCTGTTACATTTCCAGCAGCAGCATCTCCTGCCGGAGTTCCATCAGCCTTTCCTTGCATCGTTCGACCGTTTCCCGGTCTCCCTCTTCAAGCGCATCATGCAGCGTAGCCAGCTCGTAATCCAGCTCCAGCCGGAGCACCGGAATCCGTTCGTCCGGACGTCTGGACCGGAACGCCTGCATCATTTCTTCCACCGTGACCACTGGTTCCTTTTGGAATAACACCTTATGTTCCACCCCCGAAATTTCAACCATACGGATGATTTCGCCGAACATGATGTTTTCAATCAGAATCTGCCGGTCTTTAAAGCGCTTTACTACCGCGTGTCCGCGGGTATCGCCGATCATCTTCTCCATCAGCTCCGCCAGCTTTTCATCTTTGAAGGAATAATTGCCTACAATTTTATATCGCTCGCCGATCCGCTGAAACCGCAGCTTTACCAGCTTCCGTCCGGTTCGAATCGAGACGATAAACTGTTGGTCGCTCTCGTTCCAATAGAGCGAATAGCCTTCTTGAATGAGCGTTTTGATAAAGTTACGGATTAGCCGACGGTCAAACCGTAACTCAAGGTTGCAGTATTCCACTTCATGACTCTTGCTCACGGCAATCCCCTCCTTGATGATATCTAGCTTGGTTGAACAGCGACGTCTTCTGGTATGGCCCGTGCTGCTGCCGGCGTGTGTATTGGCGTGAACGCTAGTCGAACATGCTTCTCTCTTTGATAGAATTTTCTGACTATTCTGTTTGTTAGTTCTATCTTATTATGAATCATATGATTTAGCAACTTGGATTATTGATTTTTTTAACGTTTTTTTAACCTATTTTTTTGCGATCGTCTTGCCTTCGAAACGAAAAACGCCTACGCCCCGAGGCGAAGACGTCATAACGTATATATATCGATGGCTCCCGCCGCTAGCCGGCTTCCGTTTCCCCCGGCTTCATGACGACGGAGCCGATACCGAGCAGCACCAGAGCGAAAAGTCCCAGCACGCCCAGATGCATGGCGACATCCCCCAGCCCTTGACCCGAGCCGAGCCTGCGAATGGCCTCGATCGCCCAGGTTTGCGGCACGAAATTAGCCAGCTTCTGCATGAACTCGGGCATGATCGATACCGGCCAGAAGCAGCCGCCCAGCATGCAGGTCGGTGTCGCGACCATCGAGTTGACGGCGCCGATATTTTCGCTGTTGCGAATCAATCCGGCCACTGCGCTGCCGATGCCTATAACCGCCAGCAGGAAGCACTCCATCACAAGCAGATGCTGCATGAAAGGCAGCCCGTACGAAAAATTCATCACATACCGGGTAAACGCCAGCACCAGCACGATTTGCAGCGTTCCTAACGCGAAGCTGCCGAGGAAATTGCCGAGCATGATTTCGTAGGCGCGGACCGGAGCCGTAAAGATTCGGGTCATCGTTTTTTGCTTCCGGTCTTCGACCATGATGGAGACGGAACCGTTGATCAGCCCCATCAGGAACATCAGGAGGATACCCGTAGCAAGGCCGAGCGACGGACTGGCGTACCAGCCGTAATCGGTGCGGGCCGCACGAACCTGATGCTTCTCCGCCTGCTCCAGAATCAGATTCAGACGGTCGTCTGCCTGACCTGAAGCATCCAACGCGCGCATCGCCGCGCTCACTCGATGGATCGTCTGGTCCAAGCTTACCCGAAGCGTAAAGGACGCCTCGCTCATGGACAGCTCCAACAGTTCCACATGCATGGTCCGGCCTTCCTTCAGCCCTTGAGAGAAGCCCGGGGGGATGATGAAAGCCGCATCCGCTTTGTGCTCGATCACCGCCGTCCTCATCGCGTCGGGAGTTGCCGCTGCGGAAAGCCGGTAGCGGCCGGTCCGCTCAAGCTCCCGCAAAATATGCCGGCCTGCCGCTCCTTCGTCCGAATTGATATAAAGGACGGATGCCTTCTCGTCATTGCTCGCGGAAAAACCGATAATCAGCGATACGATCAAAGCCGGGGCTGCGATAAACAACAGGAAGCCTTTCCGGTTACCGATCGTCCTTTTGATTAAATTGAAGGCAATAAACAGACTATTCACGGTATCCCACCTTCCGGTACGCCGCGAAGGCAACGGCCGCCAGCGCGGCGGCGATCGCAGCCAAAACCGTAACATGATGCAGTACAAGCTGCGGGTTTCCGCCCAGCAGCGACTGCAGGATGCTTTGCATGGCCCAATGGTTGACCGTAAATTTCCCGATCCACTCCAACGCCCCCAGCTGCGGAACAAAGCCTCCGCTCAAAAAAGTCATAAACATAATGATGATTTGAAACGCCATCGTCACCGACTTGACATTGCGGCAATAGAGCGAGCTTAGCATCGCCAGCGCCATCGAAGCCAGCGTGACGGCCAGACATACCGCAAGCAGAATGGCCGGCCGATTTCCCCAGTCGACGCCATACGCATAGTGCGTCACGCCGATGATGACCGACGCCTGGGCCAGGGTCAGAAGACCGTTCCCGAGCATTTTGCCGAAAACGACCTGATTCATCGTAACCGGCATGGAGCCGAGTCTGAACAGCGTATGGTCCTCGC
Organism: Paenibacillus sp.; assembly: GCA_031180825.1. Classification (GTDB taxonomy): domain Bacteria; phylum Bacillota; class Bacilli; order Paenibacillales; family NBRC-103111; genus Paenibacillus_G. The sequence continues at coordinate 424,546 of JAPSLM010000001.1, read as the reverse complement.
GTTCGCCCACCAGGCTGATGGATGCGGTCATTCCGGCGTACAGCATGAACATGACGAGCATCGAGACGGCATAATATTGAAGCGCGGTATATTCCTTGCCCTCGTTTCCCAGCCTGCCCGCCGCAACGAACGACTCCGCAGCGCCGGCATAGACGGACGTATCCGCCAGTTGGGCGATTGCGGCCTCCGGCCCCAAAGTCAGGGCGACAGCCTGCATGCTGTTCGCGTAAGCGAGATAGCTTTCCAGCGCGGTCTCGGCGATCAGGTTTTGTCCCCGGTCTTTGCCGGCAATCAGCTCCCACGAAGCCGGCTTGCCCTGCATTAAAGCTTCCCCGAAGCCCTCGGGTAAGATCAAACCGTATTCGGCCCTTCCCTCCCGAAGCGCGCGCACCGCTTCCTCGCGGTTGGGCGATTCCTGCGTCTGGAGGATTTCCTTAGTTTTCGGATGGTCCAAATACGCTTTGAGCGGCCCGCTCCACCGGCTCTGATCCTGATTCACCACAGCGACCTTCACGGGCGTAATCTTGACATCCTCCGCTTTAAATTCCTTGGAGAGCGCAGCGCCCAGAATGAAGATCAGAAGCAGCGGCAGCAAAAACAAAACGAGCATCACCACTTTGATGCGGCTTAGCCGGAGAAGCTCGTAACCGGCGACGGTCCATAAAATGCGCATGCTTTCCGCCCCCTAATCCCGAAGCGTCCGTCCCGTCAAGGACAGGAACAGCGCCTCCAGGTCCGGCTCCACGCGGGTCAGCGATTGAATGACGACCTGATGCTTCGATAAAATATACAAAATGTCCTGCAGCGAATTGGGCGAGGACGGCAAATAAATTTCAAGCGTCCGGTCGTCTCTCGTCACCTGCCCGATGCGCGGATGCGCCTGCAGCTCGGCCACGGCCTCTTCTTTGACCTCTGCGACTTTGACGATCAGCTTCTCATCCGAGGAGACGAGCGCACGCAAATCCTCCTGCGTGCCGCACGCGATCAAATGACCGTGATCGATAATGCCGACCCGCGTGCTGATAGCGGCAACCTCTTCCATATAATGGCTCGTATAAATGATGGTCGAGCCCATCTGATTCAGCTTGCGGACCGAATCGAGAATATGGTTGCGGGATTGCGGATCGATTCCAACCGTCGGCTCGTCCATGATGATGAGCTTCGGCCGGTGCATGATCGCGCACGCGATGTTGAGCCGCCGCTTCATCCCTCCCGAATAAGCTCCCGGCTTATCGCTCTGCCGGTCCGACAGACCTACGAACTCCAACGCTTCCTGCACCCGCTGACGCAGCAATTCTCCGCGCAGACCGTACAGCTTGCCGAAAAACGTGACGTTTTCCCGCGCCGTCAAGTTTTCGTAAATCGCGAGCTCCTGCGGCACGAGTCCGATCTTCCGCTTGATCTCCAGCGGACTGGCGGCCACGGAAACGCCTTCGATCCGCATCTCGCCTTGATCGATTTTAAGCAGCCCGCAGAGCATTTTGATCGTGGTGCTTTTCCCGGCTCCGTTCGGTCCGAGCAGGCCGAATATCTCCCCCTGCCGGATGCTTAAATTCAGATGATCTACGGAAATGTTGCCGCCGTACCGTTTGACGACATCTCTGATTTCGATAAATGACACGCGCTTCCGCTCCTTCAAGGTGATGTGCTTTGATTGTATTGTACCGCCCTTCAAGGCGCAAAACAGGTAGCTTTGGTCATTTGTTGAGAATGACGAAAGTCATGAGGCGCGCCTTATGATATAATCGCATATGGAGGCGCATAAGGGATGCTGTTACTGCTGCGATACGCACTGATTCTTTTTCCCGCCGTCAGCACGGCTTACATGCTGCCGCTCGAACGAAGCGGGCAGCTCGCTTTTTATACATTGGTCCTGCTTGCCGTTGCGGAAATAAGCCGGTCCTGGCTGCCGGGGCGGGCGCAGAACTTGGCGGCTGCCGCCGAAATGCTGTTCGTCACTTGGCTCAGTCAGCAAATGGAGGGAATGATGTTCGCCTGCCATTACTCCACGTTGACGGCCTATATGCTGAAGGAGCGCTCGGGACTCCGCTGGTTTTTGCTGGCGCTGCAGGCCCTGCTGTTGAACGTCTCGCTTACTGCCCATCCCGACATGGAGCTGAAGCTTACGGCCAACCTGCTGCTGGCCACCGGCGCGCTGCTCCTGTACGGTTGGGCGGAAACCGGCGACCGGAAACGGGAGCTGGAGCAGGTGTACGACGAGCTGCGAAGCAAAGCCTACGAGCTGGATGCCGCCCGCAAAAGGCTTGTCGAATACGCCGGCAAGGTAGAGCAGCTGGCCCAGACGGAGGAGCGGACCCGCATTTCGCATGAAATACACGACGATCTCGGACATAAGCTGATTCGCTTGAAAATGATGCTGGAAGCCATCATCCGGATCTCGCCCGGGCAGCCGGAAAAAGGCATGGAGATGACCCGGATCGTCCGGGATCAGCTGACGGAAGCGATGGACACGCTGCGGCGGACGGTCCGGCGGATGAAGCCGCCGGAGGAGGAACAGAGCTTCTCGCTGAAGCGGCTGATCGAGGGGTTCGCAGCCGATCCTCAGCTTCAAATTCGCTGCGAAATTTCCGGCATGCCGCGTCCGCTCTATCCGAGTCTTGAAATCGTGCTTTACCGGAATGCCCAAGAAGCCGTGACCAACGCCCTTCGTCACGGGCAGGCAACCGAGGTGCTTATCGAGCTGAGCTTCGAGGAGTCCGGCGTCTCCATGACCGTTTCCAACAACGGAACACTGCCGGACCCGGCCGCTATGGCCAAAGGCCTCGGCCTCAGCGGCATGGAGGAACGCACGCGGCTGGTAGGCGGAGAGCTCCGCATCGAAACCGGCGGACGGTTCGCCGTCACGACCCTTGTGCCGACGCCCGGCTTGCCCTAAGGGACACCGACGAATATCCCAACATTAGGAGGCGGGCAAACCTGCCATGATTCGAGTATTGATTGTTGACGACGACCCGTTTATCCGGGAAAGCATGAAAATGATTTTGGAGCTGGACCCCGAATTAAGCGTCGTGGGGGCGTGCGGCGACGGACACGAAGCCCATCGCTTTTTTACCGACGGACAAACCGCCGACGTCGTGCTGATGGATATTCGCATGCCTAACTGCTCCGGGGTCGAAGGCACGCTGAACATCAAGCGGACGTCGCCCGATACCCGCGTGCTCATTCTGACGACCTTCGACGACGACGAGTATATCGTCGAGGCGCTGCGCAACGGCGCGAGCGGCTACCTGCTCAAAAATATCCCGCCGGACCGGATCGTACAAGGCATTAAGACGGTTCATCAAGGCAACTGGCTCATCCATCCGGATATCGCCCGCAAGCTGACCGGCTGGATTCATCCCCAATCTTCCGCGCAAGCGGAGGCGGCTGCGGAGCAAGCGACGCAGAGCCGCAAGGACCCGTTTGCCAGGTTCGAATCGTACGGCCTCACCCCTACGGAGAAGCAGGTGGTCGAGAAAATCGCGGAAGGGCTGTCCAATAAAGAAATCGCCCAGGAAATGTTCCTGAGCGAAGGGACGATCAAAAATTACATATCGGAGATTTTGAGCAAACTCGGATTGAGAGACCGGACGCAAATTGCCATTCTCTATTGGAAACACGAAGATTAACGGACGCCCCGTTTGTTGGCTTCCTCCTGCAAATCGATGCGGTCGATCATATTGACCGTGTAGCTGAGCTCGGAGGAAGCATTGTTTTTGGTCAGCTTCACACGGCCCAGTATAAACTGCTTGACCACGCCTCCGTTCGGCGGCGGCGGGCTGTTCGGAGCGATGGGCAGCTGCAAGGTTTCGTGGAATAAATAATCGTATTCGTCCTCTTCCTCGCGCTTGTCGATAATTACCGCTTTTTGGTAAAACACCATTTCCCCATACTTGAGCGTCTGCGAATTTTTGATGAACGTCCGCAGTGCATCGATCTTTTTCGGACTGACTTCCCCGTTGATGATATAGTTGTCGCCGTTGGTGGAATAAACCTGCTCCGGGTTTTGCCGCCAGCGCTTCTTCAGCTCCTGCTCGCTCACATACACCACGCCGGTCAAGCGTTCCCGCGCTTTCTTCAAACCGCTCGTATCGATTCCCATCCGTTTGACGTCGGTTTCCCGGTAATAAGGAACATAGGCGGACAAGTTCTTCTTGTTGTATGTCAGAAGCATCGGGTATTCGGCCCCAAGATACTTGAGCGTAATCGAGTACGGGTCGGACAATTCGATCGATTCGTATTCCTGGTTCGAATCCACCGGCTTCTGCTCGGGATTGATCCGGCTGTTGATGTAGATCGTCTTCGTATCTTCTCTCCAGAGCAGGTTGGCGCCAAGCAGCCGGGTCAGATCGGCCAGCGGCAGGTAGCTCTTGTCCTTGTACACCAGCGGCGATTCCGACAGCTTGACGGGCTCCCCATCCAGTACGAGATTGAAATCGGGACGCAGGTAGGCGTCGACCCGCTGCAAAACATCCTCGGCGTAAACGCCGGCGGCGAACGCTCCGCTAATGATCGCGGCCAGCGCCGCGACTCGCTTCATTCGCTTCATTCACACCCATACCTTTCTATAATAATAGGAAAAATGTGGTCTGCCTCTATCATTCGACACGAGACCGCGAAATCCTGCAAAATTTGCAGTTGACAATACACCTAATTCCTATAAAATAAGTTGGTATAGTTGATTTTGCGTTTTCTCATGTCTCTTCGAGGAGAGTGAATCCATTGATTGAAATCAAAGACGTCAGCAAGACGTTCCATCAGCGTACCGGCGGCAGCTTTACCGCGATCGACAACGTTTCCCTGACGATCCGCAAGGGCGAATTCGTCTCGCTGCTCGGCCCGTCGGGGTGCGGCAAGTCCACGCTGCTCAATCTGGTCGCCGGCCTGGAGCAGGCCGAACAGGGAACCATCACGGTGAACGGCAAACCCTGCAGCTCGCCCGGCCCCGACCGCGTCGTCGTCTTTCAGGAGCACGCCTTGTTCCCGTGGCTGACGGTGCTGGATAACGTCGCGTTCGGATTGAAGCAAAAAGGCATCGGCAAAAAGGAACGCGAGGCTCTGGCCATGGAGCAGATTAAGGCGGTGCATTTGAGCAAATTCGCGGACCGCTACCCGCACGAGCTGTCGGGCGGGATGAAGCAGCGGGCGGCGATTGCCCGCGCCTTGGCGATGGACCCGGAAATCTTGCTGATGGATGAGCCTTTTGCGGCACTGGACGAACAGACCCGGCTCATTTTGCACAAGGAGCTTGAAGAAATTTGGATGCGGACGCGCAAAACGATCCTGTTCATTACGCATAACATCCGCGAAGCCGTCATCTTGTCGGACCGCGTGCTGGTCATGTCGACCCGTCCCGGGAAGATCAAGAAGGAATTCGCCGTGCAAGCGGCGCGTCCGCGCGATTACGCCGACTCCGTCCTGCATCACGTGGAAGCCAGCATTATGGATGCGCTGGCCGACGAGCTGGAAAAAGTGGTAAAGGAGGAGATGGGCGATGAGTACAGCATTAAGAAGGGGCCTCTTCCTGGTTCTGCTCTTGATAGCGTGGGAAGCGGGATTTAGAATATTCGACTGGGGCTGGAAGTTTCCTTCCGTCACCCAGACGTTTCAAGCGTTCTACGACGGATTCGTCCACGGCCAGCTGCTTGAAGCGACGTATCAAAGCCTGAAGCGGCTTCTTCTCGCGTTTACCGTCTCGATCCTGGTCGGCACGGTGCTCGGCTTCTTGTTCGCCCGGTATCGTCTGATGGACGACACGATCGGCTTTTTGGTCGTCGCGCTGCAGACGGTACCGAGCATTGCCTGGCTGCCTTTTGCCATCATCTGGTTCGGAATGAACGATTTTTCCGTCATTTTCATCACCATGCTTGGCGCGACGTGGACGATGGCCATGGCCAGCCGGACGGGGATCAAAAATATTCCTTCCATCTATATCAAGGCGGCGCAAACGATGGGAACCGGCGACGGCATGCGCATGTTTTACCAAATCATGGTGCCTGCCGCGTTCCCTCATATGATTACCGGCGTTCGCGTCGCTTGGGCTTTTGCCTGGCGGGCTCTTGTCGCGGGCGAGCTGATCGCCAAAGGCGTCGGACTCGGACAGCTGCTGCAGGACGGCCGCAATCTGGCGGATACGGCGCTTATGCTCTGCATCGTGATCATCATCGCCGTGCTCGGTACGGTGTCCGACCACTTTTGCTTCAAGCGGCTTGAGGATAAACTATTGCTGCGCTACGGGTTGATCAGCGGCAAAAAATAATCAAACGGGGCAATTCGGCCGAACGGCCGGTGCTAAATAAAAGGAGAGAAACGGTACGATGAAAAAGTGGTCTGCACTGCTGGCGGTAATTCTGACCGCAACGCTTGCGCTTTCCGCCTGCGGAAGCAAAACGGATGCGCCGAAAGACGGAGCCGGAGGCGCGGGGGCGAATAAACCGGCCGCGGCGAAAACGGTACGGCTCGGCATCTTCAAGAACGTTACCCACGCGCCGGGCTACGTCGCTCTGGAGCAGGGTTTATTCAAAAAATACTGGGGCGAGAACGTTAAGATCGAGGTGACGCCGTTCGACAACGGGTCCGACTTCTCCACCGCGCTGGCTACCGATCAGATCGACCTGGGCTTCGTCGGTCCCGGACCTTCGACGAATCAGTTTTTAAAAAGCAAAAACTTCCGCGTCATTTCCGGTTCGAATAACGGAGGCGCGGTGCTTGTCGCCGGCAAAGATTCCGGCATCAACAGCGTCAAGGATCTGGTCGGCAAAACCGTGGCCATCCCGACGAAGGGCAGCACGAACGAAATTTCGCTCCGCCTGCTTCTGAAGCAAAACAATCTGAACGTGACGACCGATAAAAGCGGCGTACAGATCATCGCCCGCGCCCCGGCCGATACGCTCGTGACGATGCGCCAGAAAGAAATCGACGCGACGCTCATTCCGGAGCCTTGGGGCACGCAGATGGAGCAGGAAGGCATCGGCAAAGTAATCGTGCCGTGGGATCAAATCCCGCCGAACAACGGCAACTATCCGCTTACGGTTCTCGTTGCCGGCGACAAATTCCTGAAGGACAACCGCGAGCTGGCGAAGGGAGCCATTCAAGCGAATGCGGACGCGATCGATTTTATCAAGAAAGACCCGGACCAAGCATATGAGCTGATCAACAACCAACTGAAGTCGCTGAGCGGAAAAGGAATGGATATCGCTTTGATTAAAGCGGCGATCTCCCATTTGAACCTGACGACGGACGTGAGCAAGGAAGCGATCGAAGAAATGGCGCGCGTCTCCATTGAGGCCGGCTACATCAAGGACGTGAAGAAAGAGGAGCTGGACCTAAGCAAATTCCTCGACCTCTCGCTTTTGAACGAAGTGAAGCAGGGCAAGTAAAACGCAAACTGCGCCGCAGCGCAAAAAAAATGAGGCAGGAGCCGTTATCGGCTTCTGCCTCATTTTTGCATCTTGCGGATGATCGTCCGTATGCCGCCAAAGTCGTTAAGTGCCCCGGTTAAGCTGCTTGTGTCACCCGTTCGTCTCTTTCAAAACAGGCTAGCGGCGTTCGCATCAGTTCAGCACTTCTTGGACTTCGTTTGTATGCCCGGAGATTTGCCGGAGGATGCGGAGAAATACTTTGGAGTTTTCTTCCACATACTCGGGGTGCAGCACTTTGGCATGAGGGCCGGCAATGTTATATTCGCTATAGCTTTGCCGCGTACCCTCGCGCCACGACGCCACTGGGTACCGAGACCGGACGGCATTGACTTCTTCCGTAAATAACGCATGAATATTTGCCGTTACCGTGCCCGTATTCACCAGTTCGCTTCCATAAGACAAATACGCTCTTATTTTCCGTTCCATGCGTTCGCGAATAAGCGGATTGCCCGTCGCTCCTTCGTCCAGTCCTTCAACCAGGCCGAGGATATCTTCGATATCGTTTTCCAATTCTTCGACAGGCGTGGGGTCCGTTGCGTTTCGTCGAATCAACGAGTCTACGATAATCAGATCCGAGACCCGGCATCCTCCTTTTTCCATCGCTTCCGCCACTTCGAACATCAGATTGCCGCCTACGGAATATCCGAGAAGGATATACGGCGATTGATCCTGAATGCGGATCACCTCGTCCACATACCGCTCCGCGAGACTTTCCTTCGTTTCCGCATCATCGATAAAATCAATGACGTGCAAGGTGCAGTGACCTTCCAGCCGTTTCGCCAGCTCCAAGTAAGCGAAGCCGTATCCGCTTCCCGGCGGGAAACAAAATACGTTCAACGGCCCTTCTCCGTTCAGCTTCACGAAACGGCTTCCGCCGTCCCCGTCCTGCCCGGATTCCCAAATCTCGTAAGCCATCGATTCCACGGTCGGATTTTGAAATACTTTGTGAATCGGAAGCTCGACGCCCGTTTCGGTGTATACCCGCTGAATCAGCTGCATCAAATTCAAGGAATGGCCGCCGAGGACGAAGAAATTATCCTTCGCGCCGACCTTTTCCAGGCCCAGAACCTCTTTCCAGATTCGGGCAAGCTGCGCCTCCTGCGCCGTACGCGGAGCCACATATTCCGTCCCCGTGTCGATGTCTCCTTCCGGGGCAGGCAGCGCTCGCCGGTCGACCTTCCCGTTCGTCGTCAGCGGCAGCCGGTCCAATTGGATGAAATGCGCCGGAATCATATAAGCCGGCATTTCTTGCGACAATGCGCCTCTAAGCTCGCTTACCGTCAGCGGCCGGACAGCCACGAAATAGGCGCACAGCTGCTTCTGCCCGCTGTCGTCCTCCCGCGCCAAAACAATCGCCTCTTGCACGGGCTCCAGCTTCAAGAGCTGCGCCTCCACTTCCCCGAGCTCAATCCGGAAGCCGCGTATTTTCACCTGATGGTCGATGCGTCCCAAATATTCGATATTGCCGTCCGGCAGCCAGCGGGCCAAATCGCCCGTCTTGTACATGCGCTCGCCCGGATCGTGCGGATTTGCCACAAACTTCTCGGCCGTAAGCTCCAGACGCCGGTTATACCCTCGGGCCACACCGGCTCCGCTGATGTGAAGCTCGCCCGCTACCCCGACCGGCAGAAGCCGCTGACGCGAATCCAGAATCCAGAGCTTTTGGTTCGGCAGCGGTTTCCCGATGGGCACGGTATCCGTCAGTTCGGCAAGACGCTCCGGCGAGACCTCGTAAATCGTAGAGTCGACCGTACACTCCGTCGGTCCGTAAACGTTCGTGATTTTCACCTGTTCTCCGAACGTCGACCATACCGCCCTTACGACCTTCGTGGTTAACGCTTCCCCGCCAACCACATAATGTTTCGCTCCCGCTTCCCCGCCGGCCCCTTGAGCCGCTTGCACCAGAACGGACAAAAAGGTCGGCGTCGCATCCGTAATGTCGATCTCGTGCTCGCGGAAAAACTTAAGCAGCTTCTCCCCGTCCAACCGCGTCTCTTCGGGGACGATGTGCAGCGTCCGCCCCAGCAGCAGAGCGCCGTAGATCGGTTTTACCGACATGTCGAAGACGTACGGCGCCAATTGCGCCATATTCCGGTATTCCGGGTAAGCGGCATAGATCGGCTCGAACAGGCTGAGCGTAAAATTCACCACGCTGCGCTGCTCGATCATGACCCCTTTCGGCTTGCCCGTCGTACCGGACGTATAGATCAAATACGCCAGGTTGTTCGCCCCGGACACCGGCTCCAGGTTCAAGCCGTCCTCCGCCGGACTATCATAAAGTCCGGTGTCGTCCAAACACAGCGTCTTCCCGCGGAAATCCACTTTATCCGCCCAGCGGGCTTGCGTCAGAAGAAGGTCGGCGCCGCTGTCTTCCAGCACAAAGCGGATTCGGTCCTCCGGATGCTGCGGATCGATCGGCACGTAAGCCCCGCCCGCCTTCAACACCGCCAGCATGCCGACGATCATTTCTACCGAGCGCTCCATCAGCATCGCCACCGGCCGGTCCGCCGTAACGCCCTCCGCCCGCAGCACCCGCGCAATCCGGTTCGCCCGTTCGTTCAGTTCCCCGTACGTTAACCGGTTGTCTTTAAAGACAACGGCAAGCCGATCCGGGGTACGTTCCGCCTGCTCCTCGAACACGGAGAAAAGCGCTTTATTTTGCGGATAGCGATTCGTCGCAGTGTCGTTGAACAAGACGCACAGCTGATGCTTCTCGGCTTCGGACAAGAGGTCAACCTGGCCGAGCGCAAGGTCGGGCTGAAACAAAACGATGGACAGGAGGCGAAAGAAATGATCGACCGCCCTATCCATAAACTCCTGCTCGTACCGCTGCTCATCAAAGCTTAAATCGAGAGCGAGAGCGCCCTCCGCCGCCGATTCAAACCGCCACACGGCGTCCGCCGCCACGCTTGTTGCAAAAGCATCCGTATGCAGATTCGCCAGCGAAACGATCGTGTTGAATACCGGCTGGCCTGCGGGACTAAAATGCAAATTCAGGCCTTGAATCATTTTCCGGAAAGGAAGCCGCTGGTGTTCGAGGGCTCCGATCACCGACGCTTTGACTTCGCCTAATAACGTTTTAAATGTGCTTTCCCCGCTTACTTTATTTTTAATAATCAGCACATCGTGAACCGGCGGATTGTCGGCGTTGAACGCGGGGCATGCAGGCATGCCTACCAGCACATGTTCCTGATTGGCATACGTGGAAAGCAGCGCGTTGACCCCCGCCAACAAAATCATGTACACGGCCATATCCGATCCCTTCGCGAGGGATTGAATTCTTGCCGACAGCTCTTGCGGAAGCATACGCCGGACCGCGCCCGCATGATTTGCGGGATTCATACTGTTGCTTTTATTGGAGGATGGGCCGTAGGGCAAAAAGCTTATGCTGTCTTCGGCATCAAATTTTGCGGTCCAATAAGCCTCTTCCTTCTCAAATACCGACTTCATTCGTTAACCTCCCCCAGAATAACCGGCTTCTCCGTCCGTGAAGACAGAGCGTGTTTGTTTTGAGCCCAAAGCGAGTGGCGCCGAAGCGCGTCCTTACGCAACAAAACGCCCGGAGTGTGTGTCCGGATGGCGGACACACACTCTTCCAGGCGATCTGTTACCGGGCAAAAAAGAGTCCTTCTAAAACGCGAATTCGATGGAGTCCAGCGTTCCTTTGGCGTCCGCCGAAGGGCTGCTCAACCGGATTTCGCTTAAGCGGATTTCGGGATTTTCGCAAATTTGCGAAAGGATCGATACATAGTCCTGCGACATGTTATGAATCATCGCCGCTTTAAACAATTTGGCCGCGTACTGGAAGCTCCCCCTGAGCACGCCGTCATCTTCGGTCATGTGCAGGTTCAGGTCCAGCTTGACATCGTGCGCTTGGTCAAACGCAAACGGAGTCAAGTTAAGATCGTCGACCTCAATGCCGCGATCCTCGTTATTCTGCAGCACAAACATCGTATCGAACACCGGATTGCGGCTTGCGTCCCGCTTCACGTTCAGTCGTTCCACCAGCTCTTCGAACGGATAGTCTTGATGCTCGAAGGCTCCCAGGGTCGTTTCTTTGACCTCCTCCAAATAGGAGAGGAAAGTTTTGGACCCGGACGGATAATTGCGGATCGCGAGCGTATTGACAAACATTCCGATCAGCGGCTCGACGTCGGCGTGCGATCTTCCGGCTATCGGCGTGCCTACGATAATGTCTTCTTGTCCGCTGTATTTGGACAGCAGCGCGGTATACGCGGCAAACAGCACCATATACAGCGTGCTTTCCTGCCGGGCCGCCAGCTCATTCAGCTGCTGCGTGAGGGCCTCGTCGACTTCGAACTCCAACTCCGCCCCTTCGAAGCTTCGGGTCGAAGGTCTTTCGTAGTCGGTCGGCAAGTCGACGACGGGAAGCTCGCCCGCTAACGTTTGCAGCCAATAGCCTTCCTGCTGCTTCACCCGCTCGGCATACGCACCGGACTGCTGCCATACCGCATAATCCTTATATTGAATCCGCAGCGGCGGCAGTTCCTCGCCCGTATACAGTCGGGAGAACTCCTCCTGCAAAATGCCTACGGAAGCTCCGTCGGAAATAATGTGGTGCATATCCAGCATCAGAATATGGTGTTCCGGCTCCAATTCCACCAAGCCGACGCGGAGCAGAGGCGGTCTGCTCAAGTCGAACGGCCGGATGAAGCGGCTGGCGATTTCTTCGGCTTCTTCCTGACTTCCCGCCGAGCTGTATTCCACGGCAAATTCGACTTCGCGGTATACCCGCTGCACCGGTTCGCCGTTTGCCATCGCAAAGCCGGTGCGCAGCGTCTCGTGCCGCTCGATCAGCTTCCGGAACGCCTCCTCGAAACGCCCGCGGTCCAGCGGCCCTTCGATGGTAACGAAGCCCGGAATGTTATAGCTAAGCTGCGCGCCTTCCAGCTGATGCAGGATGAAAAGACGTTTTTGTGCCGAGGATACCGGATAAACCTCGCGTTCTTCGACGACAGGAATAGCCCGGTACTCTTGCGTTTCCGTCTCGTTGATGAAGCGCGCCAGCGCTTCAACTGTAGGGAAGCGGAATATATCCCGCAGCGGCACATTCACGTTCATCTCCTTATGCACCTTGCTTGCCAATACCGTAGCGCGCAAGGAATGGCCTCCGAGCTCGAAGAAATTGTCGATTACGCTGATCCGGTCGAGTCCGAGAACCTCCTGCCAGATCCGAACCAGTTCGGCTTCCGCGGCCGTGCGCGGCTCTACGAACTCCGTGCCCGTATGCGCGCTTCCTTCCGGAGCAGGCAGCGCTCTGCGGTCGATCTTCCCGTTCGGCGTCAGCGGAATCTGCGTCAGCTGTATGAAATACGACGGGATCATGTAGCCCGGCAGCCGCTGCAGCAGCGCTTCTCTCAGCTCGCCCACCGTAAGCTCCCGGTCTGCCACAAAGTACGCGCACAATTGCTTCTGTCCGCTTGCGTCCTCGCGGGCAATGACTGTTGCTTCCAGCACGGACGTTATTTTCAGAAGCTGCTCTTCGATCTCGCCAAGCTCGATCCGGTAACCCCGGATTTTCACTTGCTCGTCGATCCGGCCTTTGTATTCCAGCGTTCCATCCGGCGTCCATCTTGCCAAGTCCCCTGTACGGTAGCAGCGCTCGCCGTCGCGGAAAGGACTATCCACAAATTTCTCCGCCGTCAGATCTGGCCGGTTCAAATAGCCGCGCGCGACGCCGTCCCCGCCGACGATCAATTCGCCCCATACTCCGACGGGCAGCAGGTTCAGCCGCTGATCGACCACATACGCCGTAGAGTTGCTGATCGGCTTCCCGATCGGCACCGCTTCGGTCTGCTCGCCGGCAATCGCATGGGTAGTGGAGAATGTCGTGTTTTCCGTCGGTCCGTATCCGTTGACGAGCTTGAGTTCCGGATGCTCCCGCAGAACCCGGTTTACGTGCGGCACGGACAATACGTCTCCCCCGACGATTAAGGTTCCAAGTCCGGCGAACATTCCGCTTTCCTGCTGCGTCAGCTGGTTAAACAGCGGAGCCGTCAACCACATGGTGGTAATGTCGTAACGCTGAATCGCGTTCTTCAGGCTCGCTGCATCCAGAATCGTTTCGTTGCGTACGACGAACAGTTTTCCGCCGTTCAGCAAAGCGCCCCATATTTCGAAGGTCGAGGCGTCGAATACGACGGCTCCCGTTTGCAAAATATGCGTTTGCTCATCAAGCTCCACATAGTTGGTATTTTTCACCAGACGCACGACATTCCGGTGTTCGAGCATCACGCCTTTTGGTCTGCCCGTCGTTCCCGACGTGTAGATCACATACGCGAGTTGATCCGGGCGGCCGGCAGGCTGCAGGTTCGTTCCGACTTCCCCGTAGGATTGCGCATCGTTCAAATCGATGAGCTTGCCGGCGAACGGCACGCGATTCCGCAAATGACCTTGGACAAGCATCAGCTTCGCGCCCGAATCTTCCAGCATATAGCCGATACGGTCATCCGGATATTCCGGATCGATCGGCACGTACGCGCCCCCGGCTTTCAGGATCGCAAGCATGCCGACGACCATCTCGAGAGAACGTTCGACCATCAGGCCTACCGATTCGTCCGGTTGAACGCCCGCTTGCCGCAAAGTCAACGCCAGGCGGTTCGCCCGCTCATTCAGCTCCCCATACGTGAGCGACCGGTCTTCGAATGTCACGGCGAGTCGGTCCGGCGCCAGCTCTGCCTGCTCCTCGAACAATTGATGGATCGTTTTTTCGGCCGGATATTGCGCCGACGTATCGTTGAAGGAGCCGACGATCTCCGCTTTCTCCTCCTCGGTGGCCAGCACCACGTCCCCTACGGCCATTTGCGGGTCGGCGGTTATTTGCCGGAGCACATTCAGCATATGTCCCCGGAGACGCTCCATGTCCGTCCGGTCGAACGACATCGCGTTGAAATCGAACCGGACTGTGATCCTTTCTCCCGGATAAACCGTCAAGGTGAAGTCATAATTCGTATGCTCCGCTACGTCCATATCCGTAATCGCCAGCATGCCGCTGTCCGCTCCGGCGGCCTGCTCTACCTGTTCGTCGATCGGGTAATTTTCGATCACCAAAATATGGTTGATCAAATCTTGCTTTTGAGCGCTCTGCGCCTGAATTTCATACAGCGGGTAATAGTCGTAACGCCCGGATTCCAGCGCTTTTTCCTGAAGCCTGTCCATGACTTCCGCAAAGCGGTCCTCCGCTTCGCAGACGACGCGAACCGGTATCGTATTAATGAACAGCCCGATCATCTCTTCGATTCCCGGGATCGCCGCGGGTCTGCCCGAAACGACGCTGCCAAACACCGCATCGCCGGTGCCGTTATATTTCTGCAGGATGACGCCCCATGCGGCCTGCATTAGCGTATTCAAGGTCACCCGATGCTGCTTCGTCACCAGATTCATCCGGCCGCTCAATTCGTTATCAAGCTCGCACAAGATATGGTCGGCCAGATAGCCCTCGCCCTGTGCTTTTGCTTTCCCTTGAGGAAGCTGCGTCTGGCCTTCGTATCCTGCCAAATAATCGGTCCAATAGGCCGACGCCGCCGTTCCGTCCTGCTTTTCCAGCCACTCGATATATTGGCTGTAAGCCGGCACGGCATTCCGTTCGGGTTCTTCGTTGCGGATGTAAGCCTCGTACGTTTCAAACAGCTCTTTGATAACCAAAGGCAGGCACCAGCCGTCAATCAAAATATGATGGAAGCTCCACAGCACCTGATAGCTGTCTTCCTCCATACGTACGACCGCCACGCGCATCAGCGCATCCTGCTCCAGATCGAATCCGCGAGCTTTGTCCTCTTGCCTCAACTTCTCGACATGCGCCTTACGCTCGAGCTCCGGCAAATGACGAAGATCTTCATAGCCAAATCCGATCTGTCTGTCGCGGAATACGATTTGCAGCGGTTCGCCTTTCCAGCCGCTGTAGAAGTTTGTCCGCAGGATCATGTGGCGCGCGGCCAGATCGTTCCAGCTTTGGGCAAACCGGTCTGCGTCCAGGTTTCCTTTCAATGTAAACAGCGTCTGTTCGAAGTAGGCGCCCGCTTGCCGGTCTAGTGCCGCATGGAACCACATCCCCTTCTGCATCGGCGTGAGCGCATAAATATTTTCGATGACCCCGATGTGCCGCATATGCTCGGCAATCTGCTCCAGTTCTTCCATGCTGAGCCCTTTGAACTGCACATCGCTAGGCGTCAATTCCGCCCATTCTTTGGCTGCACAATGCGCAATAATTTCCTGAAGGCTCTCTTGCAGCTTGCCGGCAAACTCCTCCATCGTCCCCTGACGGTATTCCTTGCGGCTGTAGCTCAATTCGAGCGATAACGACCCGTCCGCGATCATCCCGTTAATATCCAGCGCAAAGCTGCGGGGGTGACGGTCGCTCATTTCCGCTCCGCTCGAATACGGCGAGAGACCCATTTCGTTATTTTGCAAATCCTGATCGAACTGTCCGAGGTAGTTGAAGCTGATTTCCGGCTCTGCTCCCCAGTCGGTTTCGTCCGCGTGGCCGGACAAGTAGCGGCAAAGGCCGTACCCGATCCCCTTGTTCGGAATTTGACGCAGGTCTTCCTTCACTTTCTTGATATGGCTGGACAGATCTTTCCCTTGCTCCAGCTCAAGCACAACCGGATATTTGCTCGTAAACCAGCCTACGGTGCGCGTAATGTCGATATCCGACACGATGGACTCCCGGCCGTGGCCTTCCAGGTTCACCAGCACGCGCTCGCGGCCGCTCCATTTCTGTACCGCCATGCCCAGCGCCGTCAGCAAAATATCGTTCATTTCGGTGCCGTATGCCCGGTGAACCTTCCTCAACAGCTGGTCCGTCTCGGCACGGCTCCACTGAATCGTGATCGATGCGCTATCCTGCTGCAGGGAAACGTCCGCTTGCTCGTCCTTGGGCAGCGGCTGCACCTCCGATTGCGCGATGCGCTGCCAGTAAGCCAGCTCGCGTCCCATGTCCGGACTTTGCGCGTACGCTGCAAGCCGTTCCGACCAAATGCGGAACGAGTCGGTCTTCGCCGGAAGGCGAATCTCCTCTTCTTTCAGAGCTTGTTCGTAGCCAAGCGCAAGATCTTCCAAAATAATCCTCCACGAAACGCCGTCAACGACGCCATGGTGAATGACCAGCAGCAGGTGATCGCCGTCGGAGCATTGGAACAGGCCCGCCTTGAACAGCGGTCCGGCTTCCAGATCGATGCTGCTTTGAATTTCGTTCGCTTTGGCTTCGATCGCTTGCTCAGGCGCCCCGCTTCCTCTGAAATCGGAAACTTCCAGACTATAAAGCTCGCCTTCCCCGACAGCGCGGTTCCATGCAGCATAGCCATTCTCCGACTTGCGGAATACGATGCGCAGCGCATCGTGGTGCTCGGTAAGCTTGCGCAGCACCTTGCGAATCGCCGGTTCATCGAAGCCGTCCTTCCGGTACAGCATGAAAGCCTGGTTGAAATGATGCGAATCGGCCCACTGCTGATCGAAGAACCAACGCTGAATCGGGGTCAGCCCGACCTCGCCGGTCACCTCGCCTTGATCGGCCATCCGCGCCACCCGCTGGATATGCCGGCTCAGCTGCGCAATCGTCGGGTGCTTGAACAAATCGCGGATTTCCAGCTTGTACCCGGCCTGATGCAGGCGGGACGACACTTGAATCGACTTGATCGAATCTCCGCCCAGCTCGAAGAAATGATCGGTCACCCCGACGCGTTCCGCGCCCAGCACCGCCTGCCATACGGCCGCGAGCGTTTTTTCCTCCTCGGTCCGGGGAGCGACATAGTCCGCCCCCGCAGGCGCGTTTCCTTCCGGGGCAGGCAGAGCCTTGCGATCGATCTTCCCGTTCGGCGTGAGCGGCATCCGCTCCAGCTGTACGAAATGCGACGGGATCATATACCCCGGAAGCTCTCCGGATAGCTCCCCTCTCAGCTCGCCTACCGTCAGCGTCCGTTCCGCCACAAAGTAGGCGCACAGCTGCTTTCGTCCGCTTGCATCGTCATGCGCGATAACTATGGCTTCTTGGACGGACGCTATTTTCAGAAGCTTCTCCTCAATCTCGGCAAGCTCGATCCGGTAGCCGCGGATTTTAACCTGATGGTCGATCCGGCCCAGGTACTCGACCGTTCCGTCCGGCAGCCACTTGGCCAAATCGCCTGTCCGGTACATCCGTCCGCCTGGCTCGAACGGGTTGTCCACGAATTTTTCCGCCGTCAGCTCAGGACGGTTCAAATAGCCTCGCGCAAGGCCTGCGCCTGCGACGCACAACTCTCCGGCCACGCCGACGGGCACCGGTTGACAATGGGCATCGACAATATAAATCCGATGATTGGCGATGGGACCTCCGATCGGCACCGACTTCAGCTGGCTGATGTCTTCGGTCGTAGGCGTCCAAATGGTTGTGCAGATCGAGTCTTCCGTCGGACCGTAAGCGTTGAAATATTTTACTTTGTCTTTCCATTGCAGAGTAAGCTCCAAGGATGAAGCGGAACCTGCCGTGATCAGCTTTTTGAAGCTAGGCATGTGGTCCGGGTTCAAGTAGACCGCATAGGTCGGCGGCAGCGTAGCAACCGTAATGCCGTTGTCGCTCATGTACTGCTCGAACCACTGGTAATCCAGAATCGTTTCCTTCGTCGGGATGTACAAGGTCGCGCCGAAGAACAGAGCTTGGAATACTTCCCAGCACGATGCGTCGAATGACAGGCTCGCGAATTGAACGACCCGATCCTGAGCTGTTATTTGCAAGGTTTTCGCGAATAGTTGCTTCAAGCTGCACAGCCCGTGATGCTCGACCATTACCCCTTTCGGCTTGCCGGTCGTCCCCGACGTATAGATGATATATGCCAGATGGTTCGGGCCTGCAACGGACTCCAGGTTCGAGCCGTCCGCGGCGTATGCCTGTTCATCATCCACCGTCACTACGGTCCCGGCAAACGGAACGCGCTCCTGCAAATGACGCTGAGCTAGCAGCACTTGCGCGCCCGAATCCTCCAGCATGTAACGGATGCGGTCTTCCGGATATTCCGGATCGATCGGCACGTAGGCACCTCCGGCTTTCAGGACGGCAAACATACCGACGACCATTTCCAAAGAGCGCTCAAGCATAAGGCCGACAGGCTGGTCCGTCTGTACGCCCAGAGCCTGCAACGTGCGCGCCAACCGGTTTGCCCGTTCGTTCAACTCGCGGTATGTCAGCTGCTTGCCCTCGAACACGACGGCAAGGTGATCCGGGGTGCGCTCCGCCTGCTCCTCGAACAATTGATGGATCGTTTTCTCCGCTTCATAATCCGTCGCCGTATCGTTGAACACGCGATGAAGTTGGGTTTTCTCCTCGGCTGTCAGCATCTCAAGCGAAGCAAGCGCCGCTTCCGGAGCCTGCACAATTGAAGCAAGCAATTGCTCGAAATGCTTCGCCATCCGTTCGATCGTTTCCCTTGTATACAAGGCGGTCGCGTATTCCATGCTTAATTCCAAACCTTCGCTGCCTTCCGTAACATCCACGCTCAGGTCGAATTTCGCCACGGTATGATCGCCCGGATACGGGATCAGCCGCAGTTCTTCGAGCCGAAGCTCTCCGGTTTCTTTGTTTTGCAGGACAAACATCGTATCGAACAGCGGGTTGCGGCTTAAATCGCGGGCAGGCTGCGCTTTCTCCACCAGCTCTTCAAACGGATAGCTCTGGTGCTCGTAGGCTCCCAGCATCGTTTCCTTCACTTCGTTCAGGAACGTACGGAACGATTTCTTGCCGTTCGGGCAGCTGCGGATTGCCAGCGTATTGACAAACATCCCGATGACCGGCTGCAAATCGCTGTGCGTTCTTCCCGCAATCGGCGTGCCGACGACGATATCTTCCTGGCCCGTATATTTTTGCAGCAGCACCTTGTAGGCGGCCAGCAAGACCATATACAGCGTTGCGCCGCTTTCCGCCGCGATCCGCTGCAAGCCTTCGCCGAGCCTCGGATCCAGCCGGCGCTGAAGCACGCTTCCCTCGAACTTCCGCACCGCAGGGCGCGGGTAATCCGTCGGCATCTCGAGCACGGGCAATTCGCCGCGGAACATGTCAAGCCAGTAGGCCTCCTGCCGCTTCATCAGCTCCTGCTGCGCCTCGGACTGCTGCCATATTGCATAATCCTTGTACTGTATGCGCAGCGGCGCCAAGCTTTCCCCGTTGTACAACCGGCCGAACTCTTCCGTCAACACATCCGTCGAGACCCCGTCGGAGATGATGTGGTGCATATCCAGCATCAGAATGTGCCGGTCCTTCGCCAGCTCGGCCAAGCCTACGCGCAGGAGCGGCGCCTTCGCCAAGTCAAACGCGCGCACAAATCCGCGTACGATGTCTCCGGCTTCCTCCTCGCTCGCCCGATAATGCTCGACCGCGAAGTCCACTTCCTTGTACACCCGCTGCACCGGTTCGCCGTTCACCAGCTCGAAGCCCGTGCGCAGCGTCTCGTGCCGCGCGATCAGCTGGCGGAACGCTTCCTCCAGCCGCCCGCGGTCCAGCGCTCCTTCGAGCACCAGCATTTCCGGCATGTTGTACGTTTGCTCCGCTCCTTCCAGCTGCTGCAGGATGTAGAGACGCTTCTGTGCGGAAGATACCGGATAGTACTCCCTTTCTTCGACCGTCGGGATGGACACGTAAGCCTGCTCTTCCATCCGGGCGATCGCCTGGGCCATGTCTTCCACCGTCGAGCAGCGGAACACATCCCGCAGCGGAAGCTCCACGTTCATCTCCTTATGCACCTTGCCGACCAGCAGCGTCGCGCGCAGAGAGTGTCCGCCCAGCTCGAAGAAGTTGTCCTTCACGCCCACCTTCTCCAGCCCGAGCACTTCCTGCCAGATGCTTGCCAGCTTCGCCTCCTGCGGCGTCCGCGGCGCGACATATTCCACGCCCGTCTGCATGCTCGCATCCGGCGCCGGCAGCGCTTTGCGGTCGATCTTCCCGTTCGCCGTCAGCGGCAGCTGCTCCAGCTGCATAAAGTACGACGGGATCATGTACCCCGGCAGCTCCTGCGACAGGCTGCTCCGCAGCTCGCTCAGCTTCAGCTTGCTCTCCGCCGTGAAGTACGCGCACAGCACCTTCTGGCCCTTCGCATCCTCCCGCACCACGACGACCGCTTCCCGCACGCCTTCCGCTTTCAGCAGCTGCGTCTCGATCTCGCCCGTCTCGATCCGGTACCCCCGGATTTTCGCCTGGTTGTCGATCCGGCCGATGAAGTCCACGTTGCCGTCCGGCATCCACCGCGCCAGGTCGCCCGTCCGGTACAAGCGCTCGCCCGGCACGAACGGGCTGTCCACAAACTTCTCTTCCGTCAGCTCCGGACGGTTCAGGTAGCCTCGCGCCACGCCGATGCCGCCGATGCACAGCTCGCCCAGCACGCCTACCGGCACCGGGTTCAAGTGCGCGTCCACGATGTAGAACTTCGCGTTCAGCGCCGCCTTCCCGATCGGCACGTTCCCCGCCTCCGGCAGCTTCTCCAGCGGCTCGTCGTACAGGCTCGAATCGATCGCCGCTTCCGTTACTCCGTAGGCGTTGATGATTCTGAACTGCGACCCGAACCGCTCCTGCAGCACCCGGTAATCCGTCACGCTGCAGCTGTCCGAGCTGGTAATTAACAGCTCCATCGAGCTCATGTCCAGCCCGTGCTCCGCTACATAGTCCATAAACGGCACGATGAGGGCCGGCGTCGATTCGAAGATCGTAATCTTCTCTTTGCTGATCCAGTAGTGCAGACGCGCAGGATCGATCCGGTCGTCTTTCGGGCAGATGACCATCGTGCCGCCGTTGTACAGCGTCCGCGCGATGTCTCCGACGAACACGTCGAACGAGAAGCTCGCCAGCTGCAGAAGCCGTACCGGGAACTGGTCCAGACGATACTCCCGGCGGTATCCCGCCGCCGTATTGACCAGGCTGCGGTGCTCGATCATTACGCCCTTCGGACGTCCCGTCGTACCCGACGTATAGATCACGTAGGCCAGATCGTGCGGCTCGTTGACGTTCCCCACGTTCGACGCGTCTTCGGCATACGCCGCCTCGTCGTCAAAGCAAAGCACCGCTTGCACCGTCTGCCCCCATTGCTGCGCGCGCTCCTGCAGGTGCGTTTGTGTCAGCAGTACGGTGGCTGCACTATCCTCCAGCATGAACTGGATGCGGTCGGACGGATAATCCGGGTCCAGCGGCACATAGGCCCCGCCCGCTTTCCATACCGCCAGTGCGCCGACGAGCAGATCGGCCGAACGGTCGGCCAAAATGCCCACCAGCTGGTTCGGCTTCACGCCTTGGGCCTTCAGTGTGCGCGCCAGACGGTTCGCCCGTTCGTTCAGCTCCCGGTATGTCAGCCGGACGTTCTCGCAGACGACCGCCGTCGCCTCCGGCGTGCGCTCCGCCTGCTTCTCGAACAGCGCGTGGAACGCTTCGTTCTCCGGCAGCTCCGGCGGGGCCGGGTTGAACACGTGCTCGATCTGCGCCTTCTCTTCCGCCGTCAGGATGCCCAGCGACGCGATTTTCGCCGCGGGATCGCTCACGATGGCTGCGAGCAATTGCCCGAAATGCTTCGCCAGCCGTTCGATCGTTTCCCGCTTATACAAAGCGGTTGCGTATTCGAGACTGCATTCCAGGCCTTCGCTGTCCTCCATCAGGTCGAGGCTCAGATCGAACTTCGACATGCCGTACTCGGTCGGGTACGGTGTCAGGTGAAGTCCCGGAAGCTGCATCTCTTTGTTTTCCGTATTTTGCAGGGAAAACATCGTGTCAAAGAGCGGATTGCGGCTTAAATCACGAGCCATTTGCAGCTTGTCCACCAGCTCTTCGAACGGATAAGTCTGGTGTTCAAACGCGCCGAGCGTCGTGTCTTTCACTTCCTCCAAATACGAGAGGAACGTTTTGTCCGCCGCCGGATAGCTGCGGATCGCCAGCGTATTGACGAACATCCCGATCAGCGGCTGCAGATCGGCATGGGTTCTTCCGGCAATCGGCGTACCGACCACAATATCCTCCTGAGCGGTGTATTTTTGCAGCAGCACCGTGTAGGCGGCCAGCAGCACCATGTACAGCGTCGCGCCGCTCTCCGCGGCGATCCGCTTCAGCCCCTCGGCGATTTCCGAACTCATGCGGAAATCAAGCGTATCGCCGGCATAGCTCTGCACGGCAGGGCGGGCATAGTCCGCCGGCATTTCGAGCACGGGCAGCTCCCCGCGGAACGCTTCGAGCCAGTACGCCTCCTGGCGCTTCAACTGCTCTTTTTGCGCTTCGGACTGCTGCCATACGGCATAATCCTTGTACTGGATGCGAAGCGCCGGCAGCTCCTCCCCGCTATACAGCCGGGCGAACTCTTCCACCAAGACATCCGCCGATACGCCGTCGGAAACAATGTGATGCATATCCAGTATCAAGATGTGCCGCTCGGGCGCCAGCTCGATCAAGCCTACCCGCAGAAGAGGCGGCTTCGCCAGATCAAACGGACGGATAAAGTCGCGCACGATCGTTTTGGCTTCTTCCTCGCCGGCCTGGATCGTCTCGACGGCAAAATCCACCTCCGGATAAATCCGCTGCACCGGTTCGCCGTCCACCAGCTCGAAGCCCGTCCGGAGCGTCTCATGACGCGCTATCAGCTTGCGGAACGTCTCTTCGAACCGCTCGCGGTCCAGCGCTCCATCAAGCCCCATCACGCCCGGCATGTTGTAGCTTTGCGCCGCGCCTTCCAACTGGTGCAGGATATAGAGCCGTTTCTGAGCCGAGGAAACCGGATAGTACTCCCGTTCTTCGACGACTGGAATCGCATCGAATTCCTGCTGCTCCAGCTGTCCGATCGCCTCCGCCAACTGCTCGACCGTCGGGAATTGGAAAATGTGCCGCAGCGGAAGCTCCATATTCAGCTCCTTGCGAACCTTGCTGGCCAATGCCGTCGCGCGCAGCGAATGTCCGCCAAGCACGAAGAAGTTGTCTTTCACGCCAACCTTTTCCAGTCCGAGCACATCCTGCCAAATGCGCGCCAGCTTGGCTTCCGTCGGCGTCCGCGGCGCGACGTACTCCCCGCCCGCATGCATGCTTCCTTCCGGAGCAGGCAGCGCTTTGCGGTCGATCTTCCCGTTCGGCGTAAGCGGCATCTGATCCAGCTGCACAAAATATGAAGGAATCATGTAATTCGGCAGCTCCTGCGACAGCGCCGCCCTCAGTTCCGCCGCCGTCAGCTCTCCTTGCGCTACAAAGTAGGCCACGAGCTGCTGCTGTCCGCCTGCATCCTCGCGCGCGAGGACAATCGCTTCCTGAACGGCATCGACCTTCGCCAGCTGCGCTTCCACTTCCCCGAGCTCGATCCGGTAGCCGCGGATTTTCACCTGATGGTCGATCCGGCCCAAGTATTCGATATTGCCGTCCGGCAGCCAGCGGACCAGGTCGCCCGTCCGGTACATCCGCTCGCCCGGCTCAAACGGATTATCGACAAATTTTTCCGCCGTCAGCTCGGGACGATTCAAGTACCCTCGAGCCAGCCCGACGCCGGAGATGCAGAGCTCCCCGGCCACGCCGACAGGCAGCATCCGGTTGTGCGAGTCTACGACATAGATGCGGTGATTCGCAAGCGGCCGGCCGATCGGCACCGACTTCCGGTCGCCGAGACTGTCCGATGCGGCGTCCCAAATCGTCGTTACGATCGAGGCTTCCGTCGGTCCGTAGGCGTTGAAATACCGAACCTTATCCTTCCACTGCTGAACGAATTCGACGGAAGCCGCCGATCCGCCCGTAATCAGCTTCTTCAGGCTTGGCATCCGGTCCGGATTCAGATAACTCGCGTAAGTCGGCGGCAGGATCGCCGCCGTAATGCCGTTCTCGTTCATATAGCTCTCGAACAACGGATAATCGAGAATGGTCGTGGAAGTCGGAATATACAGCGTTGCACCGAAGAACAGCGCTTTGAAAATCTCCCAGCACGACGCGTCGAACGACAGGCTGGCAAACTGCACGATGCGGTCCTGCTCCGTAATTTGCAGCGTGTTCGCGAACATCAGCTTCAGGCTGCTGAGCCCATGATGCTCGACCATAACCCCTTTCGGCTTGCCCGTCGTTCCCGACGTATAGATCACATATGCCAAATGATTCGGCCCGACGACCGGCTCCAGATTCGAGCCGTCCGCATGGTAGGCCTGTTCGTCGTCCACCGCAACAAACGTCCCGGCAAACGATACGCGTTCCCGCAAATGGCGCTGCGTCAGCAGCACTTGCGCGCCGGAATCCTCCAGCATGTATCGGATACGGTCTTCCGGATATTCCGGATCGATCGGAATATAGGCGCCGCCGGCTTTCATAATCGCCATTATGCCGATGACCATCTCCAGCGAGCGCTCGACCATAAGGCCTACCAGCTGATCCGGCCGCACTCCGGCGTCGCGCAGCGTTCGCGCCAGCCGGTTCGCCCGCTCGTTCAGCTCCCCGTACGTAAGCTGCGATTTCTCAAAAACAACCGCCACCGCATCGGGATTGCGCAGCACCTGCTCTTCGAACAGCCCGTGAATCGTCTGTTCCTGCTGATATTCCGCCGCCGTATTGTTGAATACTTGGATAATCTCCGCTTTCTCCGCCTCGGTCGCCAGCTCCAGCGCACTTACAGGAGCTTGCGGGTTGGCCGTGATCTGCTCAAGCACGTGGACAAGATGTCCCATCAACCGCTCCATGGCAGTCTGTTCGTACACGGAAGCATTGTAATAGAAACGGACGACAAGCTCTTCTCCCGGCATTACGACCAAGGTGAAGTCATAGTTCGTTTGTTCCGCGATGTCGACATCCGTAATCGCAAGCTTTCCGTTCTCATCGCCGCCCGCCTGCTCGATCTGCTCGTCCATCGGGAAGTTTTCGAAGGCCATAATATGGCTGATCAGATCCTGCTTTTGGGCGCTCTGCGCCTGAATTTCATACAGCGGGTAGTAATCGTAGCGTCCCGACTCCAGGGCCGCTTCCTGCACGCGCTTCATCACGTCGGCAAAGCTTTGCTCCGCCTCGCAGGAGACGCGGACCGGAATCGTGTTGATGAACAGCCCGATCATCTCTTCGATCCCCGGAATCTCCGCGGATCTTCCCGAAACGACGCTGCCGAATACCGCATCGTCCGTTCCGTTATACTTCTGCAAAATAATGCCCCAAGCCGCCTGCATCACCGTATTCACGGTCACCTGATGCTGCTTGGCAATCCGGCTCATCCGTTCGGTCAAGCTCTTGCCCAGTGGGTGGAGAATGTTCGCTTCCTCGTACTCTCCGTCCCTTTTGTTCCACTTGCCTTGAGGCAGCGTCGTTTGGCTGTCATATCCCGCCAAGTACTCGGACCAATAACGGGCCGCCGCTTCCATGTCCTGTTTTTCCAGCCATTCGATGTAATGGCTGTAAGAGGGAGGCGCAGGCCGTTCGGACAGATCGTTGCGCAGGTACGCCTCGTACGTGTCGAACAGCTCTTTGGCAATTAAAGGCAAGCACCAGCCGTCCATCAGAATATGATGGAAGCTCCAGAGCACATGGAAGCTTTCTTCCTGTGTGCGGACCACTTTCACCCGCATCAGCGCATCCTGCTCCAGATCGAAGCCCCGGGTTTTGTCTTCGTTCACCATCCGATCGAGATACGCGTTCCATTCGGCTTCGGCCAGATGGCGCAGGTCTTCGTAAGCAAACTCGACCGGCTTGTAGCGGTAAACGATCTGCAGCGGTTCTCCTCCCCACCCGCTGCAGAAGTTGGTCCGCAGCACGGCATGCCGCGCCGCCAGCTCGTTCCAGCTTCGGGTGAACAGCTCGATGTTCAGAGCGCCTTGAACGTTAAACAGCGTTTGCTCGATATATGCGCCGCCATGGCGGTTCAAGGTGTTGTGGAACCACATCCCTTTTTGCATCGGCGTGAGCGCATAGATGTTCTCGATGTCCCCGATCGGCTGCGTTTGTCTGGAAATTTGCTCAAGCTCCTCTAAGGTGAGTCCTTTAAACTGTATGTCGCTCGGCGTCAATTCCGCCCGCTCTTTCGAAACGCAGTGAGCGATGATGTCGCGCAGACTTTCCTGAAGCGAAGCGGCCAGTCGCTCCATCGTCTCCCGGCGGTATTCCTTGCCGTTGTAGCTCAGTTCGAGCGATAGCGTGCCGTCTGCAATCATGCCGTTGATATCCAGCGCGAAGCTTCGCTTTTGCCGGTCGCTTGACTGCTTGCCGCCCGTATGCGGCGATACTCCGATATCGCTGTTCTGCAGATCCTGATCGAATTGTCCCAGATAGTTGAAGCTGACTTCCGGCTCCGCGCCCCAGACGATATCGTCTTTGGCCGCGTGCAAGTACCTGCAGATGCCGTAGCCGATCCCTTTGTTCGGAATTTGACGCAGGTCTTCCTTCGTTTTCTTGAGCAAGTAAGACAGGTCTTTCTCTGGCTCCAGCTCAAGCACAACCGGATATTTGCTCGTGAACCAGCCTACGGTGCGGGTAATGTCGATATCCGTCCTGATGGACTCCCGGCCGTGGCCTTCCAGGTTCACCAGCACCCGGTCAAGACCGCTCCACTTCTGCACGGCCATCCCCAGCGCCGTCAGCAAAATATCGTTCATTTCGGTGTTGTACGCGCGATGAACGCCCTTCAACAACTGATCCGTCTCCTCGCGGGTCCACTGCACCGTGATGGATTCGCTGTCCTGCTGCAAGGAAATGTCTGCTTGCCAGTCCTTAGGCAGCGGCTGCACCTTCGTTTGCGCGATGCGCTGCCAATAGGCCAGCTCGCGCTCCATGACGGGACTTTGCGCGTACGCCGCTAGCTGCTCGGACCAAGTGCGGTATGCATCGGTTTTCGCCGGCAGACGAAGCTCTTCTCCCTTCGCGGCCTGCTCGTAGCCGATCTCAATATCTTCCAGCAAAATCCGCCACGATACGCCGTCGACCACTCCGTGGTGGATAGCGATCAGCAAATGGTCGCCGTCCGCGCATCGGAACAGCCCTGCTTTGACAAGCGGTCCCGCTTCCAGATCGATGCTGCTCTGGATTTCGTTCGCTTTGGCTTCGACCGCTTGTGCGGGCGCCTCGATTCCTTTGAGGTC
Organism: Paenibacillus sp.; assembly: GCA_031180825.1. Classification (GTDB taxonomy): domain Bacteria; phylum Bacillota; class Bacilli; order Paenibacillales; family NBRC-103111; genus Paenibacillus_G. The sequence continues at coordinate 397,094 of JAPSLM010000001.1, read as the reverse complement.
CACCACTTCCAGACCGAAAAGCTTGCCTTCTCCGACAGCCCGGTTCCATGCGATATAGCCGTTCCCGGACTTGCGGAATACAATGCGCAGCGCATCGTGATGCTCCACAAGCTTCTGCAGCACCTTGCGAATCGCCGCCTCGTCGAAGCCGTCCTTCCGATGCAGCATGACCGATTGGTTGAAATGATGCGGCTCGGCAAACTGCTGCTCGAAGAACCAATGCTGGATCGGCGTCAGCGCGACGTTGCCGCTGACCTCGCCTTGATCGGCCATCCGCGCCACCGGCCGGATATGCTTGCTCAGCTGCGCGACGGTCGGATATTTGAACAAGTCGCGGATTTCCAGCTTGTAGCCAGCCTGATATAAGCGGGAAGAAACTTGAATCGACTTGATCGAATCTCCGCCCAGCTCGAAGAAATGATCTGTCGCTCCGACGCGCTCCGAGCCCAGCACGGCCTGCCACACGGCGGCGAGAACTTTTTCCTCCTCGCTCCGGGGCTCGACATATTCTGCTCCCATGGACGCGTTTCCTTGCAGAGCGGGCAGCGCTTTGCGGTCGATCTTCCCGTTCGGCGTCAGCGGCATCCGCTCCAGCTGCACAAAGTGTGACGGGATCATATACCCTGGCAGCGCTCCGGAAAGCTCTCCCCTCAGCTCGCCTACCGTCAGCGCGCGGTCCGCCACGAAATAGGCGCACAGCTGCTTCTGTCCGCTTGCGTCGTCGCGCGCGAGGACAATCGCTTCTTGGACAGACGCTACTTTCAGCAATTGCTCCTCAACCTCGCCGAGTTCAATCCGGTAACCGCGGATTTTAACCTGATGGTCGATCCGGCCCAAATATTCGATATTGCCGTTCGGCAGCCAGCGGACCAAATCGCCCGTCCGGTACATCCGCTCGCCCGGCTCGAATGGATTATCCACAAATTTCTCCGCGGTCAGCTCGGGTCGGTTCAAATACCCGCGCGCAAGTCCCGCGCCTGCGATGCACAGCTCCCCGGGCACGCCTACAGGAAGCAGCTGATTGTACGAATTCACCACATAAAGACGGTGATTGGCAATCGGACGTCCGATCGGCACCGATTTCTTGCCTTCAAGCCCATCTGCCGAAGCATCCCAGATCGAAGTAACGATCGAAGCTTCCGTGGGGCCATAGGCGTTGAAATACATAACTTTATCTTTCCATTGTTGAACGAACTCGACGGAGGACGCCGAACCTCCCGTAATCAGCTTTTTCAGATGCGGCAAACGATCTAAATTCAGATAAGCCGCATAGCTTGGAGGCAAGATCGCTGCCGTAATTCCGTTCTCATTCATAAAGCTTTCGAACAACAGATAATCGAGAATTGTCGACGACGACGGAATTACCAGCGTCGCGCCAAAGAACAAGGCCTTGAACACTTCCCAGCACGATGCGTCGAACGAAAAGCTTGCGAATTGGACGACCCGATCCTGCGAGGTGATGCGCAGCGTCTCGGCAAACATCAGCTTCAGACTGCACAGCCCGTGATGCTCGACCATAACCCCTTTCGGCTTGCCGGTCGTCCCCGACGTATAAATGACGTACGCCAAATGATTCGGACCTACGACAGGCTCCAGATTCGAGCCTTCTGCGTGGTAGGCTTGCTCGTCGTCCGCCGCCAGCCATTTTCCGGCGAATGAAATCCGATCCAGCAGACGACGCTGGGTCAGCAGCACTTGCGCCCCGGAATCCTCAAGCATGTATCGAATGCGTTCTTCCGGATATTCCGGATCGATCGGAACATAAGCGCCTCCGGCTTTCAGCACAGCGAACAGTCCGATGACCATTTCCAAGGAACGCTCGACCATCAATCCGACGGGCTGATCCGGCTGCACTCCCGCTTCCCGCAAAGTGCGCGCCAACCGGTTCGCCCGTTCGTTCAACTCGCGATATGTCAGCCGCTTGCCCTCGAACACGACGGCAAGGTGATCCGGAGTGCGCTCCGCCTGTTCCTCAATCAATTGATGAATCGTTTTGTCCGATTCATAGCCTGCTGCCGTAGAATTGAATACTCGCTGAATTTGCGCCTTTTCCTCCGCCGTAATCATCTCCAGCGAAGCAAGCGGCGCTTCCGGAGCCTGCACGATCGCGACAAGCAATTGCCCCAGATGCCTCGCCATCCGTTCGATCGTTTCCCTTGTATACAAGGCGGTTGCATATTCCAGGTTGCATTCCAGACCGCTGTCCGTTTCCGTCACGTCCAGCGTCAGATCGAATCTCGCAATCGTATTGTCGTTCGGATACGGGGCCAATCGAAGCCCTTCAAGCTGAAGCTCCTCGTTTTCCGTATTTTGCAGCACGAACATCGCGTCAAAAATCGGGTTGCGGCTCATATCCCGGGGCACCTGCAGCTTCTCCACCAGCTCTTCAAACGGGTAGCTCTGATGCTCGTAGGCTCCCAGCATCGTTTCCTTCACTTCGTCCAGGAACGAACGGAACGTCTTCTCCCCTTCCGGGTAGCTGCGGATCGCCAGCGTATTGACAAACATCCCGATAAGCGGCTGCAGATCTCCGTGCGTTCTTCCCGCAATCGGCGTACCGATGACGATGTCTTCCTGACCCGTATATTTTTGCAGCATGACGTTGTATGCAGCCAGCAAGACCATGTACAGCGTTGCGCCGCTTTCCGCCGCGACCCGCTTCAAGGCTTCGTTCAGCCCGGCGTCCAGGCGGAAGGAAAGCGTGCTTCCCTCGAACTTCCGCACCGCAGGACGCGGGTAATCCGTGGGCAGCTCGAGTACGGGCAATTCGCCGCGGAACATGTCAAGCCAGTAGGCCTCCTGCCGCTTCATCAGTTCCCGCTGCGCCTCGGACTGCTGCCATACCGCGTAGTCCTTGTACTGTATGCGCAGCGGCGCCAAGCTTTCCCCGTTGTACAACCGGCCGAACTCTTCCGTCAACACGTCCGTCGACATACCGTCGGAGATGATGTGGTGCATATCGAGCAGCAGAATGTGCCGGTCCTTCGCCAGCTCGACCAAGCCTACGCGCAGGAGCGGCGGCTTCGCCAATTCGAACGCGCGCACGAATCCGCATACGATGTCCCCGGCTTCCTCCTCGCTCGCCCGATAATGCTCGACGGCAAAGTCCACTTCCTTGTATATCCGCTGCACCGGCTCGCCGTTCACCAGCTCGAAGCCCGTGCGCAGCGTCTCGTGCCGCGCGATCAGCTGGCGGAACGCTTCCTCCAGCCGCCCGCGGTCCAGCGCTCCTTCGAGCACCAGCTCGCCGGTCATATTGTAGCTTTGCTCCGCCCCTTCCAGTTGGTGCAGGATGTAGAGACGCTTCTGCGCGGAAGATACCGGATAGTACTCTCTTTCTTCGACCGTCGGGATGGACACGTAGGCCTGCTCTTCCATTCGGGCGATCGCCTGGGCCATGTCTTCCACCGTCGAGCAGCGGAACACATCCCGCAGCGGAAGCTCCACGTTCATCTCCTTATGCACCTTGCCGACCAGCAGCGTCGCGCGCAGAGAGTGGCCGCCCAGCTCGAAGAAGTTGTCCTTCACGCCCACCTTCTCCAGGCCGAGCACTTCCTGCCAGATGCTTGCCAGCTTCGCCTCCTGCGGCGTCCGCGGCGCGACGTATTCCACGCCCGTCTGCATGCTCGCATCCGGCGCCGGCAGCGCTTTGCGGTCGATCTTCCCGTTCGCCGTCAGCGGCAGCTGCTCCAGCTGCATAAAGTACGACGGGATCATGTACCCCGGCAGCTCCTGCGACAGGCTGCTCCGCAGCTCGCTCAGCTTCAGCTTGCTCTCCGCCGTGAAGTACGCGCACAGCACCTTCTGGCCCTTCGCATCCTCCCGCACCACGACGACCGCTTCCCGCACGCCTTCCGCTTTCAGCAGCTGCGTCTCGATCTCGCCCGTCTCGATCCGGTACCCCCGGATTTTCGCCTGGTTGTCGATCCGGCCGATGAAGTCCACGTTGCCGTCCGGCATCCACCGCGCCAGGTCGCCCGTCCGGTACAAGCGCTCGCCCGGCACGAACGGGCTGTCCACAAACTTCTCTTCCGTCAGCTCCGGACGGTTCAGGTAGCCTCGCGCCACGCCGATGCCGCCGATGCACAGCTCGCCCAGCACGCCTACCGGCACCGGGTTCAAGTGCGCGTCCACGATGTAGAACTTCGCGTTCAGCGCCGCCTTCCCGATCGGCACGTTCCCCGCCTCCGGCAGCTTCTCCAGCGGCTCGTCGTACAGGCTCGAATCGATCGCCGCTTCCGTTACTCCGTAGGCGTTGATGATTCTGAACTGCGACCCGAACCGCTCCTGCAGCACCCGGTAATCCGTCACGCTGCAGCTGTCCGAGCTGGTAATTAACAGCTCCATCGAGCTCATGTCCAGCCCGTGCTCCGCTACATAGTCCATAAACGGCACGATGAGGGCCGGCGTCGATTCGAAGATCGTAATCTTCTCTTTGCTGATCCAGTAGTGCAGACGCGCAGGATCGATCCGGTCGTCTTTCGGGCAGATGACCATCGTGCCGCCGTTGTACAGCGTCCGCGCGATGTCTCCGACGAACACGTCGAACGAGAAGCTCGCCAGCTGCAGAAGCCGTACCGGGAACTGGTCCAAACGATACTCCCGGCGGTATCCCGCCGCCGTATTGACCAGGCTGCGGTGCTCGATCATTACGCCTTTCGGACGTCCTGTCGTACCCGACGTATAGATCACGTAGGCCAGATCGTGCGGCTCGTTCACGTTCGGCACGTTCGACGCGTGTTCGGCATACGCCGCCTCGTCGTCCAGGCAGAGCACCGCTTGCAGCGTCTGCTCTCCCTGCACCCATTGCCGCGCCCGCTCCTGCAGATGCGTTTGCGTCAGCAGCACCGCGGCCGCGCTGTCCTCCAGCATGAACTGGATGCGGTCGGACGGATAATCCGGGTCCAGCGGCACATAGGCTCCGCCCGCTTTCCATACCGCCAGCGCGCCGACAAGCAGATCGGCCGAACGGTCGGCCAAAATGCCCACCAGCTGGTTCGGCTTCACGCCTTGGGCCTTCAGTGTGCGCGCCAGACGGTTCGCCCGTTCGTTCAGCTCCCGGTACGTCAGCCGGACGTTCTCGCAGACGACCGCCGTCGCCTCCGGGGTGCGTTCCGCCTGCTTCTCGAACAGCGCGTGGAACGCTTCGTTCTCCGGCAGCTCCGGCGGGGCCGGGTTGAACGCGTGCTCGATCTGCGCCTTCTCTTCCGCCGTCAGGATGCCCAGCGACGCGATTTTCGCCGCAGGATCGCTCACAATGGCGCCCAGCAATTGCTCGAAATGCTTCGCCAGCCGTTCGATCGTTTCCCGCTTGTACAGAGCCGTTGCGTATTCGATTCCGCAAAGGAAGCCGTCGCCGCTTTCCATGATGTCCAGGCTCAGGTCGAATTTCGACGTATGTTCTTCAACCGGGTACGGCGTCAGCTGCAAGCCCGGCAGGTGGAACTCCTTGTTCTCCGTATTTTGCAAAGTAAACATCGTGTCAAAGAGCGGATTGCGGCTCAAGTCGCGAGCCAGCTTCAGCTTGTCCACCAGCTCTTCGAACGGATAATCCTGGCGTTCGAACGCGCCAAGCGTCGTTTCCTTCACTTCCTCCAAATACGAGAGGAACGTTTTGTCCGCGCCCGGATAGTTGCGGATCGCCAGCGTATTCACAAACATCCCGATCAGCGGCTGCAGATCGCCGTGCGTTCTGCCCGCAATCGGCGTACCGACGACGATGTCCTCCTGGCCGGTGTACTTTTGCAGCAGAATTGTGTAAGCGGCAAGCAGCACCATGTACAGCGTCGCGCCGCTCTCCGCAGCGATCCGCTGCAGACCTTCCCGTTTGTGTGCATCGATCTCGAAGCGGAGCGCATTCCCCGCATAGCTCTGCACGGCAGGACGGGCATAGTCCGTCGGCATTTCGAGCACCGGCAGCTCCCCGCGGAATACCTCAAGCCAATACGCCTCCTGGCGCTTCAACTGCTCTTTTTGCGCTTCGGACTGCTGCCATACGGCATAATCCTTATACTGAATACGCAGCGGCGGCAGCTCTTCCCCGCCGTACAGACGGGCGAATTCCTCCACCAGAACGTCCATGGATATCCCGTCGGAGACAATATGGTGCGTATCGAACATCAAGAGATGCCGCTCGGGCGCCAGCTCGATCAAGCCCACCCGCAAAAGCGGCGGCTTCGCCAAGTCGAAGGCGCGGATAAATTGCTTCACCGCTGCATCGGCTTCTTCCTTGTTCGCCCGGATATGCTCTACCGCAAACTCCACTTCGGGGTAGATCCGCTGCATCGGCTCCCCGTCTACCATCTCGAAGCCGGTGCGCAGCGTCTCATGACGCGCAATCAGCGCCCGGAACGCCTCTTCGAGCCGGCTGCGGTCGAGCGCTCCTTCGAGCAGCGTCACGCCAGGCATGTTGTAGCTTTGCTCGGCCCCTTCCAGCTGGTGCAAAATGTAGAGCCTTTTTTGCGCAGACGATAGCGGGTAAACCTCTCGTTCCTCTGCCGCAGGAATCGAGCTGTACGCCTGTTCGCCCATTCCGCTGATCGCTTCGGCCAGCTTTTCGACCGTGGGATACCGGAATACGTCCCGCAGCGGCAGACTGACGTTCAGCTCTTTATGAAGCCGGCTGACCATGGTCGTCGCGCGCAGCGAATGGCCGCCAAGCTCGAAGAAACTTTCTTTGACGCTTATTTTTTCTATTTTAAGAATTTCTTTCCAAATTTTAACGATTCCGGCTTCCAGCTCCGTCCGTGGCTCCACGAACTCCACGCCGGTTTGCATGCTTTCCTCCGGTGACGGCAGCGCTCGGCGGTCGACCTTTCCGTTCGTGGTGAGTGGCATCTGCTCCAGCTGCACAAAATAGGACGGAAGCATGTAAGCGGGCAGCTCCTGAGACAGGGTGCTCCTTACCTCGTTCGCCGGAAGCGAACGACCCGCCACATAATAAGCGCACAATTGCTTCTCGCCGTTCGCGCTTTCCCGAACGACGACCGTTGCCTTCTCGATCGCGTCCAATTTCAGCAGGTGCGCTTCGATTTCGCCAAGCTCAATCCGGAAGCCGCGGATTTTCACCTGGTCGTCGATCCGTCCGACGTACTCGATCGTGCCGTCCGGCAGCCATCTTGCCAGGTCCCCTGTCCGGTACATCCGCTCTCCGGGAGCGAACGGATTGTCCGCGAACTTCTCCGCCGTCAGGTCGGGACGGTTCAGGTAGCCTCGGGCCAGCCCGTCTCCCGCCACGCACAGCTCCCCGGCGACGCCGATCGGCTGCAGCTTGTTTTGAGCGTTCACGATATAAATCGCCGTGTTGCTGATCGGGCCTCCGATCGGGACGCTGACAGCCCCCTCTTCGACTTCATGCACGTCGTAGCTCGTCGCATAGACCGTGCTCTCCGTCGGGCCGTATACGTGCTTGATTTTTCCCGGCCCCAAATGGCCGAGCGCTTTGCGCACATGGCTGACCGACACTCGCTCCCCGCCGAACAGAATGGCGCGCGCATGGCGCAAGCAATCCGGGTTCATGTCGACGAGAACGTTGAAAAACGCGGTCGTAATGAACATCACCGAAATTTGCTGCTCCTCGATCAAACCGGCCAATTTCGCCACGTCCAGCACGGTTTCTTTCGGAACAAGAACCAGCTTCGCTCCGTTCAACAAAGCGCCGAAAATGTCGAAGGTCGAACCGTCGAAGGAATAACTCGACAATTGCAGCAGCTTGTCCTGCTCGGTGATATCGATGTAGTTCGTATTTTTGACGACGCGAATAATGTTGCGGTGCGTCGTTAAGTTTCCTTTCGGCTTGCCCGTCGTGCCCGACGTATAGATCACGTAGGTCAAATGCTCCGGACCGTTGACAGGCTCCGGATTGGAGCCGTCTTCGTGGTAGGCCGCCTCGTCGTCCAGGAGGATCCATGTGCCGGAGAAAGAAACGCGCGCCTGCAAATGCCCCTGCGAAAGCAGCACCTGCGTCCCCGAATCCTCCAGCATGTAGCGGATGCGCTCTTCCGGATATTCCGGATCGATCGGTACATACGCCCCGCCGGCTTTCAGAATGCCCATAATGCCCACGATCATGTCGAGCGAACGCTCCACCATAATGCCTACCAGTTGGTCCGCCTGCACGCCCGCGTTCCGCAGCGTTCTTGCCAGGCGATTGGCGCGCTCGTTCAGCTCGCCGTACGTCAGCTGCCGGTCTTCAAAGGCAACGGCCACCGCATCCGGGCGTCGCTCCGCCTGTTCCTCGAACAACCGGTGGATCGTCGTGTCCCGGGGATAATCCGTGCCCGTTTGATTGAACACATCCAGCAGTTGGTGCTTTTCGGTCTCCGACAACAGATCGACCTGTCCCAACGCAAGGTCCGGCTGGAACAAGACGACGGAAAACAACCGGTCTAAGTGATCGACCGTCTGCGCAATGAACGATTCGGTATACAGATTCCCGTTATAGGTTAGATGGAGCCGGACCGCATCCTTGTCCAACTCGAATTCGAACACCGCATCCGAAACCGCGCTTTGCCGATAGTCCGTCACATGAAGCTGCTTTAATGCAACGAGCGTACTGACGACAGGCAAGCCGTCCGCATATTGCAGCTCCAGACGTTCCGTCATCAGGCGAAACGGAACGTTCTGATGATTAATCGCAGCCGTAACCGAGGTTTTCGCTTCGCCGAGCAAAGCCTTAAAGGTGCTGTCGTCGCGGACTTCTTCTCGGAGAATTACCAATTGATTGACGGGACGACGGGTCTCATTCGGCTTGGTGACGACAGGCATCCCCACCAAAATCGAGCTGCTGCTTGTATATTTATATAGTAAGCTTTGGATTCCTGTCAGCAAAATCATATAGGCGGCCAGAGGGGCGCCTTTGCTCATTTGAACGATCCGCTCGGAAACCCCTTTGGACAAGGCGACGGACATCGTCCGGACAAGGGCGGGAGCTTGATTCGGAGCTTTGCTGTAAGGAAGCGCCGCAGGCGTGTTTTCTTCACCTTCGAATACCTTGTTCCAAAACGCGGTTTCTCTCTCAAATGCTACCTTCATCGCTTCTCTATATCTCCTTCCATAGTAGAAAGTCTGGGTTTGTTAGAATACAAAATCGATAGCCTCGGCTGAAATCTCCTCCCGTTCCGCGTTTCCGCTTAATGCAATGTCCTTGATCAGGATATGGGGTCGCTCGCAAATCTGGGAAACAATTTCCACGAAATCTTGAGCGAAATTATCGATCATATTTTGGGTAAACAGTTTCGTGCAGTATTCAAAAAGACCGTTTAGCCCATCGTTTTCCAACGTAATTTCCAGGGTGAGGTCGAATTTGGCGATCGTGTGCCTGAATGCGTAGGCCTGTGCGGGAAGCTCGCCGAAATGCGTAATTTGATCGTCTGCGTTTTGCAGCACGAACATCGTATCGAACAGCGGATTCCGTCCCTGATCCCACGCGACCTGGACTTTTTCGAGCAGCTCCTCCAGCGGATAATCCTGGTTTTCGAAGGCCTGAAGCGTCGTTTCCTTGATCTCCTCGATATAGGAGAGGAACGGCTTGTCTGCCGCCGGATAGCTTCGGATCGCGAGCGAATTGACGAACATTCCGACGATCGGCTCCACATCGGCGTGCGTTCTGCCCGCGACCGGCGTACCGACGATCACGTCCTCCTGCCCCGAATATTTGTGCAGCAAAATCGTATAGGCCGCCAGCAGCAGCATATAGAGCGTAGCCCCAGTGTCTTCGGCGAGCTGCAGCAATCCTTCCGCTTGCGCTTTGTCAACGGTAAAACGAAGCTCGTCCCCCTCATAGCTGCGCTCGGACGGTCTCGCGTAGTCCGTCGGCAGCTCCAGCACGGGAAGCTCGCCGTCCAACACGCTCGTCCAATATGCCTCCTGCCGTTTCATCCGTTCGCGCTGCGAATCAGAGTGCTGCCACACGGCATAATCCTTGTACTGCACCCGCAAAGGCGGCAGCTCTTCCCCACGATACAGCCGGACAAGCTCGTCCAGTAAAATGTTCAAGGAGATCCCGTCGGAAACGATGTGATGCACGTCGAACAGCAAAATTTGCCGTTCCCGGCCGAGCGAAATCAGTCCGGCCCGAAGCAAAGGAGGACGCTCCAAATCGAACGGACGGACATATTGCTGGATGATCTCGCCGGCTTCTTCCTCGCTCGCTTGCCCGGTCTCCAGCGTAAACTCCACCTCGCGGTATACGCGCTGCACCGGATCACCGTTCACCAGCTCGAAGCCTGTGCGCAGAGCCTCGTGGCGCGCAATCAGCCCGCGAAAAGCTTGCTCCACGCGCCCATGATCCAGCTCTCCCTCAATGATCAGCGCAACGGGCATATTGTAGATATGCTCGGCACCGTCCAATTGACGCAAAATATAAAGCCGTTTTTGCGCGGAAGAGACCGGGTAGTAAGCCCTTTCCTCCACCGCCGGGATCGATTCGTACAGGCTCTCGTCCATCCGGGCGATCGCTTGAGCCATTTCGCCCATCGTCGAGAAGCGGAACACGTCCCGCATCGGAAAGTCCACATTCATTTCCTTCTGTATCTTGCCCGCCAAAATAGTTGCGCGCAGCGAATGGCCGCCAAGGTCGAAGAAATTATCGTTCAAGCCGATCTTCTCCAGGCCGAGCACGTCTTGCCAGATCCCGGCCAGCTTGATTTCCAACGGCGTGCTTGGCGCCGCGTACTCCGCCCCCGTCTGTACGATTCCGTCCGGAACCGGCAGCGCCTTCCGGTCGATCTTGCCGTTCGGTGTCAGCGGTAACCGCTCGAGCCGCATCAAGCGCGAAGGAACCATATGCGCAGGCAAGGTTTGCTTCAAATAATTCTGGAGCTCGTCCAGCTTGAGCGTTTCTTCGGCTGCGGCGTAGCCCGCCAAATATTTTTGTCCCCGTTCGTCCGTCCTGTCGACTACGATGGCCTGCCGAATGCCCTCGAAACGCAGCATCGCGCTTTCGATCTCGCCGAGCTCGATACGGAAGCCGCGAATTTTCACCTGATAGTCGATCCGGCCGATAAAATCCACGTTGCCGTCTTCCATCCAGCGGGCTAAATCTCCCGTACGGTACAAACGCTCGCCCGGCACGAACGGGCTGTCTACAAACTTCTCTTCCGTCAGTTCGGGACGGTTCAAGTAACCGCGCGCCACCCCGATGCCGCCGATGCACAATTCCCCGAGAATTCCTACAGGCACCGGATTCATCTGCGGATCGACGATGTAGAACTTCGCGTTCAGCCACGCCTTGCCGATCGGCACGTTGCCCGTATTTGGCAGCTTCGATAGCGGCTCGTCGTAGAAGCTGGAATCGATGGCGGCCTCGGTGACGCCGTAAGCGTTAATAATGCGGAATTGCGAGCGGTAGCGCTCCTGCAGCACCCGGTAATCCGACACGCTGCAGCTGTCCGAGCTCGTGATCAGCAGCTTCATCGAGCTCATATCCAGCCCGTTCTCGGCTACGTACTCCATAAACGGAACGATCAGCGCCGGCGTCGATTCGAAGACGGTAATTCCGTAATCGCGGATCCATCCGTACATACGGGCCGGATCGATGCGATCCTCCTTCGGGCATATGACCATCGTCCCGCCGTTGTATAGCGTTCGCGCCACGTCCCCGACGAAGACGTCGAAGGAGAAGCTGGCGAGCTGCAGCAGCCGCATGGACTCGTCAAGCCGGTATTCCCGCCGGTAGGCGGCCGCCGTATTCGTCAGGCTGCGGTGCTCGATCATCACGCCCTTCGGGCGTCCCGTCGTGCCAGACGTATAAATTACGTAGGCCAGATCGTGCGGCTCGTTCACGTTCGGCGCGTTCGCCGGATCGCCGGCAGCATACAGCGCTTCGTCATCAAGGCAGAGCACGGTCTGCAGCGCCGCATCCTGCTTTAGCCAAGCATCGACACGGTCCTTAAGCCCCGTCTGCGTCAGCAGCACGGCCGATGCGCTGTCCTCCAGCATAAACCGGATGCGGTCCTGCGGATAATCGGGGTCGAGCGGAACATAGGCGCCTCCCGCTTTCCACACCGCCATGACGCCGACGAGCGTTTCCGCCGAACGTTCGGCCAATATGCCGACAATCGATTCCCTGCCGATGCCGAGGTTTCTCAGCATACCGGCGAGCCGGTTCGCCCGCTCGTTCAACTCCCCGTAGGTCAATTGCTTGTCCTTATCGACGACGGCAATCCGTTCCGGGGCCTTCGCCGCCTGCTCTTCGAACCGCATAGACAGCATTTGCTCCTGCGAATCGGCAACGGCCGGCGGATTGAAGCGGGTCAATATGTTTTCCCTCTCGGCTTCGCCCAGCAGCGACAGCTCGCGAAGCGTCTGATCCGGACGATCCAGGATTTGATTGACAATCGCAAGCAGCTGGTCGACCAGCCGGGACGCTTCGCCGTCGTCGTACAATTGGGCCCGGTAGCTGACATGCAGATCGATCACTTGATCGTCGATGGAATCGTACACGTCCACGAGAAAATCTCCCGCTTCATGGCCGCAAAAGTTAGGGTAATGCCGGACGCTCAAGTTATCGTAATCCGCGTGCCGGAGCGGCAAGTATTCCATCGACACGCGGAATAAATCTTGAACCTCCTGCTTGTTCGGATAAATCTCCCGCAAGTCCTGAATAAGCTGGTTATAGGGGTACTTTTGGTGGCGCAGATCCGACTTTTGTTCCTTCGCGATGTAATGGAGCAAGGAAATCAGCGTCTGGTCCGGATCGACCGATATTCTCCCCGCAACCGTACTTGCAAACATTCCGAGCGTCTCTTTTTCTTTCTTCGACGTCCGGTTGGCCAAAATCGTGCCGACCGAGATATCCTCGTTCCCGGTTGCTTTGTACAGGTAGATGTACAGCACGGCCAAAAACAAGGTAAACAAACTGACGTTGTGCTGATCGCTAAAAACCTTCAACCTCTCGTAAAAAGCACCGCTAAGCACGACGCTCTTTCTTTTTGCCTCGGTGCTTACGGCATACGAGGAATACGATTTTACGCCCATGACCTCAGGCAAAGTGCGAAACTTCTCCAGCCAGTATTCCTTGTCTTTCTGGCAACGGTCCGACTTCTCGTATTCCCGGTCGGCGTGAATGTAATCGAGGTACGTGCTCTGCGCATGATGCGCCGGAACGCTGCCTTTTGCAATCTCTATATAGTACTCCATGATCAGATGGAGCATCGTATCCGAAGATAAGCCATCCAAAATAATATGATTGAATTTGCAAACGACCCAATGCTCGTTCTCGTTTATTTTCAGAATCACGATATGATACAATCGGGGCTCGAACATGCCGATGGGAATCCGGTTGAAGCGATCCAGCCACACTTCCGCTTCGGCGTAGCCGTCAACCTCCGCATAATCGCATTCCGGAACGATATTCGAGGGATGCTCGAACCACTGCACCGGCTCGTTATTTTCGAATCCGATCCGAATCCGAAACGCGTCATTTTGCCGGATGATTAGAAAAATCGCCTGTTTTAAAACCTCTACATCGAGGGGGCCTCCCTGTATTTTCAAAGATTCAGAGAGCATGCTTAAGGTGGTATCCGGGTTCATCATTTCCGTGTACCAAATTCTCAGCTGCGCTTGCGTTAATGGAAATCGTTGATTCGTATTCTCGCTCACATGGACACTCCCCTAGTCTAGAAAAATTCGTTGGTCAGACCACGCAACCTAAGGACGCAGCCGGTGCGCTCTTATGTGCCAGAAGGTGCGAACGATCGCCGGCTGCTGAGCTTCCTACGCCGAATCGTTACTTTGTTGTGGAATGATACGAACAGATGCGTCTGAAAAACGGTCTAATACTCGCCGGATTGCGCCGTATGCGGAACGAGCTGCAAAGCGCCCGGCGAGCTTATAAATTGGTCGAACGGCAGGACGGTCAGTTCTTCCGCAAAATCGCGTTCCTGCCCGCACACGGCCAGCTTGTACGGACCGTCCACAGAATACTGCTTGAACCAGTACTCCTTCAAATCCGGGCTGTGCAGCAGGACGGGATTGCCTTCCGACGTGACCCGGACCGCGAAACGGTCCAAAGGAAGAGAAAGCCCAACCCCTCTTTGTTTAATAAAGCTTTCCTTCAAAGTCCACAGATCGTAAAAATAAGATAACCTCTCCGCAAACGGACGCTGCTGCAAATCGTATGCCTCTTCGGGTGCAAAATAATGATAGGACCACGAAAAATCGATATGCTGCTGCCGTTCGATATCAACGCCAACCGGCTGCTCCGAAATAGCGCATACGACCCATTCGCCGGAATGGGATACGTTGAAATGAATATTCGGAAAACCGTCCAAAGACGGCTTTCCGTAAGCATTATAGATATACCGGATATCCGAGGAGCGAAGTCCCCATTTTTGTCCGATGAGCCACCGTGCCAGCGCTTCCCCGGCCAACGTTCGGCACCGGTCCGCCGGTTGTTTTAATCTTGCGGCCTTCGCCTGTTTTTCTTCCGATACGCAATCGTACAACTGCTGCATGATTCCGGCCTCCGGCTCACCGGGTAACCGGACCGCGTAAACTTCGATCGTCATAGGCGTCGGTTAGTGCCTTCCCCCCTGTTTATCGACATAGACCGAGCGAAGCAGAGATCTTTCGAACGGAACGCCTTGCGCCGTCTCCCCCCGGACTTCGACGGACGTTTGGTAGACGCCCGGCTCTTGGGCTGCCGTCAGTTCCAATTCGTTATTCGCGCCTGCCGCCGCTTGTTTTTTCAACGATTGGATGTGCTTTTTGCCCGGATTGCCTTGCTCAGGGATAAAGTTTACATTGTAGCGGACGTTCAGCTTGTCGGAGGACAATCCGCTGCCGTCGGTTTCTACACGGAATTTATGCTTATCTTTTGTCGTCAGCTTGAGCGAATCGGAAAGGGCCGAATCGTATTGAACCGTCAGCAGGTGCGCGCCGGGCTTTTGGGATTGCACCTGCAGCGTCCACTCGCCCTGCTCCGGCTTGGCAACGACCGCGGTATGGTGCCAGCCGTTCTTGAACAGCTCCTGATCCTGCTCCACCTTGACGTCGATCGTTCTTTTCTCGCCGCTTGGCGCAATCAGTTCCAGGCGGTCGGCCGGTTGATCGGCGATCCAGTCGAACGTGATGCTCCGCACGTCGTTCTCGACGAGAAAACGCTCGACGGCGATGCTTTCATGTTTGCCTCCGCGAATCAGCGTGCTGCCGGGCTGCACCGGTTCAAGCGGATTCGCATCCCGCGCCGTACTTTGCCCGCTGCTTTCCGCCTCCGCCGCCAAACCTGCTGCGCTTGTCAAATATGGCTTGATCAGCGGGAACATCGGCGAGCCGTTATGAACCACATTGTGATCCCAAGGTCCGATCTTCACCATGGTGCCCTTCGGATTATGAGCGCTGCTGACGGTCACGACGCCGTCGTTCGCACCGAATTTCGACAAGTACAGCCCTCCGAGGAGGTAAATCAGACTCGAATCGTGCCAGCTGTCACCGGCGAAGGTGTAAATCTTGTTCTTCGAAGCATTGGCATGCGTATCGGTAATCGAACGGAAATAGTTCATGTAAGACGTTTGCATGGAGTAGGTGCCCTCAGTCTTATACCCGATCAGCTCCGCCAGCCATCCGGCCCAGTCGGAATAAGCCAAATCGGCGAGCTGCGACCCGTGGTGAGGGCTCCCCAACGTGATGACGTTCGAAACGTACGGATAAGCGCCGTAATGCACGAGAGCCGTTTGCGTATCGACTCCGCCTTTGCTGTGGGCGACGACCACGATCTTTTTGCCCGGGAACGCCTTGGAAATCTCCACGATTTTATCGGCAAGCAGCTTGCCGTTATCCCACATGTTTTTCGACGGTCCTCCAGAATCGTACAGCTCGACGAATGCGGTCTGATACCCGTTATTGTAAGCCGTTTGGTACATATCGTTCGTTTGGTACCAAGTTCCTGCGTTGCTTGTTAAGCCTTGTACGAACAAAATGACGGGGTAGTCCGGGTTCAGATTACCCGGTGTAGCGCCGGGCGCCCAGGTTCCGGGCACTCCGGACAAGTCCGGGTTGGGTGCGGCAGCGGAAGCAGGCGCTGCGACAGCCGCCCAGAGCAGCAAGCATGATAACAGTAACGTCAGAACTCTTTTATTCATCAATAAATTCACTCCCCAAATAATATTGGTGAACCAAGTGCATTTTCGCTGCGACCCGCCGCAGACCGGGCTTTAGACCAACTCCGGTTGAAGCAAGTGCGATGCGCAGCTTTCCGTTACGGCCTGCTTCAAAATCTCGCAGCCCTTGGCGAGCTCCTCCATTGGAATCGTGAGCGCAGGCATCAGCTTGACGACCGCATCGCGACGTCCCGCCCGCTCGATGATAAGCCCGAGCTCATAGCAGCGCGAGGCAATCGCTTTGGAGAGTGTCTCATCCCCGCTGGCCGACGTATCGATTCCCCAGATAAGCCCTCTGCCTCTTACGCTGAGACGCGGGTCGATCGGCAAAATTTGCTCTTTCAAAAATTGCTCGACGAATGCCGCCTTGCGTTCCGTCTCCTCTTCCAGTCCGGCCAGCTCGCGGAATTCGAGAGCCGCCGTCGCGCCGACGAAAGCAAGCTGATTTCCCCGGAACGTGCCGTTGTGCTCTGCCGGCTTCCAGACGTCGAGCTCCGGCTTCAGCAGCAGCAGGGACATCGGCAGCCCGTAACCGCTGATCGATTTGGAAAGCACGACCAGATCGGGAACGATGCCGGCACGCTCGAAGGAGAAGAATGGGCCCGTCCGCCCGCATCCTACCTGGATTTCGTCGCAAATAAGCAGAATGTCGTGACGGTCGCACAGATCGCGAAGCTGGCGGAGCCATTCGATCGGAGCCTCGTTTAAGCCGCCTTCCGCTTGGATCGTTTCGAGGATGATCGCAGCCGGTTTAGCGATACCCGAATGGTCGTCCGTCAAAATCGCCTCCATGTACCCGATCGTGTCCAACCCATCGATAAAGCCCGCAGGGAAAGGCATGAAGGTGACGTCGTGCAGCGGAACTCCGCCCGCTTCGCGGTGATACAAGCTGCTGGTGGCGGCCAGGCTGCCGAGCGACATGCCGTGAAATGCGCCGATGAAGGCGAACACGCCCGTGCGCCCTTTTACTTTTCTCGCCAGCTTGAAGGCCGCCTCTACCGCATTGGTTCCCGTCGGACCGCAAAATTGAACCTTATGGTTCAGACCGCGTGGCTTAAGGATCTTGTCAGAGAACGCCTGCAGGAATGTTTCCTTGGCCGAAGTGTACATATCCAGCCCGTGGCTGATGCCGTCCGATTGCAAATAACTGATGAGCCGTTCTTTGATAAAGTCGTTATTATGTCCATAATTCAACGCGCCCGCGCCGGCAAAGAAATCGATATACGACTTGCCGGACTGCGCATGCAAGACAGAGCCTTTAGCCCGCACGAAAACGTCAGGGAACGACCGGCAATAAGATCTAACATTGGATTCCAAGGCTTCGAATGTGTTCACTGTCATATCAAATCTCTCCTCAGGTATGATTTAATCCGTTATAAATTAGGTTTGGGCTTACCTCCGCGGTGTGGTCTTTCGTTCGTAATTTTTTATTTGGCGCCTGACATTCGGCAATAACGCCTGCAGCAAGGCCGGAACCTGATCATTTATCGGTTCGTCATGCTGCAACTCCCTTCGGGTGTTCTCTTTGGAATCCTAAGCTTGTTCCGAAAACGGGCCGTGCGATAGACTAAGAAGCAAGATCTTTGTGTGTAGGAATGAAACGGTGCGGTTCTTGATGCGATGAACAGAACGTGGGTTGAACAAGATGTTTGAGACGGAGCAGACGGACTTCAACAAATCGGCTTCGCATGTTTTGCCCGGAGCTTACGAAGGCCAAATGCTTTGCGGTTTCTTTCGCTGCGTGCGAAAGCTTGCATTGGCTTTAAAATCCAAGAAGGCCTTCGTGAGAACGTCCGGTTGTCACCCCCTTCTATAAGATTACAGAAATACCCAACACCTGCTAATTATATACAATTATTAGGTAATCTTAACATGGTAGTAAAGACCTATTTTGTAATCCATTATAAACATTTGTTCAATAATTAGACATTTTTACAACTGCTTTACAAAAGCGATTCAGAAGATTCGACTTCCATGTTCTAACATTTTGTCGATTGATGACAAAATGTGTAGATTATCGGCCGCTCCGCAGCCAAAAAATGAAAAAACGGTCAATGAACCATCCGCTTTTTTTCGTATACAGCCGACAGGCCTGGAGAGCTTTTTTCAAATACTTAATATTTTTAAACGCAAAAAAAGCTGCCGAAGGGATAACGTATGCTATCCTTTTGGCAGCTTTTGGATTGATCGCCCTATTTTCGTCCGATGATTAATATGCCTTCGGCACCTCGACCTTGCGGGTTACCCCGTCCTCCGTAAAATACAGATGGACGCCGTGGTCCTGATCGTCCAGAAAATACGAGACGTACTTCGGTTCACCGTGCTTCACGGGCACCAGCAGGGTGACGAGCCGATGGCTTTGCGCTTCCTTCGTCGCCGCTTTCAAATGCCAATGGACCGGCAGCCCTTCGTACTCGGACGGATCGACGTCCGTAAATTCGTTGTGCTGCGTCAGCTCCAGTTCGCCGGATGAATAATAGACGAATCGTCCGTCCATATCCGCCTTGCGGCCCTGCACTTGAAACGATTGTCCGGACAGCTTCATCTCGTACAGCGTATGAAACAGCCACTCGATGCGGCCGGGCCGCTCCAGATCGACCAGATCCGTGACGACGACGAACGACTTCCCGAAAAAGTACAGCTCCCGGACATACCGCTTCAAGTAAGGAACGTGATGCCGGTAGGCCGCCGTCGCATTGCAGCGGGAATAGCCGTAACCGTCCCGCTGCTCCGCCGCCTCGACGATGCCGGAGGCCGCCATCGCCAGCGCTTTATCCGTGCCGGCGTATTGGCCGAGCCCGTCCACGAGAATGTTGTTGGTGGAGCGCGTCTGCCGCCTCCAGTTGCGGTGCATCGTGCTGCCGAAAGCGACGTAATGCCCGCTCTCGATGGCAAGCGGCTCGCCGTAGGCATGCAGCAGGAAGCCGTTCTGATCGCCGTGGCTGTGGCTGACGGAGCCGTACTTGCTGCTTTTCGTCAGCAGCATGATATGGCGCTCCGGGTCGGCCATGTTCCCATGGAAAGCGACCCAGCCGACATCCCGGAACCATTTAACCGGCTCGATCGACGCTTCCGTCGGCGGAACCGGCTCGATCGCGGGGTAATCGTGGCGGTACATCATTTCGTCGAACCGGAAATCCCACCAGCCGTAATTGTAAAACTTCGTTTCCGAGTCCGTATCGATCTCCTTGACCCGCTCGAAATACCACTGATACAGACCGTTGCCGGTTACTCCGGCAAACTGGCGGATGTTGAAGGCGGTTTTCAAGCTGACGGGATCGCCGAGCGTGGACTGGTCGCCGAAGCTGGCGCGCAGCGTATCCGGACTGAAGCAGTACAATGGAAAATCGCCGGTTTTGGTGAAAAACGGACGGCGGTAAAAGTCGATGCCGGTATAGTTTTTGAGCAGATTGAACGCTTCGGTCACAAACGCCATGCCGGTCGTCCAGTACATCGGACCTTCCGCCCAGCCTCCGTCCGCGCCTCCCCACGGCGTGTACAGGTTGGCGTAATATTCGAGCGTATAATCGAGCCATTCCTGCGCCTTCGGCTCTTCCCCAAGCAATGCGATGCTGCAGGGCACTATCACGCTGGACAGCGAGCGTACCGCGTGGCTGTCGAACGGCACGTGGTGAATTTTGGACCGCTCCATCACGTGATGCGCCACAAGCCGCGTTCGCGCAAGCAGCGAGCCGCGGACAAGCCCGCGCTCCGTCTCGCTTAAAGCGTCGTACAGCCAGTCATAGCCCCAGGCAAGCGCGCCCGCTACCCGAAACGACGCTTCGTCGTTATAATCGCGCGAGGTCGTTCCTTCGGGATTCCAGCCGGCTACGTGCAGCAGCCACAGCTTGGCGCGCCCGATAAGCGCCTCGTCCTCCAGCACGACGCCGGCCACCGCCAAATGCCGGATCGCATACAGCGCTTCCTGACAGTCCAGATACATGTTCCGCCACAGGCTGGCGACCCTTTTGTGGTCCGGATACGGCTGAGGCTCCGCAATAAGCCCGCGCTCGATCCATGGCCGGACGGAGCGCTCGTAGAACGTATCCCAGCCGCAATAGGACGCGTCTTCCTTGACCCTGCGGCGGAAATCCGGCAGCCTGGAAGCTTGAAGCCACAGCCGCGGATGTGCCGCCGAGGCTTGCGCATAGCGGCGCCCCGGCGACGGCAGCGGTGTCTCGGGGAGCCCTTCGGGCACGGCAAAGCGCCGTACCCGGCTCCAGGCCGTGCGGCCCGCTTCATCGTCCGCCAGCAGCGCATAGCGCCAGTAATACGTTCCCGGCTCCAGCATATGGTCCGGCGTATACAAATTATACGGAACCGGCTCGACCGTCTCCGTTTCCTCCTCCGCAAACGCGGCGCTGCGGGAAATTTGCAGCACGTACCGGTCGTGCTCCAACTGCGCCGGAATCCAGGTAAACCGGGGCGGATTTTCCGTAAGGACGGTCTGTTCGTCCGGTGCATACTGTACGGTCAATCCCCCGCTCTGCGGTTCATATAACGGTGCCGGGCTGCTCATGTCGCTCTCCTCCCGTAACGATTAGTCCCTGTTCCGTAAGCCCGCAGCTGCAAGCTTCCCCGGCCGCCTCCACTTGAACCGCACCGGCGGACGACTCCTTCAAGGCCGTTTGTTCTCCGGCGCTGTACACGTGAACAAAGCTTGCGCTGCGGCCGTATCTGCGATGAAGCAAAGCGGTCAGCGGCCGGCTCGGGTCGACGCTGGTGCCCGGCGTCCGCACGGCATAGGCTTCGTCTCCCGGACGAAGCAGCGCCGTATGATAAATCCTCCCGCCGCCCGGCACCTTGTACGCCAGGTGCAGCTCTTGCGCTGCGCTGACGGGGGCCGCACCCCCGTAACGCTTGACGACAGGCAGACGCCGCCACTCGCCCTCAATCGCCAGCGGATAGAAGCCGCCTTCGTCCGGCGATTGCTCCGGGCGGGTCTCAACGCCGGCGGGGTCCGCTTCTGCTTCAACCGGCACAACCGGATGCATCCACCATTCGATAGACGCTTCTTGCGCTGCCGTAACCTCGAACCAATCCAGCAGCCACCGGTCGGTCAGCAGCAGGTGCCGGTCCATCCGGCAGCCCGGATATGCGCCCTCCGACCGCAGCCACACGTACGTGTGGGCCGACGTCTCCTCGAAGCGGAGGCAGCTTCCGGCGTGAGCCGCCTGCGACGCTCCGCCGAGCGATACGGTGTTATGGCTTGCCGTTTCGGCGAACCACTGCTTGCGGAGCTCCGAGCCGTAAGGCACCATGCCGAAGTCCGGCGTAAATGCCGTCTCCCGGTGCATCATCGTCAAATGAAGCTTGTCAAAATGGCCGTGCGAGCCTCCGTGCGGGCCGAAATCAGCCAAAAATGATAGCGCGTTCGCCGCCCTTCGGCCCACAACAAAACCGGAATCACGGAGCAGTCTGGACCTCCGACGCGTCCCCGCTTCTTCGCCGCCGGCCGCTTTCGCTGCGGCTGCGGCGCTTTCGCCGAACCGGCGCGCGGCAGGCTCCTCGCCTTCGCCGTACAGCAGCGCCTCAAGCTGGCAGCGCGCGCCGTCCGGTCCGCCCATCTGCCGGTACGCTTCGCGCAGGATCGGGACGATCCCGTGCTGCCGGTACCGGCCCAGGCCGATCTCCATAATCTCGGCGATTTCTCGGGCATAAGGCCGCCGCTCCATCGGGCCGTCATGCAGAGCCGGCAGCACGCCCCGGTCGTCGGCAAGCGCAGCCAGCACGTCGAACATGCCCGTCATCGACTGACCCGCCGTCCCTTCGGCGCCGTACAGATCGATGCCGAAACGCTCGGCCATTTCCGCCGATATCAGGTATGCCCGCAGAACAAACACGTGATAGTACGTGCTGCCTTCAAACTCCAGCTGGTCCGGCTTGACGCCGATGGACAGATGATGCTTCCAGCCCCCTTCGCCCGCGATCAGGGCAAGCAATCCAGCGCGATTTTCCTTCACCGCGTAAATGCACGAAAGCGCCGCATTGAGCCAAGCCGTATAATTGTTCTCCGCATTGCCCCGCTCGTGAATCAAAATATGACGGTACTCCGTCATACTTGTCTCCAGCAATCGCAAATAGCCGTCGACCGCCTCACGCTCGGCCTCCGTCCAACCTACGCCTTCGTCGCTTAGCAGCAAGCAGGCGCGAAGCAGCGTCGTCGACCAGATCGCTTCCGTCAGCGCCTGATGAAACGCCCGGCCTTTCAGCATCCACGGCTGTGCGTCCGGATGCACCGGATAATCGGGAAACCGGCGCGCATACCCGGCAATGATCCGCTTCGCCAGCTGCGCATAGGAAGCTTCGCGCGAAGCCGCATAGACCGCCGCCGCTTGAAGCGCGGCGCGGGCCAAGGACTGGTGCTTGATTACCAGCCAAGCCCCGCGGTACGCTTCGCCTTCGATCCGGCAGCCGTGCGGGCAGCGGAACGACTGCGCATCCCGCTCGGCAGGATCGAACAGCAGCTCCGCATGGTGGCGGGGGCACACATATTGGTGCCACCAGCCGCCCGGCTCCACGGGAATATGCAGGCTGCCCGCCGCTTCCAGCCGGTCCAGCTCCTCCTTGAGCTCGGCCAGCACCCGCCGTCCCCAGGCATGCTTCTCCGCTTTCATCCGGATCCCCGTACTCATCGCATCATCATCCCGCCGTTGATCTCAATCGTTTCGCCGGTCAAATAAGAAGCCAGATCGGAGGCCAGGTACAGGACGGCGCCCGCCACATCCTCCGGCGTTCCTTCCCGCTGCAGCGGGATTCCGGCTACCGTCGCTTTGCGCGCTTCATCCGTCGTAAAGGTCGCATGGAACATCGTGCTGCCGATAAAGCCGGGGGACACGAGATTGACCGTAATGCCGCTGGACGCCGCTTCCTTGGCAAGTCCCTTGGAATACGCGGAAACAGCCGCCTTGCTTGCGGCATAAACGCTCGAACCCGGTCCGCCCCCGTTGTGTGCGGCAACGGACGACATGTTAATAATGCGGCCCGCCCCTTTCGCCTTCATGCCCGGGAGGACGCGCTTGCACATGAATACCGTGCTTTTCAGGTTGACATCCATGATCTGCTGGTACAACTCTTCGGTCATGTCGATGTTCGGCTGGCGCTTCACCAGATGGCCGGCGTTGTTGACCAAAATATCGACCGTTCCGCCGAACGCCCGCTCGACTTCCGATACGAGACGGTCGATCTCCGCAGTGTCCGTAACATCGGCCTGTACGAGCACCGCTTCGCCTCCGGCTGCCCGGATAGCGGCAACCGTCTCTTCCCCCTGCGCCACGTTGCGCAAGCAGTTGACGCCTGCCTTGGCCCCGCCCGCAGCAAGCGCGATCGCGATCGCACGGCCGATCCCCGCGTTAGAGCCCGTAACCAAAGCCACTTTGCCCGTCAAATCGATTTTCATATGAATTTCCTCCGTCTCCATGAAAAGGAATATTAAATTAAAATCAGGCATGATCTTTAATGGAGCGCAGCGCTGGCGCCGACGTTTCCGGCATCGTCATCGTAATGCGGCTGCCATGGCCCCATTCGCTTTCAATCGACAGGCCGTACTGCTCTCCGAACACCATCTGGATGCGCCGGTGAACGTTCATCAGTCCGATCCCCCCGCGCTGCCGTCCGACTTCGTGCTCGTCGGCAAGGCGGTTTTGCTTCAAACGTCTGCGCAGCTCATCCAGCCGGTCGGGCTCTATGCCCGCTCCATTGTCTTCGACGGACACTTGGAACCGCTCGCCCTGCTTCTGCGCGTCGATGCGGATATAATGGCGCGGTTCGAAGCCGCCGGGAAACGCATGCTGAAAAATATTTTCGATCAGCGGCTGCAGCGTCAAGCGCACCATGTTTTCCAGCAGCAGCGATGGCGGGATGACGACGTCGATTTCGAATTCCCGGCCGATCCGGTGCCGCAGCACGATCATGTAATTGCGCACGTGGTTCAATTCGTTGGCCACGGTGATCTCTTCCAGATTGGTTTGGATCGAATAGCGCAGCATGAAGGCCATCGCTTCCACCATCTCGGTAATCTCGTACGAATCCTGTACGATGGCGTAGCAGTTGATCGTTTCCAGCGTGTTATACAAAAAATGCGGATTGATCTGAAGCTGAAGCGATTGAAATTCCGCCCGCTGCCGCTCCAGCTCCGCCCGGCCCAGCTCAAGCGCATTTTTTTGCTGCTGGAGCTCGGCTTCGTATACCTTCTCGATCATCTCCGACAATCGCGTCACCATCAGGTTGTAGCTGTGAATCAATCCGCCGATCTCGTCCGTCCGGCCGATCTCGTCGATGTGCCGCCAGTTCCCTTTCTCCGTCTGCCGCATGCTTTCTTTCAGCTCGCGAATCGGCGCGACGATGGAACGGCCGAAACGATAGGCGAGCCACAGCGCGGCAATCAGCGTGAGCAGACCGACGCCGAGCGTCGTCGTACGGATCGTGGATGCCGGACGGCGGAGCTCCTGTACCGGAATGGAGGCGACAAGCTTCCAATCCGAGTAGCTCGAACCTCGGGAGACAAACAGCCGCTCCTGCCCCTCATAGCGGTCGATGACCGATTGCCCCGCACTCTGCTCCATATGCCCGAACAGCTCCGGTTCCAGCTTTGCGTCCTTCAGCGGCAAGGCCGGGTGGTAAATAAATTCTCCTTTTCCATTAATGATGAAGAAGTATCCGTCCCTGCCCACATTCGCTCGCTGCCATATTTTCGCCAGCTCCGCGAGCTTAAATTCGATGGCGACGACCCCGCGGTTCGCATCGTTGTAGGCGGAATCGCGCACCTTTCGCGCCATTGTGACAACGGTCCCTTTATCTTCCGACCGCAGGCTCGCGTTCAGCAAAACCATCTGCCCGTCGTCGGGCGTATTTTTCATGATATATTCGAACTTGGTCTTATACTCCGCAGGGTCCAGAAAAATCAGGTTCTGGTTATCGTAAATAACGGAACGACGGTGCTGCCCGACGATATAAATCATGTTCAACTGCTTGTACAGCGCTGCGATCGATTGCACGGAGTTCGACGCAAACTTTTTGATCTGCGTGGAGTAATAGTAATACCCGTATCCGTCGTCGGGCGCAATCTCCATGAACGACCGGACGTCGGGGTTCGAAGTGAACGAATTGCTCAGCAGCTCGTACGTCTGCAAGTAAATATCCGTCTGATATGCCGCGCTGTCCACAATCTGCTCCATGTACTGCTCGGCCTGGCGATCCAGCTCTTTGGAAGATTGCACGTAAGAAACGACGCCGACGGTAATCAAAGACACGGCAATCACAATGAGAAAATAGATGTAAATTTGGCCGGACAGCGTTTTGCGCTTCATTATTCGATGCCCATCTTTTGCCGGTACTCGGACGGAAGGCACCCGGCGTATTTCTTGAACGTCTTCGTAAAATGCGGATGGTCGGCGTACCCGACCTCGCCCGAGATGTCGGTGATCCGGTAATGCGGCAGCTGGAGAAGCTTTTTCGCTTTTTCCATCCGCCTGCGGGTCCGGTATTGGACGAACGTTTCCTGCGTCGATTGCTTGAACAGCTGGCTGAAATACGAGGCGTTCAAGCCGATGTGCTCCGCCACCTCCTCCAGCGAAACCTCCTCGGCCAAATGATCCTCGATGTACTGCTTCGCCTCCTCGACCGGGTCCTTGCGTCTGCCCCTGCGCTTCAGTCTGAGCTCCTCGCACAAGCTGCGGACGCTGCCGTCAAACCGCCGCCACGCTTCCTCCTTCTCCGAAACGTCCGCCAGCTCTAGGCCCGCGCGCAGCGTGAATACATCCCGTTTGTTGATCCGGCTCAAAAGCAGAACGTGCAGCTCTTCAAACACATCGCACAGCCGGCTCGGCTTCAGGCCGAAGCCGTCCAGCTCGGCGCGCATCGCCGCCAATACGGCCTGCAGCTCCCGCTCCTGCAGCAGCCATACGGCTTCATCCAGCTTCGCCGCCCACGCTTCCAGCCGGGTTACGGGAACGAACGTCTCGGAGCGCTGCTTCGCGCTGAAGCGCACGAGCTTCTCCAGCACCTCCTGAAACCCCTTGATGGTGACCGGCTTCAGCAAATATTCCTTCACGCCGTAAGATACGCTCTTCTGCGCGTATTCAAAATCGTTATAGCCGGAGACGACGACAATCTGGATATCCGCGTCCATCTCGGCCACGTGCCGGCACAGCTCCAGCCCGTCCAGCTTCGGCATCCGAATGTCGGTAAACAAAAAATCGGGGCGTTCTTCGCGAATCCGCTGCAGCGCATCCGTGCCGTTCTCAGCCGTGCGGATGCTCGTTATGGGCAGACCGGATTGCTCCACCAGCTTTTGCAGGCCTTTGCGAATCATCGGCTCGTCATCTGCGATCAAGATTCGGTACATGGCGAACGCTCCTTTCAGAAGGGGGGCGCGGGGAGAAAAGACTAGTGCGTATGAGGGCCGGGTATAACTTCGCAGCCGGGCATGTATCGTTTCGCTTCAGCTCAGACACGTTTTGTTCCGATCCCCCGATTGGATAAAAGATTTCAGCTGCAGGGATCGGAACAAAAAACTCGCCGCGAAACGATACATGCCCTCCGGCAGGACACCGCACCTCGACCACTCACGAACCGCCTTTTCTCTCCGCGAAAAGGGATAAAAGAGTCGTTCCTCACGCTTGCAAGGCGCGAGGTGGAAAAACGCTTACATTTCAACCGTAACATGAATTGAAGAGATGCAATTAACGGCGCGGCATCGAGATCGTCACGTTCGGATCTTTGCTTTTGAATTTCTCAGTCGCTTCTTTGACAACGTCATTGCCGCCCTTCGATTTCCACTCCTCGATGACCTTCGGCCAATCGGAGATCGGCTCCTTGCCGTATACCATCTTGACCATATGCTGGAGCAGCACCGGCGCGGCAAAATCGGATTCCGGCGAAATGCCCGGATTTTTGATATACGCTTCCAATCGCGGCTCAAATTGGATGCCGTCGCGTCCTTCGTTTGCCAACATTGTATCATAGATGCCCATCAATTTCTGCCCTTCCGGCGTCAGGCTAAGCGTGCCTTTGTTGTACTTCGTGTCCTGCACCATCCACAGGAACGCTTGGCGGTAGCGCTCTTCGTCCACGCCTTGCGGGTCCGTCGGCGATTTGTATTCGATCTTGCCGTCCACCGTCTTGTAGGTCTCGCCCTCGATGCCGAACGTAAAGAACTTCTCCGCCTCGTCCGACAGCATCCAATCGAAAAATTTGATGATCGCCTCCGGATTTTTCGCCTTTTTGTTGATGAACCAGGCGCGGGTGACGGAGTTGTACAAGTAGTAGCCGCCCTTGCCGTCCGGACCGACCGGCGACGGAATCAGCTCGATCTTGGCGGTCGGGACGTTCGCCTGCAGCTGCTTCTCCCACTGCAGCACTTCGTTGGCGTTCATCGACCACATGCCCGCCTTGCCGGCCAAAATATTATTTTTGTAAACGGTCGGGTTGATCGTCGCAAACTCCTTGGAGATCAGGCCTTCGTCAAACATCGTTTTGTACGTTTGCAGCGCCTTCGTCATGTTATCGACGTTGAAAAACTTAGGCACGATTTGATCGCCCTGCTGCATGTGCATCGAGAGGTAAGGGAACGCATCGTAGGCGCCGAAGAACGTATCCGCGTACTTGAAATTCTCGCGGCCCTGATACGGCTGCTCGACTCCCAGCTCCTTGAACTTCCGCAGCACGTTCAAGTATTCGTCGACCGTCTTCGGCACCGGCAGTCCCGCTTTGTCGAGCAGATCCTTGCGGATCGCGGTCGCGCGCCGCGAAGGGTTCGAGAGGAACTCGGGAATCGCGTAAATTTTGCCCTGATACGTCTCTTTCTGCCAGGCCTCCTTCGGAATTTTCTTCAGCAGGTTTTGCCCGTGCTTTTGCAGTAAATCGTCCAGCGGAAGAAAGACGCCCGCCTGAACGGAACCGGCCATCTCCTTGCCCGCCACGCCACCGCTTCCCTGCACGACATCGGGAATGTCGTTGGTCGCGAACATCTGGATCATCTTCTGCTCGAACTCCTTGTGCGGGACGAGCACGATGTTCAGGTCCGTGTTGGTCAGCTCCTCCAGCTTTTTCACCCATTTGTCTTCGTTGATGTTGGGCGACTTCTCCACGTGATTGAAGGCAAGCGTCCTCATCGAGATGGAAAATTTCGCCTTTTCATTCGTATTGCCGGTTCCTTCCGCCGCCGGCGGCTCCGGCGTCTTGGCGCAGGCGGCCAGTATGCTCGCAGCTGCGGCCGAGGCAAGCCCGACCTTCATCCATCTCTTCATACGTACCCCTCTTTTCCGAGAAATGATATGGAGCGATTGCATTTAGTGTAAAAGGACGACTCCTTCCGAGCATAGCCTATTGCCTGCCCGGGACTGCGCTTTTTTTGGGGAGCAACGTCCTGTTTTACCGTTATAAGGGCTTCCAATACCGGATGCCGGAAGTTAAGATTTCGATGTTAAGATTTCACGGAACCGACCATCATGCCTTTGACAAAATGCTTTTGCAGGAACGGATAAATCAGCACGATCGGCAGCGTCGCGATGATAATCGTCGCCATCTTGATGCCTTCCGGGTCCATATGCGCCAGCGAGCTGAACTGGGAAGCCGACGGGTCGATATTGATCTCGTTCGCATCGATCAGCTGCCGAAGCTTCACCTGCAGCGGCCTCAAGGCCGGTTTGTTCACGTAGTACAGCGCGTTCATATACGTATTCCAGTGGCCTACCGCATAGAAAATGCCCAGGGACGCCATCACGGGCTTGGAGAGCGGCATCACAATGCTCCAGATCATCCGCAGCTCGGTGCAGCCGTCAATCCGGCCGGAATCGATAATCTCCGAGGGAATCTGCATAAAGAACGAGCGCATAATGAAAAAGTTGAATGCGCTGATCGCGCCGGGAAGCAGCAGCGCCCAGAGCGTATTCGTCAATCCGAGGCTTTTCATCAAGATGAAGTTCGGAACGAGCGGAGCGCTGAATACCATCGTGATGAGCACCATAACGACGACGAGCTTCCGCCCCACATATTCCTGCCTCGATACCGGATAGGCGAGCGAAGCGGTCGCAATCAGATTGATGAGCGTGCCGACCACCGTAATGTACACCGTAATCCCGAAGGAACGCCAGATGGAAGCGTCGCTGAACACATACTGATAGTTGATCCAGGTGAAATCGACAGGCCAGAACAATACTTTTCCGGCAATGACGGCTTCGGAGCTGCTGAACGATTGCGCCAGCACGCCGAGGAACGGCAAAAACATCGCCAGACCGAGCAAGGTCAGAAAAATAAGATTCGCCGCATTGAAAACTTGCCAGCTTGCGCTTGCTTTTTTCATAAGTTTGAACACCTCCCGCTTCCCTCAGCCGTTAATACAAGCTTTCCCCGGTCGTTTTCTTGCTGAGCGTGTTGCCGATCACGATCAGCACCAGACCGACGACCGATTTGAACAAGCCGATAGCCGTCGTATAGCTGAACTGCTGTCCGAGCAGACCGACCTGATAAATGTACGTGTCCAAAATTTCGCCGTTGTTTTTGTTGAGCGGATTCAGAAACACGTAGACACGCTCGAAGCCGAAATCCAAGAACTTGCCGATATGAAGCAAAAACATGATCATGATCGTCGGCAGCAGCGCCGGAATCGTAATCGATAGCGTCTGGCGCCAGCGGCTTGCGCCGTCCACCTCGGCCGCCTCGTACAAGTCCGGATTGATACCTGCCAGCGCCGCGAGGAAAATGATCGTTCCGTACCCCGAATCCCGCCAGATGCCGGAGCCGATAAGCACCGTGCGAATCCACGATTCTTCGCCGAGGAAGTAGACCGGCTCGAAGCCGAGCCAGCCGATGAACTGGTTCACCGCTCCGGTCGACGGCGACAAAATGCCGATGGCGATGCCGCTGACGATGACCCAGGACAAAAAGTGCGGCATATAGACGATCGTCTGCAGCACCCGCTTGTACAGCACCAGACGCAGCTCGTTGAGCAGCAGCGCCAGGACGATCGGCGCCGGGAACGCAATAAGCAGATCGTACAGTCCGATCAGCAGCGTATTGTTCAGAATGTTCAAGAAATCGTAATGGGCGAACATCCGTTTAAAATGCGCGAGCCCGACCCATTCGCTGCCCGGAATGCCTTGAAAAATATTGTAGTCCTGAAAGGCGATCACCGAGCCGAGCAGCGGAACGTACTTGAAGATTAAAAAGTAGGCGATCCCCGGAAGCGAGATCAAATAAAGCGTTTTGTACTTCCACATGAACCGCAATACGTTTTTACGGGTCCCGGCCGTGTGGCCGATATTTTTCACCGCTTGTATTTTTACCTCCATGCGTTGCCCCCCTTTATCCGTCTTGTAATGTAGTTTCATCCTACTTCGTAAAACCGCTTTCAACAATGGAATGCTTTTTCTCGTCCTTGTGTTTTTTTTGGCTTCGGGCTAAAAAAATGTCGTCAGTCGTCGAACGCGTGCCCGGACGTTCGTTTTATGCTATATTGTTGTCATCGATAAAAAAAGGAGTCTTCAGTCATGCACTTTACCGGCTTTACCCCAACGGATTTCGAAACCTTTACGATAGAAGGCCTGGAGGGACGGATGGAAGCGATCCGCACGCGCATTCAGCCCAAGTTCGGCGCCATCAGCGGCGAGCTGCTGGATGAGATTGCCGTGGAGGCGGGAGAAGAACTGTTTCTGCACGTCGCCAAGCATGCGCGCCGCAAGGTGAACCCGCCCGTCGACACGTGGATGTCGTTCTCCAGCAGCAAGCGCGGCTACAAGCAGCTTCCCCATTTTCAGATCGGCTTGTTCGACGATCGGGTGTTCATTTGGCTCGCCCTGATCTACGAGCTGCCGAATAAACAGGCGATCGCCCAAACGTATTTGGATCGCCTGCCGGAGGTCCGCTCCGCTTTGCCCGAAGATTTCGTGCTTTCGTTCGACCATATGAAAAAAGATGCGCTTCCGGTTCGGGACTTGGATGACGGCGAGCTGGAGCAGGCCCTCCGCCGGTTTCGCGACGTGAAGAAGGCCGAGCTCCTGGTCGGCCGCAACATTCCTGCCGGCGATCCGGTGCTCGCGGACGGACAGGCTTTCCTCCGGCTGGCTAAAGACACCATGCTCTCCGCCCTGCCTTTATACCGCATGGCCAAGCTGTAAGCATAGACCAAGGCTCCCTTCGGCTCAAGCCGATGGCGGGCCTTTTTTCACGCCCCCTCACCGCTCACATTTTTTACAATAATTAGCGGAAATTTGGCACCTTTTGAAATCGATTGCATATAGTTTACATAGAACGGTCATCCATTTCAGGGAGGGGTTGACATGACGAAAAACGCGGTTCGCAACCTGCTGGCGGCGCTAATCGGTCTTTGGTTCGTGGGCGCTCCATGGATCCTCGGTTTTTCCGGCCATTCCGGAGCTCTGTGGGGCAGCATGGGGGCCGGCTTCCTCGAACTCGTCTTCTCGCTGCTGGCGCTCGGTAAAATCGGCTGGGGCTCGTGGCAGCATTGGATCGCTTTTTTGGCTGGCGTTTGGTTTATGATGCTGCCCTTCGTATTCTCATTCGGTCCGGGGGTAACCCTCTTCATTCTGGCGCTAGGCGTGGTGACGGTCCTCTTGAACTTTTACAATATGAACGCGGAGTCTTAAATATTGAGGAAATTTTCTGAATTTTCTGCCTTGTAAGCGGTTGTTTATGGTATAATGAAGTCGTAACCCACTAACCGCAAATGAGGTGAGGATGATGTTATTTTCTAAAATCCTTGTTGCCTACGACGGTTCGAATTTATCGAAGCAAGCCTTGAAACGGGCGGTCGAATTGGTCCAGGAGCAATCCCACAGCCTGCATCCTCCGCGTCTTGAAATTATTCATGTGTACGCCGTTCCTGCCTTTATCGGAAGCGAATATGCGGTTAACGGCAATTATATCGAAGCAGCCGAAGCGACGATCGAAGAAGCCAAAGCCTTGGTCCCATCGACGTTAAACGTGAAATACACGCTGACCCGGGGGCAGCCGGCACATACCATTCTGGCGCATGCGGAAGAAATCGGGTGCGACCTGATTGTCATGGGAAGCCGGGGACTCGGGAAAATCCGCGAGTTTTTTCTCGGAAGCGTCAGCCATAATGTCGTGCAGCAAGCCAAGGTTCCCGTACTGATTGTGAAATAAACGAAGTCATCTATATTCCGACCAGACCGCCCACCGGCGGTCTATGCGTCGTTGCTCAAAAATTTATGTTAACCTAAGCTTGCTTTAAAGTAAGCTTAAGCCTCGCCGCCCATCCTAAAAATGGTTGCAGAACCAATCCAGCATCGGAAGGTGAACCTGCATGAAGCAAACGTATGCGAAACGGGCAACTGTCTCCTCTCTGGCTTTTGCGCTGCTGCTCGGAGGCTTGGTACTGTATGGAGCCGGACAATCGGCGCACGCCGAGAATGCGGCCGCCCGGCAGTCGTCCGCGACGAAAGCGGAAGCCTCGTCGAAAGCCGGCCCTTTCCGGGAACGGTTCGCCAAGCGAAGCAGGCATGACGGTTCCAAGGTCTCCGGCGCTTCCGCCAAAGACCTGCCGATCTTCGACGAAGCCGCTGCGATTCTCGGCATGGATAAAGCCTCGCTGATGGCCTCCCTCCAAGACAAGACGCTCGTACGGCTCGCGGCGGAGAAAAACATGGGCGAAGCCGATTTGCTCGCCAAGCTGCAGGCGGCGCGCAGCAAAACGATCGACGAAGCCGCAGCCTCCGGAAAGCTGACCGCGGAGCAAGCGGAGAAGCTTAAGAGCCGTATGGCGGAGCACCTGAAATCGATGGTTAACCGCACCTTTGACGAGAAAGGCGGCCGCTTCGGCATGCATGCGCGGAACCAGCATCCGGGCATTGCGCCGGTCAAGCTCGCCTCCATCCTCGGAATGACCGAGGACCAGTTGACATCCGAGCTGAAATCGGGCAAATCGCTGACCGATATCGCGCAAAGCAAAGGGATCTCCAAAGAGCGGCTGATCGGCAAAATCAAGGACGAGATGACCCCATGGATTGAGAACATGGTCGACCGCAAGCCTTCGCAGGACATAAGAAGCCTGAAATGAATAACGCTCCAAACGTTCCATAGTACTTATGTACCAATTACCGTCCCGGAAGGGGCGGTTTTTTGCTGTTCCCCCTACCTGTTTTTACGGAAACGTATGCGGCGAAACCTCTTTCGAACGCTCGTTTTTACACTTCGGGACAATTTTGGTGTATAATATATGAGGCTCCCGAACTATGCATCAAAGATGAGTGAGTCATGATACCCGAATCGAACGAAGATTGGATCGAACAGCTGCTTAAGCTAAGCGACGAAGAACCGAAAATGACGGAGAAACAAACGAAAATTTTGCATTGCGGCCATCGAGATTTTCGCCGGGAAAGGCTACGCCGCAGCTTCGACCAGTGAAATCGCGCAAAAAGCAGGCGTTGCGGAAGGTACGATCTTGCGGCATTACAAGACCAAAAAAAACTTGCTGTTGTCCATCGTCCGTCCTATCATGGCTAAGCTCGTCGCCCCGTTCGTCCTCCGTAATTTCACACCGGTGCTGGAGCGAAGTATACGCGGTACGAGGACTTTCTGCGGTCGCTTATCCGCAACCTTCTGGAGTTCGCCCGCCAGCATTGGCCATAATTAAAATTTTGATGCAGGAGCTTCCATTTCATCCCGACCTTCAGGAGCAGTTCAAAACAGACGTCATGAACGAAGTATTAGTGCGAATCAAAAAAGTAATTGTATTTTTCAACAAGAAGGGCAGATCATCCCCCTTCCTGCCGCCACCGTGGTCCGGCTGACCGCCTCGGTCATTATCGGCTTCCTGATTACCCGTTTCCTGCTCGTACCGGAACAAGAATGGGACGAGGAAGAAGAAGCGGAGACGTGCATCCGTTTTATTATGCACGGACTTGCCACTCGGTAAGCTGTGGAGACATACGCTTCATACTCGGGTTCCAAAAGGAGACAGCTTCATGATTGTACACGGAGACCGGATCTATATCCGACCTCTTGATTTACCGGATGTCCCGGCGCTTCATCTGCTGCGGGCGGAAAACGAACCGTTCTTCCGTCCGTTCGAGCCTCTGCAGGACAGCAATGCTTTTACTCTGGACGCCGTACGGGAATCTCTGGTGAAAACGATCGCCGAACGGGAACAGGACAGCGCCTACGCCTTCGGTATTTTCTTGAACGGCACGGACGAGCTTATCGGCCGGGTCAGGCTATCCTCCATCGTTCGAGGGCCATGGCAGAACGCCAACCTCGGGTACTACATTTCCGAACGCTTCAATGGGCAGGGCTACATGTCCGAGGCGGTCGGCCTTGTGCTTCGATTCGCTTTTGAGAGCTGCGGGCTTCACCGGGTTCAAGCCGCCATCATGCCCCGCAACAGAGGATCGATTCGGGTCGTCGAAAAAAACGCCATGCGGCTGGAAGGCCTGGCCCGCAACTATTTGCAAATCCACGGCGTATGGGAGGATCATGCGATCTATGCCATGACGCGAGAAGAATGGCCCCCAGCGGCCGGCGGCCGGACGGATTCGGCGCTGAGCCTGCCGAAGTAAATGAAAAAAGCCGTCGCAGCGAACAAGCGCATGCGGCGGCTTCTTGGCGTTCCTGCTTATTTCGTTATACGGGCTGTCCCGCTGTCCGGGCATCCGCGCGATCCGCAACGATGAACCGGTACAGCAGATACAAGGCGGCGATGGAAAGGACCGCTCCGGTCACGAACGGCACGCTGTGGTTGTAATCGTAAACGCCTGCCCCGAGCAGCGGTCCGGTTATGCGGCCCAAGCTGTCCATCGAAGAGCTTAAACCGGAGGCGACCCCTTGTCCGACCTTCGTCTTCTGCGTAATCAGCGAGGTGACGCAAGGGCGAATCAGCGCGTTCCCCGCGGCAAAGACGCTCAGGTAGATCGAGGCGGTAAGCAGGCTGCTGGAAAACAGGATCAAAACGAAGCCGAGCGCCGACAGCACCAGGCCGATACCGATCACCCGGGCTTCCTGCCCCTTTTTGATCAGCCGCCGGACCACGCCGCCTTGAATCAAGGCGCCGACTACGCCGCTTACCGCAAACATGATGCCGAGCTGCGTCGGCGTCGCGCCGATCTGGTCCCGTTCGAACAGCAGAAGCGTTGCCTCCAGTCCCGCCAGCGTGAACGAGACGAAGAACGAAAGCACGTACAAATATTTGAGCGAGCCGACAAATGCGCTCCAACGGGAAGTTTTCGCTTCCCTTGGCTTGCTCCGCATCTCCACGGTCAGCGACTCCGGCAGCAAGAAAAACGCAAAGGCAAAGGTAGCCAGCGCCAGCACGGAAGACGCGAAGAACGGCACCTGCAGCCCGAAGTGGCTCAGCAAGCCTCCGAACGCCGGGCCGAAGATAAAGCCCAGTCCGATCGACATGCCGACCAGCCCCATGCCCTTCGTACGGTTTTCCTCGGTGGTGATGTCAGCGACGTAAGCGACGGCGCATGCGGTAGCCGCTCCCGAGAACATCCCTCCCAAAATCCGCGACACATACATCAGGACCAGGTTGTCCCCCGCGATGCCGAACAAGAAGAAGCTGACGCTAAAGCCGAGCGCCCCGGTCATAATAAGCGGGCGGCGCCCGATCCGGTCCGATAATCCGCCCCACAAAGGAGACATCAGAAACGAAGCCAAAGAATAGACCGACAACAGCATGCCTAGATGGAAGCTGTCGGCCCCCGATCCGGTGACGGCATCGGGAAGCACGGGGATGATAATGCCGAAGCCGATAAAGATTGTCATCAGCAGTATCATAATAATAGCCAGCTGTTTTTTCATATGCGCAATTGTTCCTCCCGATTTGTTGGTTGATCCAAAAGACGGCCTGAGCCGCGGGTTCGGCCGAAGCCATTCGCAGAAATTATTCTTATCGTACCATAACTGTTTTGACGATGGAAACGAAAGCTGTTTAAGATTAACAAAATCGACAAACCTGCGCGCGCGAGCTTTTGCAGAGCGCGGCCGGCAAGCTTTTCCCGCGTTTATTCGTTTTTGCGGTTAATTATTCGGCCAGGTTAACAAACTATTTACCAAAAACCGCTTGCATCCGTGTCGCTTTTTGCTATACTCATTTTGTTTGCTTTTTTCCGGCAGACACCGGCCTAGCCAACTAAACTTGTACACATGAAGGGTAGGGATGACCGTGGATCAAACGAAAACTCCCCTGTTTACCGCACTGAAGGAGCATGCCGGGCGCAACCCGGTGCAGTTTCACATTCCAGGACATAAGAAAGGTGTCGGTATGGACCCCGAGTTCCGGGAGTTTATCGGCGATAACGCGCTGTCCATCGACCTGATTAATATAGCTCCGCTTGATGACCTGCACCAGCCGACAGGCGTTATTGAAGAGTCCCAGCAGCTGGCCGCCGCCGCGTTCGGAGCCGATCATACGTTTTTTTCCGTGCAGGGCACAAGCGGCGCCATCATGACGATGATCCTTACCGTCTGCTCCCAAGGCGACAAAATCATCGTTCCGCGCAATATTCACAAATCGATCATGAGCGCAATTATTTTCGCCGGGGCGAAGCCGATCTTCCTGAAGCCGGTGCGCGACGAAAACCTCGGAATCGATCACGGCGTAACGACCACCTCCGTCAAACGCGCTCTAGAGCGCCATCCGGACGCCAAAGCGCTGCTGGTCATCAATCCGACGTATTACGGCGTGTGCGCGAACCTGAAGGAAATCGTGGATATCGTCCACAGCTACAACATTCCGGTGCTGGTGGACGAAGCCCATGGCGTGCTGATTCATTTCCACGACAAGCTGCCGATGTCCGCCATGCAGGCCGGCGCCGATATGGCCGCTACAAGCGTGCATAAGCTGGGCGGCTCGATGACGCAAAGCTCTGTGCTGAACATTCGCGAAGGACGCGTCAACGTGCGCCGCGCGAAGACAATCATCAGTATGCTGACGACGACTTCGACGTCCTATATTTTGCTCGGATCGCTCGACTGCGCGCGGCGGAACCTGGCGCTGAACGGCCATAGGATGGCGGAGCTGGCGCTGGAGCTGGCCAACTACGCCCGCGAGGAAATCAACCGCATCCCGGGACTGGAATGCTTCGGGGAAGAAATTTTGGGTACGGAAGCAACCCACGATTACGATCCGACAAAGGTCAATATCCACGTACGCCATCTCGGCATTACGGGCTACGATGCGGAAAATTGGCTGCGCGAGCATTATAATATCGAAGTCGAGCTCAGCGATATGTATAACGTGCTGTGCCTCGTTACGCCGGGCGATACGCGTGAAAACATCGACACCCTGCTTGGCGCGCTGCGCCGGCTGTCCGAGGAGAACTACAACATTCGCCAGGCCAACGAACTGGTCATCAAAATCCCGAAAATTCCGCAGCTCGCCCTGGCTCCGCGCGACGCGTTCTACGGAGACACGGAGCTGATCCCGTTCAAGGAATCGGCCGACCGCATTATCGCCGAATTCATCTACGTTTACCCGCCGGGCATTCCGATTCTGCTCCCGGGCGAAGTCATCTCGCAGGATCTCATCGACTACATTACCGAGCATATCGACGTCGGTCTGCCGGTCAAAGGACCGGAAGACCGCAGCATCGAATACGTCAAGGTCATCGTCGAAGCGCCCGCGATTTTCTAGAAAACCAATTCAAGCTTCTCCTCCGGAGAAGCTTTATTTTTATGTTAGCGTCCCCTGCCGGGCTTGTTCCTCCAGCCATTCGATCGCGTCGGCTATCGCATGCTCGTTATGATGCTTGCCGCGGCGCTTGGCTGCGTCCAGAAGCTCCGGATGCGCATTGGCAACGGCGATACCGATGCCTGCCCGGCGTATCATCTCCAGATCGTTCAGATGATCCCCCAGCGCGATGCAGCGCTCCATCGGAATGCCGAGTTCCGCCGCCAGCCGTTCCAGCGCATGCCCCTTCGTCGCTTCTGCAGGCAGCATTTCGAAATATTTATCGTCCGAACGAACCCAGTCGACCTCCGTCCCTGCGGTCAGCCGCACGATTTCGGATACGGCTTCGTCAAGCAGCGGCGGCTCCCAGGCGAACAGCAGCTTGATCCACGGCCCGGAGACGTCGTCGTACGAATGCAGCTGCCGCAGGGGAAACTTTTCTACAGCCCGGTGACGCTCCGTCGTTTCATTCTCCTGCAGCACATAGGGCGCTTCCTCTCCGCGCACATACAATTCCGCGCCGATGCCGGGAAACCGCTCCAGAACGCGCCCTACCGCTTCCTTGGCCGAAGCGGGCAGCGTCCGTTCCCAAACGACCTCCCCGCGGCTGAAATCGTGAATGACCGCTCCGTTGTACAAAATGGCCGGCGCATTCACAGGCAGCTGTTGTACGAAAGGCCGGACCGATCCCGCAATCCGTCCCGTCGCTAACGTGAACCGGCCGCCCAGGCTCGTAAACCGTTCGATGGCGGCACGATTTCCCCAGCTAATTTGTTTGGCGCTGTCTAGCAGCGTTCCGTCCATATCCGTAACCAACAAGTACCCTTCAAATCTTCTGTCTCTCATTTCTCTCTCCCTCTTCCCTGCCCGTCGATCGCAGCCGGAACAAGTATTGTATTTGATTTTTCTTAATGCTATGATGTTCATGGTGCTTCAAACAAGAAAATCGTTCCAGTCCATATGTATAGGCAGGTGCATTCATCATGGCGCAAAGCGCTTATATCAAGTTCGTCGAAGGGTCCGCCGTTTCCTCCCTGACGTTAGATGAATTGAAGGCCCAGCTGGAGCATTACCGCGAGCAGCTTGCGCTGACCGGCAAACAGCTCAATTGGGAATACGACGAAGCCGGATTTCCGTATGAGATTCAAACGAAACCCGAAGGGGAAGGCAAGTGGTTTTATTTAAAAGCAACCAGCCCGCGCTACAAATATATTGTGGTAGGAGTCGGCTCCGAAACGTCGGGCGATACGCAAAGGCACTACGTCCAGTTTGTCCTTCCCGAGGATGCCACGCACGGGGACAAAGCCAAGGGCAACGAGTTTTGCAAGTATCTTGCCAAGCTGTGGAAAGCGGAATTGCATTTATTCAACGGACGAACCATGTACTTTAATCCGCGTAAATGACGTCCCACAAGACCGTTTTCCGCATTGGCGGAAACGGTTTCTTTTTCGCCTCTTTCCCAATTCTTCTTCGTTGCAGCGTTTAAAACGCGAAAAACCTTTCTTGCAAGCAAGAAAGGTTTTTACGGGTATACGTTATTGCTGCTCTTGTTGTTCCACAATTTCGTTGTAGATTTGAACGACGCGATCCCACTCTTGCTCGTCTTCGATACTCGCAAGAAAAGCTTCGCCGTCCTCTTCGTCTATCCGGAAAATAACGCCGTCTGCCTCCATATCGTTGCGATCAAGAAGTACCGCATAGGCCCGATCGTTCGCTTCAAAAGTGTATACCATCACCATCTCATGCTCGACTCCGTCTTGGTCGGTCACGATAAAGATATCGTCCTCATGGTCGTGATCGTGATCGCAGGAAGCGTCATGAATGTGATCGCTCATGGGAAAACCTCATTTCATCTTGAATTTAATGTTCTCCCGTATCGTAACACGCACGATAAGACGAAGTCAATGAACCGGGTTGCCCCAACGATCCGCCGGCGTTATTCGGATGCGATCACCTTTTCCGAAACGACCGTATAATCGCTGCGCTCGTCCGGTTTGATCGAAAACTTAACAACATAGTTCCCGGATTCGGCGAACGTGACGTTAAACGGCCACGGGTACCAGAAGCTTTCCTTCTGGCCGTTGACGGTCTTCTCATGGACCGCCACTTGCTCTCCGTTCGGAGCGTGAATCGAGATTTTGAAAGAAGAGATTGGCGTCGTCAAGCTGTCGACTTGCGCAAACACGGCAAAGTCTAACCGGTCGCCCTTCTTCACACCGCCGAACGGCTGCTTGATCGAATAGTCGTCATTGACCTTCTTCGCAACAAACATATGTACGTTCGGCTTGTAAATGGAAACGGTCTTCGCGGCGTCATCCCATTTCACGAGAGCCTGCAAAGAATCCGACAACACGCGAACGGGGAATACGGCGCTTCCCTTCGCGACAAAAGCGGGAGTTTCACCGTCTTTAAACGGCTTTTCCGCGTTATTGATCATAAGCTTTACTTTCGGAAAACCTTCGAAATCGCCCCACATGGAGCTGGCGAACGCTCCCGCTGTTCCGAACAAGGAAAGCGACAGCACCAGCGTCAGCAATCGCGGCACCTTCATTTACAGCAACCTCCATCATGTTCTTCGTTCTGCTATCTTATACTCCATAGGGCGGTAAGAGTTGCGCGCTTCGTTCGGAAAACTTTCAGCTTTTTTTAAATGCCTCTCTAGATGTTGTGTGTGAAGAAGATTTTTTCCATTTTCCATACAAAATATGCCAACAAGGAGGCGTTGTCGAACGGTACTCCCGCAAGGCGAGCCATGACGATTCATGCGCTTTCCCGGGAAATCTCAGCACACGCCCCCAAGCAGCTCCTGCAGCTTTTCTTCGCATTTGCCCTTCAGCACGATAGGTATCATAGAGCAATGAAACTCGTAGCCTTGAAATACATACATGACATGGCAGTGACGCTCCGGGGTCAGTTCCTCCAGTACAATGCGGCATCCGCTCCGGCGCAGCCGCTGCTTTACATGGTTATGCTCCCGCTCGGCCAACAGCAGAAGCCTTTCGAAAAATCCGCCCCATATTCTGGACAGCTTCATCGTTTCGGCGTGCTTCCGGTCGCGTTCAAGCGCCTTAAGCAAATAAAGCGTGACGACATATTGATGCACCCAAGGTTCCACTGTCGTATTCCGCATGTTCCCTCACCTGCTGGATTTAAATCAAGATTTGATTTTATTATATAGAACATTTGTTCCCGTTACAAGAGGATCATGATGTATTAAATTTACCCAAAATGTGAAAACCTATCTTGAATCGCGCAAGATAACCATGTTAAATTTAAAAGCATATCCGGCTGGAAGCCTTAACGAGCGGAGGAACCAAGTGAGTCTGCAAATTCAAATGATAGGTACGGGAAGCGCTTTTGCGAAAACGTACTATAATAATAATGCCTTGGTTTATGCCGGCGGCTTCACGCTGTTAATCGACTGCGGTTATACCGCGCCAAGAGCTTTGCACGAGCTCGGCGTTTCTCTGGATCGGATCGATGCGGTGCTCATCTCTCACATTCACGCGGACCATGTAGGCGGGCTCGAGGAACTCGCCTTTCGCTATATGTACGCATTTAAAAGAAAAATACCGCTGCTCGTATCCTCCAAGCTGGAAACGGTCCTATGGGAGCAATCGCTCCGCGGCGGACTGGAGAATCCCGCGGAAAACGTTACGTCCCTTAACGATTACTTCGATGTCGTCGCCCTGGACGAGCGCACGCCGACACCGGTCCATCCCGGTCTGACGGTCGAGCTGCTGCCGGCCGATCACATTCCGGGCAAGCCATGCTATTCGATCCTGCTTAACGGCAAAATTTTCTTCAGCGCCGATACCCGGTTCAACGGTCCGCTGCTGCACGAGCTTCATCATCAGGGCTGCACCGCTTTTTTTCATGATTGCCAATTGTTTTCACCGGGCATCGTTCACGCCACCTTGGACGAGCTGCTGACGCTGCCGAAGCCGATTCAGCAAAAGATGCTGCTGATGCATTATGGCGACGATATGCCTCAGTTCATCGGCAAAACCGGAGATATGACGTTTATCGAGCAGTTCAAGACTTATACGTTCGAAGCATAAAATCCCTTCATTCGGCGCATGATATCCGTGGAGGCGATACCCCATGGAACAAATTAAACAGCAAGTCGTAGCCGTACGCAAAAACGGCGATGGCGACATCGTCGAATTGAAGCTGTCTTCCGGCCAGGTGGTCGATTATTTGGAAGCGCAGCAGCTCGCCAAAAACGGACAGTTGGAGAACGTCAACGTATTCCGCGGAAGAGACGGGGACGAGCATTTACGTTCCAATGCGGACGGAGATCCAAGCAACAATCTCGATAACCTGCCCGGATTTTAAATGCGGAGAACCAAGCGCAGCCCGACGGGC
The DNA here is from genome assembly GCA_031180825.1 of Paenibacillus sp. GTDB lineage: Bacteria > Bacillota > Bacilli > Paenibacillales > NBRC-103111 > Paenibacillus_G. The sequence goes on along the minus strand of JAPSLM010000001.1, from coordinate 354,977 downwards.
CGTTCGCTTGGTTCTCTTTTTTGAACTTCAAAAAAGTTTTTTACTGAATTTGGGATTTCAAGCAGGAATTCCATCTCCAATACAGAATTTCTTTTAGTACTAATAAAATCACGGTTCCGTCGGGAGTTGGAGTTCCAATATGAAAGGTAGCTGGATCTTCCTCATTTATACCGGTTTGGTTTGCGCTTCCTCCCTCTATCACAATCAGACCTCGAGTCCGCTGCTGCTCGTTCTCGCATCCCTTGGCTACGCATACACGCAGATCCGTCCCGTTCACACGTTCTTACCTGCACAGCTTGCCGTTCAACTCGGTCTTCTGGTCACGCTCCACGCCGCCAGCTCGAGCGACTGGTGCTTTCCGCTTTATTTGCTGCATATGTGCAAAATGTTTTATGGGACGGCTTCTTTTCGCTATGCGGCCAGCGTCAATACGGTCTTAATGCTGGCTTATGCCCTTATTTCGCTAGCCGGCCGCTCGTTCAGCTGGAGCACGCTGATTGAAGTTTCGTTTACGGCGGCAACCTGCCTGCTGCTTGCTTTTATGTTCCGCAAATACATTTATGATATCGAGCAGCAGAAACAGCTGCTTACCAAGGAGAAGAAGCATCTGAGTACCCACGATTCCTTAACAGGCCTATATAATTTTCAAGAATTTCATAAGCAGATGGAGCAGCTCGTCAAGCAAAAGGAGCCTGTTATCCTTGTGCTCATCGATTGCAAGGATCTCAAATCGCTGAACACGACAAACGGTTTTCAGGGAGTCAACAAAATTTTGAGACAAGCGGCCGAGCTGCTGCGCATCATGTTCCCTGACGCTTTGTTGATATGCCGTTATGGCGGAGACGAATTCGCAATCGTCCTGCGATCGGACGACATGCAGCAGACGGTCAATGCCGTCACACAGCTGCTCGCTTCCGAATTTCCCAAGCTGACCGGCATCGAAATCAATTTCGGCATGGCTTGTTATTCCCGGGACGGGGTAACGAAGGACGATCTGATCGTCGTCGCCGAGCACGGATTGTATATGATGAAGCGGGAAAGCTGGCTGAAACGCGAGGAGCATATGCTGCGGTCGGAGAAGCTTCGTGTCGTCGGCGAGCTGGCTTCGGGTATGGCGCACGAAATCCGCAATCCGCTGACGACGATCAAGGGGTTTTTGCAATTATCCAAAGCCGGGGATTATAACATTGAGCCTTGGTACGAGCTGATTATGGATGAAATTAACCGGATGAGCATGCTGACCGCCGAATTTTTGCAATTTTCCAAGCCGCATGTCACCCAGTATAAAATTCAATCCATTCAAGCTTGTATTTACAGGGTTCTCTCGCTTCTGGATTCGGAGACGACGAGACTCGGTCACCAAATCAAATTCGAACACGACGAGCAGGATATTCAAATGCTGATGGATCAGGATAAAATGCTTCAGCTGCTGCTAAACCTGGTCAAGAACGCCTTTGAAGCTATGCCTGAGCAAGGCATCGTCCGAATCCGGCTGTTTGCCGCCGGATCCGATGCGGTGATAGAAATATCCGATACCGGCAAAGGCATTCCGGAATCGGAGCTGGATAAAATATTTATCCCGTTCTATACGACCAAAGATTCCGGGACGGGGCTGGGCTTATCCATCTGCCATAAAATCGTTCAGGATCATGAAGGGACCATAGAAGTAGAGAGCGTGCCGGACGAAGGCACCAAATTTACCATTACTTTACCGACGTCCGGGGCAAACGATCTTATCGAACCATGCGAGAGCTCAACGTGTACAACGATTTCCGTATGAAAGAGGCCCAAGCTTTCCCCGGGCGATGCCGGGGAAACTCCGTCAAATAGCTGAGCCATCCGATGGCCGCCCCGACGGCCGCTCCTCCCAACACTTCTTCCGGCAAATGACCCAAGCGCTCTTCCAGCTCTTTGTCCTTGCGGTGCACATGAGGAGGATGCTGCTCCGTCAATTTCACGAGCACGTCCTCCAGCTGGTTGACCTCCGATGCAATCATGCCGGCATGACGGCGAATTCCCATGGCGTCGTACATCACGATCAGGCTTAATACGACGGCAAGCGAAAATGAGATCGAGGAAGTCCCTTTTTTAAGCCCGATATACGTCGCGAGCGAAACGACTCCGGCCGAATGCGAGCTCGGCATACCGCCAGTCCGAAACAGGTCCAACCACTCGAAACGGCCGCTCTGACGGAACCGGCCGGGTATTTTCAGCGCTTGTGCCGTACCTATAGCGGCAAGGGACGTCCATAACGCCCGATTCATCAGCCATCACCTCAAGCTTAGCATCGTAATCCGGCGACTTTTCTATACTTGGCATTTAACTTCCATAACTCTCAGCACAAATCGAAAAATAAAAAGGCGGAAAGCCCCGCCCCTTTTTACCGGTATACGCTACGAACCTGCGCCTGCGCCCGCGAAACCGCTTCCGAATACTGCTTTTCGGTTTTAATCCGAAATGTAAAAGCATCCCCCAAATTTTGCTTGCGCAGCATATCCGCTTCGACGCAGCCCCAACGAAGCTTGCGCAGGAACGCCATCCAGCCCGGCTGTAAGTCGTTTCCTGATTCCAGCAGCGGCGTCAAGGCCGTAAGACAGCTTTGGCGGTATATGCCATGCAGAGGTTCGGGCCGTCCCGATACCTCCGGCAGCACGGCATCGTAGCCGAAAACGCTGCGATGCTCCGCCAGGAAGGAAGCTGCTCTTGCCGAAATGAACGGCATCGCCCCGCCGGTTACCCATAGCTCCGGGTATCTGGACAGCGTGAGCGCCGCATGAAGCCCGCCGAGAGGCCCGCGGCCCGGGTAAAAATCCGTAATGATGCGTACGGACCGGGGGACATGTTCCAGAAAAATTTTGGGCTCGTTCGTTACGATAATGACTTCTCCGCAGATTGTGAGCATTTCATGGATTTGCTTCGCTACGACCGTTTCACCGGCCAACACCAACAGTTCTGCGGGACGGCCTTCGATACGCCGCGGGTGGCCGCCCGCCAATAGCACTCCGGTCATCATAACGTTTTTCACTTCCCCCATGTAATGTGATTCTTATCTTCACTATACACACCGGGCGAAGCGCTGCATGTTACAAAGATCACAAAAAAATATGAAGATTTAAGAAAGTGTGATGAATATCACATCACAAATTCGACGGAATAGGGTATGTTAGATACAACAAAACCTACAGAGGTCTTAACCGGACCGACGCCGGAGGTATGTACCATGACGGATACGCTGCAACGAAAACCGGTCAGCCAAGTGGCTAACTCAGATTGTTTTACGGAAGAGAGCTTAACGAAGCTTAAGGAAATCATGTACGAAATGAGAGCCGAAGCCGGGAATCATTTGTTCTGGGAGGGCGACACGGCCGATAAGCTTTACTTTTTGAAGCGCGGCCAGGTGAAGATTACGAAAGCCAGCGATGAAGGGAAAAGCTTCATCCTGTATGTTTATAACACCGGAGACTTGTTCGGACAGGTCGATCCTTTTCAAAATTCCGTTCACAGCTTCAACGCCGAAGTTACGGAAAACTCCATCATCGGGGTCATCCAGCAAAAAGATTTGGAGGTCCTGCTGTGGCAGCATGGCGATCTCGCCGTCGAGTTCATGAAGTGGATGGGACTTATGCATCGGATGACTCAAACGAAATTCCGTGATCTCATGATGTTCGGCAAGCCCGGCGCTCTCTGCTCGACGCTGATCCGGCTGTGCAATACGTACGGCAAAAGTCACGGATCGGATATCGTCATTACCAAAAAGCTTACAAACAGTGAGCTTGCCGACATGATCGGCGCCACCCGGGAGAGCGTCAACCGGATGCTCGGCGATTTGAAACGCGCCAACATTCTTGCTATGGAAAACAATTACATCGTTATCAAAGATTTGCCTTATCTCCGCGACATTTGCCAGTGTGAGAATTGTCCGGTTGATATGTGCCGCATTTAGAGCCGGGTCAGCATCGAAATCGGGAAGCTGGCATCCGGCTCTTCCCCTAATGTCCCCCAAGCCATAATACCGTTGACATAGCTTAAAATAAACGGCAGCTGCACATGCTCCACCTTATACACCCCCGGCGGAAAATCGGCCGGGTCGAGCGTGTAGGCTTGTGCCGTGTAATACTTGCGCTCGATAACGGAGCGCTGGCTTGGAAATTCAGCCCGCTCCAGCTCCTCCCGCAGGTCTTTCATTTCCTGCTCCAATTCGGCTTTCGTCATTTGACTGTATAATTTTTTCATCCGCGATTCTCCGTTCCGATATGTTGTTCTGCCAGTTTAATCAAGTCAGGTCCGTGCTGGCGCAGCCTGCTCCGAGTTTGGGCAAAGTCCATTAAGTAGCGGGTAGCGTCTAGTCCGGACCAATACCGCCCCAGAAAATGAAGCATCAATACCATGCACCTCAATACGATTAGCTGTGGCAGCGCCTGAATTTCCGGCGCAGTCAAGCTCGCGCTCCGGCCGTAACCTTCAAGGCACGCCTCGATGGCCTCCAAGGCCAAATCGCTGATCTTTCCGTTTTCCGTCAAATCGACCCATTCATAGAGCAGCACTGCCAGCTCAAGCGCCCGGAAATCGATCATCACAAATTCAAAATCCAAAATCGCCGCCACCCGGTCCTGCCGTATAAGTACGTTATCGCAAACGATATCCGAATGCACATGCTGCTGCGGAAGCTGCTTTAACCAGTCCGGCAGACGGTGTTCGAGCAGTGCCATTTCTTCCCGGAATTCGTCCGCGGCGGATTCCAGCTCCCCTTTCCCGACTTCGGATAACCAGACTTCGAGCTTAACGGTCCATGGCTACCGAACCCCATACCGGCGTAAAATCGAAAAAAATTCGCTCTTTTTCGTTTCCGGTCATCTCTGTTTCTCCTTTAGGTTGTAACAAGTGGAAGTTTTAATGTTCTTTTTCCGTCAATATTGTATAATAGATTTATCCGGATTTGGAAGGGAGCACCACTTGGTACCTTCCCGCGGCTCGCCCTCTTTACCCTGCTGCAAAGGACTGTTGGAGAATGAGTATGGAAAAAAACAAGCGCAGTTTTTTTCGATTGCGCTTTCAGCAGCCGCTATGCGCGGATTTGAAAATAATCGGAATGGCCGACCTTGAGCCGGAATTCAAAAAGACGAAAGCCGCCTTGCTGGACCTTAGCGCCGGTGGAGCCCGTTTCTTTACCGCAGCCCCGCTGCCGGATGAAAGGCATTTGCTGATCGAGCTGAGGTTCACCGCTCTGGCCAAGGAATACCGGACGCTGGGTGCGCTTGTTCGCTCCGGACGAACGGAAACCGGTCATCCGGAATACGGTATTCAATTTTCGCATACCGAAAAGGAGACGGCGGCATTGACCGGCATGATCAACCAATTAGCGATCAAGCTCCGCAAAACCGCCGTCATCTCGCAGTGCAGCTTCTGTACGGAAGAGATTCTAGCCGAATTCGGAATATTACAGGCGGAGACGGCCGGATAACCCGGCGACCAAATACGTTTTGCCGGAATCGGTATACCCGACCCAGCTGCGGAACAATAATTGATCCGGCTGCAGGGCGTCATGAAGTTCCTTGATGCCCTGCACGGCCGCTTCGATCCCGTATTGCCCGAAAGCTTCGAACAAAAAGCGCGTCCTTTCCTTATCGGTACGCCGCCGATCCAACTCCTCGGCGATCCACTGCTTGTCCTCGTCCAGCAAAATCATGTCGGTCCATACCGTGACCCGGCCGTCTGGTTTTACAAGCGACAGCAGCATCCGGTTATAATCCGATATCAGGCTGTTCCGCAAATATCCCAGCGTCTCGACGATTTGCCGGGTTTCATGCTCATTGTATTTTTCCATATAGCCATAAAATTGCATGAGCGCATCCGGATAAAATAATTGCGTATGCACGCCGGAGGAAACGACGAGCGAAAACGATTTTTTCAAATGAGGCATCGCCTCCAGCCCACGAACGCGAAAAGCGCAGTCCCTTAAGTAATCCGTAATTTCCCCGGCAGGCTTGCCCTCTGCCAGCAGCTCCTCAAACGTTTCATAGAAGGAAATTTGATCCAATCGGGTATAGTCGACCCGCGTCAAGGAACGGATCCGGCTATTAACGATTCCCCTGGCCGAATCGAGCCATTCCTGCAGCATATTATCTTCGGTATCCAGCGCGGTCACCTGCTGAAAATGGACGGAAAGCCTGGGAAGGCCCACATCACCGTGATTTCCCGATCCCAATACCACGGCTTTCTCCGGCATAGGAAGCAGCGATACGGAGTCCTCGACCAGCCGATTGACATGGTACCGGTGCGTCCCCCATTCCTGCTCGCCCCAGTCCAGCGGCTCCTGCTCCGGTTCGGGCTGCTCGTTCTCTCCTCCTTCCATATGCGGCTGCAAGTGCGCCCATCGGAAATCTCTCATCAAAGTCCCCTCTTTTCAAAAGCATATCTGCATTGTCTACTTCATATATTATACCATAACCAATGTATTAGGATAAAAGACGCAGTTCTGGGGAGAGTAAAACGCATATTTACAAAAACAAAAAAAATTTCAGGCAAACGCTTGACATTATACGTCCATCTTGGTATTATGAAAAACGTCCCCACAAGATATATACCATGACTTGTTAGCTCAGCTGGGAGAGCACCATCTTGACAGGGTGGGGGTCGCAGGTTCGAGCCCTGCACAGGTCATATTGAAAAGAGTCCGTGAATCCTTGATTCTACGGGCTCTTTTCTTTCTTGTATGTTCCGAGCAATCAGTCACTTCTCTATCCTCAATGAAAGTATCGTCTTTCATTTAATTCTATGTATAAAACAGGATTCTAAACGGCAAAATAAGCCATTATGAAGTGAATGCCTTAAACCGGACTCGGCAATTATGGCTTAAGGAATTGAAAAGTGGTCTTTCACGGAATTTGAAGAAATATAGACGGTCACTTCATTTCCCTCATTATTCTCTCCTTTAATTACATAATAAACCGGTGTCAAATTTTTTTGTTCGTTGGTTAAATGAGCTCTTTCCTCTTTTGTTAGTGATCTAAGTTCGGACGAAACTACCTTTTTAAGGTTAAATTTATCAGTTGCAGACTTCTGGGCTTCCTCTAATTTTACTAAAGCCCCTGGCGCATTCCCATCATTGTGAGATGGCTTGCCACAACCACTATTAATAAATATAAAAAGGGACATTCCCAATACTGATGAAAGAAACAGAATTTTTTTCATCGGTTATCCTCCAATGAATGGCGTCGCTCTGAAGCAAATTTACGGCATCAGCTAATTCATCGTGGTTCCGATAGTTAGACCGGGTCGGAACAAAAGAACGGAACAGCGCAAAATGGCACTCGATGCGATTGAGCCACGACGAATTCTGCTTTAAGGCATTTTCATCGTTCTCCAAGGTGATCCGGAAATATACTCCGTAATGAACCACCCCATTTCTTTCTTTTCAATGATAACCGTATCATGATAAGTTTTTTCATTTCCATCCCCATCTAATGCCATAACAGCAATCCTCGCACTTCTTTTATCAATTCCTCTCCAATTTACACTCTTTATATCATACCTTTTTATTTCACCGTACCAGTGTCTATCATTATTTAGTAACCCATGCGCCAGACTAGCTTTGCCTTCATTGGTTGCATCAGGATTTTGGGAATATTTACTGAAGTCTGTGTATGTATACATATTTGAATAATCTTTTTCAATAAAAAGTCCATAGAAGCCATTTATAACCGGAATAACGGATTTACTATCCATAGCTTTAGTCCAATAAATCCAAGCAGCAGATGATGCAACTAATAGAATCAATACGGAATAACATATTTTCCTCATTTCCAACCCCAACCATAAAAGTACTTATTTTACCCGTTCTGCAAATTTCATCATCCTTAGGCATGGCAACTCTTCGTAAAATAATTACATTTAGATTTTGCGAAGCAAAATTGATCGATACATACCATTAAATAAGATCGGAGAATCCTCGGCCACCACAATACTTTTCGAATACGGCTGGACGATGTGTTCAAATTGACGTCCAATATCCGTACCCATCATCCGTATAATAGGGCGCAGTATTTTCTTGCTCAGGGTTAATTCCTGATTCGGGAGCACGAATTTATCAAAAATCACTATTCTTCCCCCTGTACGCGTAACGCGTAACATTTCCCGAAAACATTGATCCGGATCAGGGACTACTGACAAGATGAGATTTGCAATCACCAGATCAAACGACTCCTGTAGGAATGTCAACTCTTGCGCATCCATTTCCAGGAACGTGACCTGCGGTGAGCCATACTTTTTCTTAGCTTTCTGTAGCATATCAGACGACAAATCAATTCCCGTGATTTCCGCTTCTTTGTTCATAATGAAGGCAAGGTTTGCTCCTGTGCCTACCCCAATCAAAAGGATTTTTTGTTCAGGTTCCAATTGAACATTCTGAAAAACTTTCTTCCGTGCCGCCATAAACACGCCTGAATTAAAAATATTGTCGTACATCGGAGCCCAAATTTTATAAATTACCTTATTCCGGCGATTATCCGTATACCAGCTAACTCCCCCGGAAACTATTCATGGTCCATTTATTACCAATATTGTATCACTGCAAAATTAATAAAGATAGAATTGTGGTAAAAAATTATTCAATAAAATTTTGATTCCCTACTTTCATTCTTCGGCAATAGATTTGGAAATCTTTAATAGGATTACATAAAGAATTCGCAATTTTATTTGACAAATTACTTCTCTCATGAATTGCAATCTTTTTTTGACAGATAGAATGTTTCATTAAAACGAAATAAACTTGATGTATTTAAAGTCTTAGTATTGAACCAAGCATAAAGCTTGGGATTATGGAATAGTGTAGTGTATAATGGAAAAATGAAGGAGGTGACTTAGTGTCGTCTTTAGATCTGATAGCTAACAAAATTCATTATATGCTTTTATTGTCATTTCTTTTTATTGTTTTATAGCCTTTACTGAAAGATCGAAGTAAAATTGTTTGTTTTTTTCCCTTATATCTCTTGAAAGCACTCTCTAGCTTATTTAACCATCTCTAATTAAGGAGCTGATTTAATAATCAACTCCTCATCATCGATAATTTTTTTCCTTAACTCTTTTTCTCCGACTTTTCAATTGCTTCCTGTGGAGAGGCTCCAGCATATACAATGGCCGTGATGCCCTGAAAATACTCATCTAAACAGAGATAGTTTCTGATCAAATGATACTTAATTGTTTCCTCAGAAGGAGCAGATTCTTCAACCCAGATGAGTGATGTTCTGCTTCGCACCTCGCCTCTTTCCCAATGCAATTCAAATGTGACAGCGGACAACCCATAGTTAGCCAGATGGATAAATTGACTTATTGCTTCTTTCTTTTCTTCAGGGATCGTAATAGGTACTTTGAAATAAAAATCGATCCGCTGTGGGTGTCGAAGATCGAAAAATCCTTCAAATGTTCCATGTGTGCATCTAATCGGTTGAGCAGCCAGAAGCGTCCCGTCTCTATGCTCAATATATTTCCAATTATCAATTTCTAGGAATTTTTTTAATTCTTCCATTAAAACTGACAATAGAGTCATCTCCCTTAAACTTTTGGATTATTGGTGAATTATAACTATATCATAACAAACCATAATAATAGTGGCTACTTCTCCAAAGCATACAAAGTAACAGACCAAAATTTTATGGTCTCGGCTATCAAGAGAAGGTGTGGAAAAAAGTTTGTCATTGGTTGGCAAAGAAAAAAGGACACATCAGCATGCTCTTAAGCAGCGATCGACCTGGAAAAACTACGGTCGTCGTTGAAGTGGCCAGTCTACGGACGAACCGTCTATCCAGTGGTTACTTTCAAAATATTTCAGCGATTTGTACAATTTTGCCGCTAAAGCATTCGATGCTTCGAGGCATGTTTTCATTTCGCCCTTGACAATTTTCTTCATTTGCTGTATATTACTTTTTGCAGGATAAAAAATAAAAATTTTATTAGTCTGACTTGTTAGCTCAGCTGGGAGAGCACCATCTTGACAGGGTGGGGGTCAGTGGTTCGAGCCCACTACAGGTCATATCGAAATGAGCCCGTGAATCCTTGATTCTACGGGCTTTTTTCTTTTTTGTCCGTTCTCCGCCATATCAAGATATTGCCCTTCAAACTGCAGTTGGTATCATTTTGGGTATCCTTGCTATCAGTGTGAGATTGCAACGAAGAATACAAGTCAGAGGAGGATAGAATACTCTCCCCCATTGGGGTAAACAGAAACCGGGCTTTCATCCCCGCACGACAGCTCTTAAATTAAGCTGATCGTAATACCGGACAAACAATTTCGTCGTGTTGACCGCATCGACCAAGGCGGAGTGAAGTCTGCCTTCTTTCTCGATACCGGCCAACTCAATCGCATCCTTCAGCTTCATTTGATTGCGCTTGACCAGCAGCTGTGAGATGGGCCTCTGAATATCATGGTAATGGTTCAGCCAGCTTGGAGACAGCTCGAACCGTTTGCAATGCTCCAGCAAAATTTTGCGGTCGTCGACCCCCCAACTGCAGAAATAGACCGGCTCGGAGCCGATCCATTCCATAAAACGGTCGTATCCCTCGCGGAACGGGACTGCTTTGCCCAGATCCTCTTCTTTCAAGCCGATAAATTTTAAGGTCTTTTTGCCGAAATGTCCTTTAATTTCAGGGAACGTATAGCATTGAAAACAATCTTTGCCGGCTTCGCTGGGGTCATTTGAATTCAGATTGACTTTACATGCGCCGATCTCCACGATCTCCGGGATATCGCCTTTTACGGTTACATACGTAGTCTCTACATCAAAGATGACTGCGAGCATTGTTCTCTCCTGCTTGAGAAATTTTATCTAGTTTGTCCACCATCTGCGGATCGTTATACCCAAAGCAAAGCGGTTCAGTTTACCGGCCCGGCTTCGAATCGCTTCAATAATTTTTGCTGATGAGCCTTAGCGGCGTCCTCCAAAGTAAAGCCGTACTTGTCGGCCAAAATCGCCAGATTCGCCAAAATGTCCCCGAGCTCTCCCATCAGCTCCTCCTTCAAAACAGGCTCGGGCTTTATCGCTTCGTCCGGACGATCCCGGCCGATTTCATAAGTACGCACAGCTTGCGCCAGCTCTCCCGTTTCTTCCATCAGAAACCCCATACGTTCGAAGACCCCATATTGCGTCCATTTCCGTTGTCCGTAAAATTGCATAACCCATTCCTCAAAATGTTTCATTTAGCTCTCACCTTTTCCGAATAATATCAAACGCTCTCTATTTTCAGTTCTATCGGACAACTATAGGGTACCACAATTTCACAATCCGATGAAAGCCCTCCGCTAAATAAAGAAGGCTGTAGCGAAAAAACAACAAAAAACTCGAACTTTGTCTTTTCTTGCGTTTAAGTTATTTCGATGACGGGTAATAGGAGTTGGACAATCTTTAGTAAAACTTTATATCATTTTGGGTGATATTTCACAATTTTACGCATATAATGTGTCTATAATTGTCATATCGTGACCCGAAAAGGAGAAAACCTATGTACTATTGCCTTGCTTGCCAAAAGCTTCACAAGCCGAATCCGCTTAAAAAATACGTCGTTTTCAAGACGGGTTTCCACTTCATCAATTCTACGAAATATAACGCAGGAATTTGTCAGGTTGTCTCCGATTCGAAAGAGAACGGCAGCATTAGCCCGGTTTCCGCTTAAGGGTGCTGCCCCTGCGACGGGCTTTATTTTTTCTACGCCCCGCTGCTTACGGGAACTTGCTTACGCCGGTTAATCCCAAGCTTTCGGCTTCGTGTTCGGACGTTTTGTACGGAATCGGTCCAGCAGAGGGCGCTTTTTTTTCGCTTCCATCAGCATACGAATCTCTTCCATCAGTTTTTTTAACCGTTCCTGATCTCCGTGCCGGTGCTCTTTCAACTCATCGTACAGATTGCTTCTCACATGCATCCCTCTCCTTAAGCCAATTCCCGCTGTCTAACTGACTTTGACGAAGTTCGTTTCGCGGATGGAACCGGCTGCACAGCCAATATGCGATCCACAGCAAAGCAGCGAATCGCTCCGCGCTCCGTGCAATAAGCCCGAATGAAAGCAGGCCGCACGGAATGAATGACGATCCTTCGCTGGCTGAATTGCCCGGAACGGTCCCCGTAAATGATCTCAACCATACGCCCTGTATACTTTTGCCATGGAATCACAGTTTCCCCTCCCCAAAGCCAGAACACTCGTTCCTCTATCTTTATTATATACCAAACATGCGTTCGCAATTCAAGTGGTTGAATGTTCTTTTCTTGGGTAAAATAAAGGAAGCGAGTCTGATTGGAGGGCTTGGGATGAAAGTTTTGATCACTGCTTCCGAAGCGATAGAAAAGGGGATATGGCTGGAAGTGCTAAGCATGTTCGGCAGAGATCCGGACGAGGAGCTCGGGCTGGGCGAGCAATTTATTTTAACGGAGGAACAAGCGTTGTCCTTAGGGTTGATTCGTAAATAAAAGGCACCCCGCGAAGGGATGCCTCCTGATTGACCGGCCTAGCGGCGCTTGCCGCCTTTCCCGCTCCAATCGATGACGTTATCTTTAGGCTCTGCATTGATTATTTCATTGCGCAGCATTTGGGACAAGTCCTCGATCGTTTTGTCGAGCAGTTCGCCCTTATGCTTGGAAAACAGGCGTCGGCGCTCCTTAAGCAGAACGTCGAGAATCAGCTTCTTTTGACGGTTACTGAACAGCATGTCGTTTCCCCTGCCAGATTACTTGATTTTTTCTTCGTAGGACAAACAGGGCTTGCCCGAGGAACGCAGCACCAAAGCGGAAGGCATGTCCGCCGTTTTAAAACCGTACGCGCGGCAGCCCCTCGGAAAACCAGGATCCCAAGTCACATAAAAGTGCTTGCACTTTAAACAATTTATTTTCATATCGGGCTTTGCTTTTCCGGAATGCATGCGCGCCGTTATCTCGTCGATTGGAAAAATTCGATCCACTCGCCATCCGGTCCATAGAAAAAGAAATAACGCGAGCCGTTCGGCAGCGTCGTAATCTCTTGATCGATTAAACGCACGTCTAGTGTCTTGATTCTGGCGAACTCTTCCTCAATGTCGTCTACCGCAAAAGCGACATGATGCACCTTGCCCTCTGCCGGAAGACCGTCGTTATAGCCCTGGATCAATTCCAGCTCCGTTTCGTCCGACTCGTTAAAACCGAGAAAAGCGAGCGTGACGATACCGTTCGTATGAACGAGCTTATCCTTCAGTACAAGGCCTACGACGTCTTTGTAAAACTGCACCGACGTGTCGATATCCCGGACCATAATCCCTACGTGCTCTATTTTTTTACGCGCCATCGTTTTCTCTCCCTTATCCGTTCGTTTTCAGTATATCGATATGATTATACCACAGAACGGAGACGGAAGCTTATTCCTTCTCATTTCGGAGGAAGTCCGCGCAGCAATTGGCGGATGTTTTTCACCCTCGTATCCGCACGAATCGATCGGACGGATCCGAACTGTACCATGGACGCCGTAGAAACGGCGATGATCCTTACATCCCCGGCACAGATCACCGGACGTGTGTTGGTCACTTCCATCTGCACGGCCGGCTCCTGCCGGGCCATGGGAAGAGGGACGGAATAGATGGGATAAGCGCTCAAATTCCCTTCATTTCCGTAAAAAACGGGTATCTCCCTTTGCACGGCGAAAACGTAAGAGACCGGGGAAAAATCGACCAAGTCCCCCACAAAAATAGCAGAGCCATAACCAACATCGTGGACCTTCAAGCTACGCACGACGGATGTGCGCGGAGCGCAAGCCATCAGGCGCCTCCCGACGCGAGCGGTACGAGCGGCCCGATAATGAGCGATTCCGGCGGCGTATCGAACACGCTGGACAAGCTGATTACCTCGGCGTCGCCGATCAGAAAGACCGATGAGCTGGCAACACCCTCCAATTGAATGCTGCCGACGCAAATCTCTTTATTCTCCACCTGCAGAATCATTTGTCGCTCCCCCTTCGGTTTTGCGCTTTAAAAAAAATTGTTCGAGTCCAAGCCGAATATCCCGGATTACTTTATCCGTGATGCTCTGTTCCTGCTCTTTCGTCAAGATCACGACGTCCGGCTCGATTCCAAATTTCAAATAATAATCGATCCGCTGCCCGATCTGCCCCTGGAGATCGCCAATGATGGATTCGGTCGTATCCTCATCCAATTTCACTTCGTATTTCTCTTCCATTTGCGCCACTTCGGCGGGACACGATTGCTGCAAATAATCCGTCACCCGCTGTTGGATACGGGCAAACGACTCCGACACGGCTGCGTTGGTTCGAATCGTTTCACCGCCGGCGTCCATCTCCTCGACCGATTGTTCGCCGAGCCCGGCCGGCGACAGCCCCACGTTAAGCGTCCCATCGAGCTTCTCTACTTTCAACTGGTCAAACTTGTACTCAATTCGCTCGATCGTCACTCCCCGCTGCTTTTTTACCGATTCGAGCTCTTGGGAAAGCAACTCAACCTTATGCTCCAAGGAACGGATGCGGTTCGTCTGCCATTTTAAATAGTCGTGCAGCTGTTGAAAGTAAGATTCCGGGTAAGATGAATCCATCCGTCATTCCTCCGTTTACCTGGAAGGTGTAGGAAGCGGCACCAAGGACATAGGGGTAGGTTCTTCGATCACGCCTTGCGTCCCAGCTTGCGGAGCGGTTGTCTGAGCGGTAAATTGAGGGGCCGGGCCGGTAAACCCTCCGGTATTGTATAGATTGGCCAATGCGCGAATGGTACCTGCCGTCCCGATCTGAAGCACGGAAGAGTTCGACACGGCGCCGATCTTGAAATTTTGAATAACGATGCTTTGATGTATGATGAGCTGCATGGCGGTTTATACGACACCTGCCTTATCGGCGGAAGCTACATTAGAGTCAGCGATGTCGTTATCGTAAGTATTGGTGGTGCTGACCATATTGCAGACCCGCAAATTATCCCCCGTATTGAAAGAACCCGCCCCGGCAAACGTTTTGGACGTTACGCTCGGAGCCAGCTGGATCGAATCTCCTACGTGCACGATGGAGCCTGTACCGACGTTCACAATTTTGATGGCGCCCACGATAGCCGGCATGAGGCAGCACCCTAACTCAAATGTTTTTAATGCAGTATATGATCCAAGAAGAAGAAGTATGTTTTAGACAGCCTGGGAGGACTCATGGTTTGCGCTTCATGCTCATATACTGGAATCAGTAAGGAGTGGATAAACATGGGCGATTCCAAAAACAACAACTCGTTTTTTGACATGAACTGGAAACATTTTGAGCAGTTTTTTAACGGGAAGCTGCCGTTTCCTACCCCATCCTTCAACGGCGAGAACGGAGATCCCGTATCCTGGGTTGAAGGGTATATCAAGGAAGTGCTGAACCGGGCCTTGCCCAACGTTGAAGTTCAGGCGCTCAAGCATCATTTCCATTCGGAAATTTTCGATACCCATAACAATATTATTGCCAAGATCCATATCCCCGACAAAGTACAAGCCCGCAAGATCCGGTTGAAGCTCAATCCTTACCAAATCCATCTGGAAGGACTTCCGGATGATAAAACCCAATCAATCCGGATGGTTAACCCAATCATCCCAAGCAGCTGCAAAGCGGTTTATAAGAACGGCATACTTCAGCTGCACATGCGCAAGGAGCCTATGGACCACCCTTATACGGACGTCAAAATCCGTTTTACGGAATAAAAGGTTTGCCACAACAAAAACGTCCCAAATCGGGCGCTAACGGCCGTCTGGGACGTACGGAATGGGTCGTGCTATTGGAAGCGTGCTTACCTGTTGCATCATGTGCCCTAATTATTTGCCGCGTTATTGGAATCGGCAATGTCCGGGTCAAAATTATTGGTAAGGCTGACAAGCGAGAATGTAGCGCTAAAATCTCCCGTATTGCTGCCCCCGGCGCCTGAGTTTGCTTTTGAGGTGCTTTTCGGATTTACTTGAAGCACATCGCCGAAAATGATTTCCCCGTCGGCACCGGTAATTTTGATCGGAGCCAAAATAATCGAAGGCATAGGAGCCCTCCTTCCTGATCGTGTTCTAAAGTATATGAGGCTCCGAAGCAAAAATCTCCTCTGAAACGAAAAAGAGTTTTGCTCTGACGGATCAAAGCAAAACTCTTATGTAGAATACTCTGTTCGAACTGCCGAAGACCGGACTCGAACCGGTACGGTAGTCACCTACCGCAGGATTTTAAGTCCTGTGCGTCTGCCAATTCCGCCACTCCGGCGCAGTTCTGTTTTGGTGGGCCCTGAGGGACTCGAACCCCCGACCAATCGGTTATGAGCCGACCGCTCTAACCAACTGAGCTAAGGGCCCTTGAAGCTTTGGTTGCGGGGGCAGGATTTGAACCTGCGGCCTTCGGGTTATGAGCCCGACGAGCTACCGGGCTGCTCCACCCCGCGTCAGAAATTCACACTGTATAATGACAGCGACAAAGATAACTATACACTAACTTAAACGCCGGAGTCAAGTAAAAAAATTAGACAGTATAGCGGACGCCGAAACGGCCTTTTTTGGAACGGAACACTTGGACTTCGCTTGGGCATTCGTAACCGTAAATCCACCAGTCCTCCTCCATCCGCTTGGCCAGACACCCGGCTTGGAACTTGCTGTCATACAACTTTACCCAGTACACCCAATTCATTTTATTTTCACTCCGCTTATCGAATGAAGATGAAGTTCTGTTAGTATCTTAACCCAAAAAAAGCTCCCTTATTTGCATAAGGAAGCTTCTCCAATATATAACAAAAATTCCACTTCAGCCTACGTTTTCTTCCGACGGAGCAATGTAAGCAACGAGATTGTCCCGCTCATCCGCATCTCGCTGCCGATGGGCCAGCCGGCTTGACGCCGATGCCGCGATGCTGGCAACCAGATCATCCAGGAAAGTGTGTACACCGTTTCCGCTCTTGGTATCAAGCCGCTTAATAATTCCCACTTTTTGTTTATCCAAATGGCCAAACGTCGTCAGTGCGATGCTGCCGTAGCCGAACACCGACCCGAGAGCCAGCGTTTCGTCGCATCCGAACAGCCCTTCGTCGCTTTCGATAATCGATTGCAGCGGCTCGGATAACAGACCTTTTTCAGCCAATACGTCCAATTCGATCCCGACGAGTATCGCATGCTGAAGCTCCCGCTTCTGCAAAACCGCATGGACGGATTCGACACAAGTCTCCAGCGTCAAATCGGGATGATAAGGAAGCTGCATTTCTCTGACGATCAGGGCTATGTCTTCCATCGTCACGCCGCGTTCCTCCAGCTTTTGATATACCGCGGCTTTTATTTCTTTGCTGTGAACCTGACGTTTCATGAGAATCGCTCCTTTAGGTGGAAATGCTTTCATTATACCATGATCCGCATTCGCATACTACGGGACAACTGGTGATAGTTGGGGAAAAGCCGACCCTGAGGCCGGCTTCGTTTGCTTCAAATGATGATGAATTATTGCTTCAGTACGGTAAGCAGACGCTTGGACTTCTGCCCGTCCGCCGTCGTAAACTGTTCGTAAATCCGAACCGTTAACGGATGATCAAATTGTTCCGTGCTGCCGTCAAAAGTGATATTGTTTTCGCCAGTAGCCAGACGGTTAGCTCCGACAAACGCTCCGTTGCCCGTTCCGATCAACCGGTCTGCGGAGTCGTACAGTTCGAACAGCAATCCTGAGAAGCTCGGATCCACTTGGACTTGATCGTGACGGTTGACTTCCATAACGAATTTCGCTTTGTACTGGTAATTCTTCGCTCCCATGGCATTGAAGCTTGTACCGATTTGCCAGTCGTTCACTTTAATTTCAAATGGATACAGCACCAACGTATCCTTGCTTTCATCGGTTTGAAGCGCAATGCTGTAGGCGCCAATCGTCGTCTTATACGGA
Organism: Paenibacillus sp.; assembly: GCA_031180825.1. Taxonomy (GTDB): domain Bacteria; phylum Bacillota; class Bacilli; order Paenibacillales; family NBRC-103111; genus Paenibacillus_G. The sequence goes on along the minus strand of JAPSLM010000001.1, from coordinate 337,115 downwards.
GCGGCCGTCTTCGTATCTTGGATCTTCAGAGACAAGCCCTTTCCGGTTTCGGAAACCGGGATCGTATAAAAGTAGTTTACGGTGAGCGAAGAATTCGGAAGCACGTTCGGCGTCGTAATATTTTGACGGCTGCCGTTATACTCATAACCGTCCGAACTGACCAGATCCGTCGCAAACGCCGGAACGGCAAGCGGCCGGTCCGTCTTATTGCTAAGCTTGAATTTGGCCGAGACGGTTTTCGAGCCTTCGTCTTTGTTGTCAAACATATGGAACTCGATAACGGAAACCTCCATATCCGGATGGATCAACTGGCTCCGTTTGTCCAGCGACATTGGAGTGCCGAGCTTGTAGGCTAGTGCAACTTCTCCGGATTGCTGCGACGGCAGCAAAATGTTCAGACGCCCTACGTTATACACGCCGGCTGCGCCGGCATTGGCGCCCGCTCCTGCTCCAGCCGCTCCGCCTGCCTCAGCTCCGGCAGTGCTTGCGCCTCCGCCGAGCCCTGCACCACCGGCTCCGCCTGCTACAGCAAATTTTTCAGGCGTCAGCACATTCAGGCTGGTCAAGATTGTATCCTGGTCCGTCGGGATGGCGAAATGAATATATTTATCTTCCTTCGCTTCCAGCGTAATGCTTCCTTGCTCTACCAAACCGCCGGAGAATATTTTTCCCGCCGCCTTACCGTCTATAGTGAAAGCCGGAATCGTTTCGCGCTGGTCCGAAGGATTATAAGCAAGCAATTGCACGACGTATACGGTACCCTTATCCGTCGACTCCTTGTTAATCGCTACCGGCGTATATTGAATCGGCGAGGTTAAGGTTGGGATCGTAAAGGATTCGGACCATTTCTTAATCGCGCTTGGATCGGTAATCGGCGTATCTCCGCCCTTCCAAGGCTCCCCCGCAATCGGCGCCGCCACAATCAGCGTCTCCTTCTTCGGGTACACGTAGTAATCGACATCGGTCCAATTCACTTGGACCAGATTTACGGTGTCGGTGCGGTCAATGACGGTCATATAGCTGAGCTCCGTATTCGCTTTCGGCTGAATCGACTTCGCATTCGAAGCGCTTGGCTGCAGCGTATATTCGATGCCTTCGCTGGTCTTCACCCGCAATTCGTAATCCGGTACCCGCGTCGAGCCGGTGCCGTTATTCTTCATTCGAATGACGACACCGAGTCGGGTGCCGTCCTGGATTCGCTCGTTTAATACTCCTTTAACTTCCACATCGAGAAGGTCGGTCAGTTTATAGGTTACGACGGCTTGCGCCGCAGGCTCGCTTCCTGCAGGCTCTGCCGCCAAAGCGGAATAACCTGTGCTCATGATCGAGGCGGTAATAACGACGGATGCTACGGTTTTTTTCAACTTGTTGTTCACTTGGTTTTCCTCCTGTCGGGTCCGCTGCGGGTTACTTAGCCAGCTGGACTTTCTCTTTGTCTTTCAATTGGTTTTGACCCGAAATGACGAGCTGCTCTCCCTCTTTGAGACCGGACAGCACTTCTTGGATCGTTTCGTTCAGACGGCCCAAAGCCACTTTGCGTTTCTCCGCCGTATCGCCTACGAGTACGAAAGCGAACGTATCTCCGCCTTCGCGTACGATAGCCGTAGTAGGAACGGCAACAACCATCTGATCAGCTTCTTCCGTTACAAGAATCTGAGCCTTCATGCCAGGCTTAAGCTTACGCTCAGCGTTAGGATATTCGAGCTCCAACGTGTAAGACTTGGAATTGGCGCTCATGACGTCAGCCAAATAGCTGACCTTGGCTTTGGTGTTTTCCAGCGTCCCTGGGACGTAAAATGTAAGCTCCTGCTTGCCGCGTACCAAATTGGCCGTCTCTTCGGTCAGCTCCGCCCGGATTTTAATCGGATCGAGCTGCTGAACTTTGCCGGCTTGGAAACCGGCGTTCAAAGACATGCCCACTTCAATCGGCAGATCGGTTAAAATGCCGCTAACCGTCGTTTTTACTTCCATATTTTCGAGCGTCCGGTCGGCTTCGCGAATCATGAGATTCGAGGACTGCAGCGCTTGCTCCAACGGGGCCAAGGAGTTCGTCGATTCCAGCGTCTTCTGCTTGTTCAGATTGTTTTCCAGTTCGAGCTTAAGATTGTTAAGCTGCGTTTCCATTTGCTCAAGCTGGAATTTCGTCACCAAGCCCATATCGTAATCATTACGCATTTTGTTATAGTTCTTTTCGGTTTCCTTAATGGAATCTTCCAGCTTCTTGATTCCATTTTTCATCTCCTGCTTGCTGTTGGCCAATTCTTGCCTTGCTTTTTCCAACTGCTGTTGACTGCTTGAAACGTCAATCTGCGCTTTTTCCTTTTTAAGATTGACATCCGTCGGGTCCATGCGGAAAATGACATCGCCCTTTTCCACCATATCGCCGCGCTTCTTCAAAATTTCCATGACGTCCCCGCCTACCTTGGTCACCACGTCAATCTGGATCGAAGAAATGACATCGGCTACCTGCTCCTGCGGATCGCCGATTCTCTGCTTCTCGATCTTCGTGACCTTAACGGTCTTAAGCTGGGGTTCCGACGCGTTGGCTGTCGTCGGTGCGGCTTGCTGTTGGGCGCCGCAGCCGGCGAGGAGCGCCGTCGAAATAACGACGGCCCCCATCACTTTGGTACTTTGCTTGAATGATTTCGAAATGATCGGATTCATGGGCTGATTCTCCTTTTTCCCTTATGGAACTCTCTATCTATCTGAATGAAAATGGATTCTTAGGCATTCGTTACCGGCGTAGACTTGGAGTCCGATGCCTTTCTTTTGAACAAGCGGCCGATACGGGTCTTCGTATTATAAATCATTTCGTATACGACCGGCACAACGACCAGCGTAAGCAAAGTCGAAGTGGTCAATCCGCCAATTACGACAACAGCTAAGCCTTTAGAGATTAGCGCCCCTTTAGAGAATCCAAGAGCCAACGGCAGCAGGGCGATAATGGTAGCCCCTGCCGTCATGATAATCGGACGAAGCCGGGATAAGCCACCCTCCAAAAGCGCGTCGCGTACGGATTGCCCCGCATCCCGCAGCTGCTGCACGCGGTCGATAAGCACGATCGCATTGGTCACCACGACACCGATCAGCATCAAGAACCCGATCAATGAGGTAAGGTTGAGCGATTCGCCGCTGACGAGCAAGCCGAGCAAGCCTCCGATCGCCGCAAGCGGCAAAGAGAATAAGATCGCAAACGGCGCACTCGCATTTCCGAAAGCCAAAACCATAATCAGATAAACAATAAAGACGGAGACGGCCATGGCTACGAACATTTGCATGAAGTTTTTCTGAATATCGTCCGAGACCCCTTTGACTTCAGGACGTACTCCCGACGGAAGATCCAAGGTTCTTAGCATTTCGGCCGCTTTGGCGCTGACGCCGCCCTTATCCCTGGACTCGATCGTTGCCGTTACGGTTACGTATTGGACCTGCTGGTCCCGGGTAATCGACGCCGGAGCTTCGATTTGACGCACCTTCGCTACTTCATTCAGCTTGATAGTCGCTCCCGTAGGAGTCTTGATCAGGAAGCTGCCGATTTTGTCAATGGAATCCTTGAAGCTCTTATCCAGCATGATCTTGGTGGAGAAGGTCGTATTATCGAATTTCAGATCTCCGATCTTTTCCTCTCTCAGCCAAGAATTGACGGTTTCGACGATTTGTGCGGAAGTTAAATTGTATAATCTGGCTTTGTTTTGATCTACGGCAATTTCCACTTCATTCTTCGATTCGCTCAAGCTGTCTTTGATATCGCGGAATTCGGGAATTTCCTTGAGCTTATCCTTCACCATTTTGGCTCCCTGAGTCAACAGGTTCAGATCGTCGCCTTTCAGCATATAGGAGAAGTCTCCTCCGCCCCCGGGGCCTCCGCCGCTAAGCAGCATGCCGTTTACCTCGGAGCCTTTCGGAAGCAGGTACATAATTTTTTCCTTCGTTTCATTCAGCAGCTTCTTGGCGTTCGTTCCCTGTGACGCTGCACCGATTAACTGGCTTTCATAGTCAATGCGGTTATCTGCAGTACCTCCCCCTACATAGGATTGCATATACTCGAAAGCGGGTTCTCCCGCCTCGTTTTTCGTCTCGCGGATCATCGCTTCGATTTCCTTCATTTTTAAATCGTTCGATGCAAGCGATGTTTCCCGAGGCATTTTAATCATAATAAACATTTGTTTGTCCGAATCGCTGGAAGGCATGAACTCTACGGCCAGGAACGGAACCGAGCCTGCGATAGCCACAAAAAATACCAGCATGGAAAGCAGCATTGTTTTGATACGGTTATTAAGCGACCATTTCAACACTTTCAAGTAAGCGCCGGACATTTTGCCGACTTGCGTTTCGTCGTGAACCTTAATATTTTTGGAGCGCAGCACGAGCAGCTTGGCCAGCATCGGAATAACGGTCACGGCTACCAGCAGCGAAGACAGCAAGGCAGCGGAAAGCGTGACGGCGAACGGCCGGAACAAATCCCCGAGCTCTCCCCCGACAAAAGCAATAGGTGCAAAAACCCCGACGGTGGTAAGCGTGGAGGACGTAATCGCCGAAGCGACTTGCGCGGTCGCTCTCTTAATGACCGATTCTCCGCGTTCGTGAATTTTCACGAGCTCGCTGTAAATATTTTCGATAACGACGATACTATCGTCCACGACACGCCCGATCGCGATCGTAATCCCGCCCAGCGTCATGATGTTGAGCGAAATATCCAACGGAGCCATGATGAGAAGCGTGATCAACAACGACAATGGGATAGAGACCAAAACGATGATGGTCATCCGAACGTTTCTAAGGAAGAGCAAAATCATGATAGAGGCAAGCAGGGCGCCAAGCGCTCCTTCCTTGACCATGCCGTTAATCGAATCCTGGATCATGCTCGATGTAGCAAAAAGCGTTTTAAACGTAATGTTCGGAAATTCCTGCTTCCACTTGGCCATCAAAGCGTCTGCTTCCTTAGCCAATTGTACGTCGTTAGAGTTTTTGGTTTTATAAATCGTCACACCGATGGCCGGCTTGCCGTCGAGGCGCGAAATGAATCTGGACTCGGAAATCGCTTCGACCTTCGCGATGTCTTTCAGAAGAAGCGTTTGTCCCCCCGGTGCCGTAATTTTCATGTTTTCCAAACTGTAAATCGTATTGAGATCGCTCTTTACGCGTACCATCTGAGTGTTCCCGCTGAAGTCGACTAATCCGGCTGGACTTGTCAGAATGGAGGCTTGGATCGTTTGGGACACCTGCGCCGGCGTCAGCCCGTAGCTGCCGATTGCGTTGCCGTTCATCCTTAAGGTCAGGACCGCTTCTTTGTTGCCGACCCCTTCGACACGGTCCACGCCTTTGATGGCGGCAAAGCCCGGCTGAATAATATCCTTGTAGGTTTTATCCAGCTCTTGCTGGCTCATGTTGTTTTCGCCGTAGACCGAGAGGTAGTAAATGGCACTCGCTTCGGCGCTCGAGGTCTGAACCTTCGGTTTTTCCGCGCCTTGGGGCAGCTTGACGTTGGCAAGCAAGCCTTCGGCTTCCCTTCTGGCATCCTCGATTTTTTTCCCCTGCTGCAGTTCGACGGTAACCATGGAGAAGTTATCGCTGGAGGTGGACTTCAAAGATTTGATCCCGTCTAGTCCCGCCACCGCTTTCTCGACAGGCTTGGTCACCAGTTCCAAGACATCCTTCGGAGGAGCTGTATACTGGGTAGTAATATTAAATCTCGTTTGCGTGGTACTCGGTATGAGCTCCATCTTCAAGATGGAAGCCGCATAAGTACCGCCGCCAAATAACATCAGCACAATAATAATGACTGCGGCGATGTTCTTCATCGAAAAATTTGTTAATGAATTCATCTCTCTACTCCTCCATTACGGTTGCTGACTACTTAGACGAGGCATTTCCGGTTACCCCTTCATTTTCCACAAATCTTTTTTCAGTATAGCTTGGTTCGTTAGCGGCTGTAAGGTGAAAAAAGTCATAACATAAAAAAATCCGGGCCCTCGTCTTTCGTCATGCCTTTATAGCTGCTCTTTTAAACGGATCCACTCTTCTTCGATCCCCTCCAATCTCGATAAAAACATGCGGTACATGGCGGCAACTTCCGCAAATCTTCGTTTGGAAACCTCGAACGATTCTTTTTCTGCCTCGTCAATATGAGACATTCCTTTGAGCGCGAACAACAGTTCTTCGCTCCGCTTGGTTATTAATTCGATTTTTTGCTTACTGGCCCGCATGCTGATCAATGTAAAATCTTCGGATATGTAATAGTAGTCTTTCCGGTCGCTTCTCATCGGAATTTTTTGGCACATGGAGTATTTTTCCAACGCGCGGACTTGGACACTCACGGCCGCTTTCGTTACGCCAAGCTGATCGGCGATTTCTTGGAGGCTGACAGGTTTTGGTGCAAATAAAAGCAGGCCGAATATTTTGCCGACAAGCGGGCTGCAACCTTCCAATTCAAAAGTACGGGACATTTGCTGGGTGACCGTCCATTTATATTCGCCAAACGAGAGATGCGGTTTACTCATTTTCTTCTCCTTAATCTTCAGATTAACATCGTTAAGAATGTTGTTAACGTAAATAACATAAATCGTCTTGTAAAACATGTCAATACCGCCAATGAACATTTAACCAATTGTACATAGAAATAACTGATTTCCCAGCAAAAAACCGCTTCTGCTCAGTTTTACGCAACTGATACAGAAACGGTTTCGTTTAATCAAGAAAAAATTACTACATGAATGTAATTATTCCGTGGCAATAAACCACTCTACCTCTTTAGTAGCAATCAGCTTCTTTTGTCCTTGATACGAATCGTAGAGGTTAAGCTTGAATTTTTTGACATAGCTGACTTCAAAAATCAATTCTTTATCATCTGCTTTCAATTCCAAATCCTTATGCTTGCCGATAACGATCTTATCCTTAGGATCGAGCCGATTAGTGGCCGCACCTTGTTTATCAGGCGTCCCTCCATCGAAATCTTTGAACTCAAATTCTTTGTTAAATTTAATTTTTCGGTCCGCGTCATCAAGCTCGACGATCAGCTTGCGTCCTTCCATGTTCGTGGTCAGCATCAAATCTTTGGTTAACTCATAGTCCATCTTGAGCTTTACGCCGGCTTGATCAATTGTTGTGCGAATATTGCTAAACGATAGCTGGTAAGGAACGAGATCAATGTTTTTCAAATCTGTCTTAACTGTAAAGTCTTCTTGCGGTAGCCAGTGAGCAACAGCGTTGACATAAGCTTCAGGTTTCTTGTCCGCCTCGGTCAACTTGCCTTCGGTTACGGCCTCACCGATAATCACACTCGTGCCGGAGGTTGGGAATCCTTTAGAAACATTAGTAGAAAGCAATAGAAGTGCCTTTCCATCCGGATTGATTTTTGTCTTAATTTCCGAAATAGCCGCCGGGAAGTATCTTCCATTGGCCGTTTTGAAATAACCTACCAGCTTTGAAATGTCCGAGGCTCTTGATTCCAGGTTGCTTACTTCGAGAAGGGCGGTAAACGTATCGGCCGTCTCGCCTCCATAGGTTGTAACGGAACGCACTTTATAGCTGATACTGCGGCCCACATTGGTCACTTTATACGTTTCTCCGATGTTATTATAAGGAATATTCATCAGCTCCGAGCGGTGTACGAACTCGAGCAAGTCGTTTGTCGCTGTCTGCTGCTCCGTCTTGCCGTCGCTGCTTCCGCTGCCCGTTTTCTCTTGCAGCACAAGCTTCACCTTGCCGAACTGCGACGTATAAGGGAGTTTCCCGATAAGCTGGAATTGAGCTTCCGCATTCGGGGCCAGGCCGATCACATTGTCCGTTTGAACCAGCTTTGCTTCCACCTTCACGTTGTCGTCCAGCTTGAAGTACCCCGTCAGCTCGGGAATCGGAAGCGCTTCGGGGCCTTTGTTGGAAAGCGTAAACCCTGCGGTCAAAAGATCCTGGTCCTCCCAAGGCAGCCGTTGAACCGTGTTTAACTGAGCCGTGTAAGTGCCCGTTTTGTTCGTGAAGCTGAAGGCTTTACCCGTGTCCACCCCGTCCGTATCCGATACGCCCGGCAGAGCGAAGAAAGCGATCGGCAGATTCAGCTTCAAATCCTGCGCGTTCTGAACGATGACCAGCTGCCAGCCTTCCGTTGAGACGGAAACCGGAACGGAGCCTGTAAGATCGATATCCTTGTTCGTTTGCGGATTGATGGTCAAATCTTTTACAGCCTTGGCGTCAAGCGGATACATGTACCCTTCGCTTGTCCGAAGCAAATATTGATATCCGGGAACCGCTACGCTCTTCGAGCCTACGTTCTCCAGATTAAGCACGATGGTCGGCGTGTAATTTTTCTCGTTCTTGCTCATCAATACCTTTTTGATGACGCCTTTGACAGGATTATTCGCCATTTGAATCGTGTGCGCTTGTCCGCCCGGCGTAACGACGGAATAATCGTCGGGAACGCTCACCTCTCCGATTTTTCGCACAAAATCCGTCTCCGGCATGCTGAAATCCCATTTGATCATTTCGAAAATAAGATCTTTCAGGTCGGTCGATTCGTTCACCGTTGCATAAAAGCTAATATCTTGGCTCGACTTGGCCGGAATGCGGTTTTTATCCTTGTCCTGCGGCAGGACGCGAACGGAAATTTGGTTGCCGTTTTTCGTCCTCATCCGCGGCCAGTAGTCGATGAACTGCAGGTCGGTCGTCCCTCCATTGTGGACTCCTACGGTGAACGTCACGGTTTTGTTGCCTTGCTCCGGCATCATGACGACATTTTTAAGCTCGAAATAGCTGCTTGCGTTAAGAGCTACTTGTCCGATCGCCGGAGCGGTGCCTGTCGAGATGGACGCCGTTGTTGCCGAAGGCGGGTTCGTGCCGCCCTCCGCCGCGAAGGCGGGGAGCGCAGACCCGAAGGCAAGTACGGCTGCCAGCATAACTATGCAAGTTTTATATCGTTTGCGTTTGGAATTCATCTTGTTGTTCCTCCTTGTTGGGTTCACTCCGAACGTACTGCTCGCTTTCTTGGTTAAGACGGGACAGCTTATCCGCCTTGCGTCATCGGATCAAGCGGAGCATTCGGATTCTCTTTAATTTTTTGCAGCATCGCATCGCCTTCCGTTTGCCATTGCTTGAGCGCATCGCGCACCTGCAGCTTATTCTGGAGAACTTGCTGGAACTTTTGCGAGCCGAGGCGCTCCACATCGTGCAGGGCCGGCTTTTCACGATAAATCTTGTAATCTAGGCCTGGCGCAGGAAGCAGCGTCGTGAACGCCTTGATGTTGAACTCCGCACCGTCCTTCGGTTTGATGTATTTTTGGCGCGACACCAGATTGTGGGTAGTGGTGGCTTTCAAACGGGCCCAGTCCTCGCCATTGATAAATTTGATAAATTTCCAGGCGTCCTCGGCATTTTGCGCCTTGGCATTAATGCCCATCAGACCGTCCAAATCGATGTTGCCGCCGTATTCCGGCGCTTCCTGATGTACGGGCATCGTAACGACATCCCACTCGAACGGAGTGATGCCTTTGATATTCGCCGCATTTTTCATGACGTTCGTATACTGGCTAATTTGGCCGTAGCTGATGATGGACATAGCTACACGACCGGATAAGAAATCGTCGTCCATGAACGGGTTGAAGTCTTCATTAGGCCCGGACCGCCGCTTGGAGAAGTCGATCGGCTCGGGTAAAATTTTCTCGGTTTTCAGCTGCAACATCGTTTTCCACACGTTTTCCCATTGATCGGAATCGACGGTCATCTTTTCGCCTTTATCGTCGAAAACCTTGAGATCAAGCGCCGCCGTATACGTACGTGACGCATAAAAAATGTCATCGCCCATGTTGTACGGCGCGAACGAGAAACCGTACTTGCGGTTCTCCCCTTCCCCTTTCGCCAATCTGCGGGCCAGGTCGAACGTCTGATCCCAAGTCATTTTGTCGGTCGGGTACTGAACTCCCGCTTCATCGAATAATTTTTTATTGTAAATCAGTGCGGAAGAATAGAAGGTCGGCGCCAGCGCGTAAATTTTGCCGCTGCCCACCTTTTTGATGCCCTCGATGACAGCAGGAACAATATCGGACGTATCGAATTTATCCTTCGCAATGTCCTGATCAAGCTGCTTCAGCATATTGTTGTTGATTAACTCCGGCAGCTGGTCGTAGCCGACCATCACGACATCGGGAGGGTTGTCGCCCGTCATGACTTCCTTCAGCTTCTCCATCGGATCTTGCGGCTTCTCTTTCGGATCCGGCCGGCCTCCATACATATAACGGTCGTCCGATGTCGAGATGAATTCAAGCTTAATGTTCGGGTTTGCAAATTCGAACAATTCGGTAAAACGCTGGCGGATATACTCATTATCCCCGCCATATCCCATGCTGGTTGCGATCCGAAGCACCTTCTCCGTTTTGCTGTCCCCGCTCCCGGATTTCGTACAAGCAACCAGTGTTGGCGCCATTAAGCCCACGCAGAGCGATACAGCCACCGTCTTCTTAACATATTTTTGCATTCTCGAATCCCTCCAGATTAGTTTCTATGTATAAATCAAGGAAGTCTTAAAAAGGTTAATCGAAAGACGCATTCGGATCGACCTTCATCTTCTGAAGCATGGCATCCCCCTCGCTTTGCCATTGCTTCAGCGCCTCGCGTATTCGAAGTTGATTCACGCTGACTTCTAACAATTTGCGCTTGCCGATAGCTTTTACTTGGTACAAGTTCGGCAGCTTGCGATGGAGCTTGTCTTCGACGGCCGGTGCGGGAAGCAGCGTCGTGAACGCTTTGATGTTGAAGTCCGCTCCGTTCTTCGGCTTAATATATTTTTGCCGCGCCATCAGGTTGTCGGAACTGCTACCTTTAAGTCGGGCCCACTCCTCGCCGTTGACGAACTTGATGAATTTCCACGCGTCCTCCGTATTTTGCGCCTTGGCACTGATTCCCATCAAGCCGTACATTCGGATGTCATAACCGTTTTCCGGCGCTTCGGGGTGAACAGGCAACGTGACGACATCCCAATCGAACGGAGTCAGACCTTTATAATTGTGCGCGTTTTTCATGATGTCGGCAACCGAATGAACATCCCAATAGTTAATAAGCGACATCGCGACACGGCCCGACAGGAAATCGTCGTCTTGAAACGGATGATCCTCATTCTGATCTTCCACCGGCTCCGGTAAAAGTTTTTCCGTCTTCAACTGCAGCAGCGTCTTCCATACTTGTTCCCATTGTTCGGAATCCACCGTCATTTTCTCGCCGCTATCGTCAAACATTCTCAACTGCAACGGCTCGGTATAAACCCGCATAGCAATATCCAGACGGTTTCCCCTGCTGTTGGAAGTTGAAAACGAAAAACCGAATTTCCGGTTAACCCCCTCCCCTTTGGATAGCCGCCGAGCCAGATCGAAGGCTTGGTCCCATGTCATTTTGTCGACCGGGTACGGAACCCCCGCCTCATCGAACAGTTTTTTATTGTAGATCAGAGCATACGAAGTAAAAGTTGGAGCCAGCGCATAAACTTTGCCGTCGCCCGCCTTTTTGATACCTTCGATGACAGCAGGAGCGATATCGCTCATATCGAATTTATCCTTGGCGATATCCTGATCCAACTGCTTCAGCAGGTTGTTTCCGGCAAGCTCCGGGAGTTGATCGTAATCGATCATGACGACATCCGGAGGATTGTCGCCCGTCATCAATTCGCTCAAACGGTCAAACGGGTCCTTGGACTTCTCGTTCGGATTGGGGGATCCGTACCTAAAACGTTCGTCCAGGGTCGAAACGAATTCCAGCTTAATGTTCGGATTGGCAAATTCGAACAATTCGCTGAACTGCTCCCGGAAATAATCATTTTCATTTGCATAATCATCGGTCGCAATCCGGAGTATTCTTTCGCTTTTACCGTCATTACTGCCCGTTTTGGTGCAAGCAGTTAGTGTCGACGCCAACAAGCCGGCGCTGAGCGACAGCAGCACCGTTCTCCTAGCGCACTTGTTCATATTTCAGATCCCCATCGGTTAATATGTATCTCTTTGCTTCCGAGATCCTTCGTGCTAATCTAAAGACTTCGGCGTTCGTATAATGATTTTTTCGCCGTCGAATTCCATCGATGCCTTTCCTTCGATCCCGAGCGCCTGCAAATACGCCCGCGGAATTTGAAGCCGCCCCGCCCGGTCGAGCACGACGTATTCTTCATGGACATCGTGAATCGATCCGTGCGATGCCGCCGTTTCGCCCTCGGCTTCCAGGTTCGGATTGCGCTTGACGAATTCGGTGCTCGTCATCCCGTCGCGGATGGCGACGACACGGTCCACTTTACCGGCAAGGGCCATATCATGGGTTACGATAACGATGGTCACGCCAAGCTCGGAATTCAGATGCCGGAAAATGTCCATGATCATATCCGACGTCCGGGTATCGACGGAACCGGTCGGTTCGTCGGCCAACAGCAAGGACGGGCGGTTTGCCAGCGCGATCGCAATCGCCACCCGCTGCTGCTCACCGCCGGACAGCTGCTGCAGCTTGTTGTTGAACCGTTCTTTGAGACCGACCCATTCCAGCAGCTGCTTCGCATAGGCACGGTCGTACTGGCCGGTGAGCATCATCGGCATTTCCACATTTTCGAGCGCCGTCAAGTAAGGAATGAGGTTACGCGCATTGTTCTGCCAGATGAAGCCGACGGTTTTGCGCTTGTACTGCACCAGCTCGTCGTCCGTTATTTTCAGCAGGTTCCATTCACCTACGCGCACCTGACCGGCGGAGGGGCGGTCCAGCCCCCCCAATATGTTCAGTAACGTCGACTTGCCGCTGCCGCTGTTCCCGATAATTGCCATCATTTCCCCTTTGGCGACGGAAATGTTCAGCCCCTGAAGCGCAACGACCTCGATATCGTCGGTCTTGTATATTTTGACGAGTCCGTCGCAATGAATCACTGCATCATTTCTCCTCTCCCAGCTTCACGGCCTGGTGTACCCGCAGCCTTCTGATGTGAAGGAACAGCAGTCCGGCACCGGTCAGCATCATAACGGCCACGACGATGTACAGCTGATCCGTATCTCTCGCATCGAAAATAACGCGGAACGGAGGGACCTGCGTCTTGACGTTCTCCGCAGTTTGCAGGAACGGCAGGAACAAGTAACTCGTCAGTTTGCCGATGCCGAGACCAAGTGCAATGGCCAGACCGGCGGTAAATAGCTGCTCAAGCAGCAGCATGCCCGTAAGCTGCCTCCGCGACAACCCCATGGCGCGCAGCACGCCGAACTGAACGACCCGGCTGGACAAGTTGAAAAACCAGTACAAAATGTAACCGATCAACGAGACAAGAACGGATACGAGAAAGCCGAGGCTCAAAATACCGAACACACCGCCGCGCGCCGGGTGCTTTTTCTGCGTGATCAGTTCGTTGCGGACGTCTTTGACGCTGGCAATGCCGATATTCTTTGCTTTCAGCGCTTCCATGATCGGCGCCACTTTGGCTCCGTCTTTCATTTTCATCCATACATCATAAGGTGTAACGGGCCCTTGATCATATATATAGTCAAGGTTAGCGATGAAAAACGGCGTCTGGTCCGGATACTGGCTCGGCCAGTACGGCACGGTGGCTACCACGACAAATTCGATCGGCTGGCTGGAAACCGAAATGTTGATCAAATCTCCCGCCTTGATATGATGTTTATCGGCAAAAGAGGTCGGAATGATGACCGCTTGCTCGTATTGCCCCAACAAATTCAAATAGTTATAAGGATGCGTTTTGTACAAGTCTTTACGGAACCAGGCCACCTTCGCAAAATCGACGTTATCGATGCCCACCAGCATGCCTTGTCCGAGCGACTTGCCGGAAACGACCACGTTCCCTTTGGATTGCAGTACGCGGGCTACGTGTTCTACGCCTTCCAGCTCCCGGAACACTTCGAACGGAGGCTCGATGAAGCGTTGCTTTGGCGGCGGACCTTCGCCCTGCCCCCCGGGCTGACCGGGATTCTTCCCGCCGGCACCGCCTTGCCCCTGTCCTTGGCCCTGCCCGCCCTTGTTAGGATTGGACGTTGGCGGCAGCTCCTCGGATACGGCGGTCCATTCCGCTCTCATTACGACATCGGTACCGTAAGCATAAAGCACCCGTTCCGTCGAGTTCAAGTCGATCGTCCGGGCCGCAGAAGCGTTATAGATGCCGAGCCCAAGCGTCAAAATAAGCAGCAGCATCAGCGGATAATATGCCATGGACGAACGCGAAAGCTGGGTTAACGTCAGATAGACGGGAACCGGAAGCAGCCTTTTGCCCAGCCAATTGCCGAAGCGAAGCAGCCACGGGAAGATGCGCAGGAAAAACAGCCCGAGCGCAATGATCGACAAGGCCGGAACAAAAAACAGCAGCGGGTTCACGCTCAACTGATCGGTCGTAAGTCCGGTCCGGCTGAACAAGTCCTGACGGTCGTGAAACAGGTAATACCCGTAACCGACCAGACCGAGCAGCGCCACATCCAAAAACCAGCGCTGCCAAAACGGCTTGCGATCCGATCTCGCCAGCTTCTGCTTATAGCTGACGATGGAGGCCTTGGCGTAGAGAATGGCCGGAATGACGCTGGCCATCAGCGCAATAACAACGGCGCCCACGCCGTACAGCAGCGCTTCGGCCGATACCCCGACAGGTACGGACTGGCGGTCGACGAATGTCAGGAATCCGCTGGACGACCCTATGCTCTTCGCCATAAACCAGCCGAGCAGCGGGCCGATGACCATCGCGACCGCGCCAAGCAGCAGCCCTTCGAGCAAATAAATCCAAATGATCTGATTCGTGCTGCCGCCCCGGCTGCGGAGAACCGCAATGACGGTGCGCTGGCGATCTAGCGATTGCCTCGCGTTCATGACAATATAATAGAACACCATAGCGATCATCGGTGCGGCCAACGTAAAGAGCAGCATTTGCAGCTGCAAGCTCTGTACCTTAAATTCCTGCAGCAGCGGAATAAACGAAATATCCACCCTCGTGTTCTTGAGCTTTTGGAACAAGACGATATCCAAGCGTTCCAGCTTTGTCTCCAGCGACGACAGCTGGCTCGTCTTGATCTCCCGCAAATCAAAAGCATAGTACCAATTCGCCAAGCTAAGCGGGACTTTTTTGTTTTTCAGCACGTGATCGGTAAAGCCGGCTTCGCTCATAAAAAGGGACGTGAGCAAGCTTTCCATCCCTTGATACCAATACTGATCGGTATCGTTTTTCGGCTTAAACGTTCCCGTCACTTTCACTTTGAGCGGGGCAATGCCGTTTCCGCCGCTGATCGGGTAAGTGAAGACGTCGCCGATATGGAGATCATTGCGGAACATCGCTTCCTCGTGAATAACGGTTTCGATGATTCCGCCCTGCGGCTGCTCGGAGAACCACTGTCCCTGCGTCAGCTCGACTTGATCCTTCAAGCCGTTCTGGGCCATCAACGTCATCTGCCGGCGTTTGCTCGGATCGACCTTGCTCTTATCCTCCGGCGTAATTTGTGAGCCGCGAATGGAATACGTCCGAACGTAAGCCTGATACGGAAACGCGATGCTCTTGGGCAAATCTTCCTGTATGTATTGATCCACGTCGCCCAGCGCATTCAGATCGGCTTTTTCATTGCCGGACGCTTGAAAACGGATCAAGACGGCACCGGCGGAAAGTCCGTTGTTTTTCTCCTCGAGCGATTTCGACACGACGCGCTTCAGCGAGCCGTCGGAATACATCGGGATGCTGGTCGTAAAAGCGACGGCCATAATGAGGCCGGCAAGCGTGCTGACCGTCAGCCAGCGCGTGTTCCACATTTTACGGAATAAAAACCGGAGCATCGCCATTAGCGTCCCACTACTTTCTGCCCCGGCGTGAGACCTTTCACAATCTCGAGAGCCGTTGATGTCTGCAGTCCGATCTCGACGTCCACTTCGCGTTTGTTTCCTTTATCGTCCACAACCTGCACGTAATTGCGTCCCGAATACGAACGAAGAGCGGCAGGCGGAATCGTAACGGCGTTTTCCTTGCGCTGGGTAATAATTCTCCCCCCGAGCCTCGTTCCATGGGCAAGCCCCTCCGGAAATTGCTCAAGCTGGATCAACAAGTAGTTCTCGATCGAATCCGGCTTTCTCTGCTGGCCTCCGCCAGGGTACCCGCCTTCGCCGCTGCCGTTGTTCTCGGCCTTCGGATTCGGGAGTTTCGACACTTTGCCTTTGAGCTTGCCCACGCCGTTGATGTCCACTTGAGTTTCCATGCCGACGGCCACCTTCGTCAGGTTGTCCGCGCTAACGGTTGCAGCCACCGTAAGCTGAGACAGATCCGCGATTGTGGCGACCGCATCGTAAGCCTTGGCGGTATCTCCTTTTTTCATGTAAACGGAAATAATCGTGCCTGCATAAGGAGCCGTCAGTTTGGCTCCGGCAATCGTTTTTTCAAGCGTGGCTACTTCTTCCTTTTTCAATTCGAATTCGATTTTATCCCGCTCAAGCTGCTCGGGACCCGTCTCGTCGGCTTTGCGCAGCTTTTCGATCATACTTAATTCATCCTGGCGCGTCTGCAGCCGTTTTTGCCGCAATTTATTTTCCTGCTCCGTGACATCAAGCTCGGCGATCAGCTGCCCCTGCTCGACCTTGTCTCCGGTTTTGACCGGAAAGGACTTGATCCGCCGGTTGGCATCATCCGTAAAGTATAAATCTTCTTCCACAGTCGACATCAGCTTTCCGGTGAAAGAAATTTCGGACTCCAGCGTCTCCGTTTTGACCACATACTCCGGTTTTTTGGACATCTGGGGCGGGGTAATGGCCGGCAATACTTCCTCCTCGTCCTCCTTTGGCAGCAGCGAGCACCCGGACGACAGCGCGAGGGATGCGGCGATGCAAACGAGCAGCAACGGCCTGCCCGTTTTTTTAACCACTGATAAATTTTCCATCCACCATTTCGAATACACGGTCGGCAACCTCCATTATTGTCGGATCATGCGTTGTCATGCAAATGGTCATGCGTTCGGTATGGATAATGTCGCGAAATACCGTCATGACTTGCTTGCCCATTTGCGAATCAAGCTCCGCCGTCGGTTCGTCGGCAAGCAGCAGACTGGGCTTGTGCGCGATGGCTTTGGCAATGGCGACACGCTGCTGCTCCCCGCCCGACAGCTCGAACGGACGATGATGCATCCGCTTGCCGAGGCCCACCAGCTCCAAGCAATGGGTGACGCGGGACTTCCACTCGGATCGGGGAACCTTCGCCATGCGCAGCGACAATTCCACGTTTTCCCAAGCGGACAAAAGCGGCATTAACGCAAAAGACTGGAAAATAAATCCAATTTCTTTTCTTCTTATGTATGTCCGCTGATCGTCACTGCATTCATGGAACGGGTATTCCTTGAACATGATTTGTCCCCGGTTCGGCTGGTCCAAACCGCCAATCATGTTAAGCAGTGTCGTCTTTCCCGAGCCGGACCGGCCTTTCAGCATAACAAGCTGCATCGGATACAGCTCCATATTGATTCCCTTGAGCACATGAAGCTGCTGTCCTCCGACAGGAAATGAACGCTCCACTCCCTTTACGGTAAGGAGCGGAATACTCGTGTCAATGGGTGGTCTGGTGTCGACCAGGACACTTGCGCCGTCGCTTGCCGCAGCAGCTTCCCCTTCGGCCGAAGCTTCCGGAAGCTCGGCGCCGATCTCCTGCGGAGCGGCTGGCACGGCGGCTGCCGCTTCATTCTGCGCCTCGTCCTTCTGTTTGCGCAGCCATCGGAACATGTGGCCCCTCCTTCTAACCGTTCTATAAATCTGTAAAATCATGTAACGCCTATTATAATAGACGCCATAAAACACAAAAAAGTTACAAAAAAACTACAGTTTTTTAAAATGTTTTTCACGTTTGCGACCGACGCATCAGCTTTGGTACTTTAGTCATGCCCGACGTGCGAAAGGCGCAGCGGGTTTAACTCACACCAGCGGCGGTTCCGGTACTTTCCCATTAAGACAAATAGCCCCGCGCGCAATTCATTGCGTACGGGGCTGCTTCGTTGCCCTCTTACCGGGACCGGAATTTCTGCGAGTGCTCCTTCGCCTGCTCGACGGTCGTGATCCGGTTGCGCTGCCATTCCAGCAAGATCCGGTCGATGTACCGGAAATGCAGCTTGCCGGCAAACACGGCTTCCTTAAGACCGGCGAGGATGAGCTCCTCGGGATAACCGTCTTTGTCGATCCAGCCGGATATCGATTCCAGCTCCATCGGAGTGAGCGGGCGGCCGAATTCGTTTTCGAAAATCGAAAAAATATCTTTTCGTTCCGCTTTGCCCGTACGCTCAGCCTGTTTCCTGGCCGCCAGCTCCGCCCGATGCTCTTCGACGCGGCATTCCGCGAGCCGCTCCATCAGCGGCTGCAAATTATAAGCTTCGCTGTGCACTCCGGTTACGGGATCTTCGCTCTCGTCAATCCGCAGCAGCTGCTCCCGGATCAGCTTTTGCAGCACGGCAATCAGCTTTTCCTGCGTCAGCGACATGCGGGCTTGGAGCTCTTCCAATGTCGGAAAATCTTTGTTCTCCTTTTGCTTAAAGGCCATGACGTGAAGAATAAGCATCACGTCCGGCTCCAGCAGCCCAAGCTGCTTGTAATATTTGAACAGCCAGTAGGGAACGTCGACGTTCCCATCCTGCCAGCCCGCGAGCAGCACGGACGGCAGCTCTTTCGTGTCGTAATCGCTACGTCTCATGCCTTCCCTACTTTCCGCTTACAGACTCGCGAGAGACGGCTTCCGCGCGCAGGCCTTACGGGTACAAGCGGTACAGCAGCCGCGGGAACGGAATCGTCTCGCGAACGTGTTCGAGCCCGCAAATCCAAGCGACCGTGCGCTCAAGCCCCAAGCCGAAGCCCGAATGCGGCACGGAGCCGTATTTCCGCAGGTCAAGATACCACTGGTACGCTTCTTTGGACAGCTCGTGCTGCCGGAAGCGTTCTTCCATCAGCTCCGGATCGTCGATCCGCTGGCTGCCGCCGATAATTTCCCCGTAGCCTTCCGGGGCGATCAGATCCGCGCAAAGCACGACTTCCGGACGGTTCGGGTCCGGCTTCATATAGAAAGCTTTGATCTCCGTCGGATAGTGCGTGATAAACACCGGCTTCTCGTATTTCTCGGCAATGGCAGTCTCATGAGGCGCGCCGAAATCTTCGCCCCATACGAATTCGTGACCGCTCTCTTGGAGGAACTTGACCGCTTCGTCATACGTAATGCGCGGGAACGGCCCCGCGACCTTCTCGAGCTTCGTTATATCGCGTTCCAGCGTCTCAAGCTCCTTGCGGCAGTTCTGCAGCACCGACTGCACGATGTGGGACACGAATTGCTCCTGCACTTGAAGATTCTCTTCGTGCGTAACAAACGCCATCTCCGGTTCGATCATCCAGAATTCGATCAAATGCCGGCGCGTCTTCGATTTCTCCGCCCGGAAGGTCGGGCCGAACGAGTATACCCGGCCAAGCGCCATCGCCGCGGCTTCCATATACAGCTGGCCGCTTTGCGTCAAGTAAGCGTCCTCGTCAAAATATTTCGTATGGAACAAATTTGTCGTTCCTTCGCAGGACGAAGGCGTCAAAATCGGCGGATCGACCAAATGGAAGTTGCGCTCGTCGAAAAATTGCTGGATCGCCCGGATAATCTGCGCCCGGATGACCAGAATCGCCCGCTGCCGGGGCGAACGGATCCACAGATGGCGGTGATCCATCAGAAAATCGACGCCATGCTCCTTCGGCGTGATCGGATAATCGCTTGTGATTTGAATAATTTCAACGGCGGTCACCGTCAGCTCGAAGCCGCTTTTGCTGCGCGTGTCCTCGCGCACCGTTCCGGTTACGTAAAGCGAGCTCTCTTGCGTCAGCTTGCCCGTATCTTCCCATACCTGCTCCGGCACCTCGTTCTTGATCACAACGCCCTGTATAAACCCGGAACCATCCCGCAGCTGCAGGAAGCGGATCTTGCCGCTGGAACGGATGTTATGCAGCCAGCAGCCGATCGTCACCGATTCGTTTATATGTTTATTCACATCCCCGATCATACACAGGTTACGGTTCATGAAACATTCCTCCGCCTACTAAATAAGAATTGACCATCGTTCATTAGTTTACATCATTTCGCTCCAAAATCAACCGGTACGTATCCCGGGCGATCACAAGCTCCTCGTTGGTCGGGATGACAAGCACCTGAACCCGGGAGTCCGGCGTCGTAATGGCGCGCTCTCCGGATTCGCGCCGTTCGTTCGCCGCTTCGTCCAGCTCCAGGCCGAGAAAGCTGAGATTTCGGCAAACCGCGGCCCGCAGCGAAGCGGAGTTTTCCCCAACCCCCGCCGTAAAGACAATGGCGTCCAAGCCGTTCATGGCAGCCGCGTAAGCGCCGATATACTTGCGCAGCCGGTATTCATACATGTCGAACGCAAGCGCCGCATTGCGGTCTCCTGACTGCCTTGCTTCGTCAATCTCTCGCATATCGCTGCCGATGCCGGAGATGGCAAGCAGCCCGCTGTGCTTGTTGAGCATCGAGTTTACTTCGCTGAGCGTCAGGTCTTCCTTGCCCATCGTAAACGGGACGATGGCCGGGTCAATATCCCCGCTTCGCGTTCCCATCATCAGCCCTTCCAGCGGCGTCATCCCCATGCTCGTATCGTACGACCGCCCGTCCATCACCGCGGTGCAGCTCGCCCCGTTTCCGATGTGGCAGGTGACCAGCTTCAGCTCGCGGAGCGGACGCCCGAGGAATGCCGCCGCGCGCTCGCTCACATAAGCGTGCGAGGTGCCGTGGAAGCCGTAGCGGCGAATTTTATGCTTCTTGTAGAGCACCATCGGGATCGGGTACAAATACGTCACCGGCGGCATCGTTTGGTGAAACGCCGTATCGAACACGACGGCCTGCGGCACGTCCGGCATATTCGCTTCGACCGCCTGAATCCCGAGCATATGGGCGGGATTATGCAGCGGAGCCAGATCGAACAACCGCTTGATCTCCTGCTTCACCTCTTCGTTGACCAGAACGGAATTGGAGAACGATTCGCCCCCGTGCACGACCCGGTGTCCCACCGCATCGATCTGCCGGGCCGATTCAAGCACCCCGTGAACCGGATGCACCAGCATATCCAAGACCTTGCGGATCGCGGTCGTGTGCTCCAAAATTTCGCTGACCTCGCGCACGTCCTGCTTGCCCTCCGGCTCGAACGTCAAGATCGCGGACTCCATCCCGATCCGCTCCACCTTTCCTTTGGCCAGCACGGATTCGTTCTCCATCTCGTAAAGCTGAAACTTAAGAGAGGAGCTGCCTGCATTGATGACGAGTACGATCATATCCGGTCACCGTCCTTATCGTAGCGGAAAAAGCCTTGTCCCGTCTTCGTGCCGAGATGACCGGCCCTGACCATCTGCTTCAGCAGCACCGACGGCCGGTACTTTACGTCGCCGAATTCACGGAACATACGTTCCATTGCGGCCAATATCGAATCCAAGCCGAAGCGGTCTGCCATCTCCAGCGGCCCATAATGAAAATCATAGCCGATTCGCATCGCATTATCAATATCGTCCGCGCTGGCTACCCTCTCCGACAGCGCGTGCATCGCCTCGTTGATCAGCACGCAAATCAGCCGCGTCGTAACATAGCCCGGCGATTCATACACTTGAATGCCGCGTTTTTGAATCGTTTCTTCGACAAACTTCCGGGTCGTTTCGAAGACATCCTCTGCCGTTTTCAGCGCCCGGATAATTTCCACCAGATGAATTTTCGATACCGGATATAAAAAATGAAGCCCGATCACACGCTCCGGATGCCGCGTTTCCGCCGCCAGTTCCGTCAAGCTGAGCGTAGACGTATTGCTGGCGAGAATGATCGACGGCGGGCATACCTCGTCAAGCTTGCGGAACACTTCTTTTTTAATCTCCAGATCTTCGGTCACGGTTTCGATGACCATGTCGCATTCGGCCAACCGGTAAATATACGTTTCCTTCGCGATGCGCGAAAGAATCAGTTTTTTTTCAACGGGAGTGATCGCCCATTTTTCCAGCTGCTTGTCCAAACTGATCTCGATTTGCTCCCAGGCCTGCTCCAGCTTCTCAGGCGTCCGTTCGATCAGCATGACTTCCAACCCTTTGGCAGCCAACATTTCGGCAATACCTTGACCCATCGTTCCGGCGCCCACGACGCCGATTTTGACAAAACTCATTTGCGTCACCCTCCCATCATGCTTCCAGTGATATTATACACAACGCTTTCGGCGATTAAAAAAACATAGATCACACTTTTCACGAAAATTGTCGAAGTTTTTGAACATTGTATGATAAAAGCGGCCGGATACAAAAAGCCCGGCCCCGTCTTCGAGAGCCGGGCCGGGCTTCACGTCCTGAAATCGATCTTACTTGTACGCGAGACGCGCTGTATGCGCCGCTTCGTATGCCGCAATTTTGTCTTCATGCTGCAGGGTCAGGCCGATATCGTCGAGACCGAGCAGCAGGAATTGACGGCGGTGCTCATCCAGATCGAAGCCGATGCTGAGGCCTTGATCGTCGGTGACCTTTTTGCTCTCCAGATCGACGGTCAGCTTATAGCCTTCTTTTGCGGCGGTGCGCTGGAACAGCTCTTCGACCTGCTCTTCGCTCAGCTTGATCGGCAGGATGCCGTTCTTGAAGCAGTTATTATAGAAAATGTCGGCGAACGACGGCGCGATCACCACTTTGAACCCGTAGTCCTGGATCGCCCAAGGGGCGTGCTCCCGGGAGGAGCCGCAGCCGAAGTTGGCGCGGGAAATCAGAATGGAAGCGCCTTGATAGCGCGGCTGATTCAGGCTGAACTCCGGAATCGTATTGCCATTCAGGTCAAAGCGCCACTCGTAGAACAGAAATTGGCCGAAGCCGGAGCGCTCGATGCGCTTCAAAAATTGTTTAGGGATAATGGCGTCCGTGTCCACGTTCACGCGGTCCACCGGACCGACCAGGCCGGTATGCTGTTTAAAAGCTTCCATGTCGTCTAACTCCTCGCTTCGATAAAATGATCTTCTTAAGCTTCCTGCTTCACTTTGAACTTCCAATCGCGCACGTCGGTGAAACGGCCTTCGATCGCTGCCGCGGCGGCCATCGCCGGAGACACGAGATGCGTGCGTCCGTCGCGGCCTTGACGGCCTTCGAAGTTCCGGTTCGACGTCGAAGCGCAGCGTTGGCCCGGCTTCAGCACGTCCGGGTTCATGGCGAGGCACATGCTGCAGCCGGCATCGCGCCATTCAAAGCCCGCTTCGATGAAAATTTTATCGAGCCCTTCTTTTTCCGCTTGGATTTTGACCCGGCCCGATCCCGGCACGACGATCGCCGTTACGTTCGGAGACACCTTGTAGCCTTGAGCTACGGCGGCAGCCGCGCGCAGGTCCTCGATCCGGCCGTTCGTACAGGAACCGATAAATACGTAATCGATCGCAACGTCCGTCATCGGCGTTCCCGGCGTCAAACCCATGTACTCAAGCGCTTTTTCCGCCGCTTTGCGCTCGTTCTCCGTGCTGAAATCCGCAGGATTCGGCACACAGGACGTTACGTCCGTACCCATGCCCGGGCTCGTGCCCCAGGTCACTTGCGGAATCAGGCTGTCCGCGTCAAACTCGACCACGCGATCGTATACCGCGCCTTCGTCCGTCGTCAGCTGCTTCCAAGCCGCTACCGCCTGCTCGAAAGCCTCGCCCTGCGGCACGTATTCGCGTCCGCGGAGGTAGTCGAACGTCGTTTGGTCGGGAGCGATCAAGCCCGCTCTTGCGCCCGCTTCGATCGACATGTTGCATACGGTCATGCGCTCTTCCATGGACAAGCCGCGAATCGCTTCGCCCGTGTACTCGATCACATAGCCGGTTGCAAAATCCGTGCCGTATTTGGCAATCACGCCAAGAATCAAGTCCTTCGCCGTAACCCCCGGCTTCAACTTGCCGTTGATGCGCACTTCCAGCGTTTTTGGCTTCGCCTGCTGCAAGCACTGCGTCGCAAGCACGTGCTCCACTTCGCTCGTTCCGATCCCGAACGCCAAAGCCCCGAACGCCCCGTGGGTCGACGTATGGCTGTCGCCGCAGACGATCGTTTTGCCGGGATGCGTCAACCCGAGCTCCGGTCCCATGACGTGAACAACCCCTTGATCGATGCTGTTCAGGTCAAACAAGGTAACGCCGAAATCCGCACAGTTTTTGGACAGCGTATCGATCTGCTGCTTGGAAATCGGATCGGTAATATTGAAGCGATCCTTCGTCGGCACGTTGTGATCCATCGTCGCGAACGTCAAATCCGGACGGCGAACCTTGCGGCCGCTCAGGCGCAAGCCTTCGAACGCTTGCGGAGAAGTCACTTCATGGACCAGATGAAGGTCGATATAAATGATGCTCGGCTTGCCCGGCTCCGAATGAATGACGTGATTGTCCCAAATTTTTTCGAACATAGTTTTTGCCATCGGTTCCACCTCGGTATCTGAATGATGCTCCTAATGCCACTTATCGTATCACGTCTATCTTCATTGATCCAAGATATAATATCTATAGCCTTCATAGGTTTTTGCTATAGATATTCAGCCCTTGGGCTATATATTTAGGAAGAGCTTGCCGATGACGGGCCGGGCAATCGCATATTCAATCGGTATCTTTAGCGCCGCATGGGCGTGAACAGGTTCGTTTAACTGCCTTGTCAATACTTCCCGCACGCAAGGCGCAGACGTTTCCGTCATGGCAATGCTTCCGTTGCGTACGGCAGATTTGTTTATCCCCGGCAGCGGCCCTGCTTGCTGCCCGCAAACCTTGTATAATTGAATATTTTTTAGGACAACCTTTCAACGAAAGCAAAAGTAAGGGAGCTGGAAAGCATGAGCAAGCTGCTTGTCAAACTCGTCCTCAACGCTCTATTTACCGTCCCGCTGCTGCTTTATTTTACAAACGCGACGCTGTTCCAAGCGCTGATGGCTTCCGCCAGCCTGAGCATCCTGGCCTTTTTTCTCGGAGATCAATGGATTCTCGACGAATTCGGGAACGGTCCCGCGACCTTGGCCGACGCACTGCTGGCCGCCTTATTTTTATGGGCTGTCGGAACCGCCTATCGCTGGGGATTGTCTTGGCCGGAGCTTGCCGTTATCGCCGTCGTTACGGCTGCCGTTGAGTTCGGGTACCACCTGCTGCTCCGAAGATGGGACGTCCGGTGGTACTCCTGATTATATCCCGAGGAGGACAGCACAATGAGCGATACGCCCCGCCCTGCGCAAGAAGCTCCGAGTGAGGAGCCCGTTCCCGGCAAAGTAAAGCTGGTCGCCGAATTGCCCGGGGATGAAGAGATGCGCGAGCATTTGGAAAAAATGAAGCGGAACGACGGGTATCCCGGCTCTTGCGGGACCTGATGCCTTTGCGGCCGGAAAATGCGGCTGCTTGCGCAGGCCAGCCCCTGTTCCGATCTGCCTTGGAAGAAGGAGCCTCCCGCTCTTTCTTCCTTTTTTTGTTTGCCAACGAAAACTTCCGCACGCCGGGCCTTTCAATCTTATAACAAATACGTTACGATTAACGTAGCATTGATAGGTATTCTTTATAAAAGGAGCCGAACCGCATGGAATTGCGCCAGCTTCAATACGCTTTGCAGATTGCCATTGACAAGAACTTTTCCCGTGCCGCCGAAAAGCTGCATATCGCCCAGCCGTCGCTCAGCCAGCAGCTTTCCAAGCTGGAGAAAGAGCTCGGCGTTCTTTTGTTTCAACGGACGACCAATTCGGTGGAGGTCACCTATGCCGGTACCCGGTTCGTGGAAAAAGCGCAAAAAATTCTCGATATGGTCGAGCAGTTAAAGCAAGAAATGGAAGATATTTCTCAAATGCGCAAAGGGAAGCTTGTCGTGGGCAGTCTCCCGATTACAGGCGCGCACGTGCTGCCGCTCGTCCTCCCCGTTTTTCAGGAGCGTTACCCGGAAATCGACATCGTGCTCGTCGAAGAGACGACCTCGAACCTCGAACAATTGACGGCGAGCGGGCAGGCCGACATCAGCCTGCTTTCCCTCCCCCTGATCGACGACTCGCTCGACTACGAGCCGGTCATTGAGGAAGAGATCGTACTGGCCGTCCCGCCGCAGCACCCGCTGGCGGCGCGTCTGACCCAAGGCGGCAGGCCGGTCGACATTGCGGAGCTGCAAGAGGAGCCGTTCATCGCGCTTAAAAGAGGCCAGGGGTTCCGGCAAATTGCGATCGAGCTATGCAACGATGCCGGATTTGCGCCGAACATCGTGTTCGAGAGCAGCAATATCGAGACGGTCCAGTCGCTCGTCGCGGCCGGGATGGGCATTGCCTTCATCCCGCGTATGCTGCTCAGGGGACGCGGAAGCGAGCTGGCGCCCGCCTATGTGCAGTTGTCCAGCCGGCCGACCCGTACCCTCGTGATCGCCCACCGCAAAGGGCGTTATTTATCTAAGGCGGTCGTCGCGTTCATGGAAACGTTCCGCAAGGTGATGGAAGCCGAGCGCGCAAAAAACCGGCCGGAATGATCCGGGCCGGTTTTGGCACTGTCAGGGCTTTTTAATACAAGGAAGGGCGTCGGTCTTCAAACACCGGAATTTTGCTGCGCACGGCAGGCACCTGGCTAAGGTCTACGGCAGCGCGAACGATCGTTTCGGCTACCCCGCCTTCGGCCAGCACCTCGCCCCACGGATCGACGACCATCGAATGGCCGAAAAACTCCGTCGTCCCGCTCACGCCTACACGGTTGCAGGAGACGACGAACATCTGGTTCTCGATCGCCCTCGCCATCAGCAGCGTGCGCCAATGATGCAGCCGCGGGTTCGGCCATTCGGCCGGAACGAATAAAATTTGCGCGCCGCCGAGCGCCAGCTTTCGGGCAAGCTCCGGGAAGCGGATGTCGTAGCAGATCATCATGCCGCCCGGAATGCCGTCCAGCTGCAGTTCGCCCGCACGGTCTCCGCTTTGCAGATATTTCTCCTCATCCATCAACCGGAACAAATGAATTTTCGAATAGTCTCCCGCACGGTTTCCTTGCCGGTCATACGCGAATATCGTATTGTAAACGCCGTTGTCCCGTTTCTCTGCGATCGAACCGCCGATGATGTTAACGCCGTGCTTCCGGCTAAACGCCGACAGCAGCGCCTCGGTCCGCTCCCCGTAATGGTCCGCGAGCTCCTGAATCCGTTCCAGCGCGTAGCCGGTATTCCACATCTCCGGAAATACGATTACATCCGGCTTCGGATCGTGAGCGACCGCTTCATGCAGAAGGCTTTCCAGGTTAGCGAAATTGCGTTCGGGCTCTCCTATTGCAATGTCCATTTGCAGCAAAGCCAAATTCCATAGTTGCCCAGCCATTTAACCTTCCTCCTTCCCCGTCGCGAAATTCCGGACGCAGCGGCCCGCTGCGGGCAGTGCGCCGTTTCTTCCTAATTTATCATAGAGCAACGGAAGCGGAACTTCAACGCGCTTGCGCAAAGAATATCGTCCAGCGGTCCGTTTCCCGGACGGGCTCGTGCATCCCATAGCCCGTGACTGCGGCGATGGCATCCGCCAGCTCTTGGAGCTCCGCATCCGACAATTCATGCAAAATCGAACGTCCCTTCCGGCTCAAAAGCTCCTCCCGATAATCGCTATAGCTTGCGTAGCTTTTGCGTACCTCCCATAGCCGCGTCTCTTCCGCAACGGAAAATCCGGTTGCTTCCAGAGTCCGGCGAATGAGCGCCGCATCGTGACGGCGTCCCGTTTCCAGCTTGCGAAGACGCGGGTACTTCTTGAACCAATACCCGCGCAGATGTTCCCGGCTGCCGGGAAGCAGGCAGTCCTCCGGCGTGCGATCCTGTACGATCAGCAGCCCTCCGGGTCTCAGTATCCGCTGCGCCTCGCGGAATACGTCCGGCAGCGCTTCCGCGGCAATATGGTGGATCAGCGCGCGCTCCAGCACGAGCTCGACCGAGTCATCGGGCAATCCCGTCCGATCCGCGGTCCCTTGCGCCAAGCGGATTTGACCGTACGCCGCGCAATGCTCGGCAGCCCCTTGCAGCATCGCTTCGGAGAAATCGATGCCGGCGACCGACGAAACGCCCAGCTCCGCCAAAGCGACAGAGTAAATGCCCCCGCCGCAGCCGATGTCCACTGCCGCTTTCCCTCGGGGGGACGCCTTCCGCCGGATCAGCTCCATCCAGCCGGAATCGGCGCGCCTGCCCGTATAGGTATATTTATTGTATTCATCGTGAAAGCATATCGCCATTGCCGGTCCCTCCGTCGCCAAAAATTATTTCATTGTATGAAATTTAATTTCACTAAACGAAACTTCCTTCAAATAATATAACACATCCGCATGAATTTGCACATCATAAAATTTGAAAACCGTTCCGCTCGACAGATAAACGGAAGTTTCGATGAAATAGACCCGTATACACACACCGTTTTTCATGTTACATTATTCCTATCCGCATAGAATATTTACTATATTCCGATAAGAATACAAGTATTTAATTGTAAACCAGCACATTTGAAACTAACAATGGAGTGACATAGATGAAGACGAACAACCCAACGAAAGCGGCCGTCAGCGCTTTTCCCATGATTCCGGCGCAGCGGCTGCAGGAATTGCCTACCCAATTTTTCGCCACGCTTGTGCGCAAAGCGAACGTGCAGATTGCCGCGGGACACGACGTAATCAATCTCGGACAGGGGAATCCGGATCGTCCGACCCCGCCCCACATCGTCAAGGCGCTGCAGCAAGCGGCGGAAAATCCGCTGTATCACCGCTATCCCCCGTTTAACGGCTACTTGTTCTTAAAAGAAGCCGTCGCCCGAAGATACCGGGAAGATTACGGCGTCGAGCTCGATCCGGAGACGGAAGTGGCGGTTTTGTTCGGCGGCAAAACCGGTCTTGTGGAAATCGCCCAATGCCTGCTCAATCCGGGCGACGTCTGTCTGGTGCCTGACCCGGGATACCCGGATTACTGGTCCGGTGTCGCCCTGGCGGGCGCCCGGATGGCGTTCATGCCTCTTCTGGCATCGAACGGATTCCTGCCGGATTACAGCGCGCTATCCGCCGACGACGTAAACCGGGCGAAGCTGCTGTTCATCAACTACCCGAACAATCCGACGGCGGCTTCCGCTCCGGCTTCTTTCTACGAGGAGACGATTGCTTTTGCGGCAAAGCACGGCATCGTGGTGGCCAGCGACTTCGCTTACGGCGCCATCGGCTTTGACGGGCGGCAGCCGGTCAGCTTCCTGCAGCTGCCGGGCGCCAAAGAGGTCGGCGTCGAATTTTACACGCTGTCCAAAACGTATAACATGGCCGGATGGCGGGTCGGCTTCTGCCTTGGCAATCCCGAAATCGTGCGGATGATCAACTTGATTCAGGATCATTATTACTGCAGCTTGTTCGGAGGCATCCAAGAGGCGGCAGCCGTCGCGTTGACCGGTCCGCAGGACAGCGTTCGCGAGCTCGTACAGACGTACCAAAGCCGCAGGGACGCCCTGTTCGGGGCTTTGGACCGGATCGGCTGGCAAGCGCCGCGCTCGCAAGGCTCTTTCTTCACTTGGCTGCCTGTACCGAAGGGCTATACGTCCGAGTCGTTCTCCGACATGCTGCTCGAGCAGGCCAAAATTGTCGTCGCTCCGGGAGTCGGCTTCGGCGACCACGGCGAGGGCTACGTGCGGCTCGGCTTGCTCAGCACCGAAGAACGGCTCCGCGAAGCGGTCGACCGCATCGACGCCCTTCGCTTGTTCGGCTGATCGCCTTTACAAACCTCCCCCCTCATGCTATGCTTATGAAAAGCAAAACGTATTGATGGGAATAGTAGGAAAGCCCCTGCACGATCAGAGAGTAAATTCCACCGGCTGCGAGAATTTACCGTGGAGCCTTGCCGAACCCGCCCCTGAACGGCCAGCGACGAGCTGGACGGCTTTCCCTGCCGTTACAAGGGACTGAAGCAGGATGAGTTGGTCGTCAATTCATCAAGTAAGGTGGTACCGCGGAAGTAGAGGCTTTCGTCCTTAAAGGACGGGGCCTTTTTGCGTTTTCCGCAGCTGCCCCGGACGACAGCCAGATCAGTCATAGAAAGAGTGATTCCTATGGAGCAAACGATCGTAGTGAAAATCGGCAGCAGCTCGCTTACATCCGACGAAGGCGGGTTGAACCGGGCAAAAATCGCATTTTTCGCCGCGGAGCTGGCGGCGCTTCACCGCCGAGGCTTTCCCGTGCTCCTCGTGACCTCGGGAGCCGTGGCGGCCGGCTTTCGGGAGCTGGGGTATACGTCGCGTCCCAAGCTGCTGCACGAGAAGCAGGCCTCCGCTTCCGTCGGGCAGGCGCTGCTGATGCAAGCCTACCAGGCGGCATTCTCGGAGCATGGCGTAGGCGTAGGGCAAATATTGCTGACCCGCTCCGACTTCTCCAACCGCAAGCGGATCCATAACGCGCAGATGACAATTGAAGAGCTCCTGCGCCGCAGAATGCTGCCGATCATTAACGAGAACGATACGGTCGCGGTCGACGAGCTGAAATTCGGCGACAACGATACGCTGTCCGCCCTCGTAGCCAATCTGGTCCGGGCCCGAAGGCTGGTTATCCTTACCGATACGGACGGATTATACACCGAGGACCCGCGCAAAAACGCCGACGCCAAGCGGATCGACCGCGTGCAGGAAATCGACGAGAGCATTTACCGGATCGCCGGCGGCTCCGGCTCGATGGTCGGCACCGGCGGCATGCGCTCCAAAATCGAGGCCGCGCGAATCGCGATGCGCGGCGGCGTGCCGGTGTTCGTCGGGCGCGTCCCGGAGCCCGGCGATCTGATGCTGGCCGTGGAAGGAACCGGGAAAGGCACTTACTTCGATACGTCGGAGCATAATTTGCCGATGAAGAAGCAGTGGCTCGGCTTCCACTCCCAGCCGCAGGGCGCCGTCTATGTAGACGAAGGCGCGGAGCTTGCGCTCGTCGCAGGCGGCAAAAGCCTGCTGCCTGCGGGCGTCAAGGAAGTGACCGGGGAGTTTCACCCCGGCGACGTCATCGAGGTGCTCGGCCCGGACGGCGAAACGGTCGGGCGCGGCGTCGTCAACTACGATTCCTGGCAGCTTCAGGCCGTTGCCGGTCTGAGTACGGAGGAAGTGCAGAAGCGGATCGAGGTAACGCGCATCGAAGTCATCCATCGCGACGAATGGATTACCCTCGCATCCACGGCAAAAACGAAGGATACAGCCGAAATCTAGGCAGTACGACCTTAAACGACGCTCCGAAGGAGGAAGTAGAACATGACAACGGATCAAGCTTTAAACCTGAGCGAAGTGGTGCAAAAAGCGAAGCTGGCCAAGCAAGCCGCGCCGAGGCTCGGGATGCTCGGCACCGGGCAAAAGAACGATGCGCTGCTGCGCATGGCGGACGCCCTCGCGGCGGAAGCCGAATCGATTATCGCCGCTAACGCGGAGGATCTGCAGCGCGGACGCGAGAGCGGCATCGGCACGTCGCTGCTCGACCGGCTGGCGCTGAATCGCCAGCGGATCGAAGCGATGGCCGACGGACTGCGGCAGGTCGTCGCTTTGACCGATCCGATCGGCGATACGCTGGAAGCGTTCGACCGCCCGAACGGCCTGCAAATCCGCAAGGTCCGCGTGCCGCTCGGCGTGATCGGCATCATCTACGAAGCGCGTCCCAACGTTACGGTCGATGCGGCCGGACTGTGCCTGAAAACCGGCAACGCCGTCGTGCTGCGCGGCGGCTCCTCGGCGCTCCATTCCAATAAGCGGATCGTCGAGGTGCTTCACGAAGCGCTGAAAACGACCGACGTTCCGGCGGACGCGCTGCAGCTCGTGATGGACCCGAGCCGCGCTTCGGTCGACGAAATGCTCAAGCTGAACGGTCTGCTCGACGTGCTTATTCCGCGCGGCGGCGCTTCGTTAATTCAGAACGTCGTCAAAAACGCAACCGTGCCGGTAATCGAGACCGGAGCCGGCATTTGCCATACCTATATCGACGCCAGCGCGCAGCCGGACATGGCGCTCAAGATCGCCATCAATGCGAAGGTGCAGCGGCCTTCGGTATGCAACTCGATGGAGACGCTGCTGGTGCATCGCGATTTTGCGGAGCGGCATCTGGCGAACATCGCCGAGCAATTCGTCCAGCAAATGGTCGAGCTGCGAGGCGATGCGGAAGCGCAGCGGCTCGTGCCGGCGGTAAAAGCGGCCTCGGAAGCCGACTGGGATACCGAGTATAACGACTACATCTTGAATGTTCGCGTGGTGAACGGACTGGACGAGGCGCTGGCGCACATCCGCCGCCACGGAACGATGCACTCGGAATGCATCGTAACCGAAGACGAAGCGAACGCGGCGCGGTTTTTGCGGGAAGTGGATGCGGCGGCCGTTTATCATAACGCCTCCACCCGTTTCACGGACGGCTTCGAATTCGGCTTCGGCGCCGAAATCGGCATCAGCACGCAGAAGCTGCACGCTCGCGGCCCCATGGGCTTGCCGGCGCTGACGTCGAGCAAATACTGCATTGTCGGAAACGGGCAAATTCGCGGTTAACCCGGAAGATCGTACCAGACTTAGAAGTTCGAAAGGAGCAGCCAATATGTCACAGATTTTATCCAAAAACATCACGTTCGTCGGCGCCGGCTCCATGGCGGAAGCGATCATCCGGGGACTTGTCTCCGAGGCGGGCATGCAGGCGGAACAGCTTGTCGCTGTCAACCGGTCGAATGAAGCCCGCCTGCAGGAATTGAACAAGCAGTACGGCATTCGTTATGCCTCCGGTACTGCCGGGCGAAACGATGCCATCGCTTCCGCCGATATTGTCGTACTGGCCTTTAAGCCGAGCGATGCCGCTCAGGGCTTGCTCGACTTGAAGCCGTTGCTCCGCAAGGAGCAATTGCTCGTATCCGTTATTGCCGGACTATCCATCGAAATGATGGAGGCGATTCTCGGCAGCCCGGGCTGGGCCATTGTCCGCACGATGCCGAACACGTCCAGCACCATCGGCCTTGGCGCGACCGGACTCAGCTTTTCAAGCGGCGTCTCGGACGCGCAGCGGCAGCTTGGCGAAGAGATGTTCCGCTCCATCGGGATCGTATCGATCGTCGAAGAGCCGCTGATGGAAACGATTGTAAGTTTGTCCGGCTGCGGTCCGGCTTACATTTATTATATGATGGAAGCGATGATCGAAGGCGGAATGAGCGGCGGACTGTCGCATGAAGAGGCCAAGCGTCTGACCGTGCAAACGGTGATGGGCGCGGCCCGCATGGTTGAGCTGAGCGGAGAAGAACCGGCCGAGCTGCGCCGCAAGGTGACTTCCCCGAACGGAGCTACGCAGGCGGCCATCGAGACGATGGACAGCTGCGGCTTCACCGAAGCGGTCTCCAAAGCGATGCGCCGCGCCGCGGAACGCTCCGCCGAGATGGGTGCCGCCATCAGCGCTTCCGTCGCTTCCCATACCAAATAAAGAAGGTGTTAGTTTGTGAGTCATGCCATTTCCTCATCGTATTGCGTAGCCACCTACCGCTGCTATGACGAGAAAGCCGATTTTCATAAAAAAGCGACCGGCATAGCCGTCGGGCTGACCGTCGGAAGCTGGACCGAGCTGCCGGAAGCGCGGAAGGCGGAAATGGAAAAACATCTTGGCCGCGTCGTCGGTATAGACGTACACGAGCCTTCTGCAGACGAGCCCGCTTCCGCAAGATATGCGGATATTCGCATCGCTTATCCCGATTTAAATTTCAGCCGCGATATCCCTGCCCTGCTGGTCACGGTTTTCGGGAAGCTGTCGATGGACGGCCGGGTCAAGCTGATCGATCTGGCCTTTTCCGAGTCGTTCTTGTCCGCCTTTCCGGGACCGCGCTTCGGCATCCGGGGCGTGCGCAATCTGCTTGGCGTCCACGACCGCCCGCTGCTCATGAGCATTTTCAAATCGGTGATCGGCCACGATCTGCCCGCTCTGCGGGAGCAGTTTTATCAGCAGGCGCTCGGCGGCGTCGATCTGATCAAGGACGACGAGATTTTGTTCGAGAATCCGCTGACCCCGATCGAGAAACGGGTCGAGCTGTGCATGCAGGCGGCCGCCGAAGCCGAGCGGGAAACCGGCCAGAAGCTGCTGTACGCCGCCAATTTGACCGGCCCGACCTTCGGGCTCGTCGAGCAAGCCAAAAAGGCGATTGACGCCGGAGCCAACGCGCTGCTGTTCAATGTGCTCGCCTACGGCTTCGACGCCCTCAGCGAGCTGAGCCGCCACCCTGACGTCAACGTGCCGCTGATGGCCCATCCGTCGCTCGCCGGGGCTTTGTATCCGTCGCCGTATCACGGCATTGCCGCGAACGTACTGCTTGGCAAGCTGATGCGGCTCGCCGGGGCCGATCTGGTGCTGTTCCCTTCGCCGTACGGTTCCGTCGTCATGCCGAAGGAAGAGAACATGGCGATCAAGGAAGCGCTGCTGACAACCGAAGCTGCCGACTATATTTACGGCGGAGACGGCGCGCCAGCGTCCGTCAACGGAGAAGTTCCGCTTACAACGAGCTTCCCGGTG
The DNA here is from genome assembly GCA_031180825.1 of Paenibacillus sp. Lineage (GTDB taxonomy): Bacteria > Bacillota > Bacilli > Paenibacillales > NBRC-103111 > Paenibacillus_G. Next base: position 302,691 of record JAPSLM010000001.1, on the reverse strand, counting down.
CCGTCGGCCGGCATTCATCCCGGACTTGTGCCGCTTATTTTGCGCGATTTTGGCGGACAAGTGGTCGTCAATGCAGGCGGCGGGGTGCATGGCCATCCGATGGGTGCGGCGGCCGGCGGGCGTGCCTTCCGGCAGGCGATCGACGGCTGCCAGGCCGGCGTTCCGCTGCGGGAGTATGCCGCAGACGGACATCCCGAGCTGCAGGCGGCCATTGATGCGTGGGGGATCAAAGAATGAGCAGACAGCGGGTTGTTTTTTGCGACTTCGACGGGACGATTACCGTCAACGACAACATCGTGGCGATTATGAAGCATTTTCAGCCCGAGGGCTGGGATACGCTGGTGAATCAAGTGATCTCCAAGGAAATTTCGATCCGGGAAGGCGTCGGACGCATGTTCGCGCTGCTCCCGACCTCCCGCCGGCAGCAAGTCGTCGATTACGCGATCGGCAACGTGACGATTCGCAGCGGCTTCCGCGAGCTGCTGGATTACTGCAAGAAGGAGGACATCCTCTTTCTGGTAACGAGCGGCGGAATCGACTTTTTCGTTTATCCCGTGCTTTCGCCGTTTGCGATTCCGAAGGAGAATATTTATTGCAACGCGAGCGACTTCAGCGGCGCGCAAATCCGCATTTTGTGGCCGCATTCGTGCGATTCCGCATGCGATAACGACTGCGGCATGTGCAAAACGAAAATCATCCGCTCCTATCCGCGGGAGACGTACGAACGCATTATGATCGGCGACAGCGTAACCGATTTTGCCGGGGCCAAGCTGGCCGATACGGTATTTGCCCGCTCCCATTTGATCGAGCTGTGCCGGGAGCTCGGATTGAATTACTATCCTTTTGAAGATTTTCACGATGTGATCAAGCGGTTAGAGGAGATGAAAGTGCGTGAGCTTTAGCGCCATTCGTTTGGAGGAGAAGCAGCAGGCGTTCGCCGAACTGCGGGAGATTAAAACGTTGCTTGCCGCACGCGGCTGGTTTCCGGGAACAAGCGGCAACCTGTCGATCCGGACGGGGGACTTTTCTCCCGAGCGGTTTGCGTTTGCCATTACGGCCAGCGGCAAGGATAAGTCGGTCCATACGCCTTCCGACTATTTGCTGGTCGATCAATCGGGCCAACCGGTCGAAACGACCGGCCTGAAGCCGTCCGCGGAAACGCTGATTCATTGCGAGATCTATCGTTTGACGGGCTGCGGCGCTATTTTTCATGTGCACACCGTGTTCAATAACCTCGTCTCCGAGCTCTATGCGGAACGCGGCAGCGTACCGGTGGACGGTGTCGAGCTGATCAAAGCATTCAATATATGGGAAGAGGAGGCGCACATCGATATCCCGATTTTGCCGAACTATGCGGAAATCCCGCGGATTGCCGAATTGGTAGAAGGTGCGATCGTGCCCCGCATTCCCGGTATTCTGCTGCGCAAGCACGGCATTTACGCTTGGGGCGCCAACGCCTTCGAAGCGAAGCGCCACCTCGAAGCGTTCGAGTTTCTGTTCGAGTACGCCTACCGCTGGGCTCTGCTGAAAAAGTAACCCTTTCCCTGATGCGGCCGCAGCGTTGGTACGCATTCATTTGAACCCGGATAAAGCCCGTCTACCCCGCTCAACGCAACCAAGCGATGAATGGTGCAGACGGGCTTTTTTCGTCGCGACGCAGACTTGCGTATCATATGTCTTTTCTCCGAAACGACCACAAGCCGAGCAGCAGCATTATAAGCATATATCCGGCGCTGTATATCAGAAAGGCGTTGGACGGCACGCGTTCAAAACCGATAAAACCAAAAAAGCTTCTAAAATTTACAAATTGTTGAAGCTCGTTTACGGCAAACAGCTCCGCTTGCATCCGGCTTTGCAGCGAATCGGCCGGCATGACAAGGGACATAATTCCCGCGATGGTCAGCAGCGGCTTAATGGCAATATTTTGCTCGAGTTGGACCGAGCCTGCCACTTTTTCAATCATGCCCCCGAGCCATCCCGCCCCGTAGAGCATCGTCATAAACACGCCGTTCCCGGTGGAAGAGAAGTGGCAGGAGCCCAGCATCGATAAAGACACGAGCAGCGGCATAACAAAAATAAACAAGGCAAACGAACGCGTTAGCGATACAATATCTCCGGGAATTCCGGCATGAGCCCAGCATACCAGCAGAATCGATATAAAAAGCAGCGCCCCGTAACCGATGCCCCAGCTGACAAAACCGATCCACCGCCCCATGTACCAGGAGAAACGGGACAATGGGCGCGTCATAAGCGCCTGCAGCACGCCCTGCTCCGCTTCTCCTGCGATGACGGAGAACGAGCTGAAGATGGACAAAAAAGCGATGACGAACGAACCGAAAAAAAAGCCGAGCGACAAAATCATCGCGCTGCGTTCGTAAACGGCAATCATATACTGCATGTCCGACGCAAAATGGCTCTCATGCAAGCTTGCTCCGATGGTTTTGGCGACGAACCAGAAGGCGAACAAGAAAATAACGGTCATCAGCAGTGTCAGCAGCATGACCCGTTTGCGCAGCAGCTCCTTCCAAGTCGAGCCGATGATGGTGATCATTCGCGTTCCCCCCTATGGCTCCGTCCGGCAACCGAGCTGACGAACCATTCGTCCAGCTTCGTTTTTGCCTTTTTCACTTCGTACAGCGTCATCCCCTGCTCGATGACAAGCGAGTTCAGCCAGCCGATCTGCTCGTCATCCTCCAGTTCCGCTTCCAGCCAGACTGCGTCTTCTTCCGGTGGCATTCCTTCCTTGTGGGCAAGAAGGCGTACGGTCAGGCCCGAGGCTTCTTGAAGCCATGCCAGCAAAAACGGCGCAAACCCGCCGACACGAAGGTGCCAGCGGGATGTCTCGTGCAGCACTTCGGCCACGGAGCCGACCTGCAAAACTTGACCGTTATTCAGCAAGGCGACACGATCGCACAGCAGCTCCACATCCTCCAATAGATGCGAGTTGAGAAAAATCGTTTTTCCTTGCGCCTTCATCAGCCGGAGCAGTTCTCGTACGTCTCTCCGCCCCAAAGGATCGAGCGCGGAGGACGGCTCGTCCAAAAAAACGATAGGCGGATCGTTCACCAAGGCGCAAGCCAATCCGAGCCGCTGCTGCATCCCTTTGGAATACCTCTTCACCCGATCTTTACCTCGCAGTCCGAGTCCTACGAGGTCGAGCAGCTCGGGAATGCGTCTCCTTGCCTCGGAAGCTTCGACGCCGCACAGCCGGGCATGCAGCTGCAGCACTTCTTCGCCGCTGAGCCATTCCTGGTACCGGTACAGCTCCGGCAGGTAACCAAAATGCCTTCTTGCTTCCAATGATCCTATCGGATGGCCGTATATTTCACCGCGGCCCTGCGTCGGGCGGATCAAGCCGACGAGCATTTTTACAAAGGTGCTCTTGCCGGCCCCGTTCGGGCCGAGGAAGCCAAAGGCTTCCCCTTCCCCCACGGTAATCGTAATGCTGCGGCAGCCGCGGCCGTTGCCGTAATCTTTCGTGAGCTCATGCGCTCCTATGGCTAGTCCGCTCAAGAACCGATCAGCTCCTTCACTTTGTTAAGCAACTCTTCGCGGTTGGTGAAATCGTTGCCGTTTAACCCAAAGAGCTGACCTTGATTTACCCACATGGCCGAATAGCTCTTCAGCTTTTCCGGCCCATGAACCATAATGAGCACTTCCGTACTTCCCACCTTGATTTTCTCCGTAGGCTGATTCGTGATGACAGGCAGCGGAACGTTTCCGGTAGTAAGCAGGTCCACGTTCTGCAAGCTGCGCTTCAAATGATCCGGCAGCAGCGGGAACTGCAGTACCGCCTCAAGCGCTTCGGCTACCGGAATCGACGGATCGACGGATACGACGGGAATCGGCTGTTGAGACAAGGAATAATATCGTTCGTCGTTTTTCACGTTCAGATAAACCGTCTCGCCGAATTCCAGCGTGATCGGCTTACCCTCTACGGATTTAGGCAGCAGCTGCTTCGCCCCGAGACGGGACATTGCCCGGTTCACTTCGTCCACGTCCAACTTAAGTGTCATCGTGTTAGAAGGATTGACGTAAAGCCTATCATGCTGCGCGTCAAAGTCTTTTGGAATAACAATGTCGCGTCCCAAAACCTGGGAAATCTCACCGACTCCCAAATTTCCTTGTATACTTCCGGACGTATTCGTGAATGTGCCAAACTTGTTGATGCTCTCCCTCGTGTGACCATCTGGAAAAGCGCCGTTCAGCAGAGCCCGAAGATCGTCTTCCTGAACGACCGTCATTTCCTGCATCCGAAATTTATTCAATATGGAAGCCAGCGCTTCGTTGCCGATTGGCGTGCTCAGGAAAGCGGCCAGTACCAGCACGGCGGCCGCAGCCGCCACTCGCTTGCCGCGCCGTCTGAGCCAACGGGCGAACGGGTAAGCTTTTGTTCTCTCCTCCTTAGTCCCGCCCGGTTCCGGTACAGGCAGCGGACGGCTATCAGATGCAGCGATCGGACGTAACCCTTCGTTATTCCCGGCTTCTGCCGCCGACGGATTTATTTTATCGGCTTCCTTCGCCCACTGCTCCCAGCGGGACGACTTCGGTTCCGAAGCAAGCCGCTGCTGAAGCTTCTCCCAAGCGGCATCCGTGGGATCGGAATTTTTCCTTACAAATGACTCGGTCATATGCCGTCTCCTCCTATTCAACTTGAGTTTGCAATTCCGCATGCCGTTTCAAGCGGGCGGTAGCCCGGTAAATGAGCGTGCCTACAAGCGGGGTGCGAATTTGGAGCTTCTCGGCGATCTCCGCATAGCTGTAGCCCGAGAAGCGAAGCAGCAGCACCTGCCGGTCCCGTTCCGAAAGCTGGTCCAGCCAACCGCGCAATTCCTCCTGCTCAAACTGCTCCAGCACCGTCTCTTCGTTCGACTTGCCTTCCTGCTCCGTTACCCGCAGATGCAGCTCTTGCTTTTCCTGCAGCGCCCGTTCGCGGGCGCGCTTGGACATATGGTCGTAGGCGATTCGGGTTAGCACCCGGTGAAGCCAGGCGCCGATCAATTGCGGATCGTCCGGAGGATTGCGGTATAAACGCAGGAATACTTCCTGCGCCAGATCCTCGGCGGCCGCCTCATCGCGGACTAACGAGATTAATTTTCGGCGCACCGACGGGTAATGCTTATAAAATGTATGACGGAAATAATCGGAATCCGGATGTTCCAATGAAATGTCCTCCTTTCAGCTGCAGCTATATATAAGACAGGATTGACCCTTATTTTGTATCACCCGGTGAAAAAAGAAAAGCATCCGAGCTCTTCCCTGAACCGCAGCGGAAGAATTCGAATGCTAAAATTTCATTAGGCTTTACTGTATTCGCTCGGATTTTCACGCCATGCTTTCAGCGCCTGCAAATCCTGCTCCTGGATGCTGCCGTTCCGAAGAGCGACGTCGAGCAGTACCGAGTAATTCGTCAGCGTCTCGAACGGAATGCCTGATCCCGCAAAGGCCTCTCTCGCCTTCTCGAACTGATACGAGAAGATGCCGAGCACTCCGAGAGCCTGCGCTCCGGCGGCGTTTACGGCCAAGGCAACCTTGAGCGAGCTGCCGCCCGTCGAGATCAAATCCTCAATGACAACCGTCTTCCGGCCGGGCTTGATCAAGCCTTCGATCAAATTTTCCTTCCCATGGCCCTTGGCCTTGTCGCGCACATAAACCATCGGCAGACCGAGCTTTTGAGCCACCCAAGCCGCATGTGGAATACCGCCGGTCGCCGCCCCTGCAATGACTTCCGCATCCGGGAAATTGTCGCGGATAAGCGCAACGAAGCCTTCGGCGATCCGTTCGCGGATCTCGGGGAACGAAATGGTCAGCCGGTTATCGCAGTAGATCGGCGATTTCAGACCGGACGTCCAAGTGAACGGCTGCTGCGGACGAAGCGCTACGGCGCCGATTGCGAGCAGGTCGGCGGCAATTTGCCCGGCCAGCTCCGGATTTATACGAATCGATGGGGTTGTCATTCGATTTCATCTCCTTAAAGGGTGTTGGTCTTCGCAAAAAATTTTTCTGCCGCTAAACCGAGGCGATAATCGCTTCCAGCGCCGCTCTCGGGTCCGGTGCCGCCGTAATAGGACGGCCAATGACGATATAGTCCGTCCCTTGGGCGAACGCTTGCTCCGGCGTCATGACGCGGGATTGATCGCCGATATCCGCTCCGGACGGGCGGATGCCCGGCGTCACCGTCACAAAGCCGCTGCCGCACATCTCTTTGATCCGGACGACTTCCAGCGGAGAGGCGACCACGCCGTGAAGACCGGCGGCTTGCGCCAACCGGGCATACCGGATCACCGCATCCTCCATCGAACCCTCAATGCCGATTTCTTCGTTCATGACGGCCTGGCTTGTGCTGGTAAGCTGCGTAACGCCGATGACGATCGGCTTAGGAGCGGATGCGGCTTGGAGCGCTTTGTCCACGCCCTCCATCGCCGCCTCCATCATCTGCTTCCCGCCGGCCGCATGTACGTTAAACATATCTACGCCAAGCTTCGTGATGCTTTCCGCGCCGCCTTTGACGGTGTTCGGAATATCATGCATCTTGAGATCGAGAAAGACGTTATAGCCCTTTTCTTTCAGCATCTGCACGAACGCCGGACCGGCGCTGTAAAACAGCTGCATTCCCACTTTTAAATAACACGGGATGCCTTCCAGCGAACGGACGAGCGACTCCGCCTGCTTCGCCTCCGCATAATCGAGCGCCACCATGATACGCTTCGCCGTCGCTAAGTTGATCGACACAAGTTACCGCCCCTTTTCTTTAACGTCGGGTGAAGTGACGGCCCGCAGAAGGGCCTAATCAAGGGATTAGCACAGCATTTCCGCAAGGAGCGGAACGCTGTGCTAATGCAATTGTTGTTATGCGTGATTCGCAGGCATAGCCGTAGATTGGAAGTAAATGGACTCCAACACGTGCAGCAGCGCGCTTACCGTATCCAGCGAAGTCATGCAGACGACGCCGTTCTCCACCGCCTCGCGGCGAATCCGGAAACCGTCGCGCTCCGGCGTCTTGCCTTTCGTCAGCGTGTTGACGACGAAATGCGCCTCGCCGTTGCGGATCAGGTCGAGAATGTTCGGCGAGCCTTCGCTCAGCTTGTTGACGCGGTTCACTTGGAGACCCGCGTCCTCCAAAGCCTGTGCCGTTCCGCCCGTAGCGACAATGCGGTAGCCCAGTCTTTCGAAACCGCGGAAAATATCAATCGCTTCGGCTTTGTCTTTATCGGCAATCGTAGCGATGATCGCGCCTGTCGGCGGAATTTTCATGCCGGAGCCGATCAGCCCTTTATACAGCGCTTTGGCAAACGTTTTGTCGCGGCCCATCACTTCGCCCGTCGATTTCATCTCCGGTCCGAGCGTCGTGTCGACACGGCGCAGCTTCGCGAAGGAGAAGACCGGCACTTTGACCGATACGAACTCGTCTTCCGGCCATAACCCGGTTTGGTAGCCCATCTCGGCGAGCTTTTCGCCCATAATGACACGGGTTGCGACATTGGCCATCGGAATTTTCGTCACTTTGCTGAGGAAAGGAACCGTCCGCGAGGAGCGCGGATTCACTTCGATCACGTACACTTCGTCTTGATAGATGACGAACTGAATGTTGACGAGACCGACGACCTGCAGCCCTCTGGCGATTTTGGTCGTGATATCGATAATTTTTTGTTTCAGCTCGGCGGATACCGTCTGCGGCGGGTAGACCGCGATAGAGTCGCCGGAATGAACGCCGGCCCGCTCCACGTGCTCCATGATGCCCGGGATCAATACCGTTTCTTTATCGCAGATCGCATCGACTTCAACTTCTTTACCAAGCATGTAACGGTCGATCAGAACCGGATGCTCCGGGTTGATTTTGACCGCATATTCCATGTAGCTGAGCAATTCTTCGTCGGAGTAGACGATTTCCATCGCGCGGCCGCCAAGGACATACGACGGGCGAACAAGCACCGGATAGCCGAAGCGGGAAGCCATGCCGACAGCCTCGTCCACCGAGGTGACCGTGCCGCCCGGCGGCTGTGCGATGTCCAGCTGACGCAGCAGCGCTTCGAATTTTTTGCGGTCCTCGGCCGCATCGATGTTTTCCAAATCCGTGCCGAGGATCCGCACGCCCGCTTTGGCGAGCGGTGCCGCGAGGTTGATTGCCGTTTGCCCGCCGAATTGGACGATGACGCCGATCGGCTGCTCGCGCTCGATGACGTTCATGACGTCCTCGAAGAACAGCGGCTCGAAGTACAGCCGGTCCGATGTATTGAAGTCCGTAGACACCGTCTCCGGGTTGTTGTTAATAATGACAGCTTCGTAGCCGGCCTTTTGGATAGCCCACACCGCATGCACGGTCGAATAGTCGAACTCGATCCCTTGACCGATCCGGATCGGACCGGAGCCGAGCACGACGACTTTCTGCTTCGTCGTTTCCTTGACTTCGTCTTCCATCTCGTAGGTCGAGTAGTAGTAAGGCGTCGTGGCTTCGAATTCCGCGGCGCAGGTATCGACCATTTTGTAGACCGGCTTCAGCCCCAGGCCGATCCGGTATGCGCGAACGTCGGCTTCCTGCGTCAAGCTCAGCCCTTTGTCGGCCTGACGGCGCAGCTCGGCAATGGCGCGGTCGGTGAAGCCTTTGCGCTTCGCTTCGCGGAGCAGGTCCTCGCTCAGCTCCGGCGCAAGCAGCTCGGCTTCAAAGGCAATCAAGCCTTCCAGCTTGTGCAGGAACCACCAGTCCACCTTGGTCAAATCCTGCAATTGCTGTACGCTGTAGCCGCGGCGGAGCGCTTCGGCGATCAGGAAGATGCGCTCGTCATCCGGCTTTACGAGCCGCTGCTCAAGCGTCTCTTGGTCCAATATCTCCGCATCTTTCAAATGCAGGCGGTGCACGCCGATTTCAAGGGAGCGGACCGCTTTATGAATCGACTCCTCGAACGTGCGGCCGATAGCCATCACCTCGCCCGTCGCTTTCATCTGCGTGCCAAGCTTGCGGTTTGCCGCGGTAAATTTATCGAACGGCCAGCGCGGAATTTTGGAAACGATATAGTCCAGCGTAGGCTCGAAGCAAGCATACGTTTGGCCCGTTACCGGGTTGACGATTTCTTCCAGCGTATAGCCGATCGCGATTTTGGCCGCCATTTTGGCAATCGGGTAGCCGGTCGCCTTGGAAGCGAGCGCCGACGAGCGGCTAACCCGCGGATTCACTTCGATGACGTAATATTGATAGCTGTGCGGGTCCAGCGCAAACTGCACGTTGCATCCGCCTTCGATGTTCAAGGCGCGGATGATTTTGAGCGATGCGGAACGCAGCATTTGGTATTCCCGATCGGACAGCGTCTGGCTCGGCGCCACAACGATGCTGTCGCCCGTATGAACGCCGACCGGATCGAAGTTTTCCATGTTACATACGACGATACAGTTATCGTTCGCATCGCGCATCACCTCGTACTCGACTTCCTTCATGCCGGCGATGCTTTTCTCGATCAGACATTGGCCGATCGGGCTGTAACGAATGCCGGAGGAAACGGTTTCCAGCAGTTCTTCCTCGGTGGCGCAAATGCCGCCGCCCGTACCGCCGAGCGTGTACGCCGGGCGGACGATGATCGGGTAGCCGATTTCATTCGCAAAATCGAGCGCTTCCTGCACCATCGTGACGATTGTGCTCTCCGGCACCGGCTGCTCCAGCTCGCGCATCAGATCGCGGAACAAATCGCGGTCTTCCGCTTTCTCGATCGCCGTCAGCTGGGTGCCGAGCAGCTTCACGTTCTCGCGCTCCAGCACGCCGGCGCGCGCCAGTTCAACCGCCATGTTGAGGCCGGTCTGCCCCCCGAGGGTCGGCAGCAAGCCGTCCGGACGCTCTTGGCGGATAATTTGGGTCACGAAGTCGAGCGTAATCGGCTCGATATATACTTTGTCGGCCATGTTCGTGTCGGTCATGATCGTCGCCGGATTGCTGTTGATCAGAACGACCTCGAAGCCTTCTTCCTTCAAAGCCTGGCAAGCTTGCGTACCGGCATAATCGAATTCCGCCGCTTGTCCGATGACGATCGGACCGGAGCCGATCACGAGAATTTTTTTGAGGTTATTATTTTTCGGCATAGTGGAGCTCCCCTTTCGATGCGGATACGGCCGTGCTGCCCGCTTTATATGCTGCTGCGATCTGCGCCTGGCGCGGAAGCTGCGGGTTGTTTTGCTTATGGTCGCGGATCAACTGCAGGAAGTCATCGAACAAGTAGCTCGAATCGAACGGTCCCGGCGCTGCCTCCGGGTGATACTGAACGGAGAAAGCCGGATATTTTTTGTGACGCAGCCCTTCGATCGTCTTGTCGTTGTTGTTGATATGAGTCACTTCCAAATCCGTGCCGGCGATCGAATCTTCTTTTACGGTGTAGCCATGGTTTTGCGATGTGATGTAGCAGCGGCCCGTAGCAAGATCTTTTACCGGGTGGTTGCCGCCGCGGTGGCCGAATTTCAGCTTTTCCGTATCGGCGCCGCTTGCCAGCGCGAACAGCTGGTGGCCAAGGCAGATGCCGAAGATCGGGAATTCGCCGAGCAGCTCGGCGATCATTTTCACCGCGTGCGGTACGTCTTTCGGGTCCCCAGGACCATTGGACAGCAGAATGCCGTCCGGCGCCATCCGGCGGATTTGGTCCGCGGTCGTGTCCTGCGGCACGACGACGACGTCGCAGCCGCGCTTGGTCAAGTCGCGCAAAATGCCGCTCTTGGAGCCGAAATCGACGAGAACGATGCGCTCTTTCGTTCCCGGAGCGCTGAACACGCTCTTCGTGGATACGCGGGATACTTGATCGGTCATAAGCGGCGATGCTTTCATCTGCTCCAGCAGCTCTTCCACACGCTTCTCGGAGGTAGTCAGGATGCCCTTCATGACGCCATGGTGACGGATGCGGCGGGTCAGCATCCGGGTATCGATGCCGCTGATGCCGATAATGCCGTACTCTTTAAGCAAGCTGTCCAGCGAGTATTCGGCTCTCCAGTTGCTGGGCACCATTTCGTGCTCGCGAACGACAAACCCGTGAATGAACGGGCGGATCGATTCGAAATCGTCGCGCGCGATGCCGTAGTTTCCGATCAGCGGGTACGTCATGGTCACGATTTGGCCGCAGTAGGACGGATCGGACAGTACCTCTTGATATCCTGTAATGCCTGTATTGAACACGACTTCGCCAACCGAGTCGCCGGTGCTTCCGAATGCTTTGCCGGTAAACAGCGTACCGTCTTCCAACAACAATCTTGCCTGCATCTGCTGTCATCTCCTTGTACTGTGTGTGGTGAGGCTAAATCCCCCTAAATCCCCCTTTCCAAAGGGGGGACCCCAGGGGCGAAGCCCCTGGACCCCTCAAGTTGTCGCACAAGGGGGTCTGCAGCTTTAGAGGGGCTGCGACGGGGGATCGCGTTTGTCCGGACGGCGCGGAGGCTGACGCCCCCGCGGCCGACCGAACACGCTTTACGATGCTGTGGGCAGCGGTGCGCGACCCAATCAAGCCGTTCTTTCAACTTCTATAAATAAGGAACTCGGGTTCCTTTATTTTCCCTAACTGTAGGTTCCCCTCTCAGCAGAGGTCTACTCGCGGTTTCCTACTCGGACCAGACGACGTTTCCGCCGACGATGGTCAAGGTGGGCCAGCCTTTCAGGCTCCAGCCGGTGAACGGCGTGTTGCGTCCCTTGGAGAGGAATTCCGCCGGGTCGACCTTCTTCTCCGTTTCAAGGTCGATCAGCGTCAGGTCGGCTGCCTTGCCCACCTCGATCGTCCCCCAAGGAAGTCCGAACACTTGCGCCGGCAGCTTGGTCATTTTATCGAGCAGAAACCCCAGCGTCCATTGGCCGGTAGCGACGAACTTCGTATACAAGAGCGGGAAGGCCGTCTCGAAGCCGACGATGCCGAATGGAGCCAGCTGCATGCCGCGCGCTTTCTCTTCCTCGCTGTGCGGAGCATGGTCGGTGACGACGATGTCGATCGTGCCGTCGACAAGGCCCTCGATGCAAGCCTGCACGTCGCGCGGTGTACGCAGCGGCGGGTTCATTTTCCAGTTCGCATCCATCCCCGGGATGTCCTCGTCGGACAACAGCAGGTGATGCGGGCACACTTCGGCGGTCACTTTAATGCCGATCTGCTTCGCTTGACGGATCAGGCGGACCGACTGCTCCGTGCTGACGTGGCACACATGGTAGTGCACTCCTGTCGCTTCGGCGAGCAGAATGTCGCGGCCGACATGAATCGCTTCGGATTCGTTCGGAATCCCTTTGAGCCCGTGCTTGCGGGCGAACGCTCCTTCGCTTACGGCAGCGCCTTCGACCAGCGTGTTGTCCTCGCAGTGCGCAATAATCGGCATGCCGATCGAGGCCGCTTTGGCCATCGCATCCTTCATCATTTGCGCGCTTTGCACGCCGACGCCGTCGTCCGTGTAGCCGATGACCCCGGCTTCCTTCAAGGCATCGAAGTCCGTGAGCTCGCGGCCGAGCTCGTTTTTCGTGATGCAGCCGTAAGGCAGGACGCGTACGATGCCTTCAGTTTGGGCTTTGTTCAGCACGTACTGCACCGTCTCCACCGTATCGATGACCGGCCGCGTGTTCGGCATGCAGGCAATCGTGGTGAAGCCGCCGCGCGCCGCGGAACGGGTACCCGACGCGATATCTTCCTTATATTCGAAGCCTGGTTCGCGCAAATGCACGTGCATGTCGATGAGTCCGGGTGCCAGCAGCTTTCCTTGGGCGTCGATGACCGTATGTCCGGCCGTATCCGGCAAAGCTCCCCCTGCATCGACGAGTTGCTCGATTCGCTCGCCATTCGCGAACACGTGCTTTTTCGTTAATTCATTGCCCCCAGCCGCGAGGCTGGCATTCAGTATCCAAATTCCCATGGGAACCTCCGCTTCGTTTCATCTTAGTAGGTTAGGATTCGGTTCAGCTAAGCGCCCGCTCGATAACCGCCATCCGGATCGGGACGCCATGGCTCATTTGCGTAAAAATTTTCGATTTCTCGCATTCCACCAGCTCATCGTCGATTTCCACATTCCGGTTGAACGGAGCCGGATGCATGATGATGGCGTGCGGCGCCATGCGGGCGGCGCGTTCTGCCGTCAACCCGTACGCGGCGCGATACTCCTCCGCCGAGCCGAACAGCGAGCCTTCGTGCCGTTCGAGCTGCACGCGCAGCATCATGACCACGTCGGCTTTCAGCGCTTCATCGAGCGAGATGTAAGGCGCATGCTCCGCAAGCTCGGCGGCCTGCATGACCGGCGGCGCGCAAAAGCTTACTTTGGCTCCCAGCGTTTGCAGCGCCCACAAGTTCGAGCGCGCCACGCGGCTGTGCTGGATGTCTCCGACGATCGCTACATGAAGACCGCGGATCTCGCCGAACTGCTTCCGCATCGTGTACAGGTCGAGCAGCGCCTGCGTCGGATGCTCGTTGTTGCCGTCGCCCGCGTTGATCAGCGGAACTTTGATTTTTTGCGCCAGCTCGGCCAGCAGCCCGTTGGGCTTCATGCGGATGACGCCGGCGTCGATGCCCATCGATTCGAGCGTTCGCACCGTATCGTAGATCGATTCGCCCTTCTGTACGCTGGAGACGGCTGCCGCGAAGTTAAGCACTTCCGCTCCAAGCCTTTTTTCCGCAACCTCGAAGGAGAATCTCGTTCTTGTGCTGTTCTCAAAAAACATATTGGCGACAAAGCGCCCTTGCAGTTGGTTCGTCACTTTTGCCGGATGCTGTTCCCAGTAGGCCGCACGATCGAGGATCGCGTTCAGCTCTCCGGCGCTAAGTCCTTTGGTGCCTAGCAAATGTTTTTCCGACTGTACTTGAAGCTGTGTCATTCGTTTGGCCTCCTCTGTCCTGTAATGACGACTTGATCCACTCCATCCACTTCATTCACCTGCACCTCGATGCTTTCGAGCCGGGACGTCGGAATGTTCTTTCCTACAAAGTCCGGACGAATCGGCAGTTCCCTGTGCCCCCGGTCCACCAGCACCGCCAACTGAATCATTTGCGGCCGGCCGAGATCCATCAGGGCATCCATGGCTGCCCTTACGGTGCGCCCCGTGAACAGCACGTCATCGAACAAAATGAGCTTTTTGTTGTGCACGTCCAAACGATCATTCTCCTGCTCGATTCCCGGCGCTTCTTCCCGGGCGCCCGATACGGTTGCTTCCAGCAAACCGCTTCGGTCGTCCCGGTATTTGGTCACATCTACTTCGCCGACGGGGGCGGGTATGCCTTCGATTTCGCGGATTCGGTCGGCCACCCGCTTCGCGAGGTAAATCCCCCTTGTCCGGATCCCGATTAACATGCAGTTTTCAATGCCCTTGTTTTTCTCTAAAATCTCATGGGCGATACGGGTCAGAGCCCGCCGTATCGCGGTTTCATCCATCAACACATGCTCATCAGACTGCATCGGTCAGGCAACCTCCTTCACCAGAGCTTTCGCGATTTTGACCATAAAAAAACCTTGCCGCATCGGCAAGGTTTGCGCACAGAAGAATAGAACTGGTCACACCGGAATGGACCCACCTCATTGGCATCTATGCCGTCGGGCGCATCCATTTGGACCGTTCGATTCGTCGTTCACCTTGCCAGCCTCACGGGACTGATTTTAAAGGTGCTATTCAGTTACAAGCATTATCCCATGTTCGACACCCAATGTCAATACATCCCGAATCGCACCTGTTCGAGGGGTCAAGGATTGCTAGGGCATGCGTTTTATGCTATAAAAGATGTAGTTCGTGATCTTCGGGACAACGGATCATGCCCGTTTTCGTTCACGGTATCACTACATAAGGAGCTGGAATCCCGTTTATGTCGATCGAAATGAATACGGAAGATGTTATTAACCTCATTAAAACAAGCAAGAAGAAGACTCCGGTTAAAGTATACGTAAAAGGCGACCTGGAATCCATCTCCTTCGGAGACAATATTCAAGCGTTCATCTCCGGCAAAAGCGGCGTGCTGTTCGGCGATTGGGCGGAAGTCAAAAGCGTGCTGGACGCGGAAGCCGGCAAAATCGAAGACTATGTCGTCGAGAATGACCGCCGCAATTCCGCAGTACCGCTGCTGGACCTCAAAAATATCAACGCCCGCATCGAGCCGGGCGCGATTATCCGCGACATGGTCGGCATCGGCGACAACGCGATCATCATGATGGGGGCCGTGATCAACATCGGCGTAACCATCGGCGAGGGCACGATGATCGATATGAACGCCATTCTCGGCGGCCGCGTGAAAGTCGGCAAAATGTGCCACATCGGAGCGGGCGCCGTCCTCGCGGGCGTGATCGAGCCGCCTTCCGCCCAACCGGTCGTGATCGAAGACGACGTGCTCGTCGGAGCTAACGCCGTTATTCTTGAAGGCGTACGTGTCGGACAAGGCTCTGTCGTCGCTGCAGGCGCGGTTGTCGTGGAA
Source organism: Paenibacillus sp. (assembly GCA_031180825.1). Lineage (GTDB taxonomy): Bacteria > Bacillota > Bacilli > Paenibacillales > NBRC-103111 > Paenibacillus_G. The sequence continues at coordinate 287,311 of JAPSLM010000001.1, read as the reverse complement.
GACGTGCCGGAATTCAGCGTCGTTGCCGGTACCCCTGCCCGCGTCATCAAAAAAGTGGACGACAAAACGAAGTCGAAAACGGAAATTTTGAAAGATCTGCGCAACCTGTAATTCGGCGCATTCGAGGCTCGGCGATCAGACGCCGGGCCTTTCTCTTCATTCCCTAACTTAAGGAGGCAATGCTGCCATGTCCGTAGCCGTCAACCCGAGCCGCTTTGTTCAAATCCGCAGAGACTTGCATAAAATCCCGGAGCTCGGGTTTCAAGAATTTAAGACCCATCGCTATTTGCTCGATTACATCGCTTCCTTGCCGCAGGAACGCCTCGAAGTCCGCACTTGGCGTACCGGCATTATCGTGAATGTAAAAGGGACGGCGCCGAAGCGCCGGTTCGGTTACCGTGCCGACATCGACGGGCTGCCGATCACGGAGGATACCGGATACGACTTCCGTTCGGAGCACCCCGGCTTTATGCACGCCTGCGGGCATGACCTGCATATGTCCATCGGCCTTGGCCTCCTGACGCATTTTGCACAGCGGCCGATCCGCGATAATCTGACCTTTATTTTTCAGCCCGCGGAAGAAGGGCCGGGAGGCGCCAAGCCGATGCTCGAATGCGAAGAGCTTCGGGACTGGATGCCCGACGAAATATTCGCTTTGCATATCGCGCCGGAATATCCGGTAGGTACCGTGGCTACCAAGCCGGGCATCTTGTTTGCCAATACGTCGGAGCTGTTCATTACCTTGACGGGCAAAGGCGGGCATGCGGCCTTCCCGCATAATGCGAACGATATGGTGATTGCCGCCTGTCAGCTTGTCGGACAACTGCAGACCGTCATTTCCCGCAATGTGAATCCTCTCGATTCCGCGGTCATTACGATCGGCAAAATCGACGGCGGCACGAAGCAAAATATTATCGCGGAGACGGCCCGTCTGGAAGGCACGATCCGGACCCTTTCGGCCGAAACGATGTCGCTCGTCAAATCCCGCATTGAGGCGCTCGTCGCCGGGATGGAGACGGCTTTCGCCTGCAAGGCCGAAATCGACTACGGCGCCAACTACAGGCAGGTGTTTAACGAGGCGGATGTAACGGGCCAATTTATGAACTGGGTTCGAGATACGGACCATGCGGTACCGCTTCAATTGATCGAATGTACCGAGGCAATGACCGGGGAAGATTTCGGTTATTTTCTCGAAGCGATTCCCGGGTTTATGTTCTGGCTTGGCGTCGGGACCCCTTACGGACTGCATCATGCGAAGCTCGAGCCGGACGAACGCGCCATCGACTTGGCCATCGACCTGATGAGCCGCTTCCTGGCTTGGAAAAGCGAACAATAGCAAAAAAGCTTCCTGTCACCGGTCTCTGTCACAAGAGAGTCGGGACGGAGAAGCTTTTATTTTTCCTTAAAGCCTGCTTACGAATGCCTTTAACCGTTCCATAGACCTGTCCAGCACGTCCATCGAATAAGCGTACGATAGGCGGATATACCCTTCCCCAAGCGGGGAGAACGCGTCCCCCGGCACAACGGCTACCCGCTGTTCGTCCAGCAGCTTCATGGCAAACTCCATGGAAGACAAGCCAAAGCGCTCAATCGAAGGGAATAAATAAAATGCTCCTTCCGGCTTCGCCAGCTCGAAGCCCATCTCGACGAGCCGGTCATAAACAAAATCCCGCCGTCTCACGTATTCGGCTCTCATCGGCAGCGCATCGTCCATTCCGGCCGTCAGCGCTTCGATGGCCGCATACTGGCTGATGGAGCTTGCGCAGGTGACGTTGTATTGGTTTACCTTAACCATATGCTGCGTCAAATACGCCGGAGCAAAAGTAAAGCCGATGCGCCAGCCCGTCATCGAGTGCGATTTCGACAAGCCGTTAATGACGATGGTACGTTCACGCATCCCCGGCAGCGCGGCAATGGAACGATGTGGCCCGTCGTAGATCAGCTCGCTGTAAATTTCGTCGGAAATGACGAACAATTTGCGCGATTCGAGAAGCCGGGCGATATCGGCAAGCTCCTCCGTGCTCATCACCCGGCCGGTCGGGTTGGAAGGATAAGCTAGTACGACGCACCGCGTCTTATCGGTTAAATACGGCTCCAGCACGTCCGCCGTCAGCTTGAACCCGGTGCCGCGGGTATCCGCATAAACCGGCACGCCGCCGGACAGACGAATGAGCGGCTCATAGCCCGGGTAGATCGGGCCCGGAAGGATCACTTCGCTTCCCGGCTCCAGAATCGTGCGAAGGGTAATGTCCAGCGCTTGGCTCGCGCCTACGGTAACAAGCACTTCCTCCAGCCCGGAATAGCTGAGCCCGTATTTGCGATCGATGAACGCCGCTGCGGCCTGCCGGAGCTCGGGAAGACCCGCATTCGGCGTATAGGTCGTTCGCTGCTCTTCGATCGCCCGCTCGGCCGCACGCATAATGTGTTCCGGCGTCGGAAAATCCGGCTGGCCAATCGTCAGCGTGAGGGCATCTTTATAGTTTGCAACCAAATTGGAAATTTTCCGGATACCGGAGATTTGAATCTCCTTGACGTCCGGATTGATTAAGCGCTCAAGCTGTTCCATAACGTTCCCCCATGTCCGTTACCTTGTTCTTAGCACATCCAGAACCCGCTGCATATCGTCCGGAATCGGCGCCTCGAATTGCAGCTGCTCTCCCGTACGCGGATGCTCGAATCCGAGCACGGCCGCGTGAAGCGCCTGACCCTCTATCAGGACCCCTTTGCTTTTGGAAGGACCGTACGCCGGATCTCCCACAAGCGGGTGCCCGATAAATTTCATGTGCACCCGAATCTGATGCGTGCGCCCCGTCTCCAGCTTCAACTCCAGCAGCGTGTAATCGCCGAACCTCTCGACCACAAGAAAATGCGTCACCGCATGCTTGCTGTTCCGTTCGGTGACGGTATACAGCTTCCGATCCTTCGGATCGCGGCCGATCGGCGCATCGACGGTGCCATTCTCGTGCGGAACGTTGCCGTGTACAAGAGCAAAATATTTACGGTCGACCGTATGCGCCTTCAGTTGGGCGGCAAGACCCGAATGAGCCAGATCGTTTTTCGCGGCCATCAGCAGACCCGACGTATCCTTATCGATGCGATGGACGATGCCTGGCCGAATGACCCCGTTAATGCCGGACAAATCCTTGCAATGATACAGCAGCGCATTGACGAGCGTTCCGCTGTAGTGTCCCGGCGCCGGGTGCACGACCATGCCCCGCGGCTTGTTGACGACAATCACGTCCGAATCCTCGTACACAACGTCCAGCGGAATCGGCTCCGGCGTAAGCACCAGCTCTTCCGGTTCGGGCATGACCAGCGTCATGGCATCCCCTTCGGAAAGCTTGTAGTTCGGCTTCACCAAGCGGCCGCCGACCTTCACGCAGCCGTCCTTGATCCACTGCTGCACCTGCGTGCGGGACACTTCTTCCTCCAGCGCTTCGGTAATGAACTTATCGATCCGCTCTCCGGCGTCTTCCGGCTCGGCTGTCCATTCGAACCGTTGGTCCTGTTCCGACCATCCTTGCTCGGTCATGTTCATGATTGCGCATCCCCGCTTTCCAGCTTGTTGGCGGCGTTTTGTTTCGCTTCCTGGCGCCAGCTGATCAGCGAATCCAAGAAGATCAGGGCGACACCGACGACAATGCCGGAATCGGCAACGTTAAAGATCGGGAACGGATAGTCGACCGGGATGCCGAAGAAACTGAAGCGGAAATGAAAATCAAGAAAATCCACGACTTCGCCAAACAGCGCGCGGTCGATAAAATTGCCGAGCGCCCCTCCAAGCAGCAAGCTCAGAGCAAACGGCAGCAGCTTTTTCCCTTCTTTTCGCGTCTTCTGCAAATACCAGACAACCCCAATAACTACAAAAACCGTAACGATCAGAAAAAACCAACGCTGATTTGGCAAAATGCCGAAAGCCGCTCCAGTGTTCCGGTGAGAAGTGATTTGGAAAAAATCGCCGATGACCGATCTCGATTCCCCCAGCTCCAATCGGCTTACGATCAGCCATTTGGTAGCTTGGTCCAACAGGAGAACGAAGAAAGCGTAAATGTAATATCTCAAAATAACAACTCCTTATTGGGCTTGCTGACAACCTGTATACATTTACCTAGCTAAAAACAACGGACAGCGCGAAAAATAACGATACTTATGCTTGCTTCATCAAAAAGGAGGCGCTTTTCTTGACCACCCTTCCGTTCGAATCCGGTTCGTCCGGTTCGCTAACCGAACAGCAGCTCCAAGCGCTCAAAGCCAAGCTGACCGAAGAAAAGCAGTGGCTGGAACGGCACCTGGAATCGCGCGAACATATGGGACTTGGCGATTCCATGCGCGTCCAGACCGGAGAGCTTTCCACCTATGACAACCATCCGGCCGACTTGGGCACCGAGATGTACGAGCGCGGCAAAGATATCGCTCTTCACGAAAATGCCGAGCACCAGCTTACCGACATCAACGAGGCATTGGCGCGCATGGAATCGGGGGAATACGGCATTTGCCGGGTATGCGGGCAGCCGATTCCGCCCGAACGGCTGGAAGCTGTTCCGACGACCGCTTACTGCGTGGAGCATGTCCCCGATCCCGATATGTCCCAGCGCCGTCCCGCGGAAGAAAAATTTCTTGACCCCCCGTTCGGAAGAACAAGCCTGGACGAGCGCGAGGGGCAAACCCAGTTCGACGGCGAAGACGCCTGGCAAATCGTCGAAAGCTGGGGAACCTCCGATACGCCGGCGATGGCTGACGATCCGAATGAAGCCGACAGCTACAACGAGATGCAGATCGAAGCCGACGAGGCCGAAGGATACGTCGAACCGATCGAAAGCTTCCTTGCCACCGACATGTACGGCCGTCAGGTGACGGTTGTCCGCAATAAGGCGTACCAGCATTACATGCGCAGCGGTGAAGGAGACGGTTTGCTCGAACCCGAGGAAGAGGCCGAAGACCGCTTTTCTTAAGGTGATCGGCTAGTACGTTCTTCTTCCTTCCAATTGAAACTGCACATATTTTACAATACTGGCAATATAGTCTCCGATAATAGGCAAATTCAATACGTTAAGCGCCTGAAGCAGATACAAGATCGTGGAAGCAAACACGGTAAAACCGATCGCAATGCCTACGCCTCGTGAAATCCCGGCCAGCAAGTTGGTCCAAATCAGGCGGATCGGGCTGTTCATGAGCAGTACGTAATCGGCAATTTGCGTCCGTTCGATGTTTGCGGCAATTTCGCTCACTTTTTTGTGCACCTGCTCAAGCAATTTTTCCTGATCGTTCTTTTTCGTCGTCTGTTCCATTGCGCAACCCTCCCGGGGTTCAAATCACGAGCTTTCCATGGGAAGATCCCCGCCTCCCATGGATGGCTCGCTAACCCATCAGCCTGCAGCGCCGGCTTTCAGCACTCCCGAGCAGCGTTTGCACAGCGTCGGGTGCTCGGAGTCATGACCGACCTCCGGCGTAACGATCCAGCAGCGCTCGCACTTCTCCCCATCGGCCACGGCGACTTTGACGGCAAGCCCCTTGAACGTTTGCGCTCCCTCGGGGGCTGTCTCGTCGGGATCATGCACGTTTACCGCGGAAACGATAAACAGCTCGTCCAGTCGGTCGAAGCCGCCGAGCAGCTCGTACGTTTCCGCATTCGGGTACAAATGTACCGCGGCGCTAAGCGAATTGCCGATCAGCTTTTCCTTCCGCGCTTCCTCAAGCGCCTTCAGCACATCGTCGCGCACGCCGCTGAATTTTTCCCATTTTTGTTCCAGATTCGCATCAAACAAGCTTGCATCGACCGCTGGCAGCTCCGCGAGCTGTACGCTCGGCAGCGTCGTGCCCGGAATGTGCTTCCATACTTCGTCGGCCGTATGCGGCAAAATCGGAGCAATCAACTTAGTTATTGCCTTCAGCGCATCGTATAATACGGTTTGCGCCGCTCTGCGGGCCGGGTCGGCCGGAAGGCTGGCGTACAGCCGGTCCTTCAAAATATCCAGATAGAATGCGCTCATATCGACCGCGCAGAAATGGTTCACGGTCTGATACACCACGTGGAAATCGTAATTGTCATACGCCTTGATGACACGATCGGTCATCCGGTGCAGGCGCAGCAGCGCGAAGCGGTCCAATTCGCTCATTTGCTCGACGGCTGCGCGGTCTTGGGCTGAATCGAAATCCGACAGGTTGCCGAGCAAAAAGCGCAGCGTATTGCGGATTTTCCGGTAGCTTTCGGCAATCTGGCTCAAAATGTTGTCCGAGATGCGCTGATCCGCTTGGAAATCGGTTGAAGACACCCACAAGCGCAAAATGTCGGCGCCCAGCTTGTTGCACATTTGGTTCGGATCGATCGTGTTGCCGAGCGATTTGGACATTTTACGTCCTTCGCCGTCCAGCGTAAAGCCATGGCTCAAAATGCCTTTATAAGGCGCTTGACCTTTGACCGCCACGCCGGTAATTAAGGATGAGTTGTACCAGCCGCGGTATTGGTCCGAGCCTTCCAGATACAGATCGGCCGGCCATTGCAGCTCCTCCCGCTTTTCGAGCACCGCCGAATGGCTGGACCCGGAATCGAACCATACGTCCATAATGTCCGTTTCTTTGCGGAAATGGTCGTGACCGCATTTCGGACAGACGCTATCCGCCGGCAGCAGCTCCTTCTCGTCGCGCAAAAACCAGGCGTTGGAGCCTTCCTTCTCAAAGATCGATGCGACATGCTCGATCGTCGTCTCATTCACCAGCGGTTCGTTGCAGCTGCGGCAATAAAAGATCGGAATCGGCACGCCCCATGCCCGCTGACGGGAAATACACCAGTCTCCGCGGTCGGCGATCATATTATGAAGGCGAATCTCGCCCCATTCCGGCGTCCACTTCACGCGCTTGATTTCATCCAGCATCGCTTCGCGGAATTTATCCACCGATGCAAACCACTGCTCCGTCGCGCGGAAAATGACCGGCTTCTTCGTCCGCCAATCGTGCGGATATTGATGCTGAATAAAGTTTAATTTCAGCAGATGGCCGCTATCCTGCAGCTTTTCCGTAATCGCTTTGTTCGCTTTATCGTAAAACAGCCCTTCAAAGCCCGGCGCTTCCGCGGTCATATGTCCCTGATCGTCCACCGGACACAAGACGCCGAGACCGTACTTTTGCCCGATGATGAAGTCGTCTTCCCCGTGTCCCGGAGCGGTGTGCACGCAGCCCGTGCCGGCCTCCAGCGTTACGTGCTCGCCGGTCATCACGAGCGACGTCCGGTCGTAGAACGGATGGCGGCAGAGCACATGCTCGATCTCGCTGCCCTTGAACGTCTTTACAACGTTTACGTCGGTCCAGCCGATCTCCTTCGCAGCCGCTTCGAGAAGGCCCTGCGCCAGCACGAACTTCCGGCCTCCCGCTTCAATCAGAACGTAGTCGAAATCCGGATGAACGCTGATCCCCAGGTTCGCCGGCAGCGTCCAAGGCGTCGTCGTCCAGATGACGATGGCGGCGTCCACAGGCAGAATGCCTTTGCCGTCCTGCACGTCAAAGGCTACATAAATCGAAGCCGATGTCTTGTCGCGGTATTCGATCTCGGCTTCCGCCAGCGCGCTTTCCGAAGAAGGGGACCAGTACACCGGCTTCAACCCTTTGTAGATGTAGCCCTTCGTCACCATCCCGCCGAAAACGCGGATTTGCTGCGCTTCGTATTCAGGCAGCAGCGTAATATACGGGCGGTCCCAATCGCCGCGTATGCCCAGACGCTTGAATTGCGCTTTTTGCTTCTCCACCCATTGCAAAGCATAGTCTTTACAATAGTCGCGGAATTCCGGCACGCTCATTTTTTTCCGGTCGACTTTGCCGCTGTTGGTGATGGCCTGCTCGATCGGCAAGCCGTGCGTATCCCAGCCCGGCACGTAAGGCGCATCGTAGCCCTGCATCGTTTTGAAGCGGACGATAATGTCCTTTAAAATTTTGTTCAGCGCGTGGCCGATATGAATGTCGCCGTTCGCATACGGCGGTCCGTCGTGCAATATAAACTTCGGTTTGCCCTTGCGGCTCTCCTGCACTAGACGATAAATGTCCGTCTCGTCCCAATGCTGCTGCATTTTCGGTTCAGCCTGCGGAAGATTGCCGCGCATCGGAAAATCCGTTTGCAGCAAATTTAGCGTTTTTCCATAATCCATTGAATGTCTCACTCCTCATTGAATTTACAACAAAAAAAGACCTCGCATCCCTAAGGGACGAGAAGTCTCGCGGTACCACCCTGATTAAGACAACGAAGCGTCAAAGCGATCGTCCGTGATGTTCACGGCCGCTGCCGGCTCGAAGTCTTCGCTCCATGGATCGATAACGGGATCAGCCGATGCTCTTTACTTCCGGAACGAGGTTCAAGAGATGCTCCTGGGGGATATTCCTTGACCGCCGAAGTCCGGGCTCGCACCATTCCCCCGGTTCGCTGGCCTCCGCTGGACGTCAAGTACTCGTCCCAGTCATCGCTTTGATTCATGTTAACTTATACAGGGAGTATAGCGGAAATGAGCTTCCACGTCAACTTGGGGCCGATTAAGGCTGCTCGATCTCCACCCGGTCGAGCGCGCTCCAATCTTCCTTGCTGAGCAGTTCCAGCTGCGCCTCGATCAGCGTGCGGAACCGGGTCCGGTAAATCGACGCCTGCTTCTTCAGCTCTTCGATTTCCACCGACACTTTACGCGCTTTAGCCAAAGAATCGTTGATGATGCGATCGGCGTTCTTCTCCGCTTCTTTAATAATCAGTTGCGCTTCTTTTTTCGCGTTATTTTTCACTTCGTCGGCAGCTTCCTGCGCGATGATGATCGTTTTGCTAAGCGTTTCTTCGATATTGGCAAAATGGTCCAGACGCTCCTGAATCGCGGCCAACTGATTTTGCAGCTCTTTATTTTCACGGATCAGCGATTCGTAATCTTTAATGACCTGATCCAGAAATTCGTTCACCTGATCTTCGTCATATCCCCGAAACGAGCGGCTGAATTCCTTGTTATGTATATCGAGCGGTGTTAAAGCCATTGCTGCACCTCCTGCAAATTTGGCAAAAAGCTATGGTCCTGCGTTGTCCGCGCGTGCGTACTCCTATATTCGACAGTTGCTGGCATATTCCTGCATCGGCAAACAAAAAAATCGGCGTTCACACATATTTGCCGATTTTTAAGCGATATCTCCCTTTTTTGGTTACTCCTTCGACTTCCAGCACCTGAAAGCGGCCGAATCCTTGAAGCGAGACGACGTCGCCCTGCTTCAGCGGCTTGCTCGGGTCTTCCTCCTGCTTCCAGTTCACTTTGCACCGCCCGGCTTTGATCGGAACAAGCACCTTGGCCCGGCTCAGCCGGTACACGTCGCTTACGATTCCATCCAGACGAAGCGAGGCGACCGATAAAAACATCTCATCCAGCTTCGTTTCCGTCGCCTTCAACTTATCGAGAGGGAGCTGCTCTGTCCGTACATACAGCCGATGCACCTGGCTCAGATTAAGCCGGATATAATCCGCAATCTCCGAAGCCGCGAGAAAATGGCAGCCGTCCTCCCGCACATAAATGTCGCCGATTTTATCGCGCTTGATGCCAAGTCCGAGGATCGCTCCCATGTAATCGCCGTGATCCAGCTCCTTCAGCTTCTCGTCCTCGGAGGTAACTTCAATGAGGCTGATCCCCATCTCTTCGTCGTCCAGCACGCGATAATCCGGAGCTACCAATGCCCGCTTGCGTTCCGCGCCCGGATGTCCGCCGTCGAATCGCACCTGCGCGTCCGGGTTCCGGTTGGCGAGCACAGTCAGGATGAAGGTCTGCCTCGGGTCCAAAAAATCGGTCAGCTTGAGCGAATGCTGCCCGGCCCGCTCCACCCATTCCACCGCCTTATCGACAAAGCGGTGTTCGTCGGGATGAAAGTGGGCATATAGATGTTCCTGCATCATCGGTTTACGTCTCCTGCCCTAGTCGGCTACGGGATAATGAAGCGGAGAACCGCAACGATTCCTTCCCCTACGAAACGCAGCGCAATCAGTGCGATAATCGGGGAAATATCGATCATCCCGCCGATCGGGGGGATAAAGCGGCGGAATACGGACAAATACGGCTCGCACAGCTTCCCCAGCATTTCGCCGATAAAGCTTTCTCGCGCGCTCGGCAGCCAGGAGAGCAGAACGTAGGCGATGAGCACGTACTGATAGATCTCAATTAAAGTGCGAATGTAACCTTCAATGGAGTACAAGCTGTTCACCTCGTTCTTTCTAAATACGCTATTCTTCGTTATGGTGCATGATTTCCGAAATCGAACCGTGAATTTCCACGGTATCCGGAGTACACAAGAAAATGTTGGGTCCGATCTTCGAAATGGAGCCGCTGATTGCGTATACGGTACCGCTTAAGAAGTCGACAATTCTCGTGGCCTGATCCGGTCGAACCCGGTGCAGATTGACAACGACGGGGCGGCGTGAGCGCAAATGGTCGGCAATTTCCTGGGTTTCCTCGTAGGACCGCGGCTCGTTCAAGATGACCCGCACGTTTTTTTGCGAATGGATGCTGACGATATTCCCCTTATTTCTACGCACTTCTTGCGCCGGGGTTTCAGCTTCTTCGTGATGCCCTGCGACGCGCTCGCGTTCCACGACTTCTTCTTCTTCCTGCAAGCCCAGAAAGTTCATGAATTTATTCATTACGCCCATATCCTTTCCTCCTCGGTTTCATCTCTGTCACTCTTTACCCACCAAGACCGAACCAAGACGCACCCAAGTCGCTCCTTCTTCAATGGCTACTTCAAAATCGTTGGACATGCCCATCGATAAACCGTTCACCTCGTACTCGAGGACGGCTTCCCGGTTCAGACGGTCCCTCCATTCGCGCAAGCCGCGAAACACCGGACGCGTCGCCTCGGGCTCCGCTTCGTATGGCGCCATGGTCATCAGGCCTGCCACACGGATATGCTGCATGCTCCGAAGCTCCCTCGCAAAATCAAGCAGCCGGCCGGGCTCCAGACCATATTTCGTCTCTTCCCCCGACACGTTCACCTGAATAAAGCAGGGAACCTCGATTCCGAGAGCCGACGCCTTCTTCTCGATCTCTTTGGCCAGCGATAGCCTGTCCAGCGAATGAATATACGCGAATCGTCCGACGACGTCCTTTACTTTGTTCGTTTGCAGATGTCCGATAAAATGCCATACGCCTTCGCTGCCGAATGCTTCCCATTTGGCAGCCGCATCCTGCCAGCGGTTCTCGCCGACATCCGTCAGTCCGCTCCGCAGCGCCTGTCCCGTCGTTTCCAGCGAAACGTATTTGGTCACGGCGATGACGCGCACCTCTTCGGGGCTCCGTCCCGCGCGGGCGCACGCCGCGGCAATGCGCTTGCGGACTTCTTCGACCCGTTCCTGCAGTTGTATCGTCATAACGTCAATTCACCTCGCTTTCGGCCTGCACGGCTATGGGGCGGTCCCCGGAGTTATCAAGCCGGAAGTCCCCAGCCGCTATTCCCGCAGTCCGATCCATGCCGCCATTCTGCCGGTTTTTCCGCCCTCTTTGCGGTGCGAGAAAAACAAGTCGGTACGGCAGCTTGTGCATAAACCACTTATTTCGATATGAGACGGCATAATTCCTGCTTTTATCATAATTTGTCGGTTTATTTGTTGCAAGTTCAACTTATATTTTCCGTCGGGCTTTTTTTCGTAAAACGGCGAACGGCCGGATTCGTCGGCGCCGCTTCCCGGCGCAACCTGATCTAGCGCCTTGTCCATTCGTGCAATCACGGCATCGTCCACCTCGTAGCAGCATGCGCCGATGGAAGGACCGATCGCGGCCTTCACGTCCCGGGGCTTGGTGCCGTATGCAGCGCTCATCGTCTCCAGGGTTGCCTTGGCGATCTGCAATGCGGTCCCCTTCCATCCCGCATGCGCCAACCCGACCGCCTTGCGGACCGGATCGTAAAAATACAGCGGCACACAATCCGCAAACAGCGCGTGCAAAAAAACACCCGGCTCGTTCGTGACGAAGCCGTCTTTGCCCTGCAGCGCCTTCTCCCGGGAATCGTTTCCCGCGCCGCGCTGTCCTCCGCCGACAACCTGAATTTCCTTTCCGTGTACCTGCTCCGCGTATGTGCACGCTTCGAACGGCAGCCCGAGCGATTCGGCCAGCAGCTTCCGGTTTGCAATTACGTCTGCAGGCGCATCTTCCACGTGAAGCCCGCAGTTCAAGCTGCCGAAGGCTTCGCTGCTCACCCCGCCGCGTCTTGTCGTAAATCCGGCCGTAACGGCCGGACAGGCATTCATGAAACGCTCCAGCATAAGCAGTTCGCAGCCGGTTTCGGCTTTTCGGATTACAAAAGGTTCCATGGGCCCGCCTCCCGTCTTTTTACTACTCAGTATACACGAAGCGAAAAAAAAGAACACCCTGTACGTCCGGGTGAGTGCCTGCCCGATTGCTCTATGCGCGGGAATGGCGGTTGTAATCGTACACGTTGTCGGCCGGCTCCTGCTGCCGGAAAGCCCGCACGTCCTCCAGCTTGACCAGGACGACGTCCATGCCGATTTTGACGATGTTGCTCCAAGGGATAATCACATCGGTCCCGCCGCCGAACAAGCCGAAAAAACGGGAGGAATTCGGGACGACGATCGCCTCGATGCGTCCGTGCCGGAGGTCGAGCTCCAGATCGCTGATTTGGCCCAGCTTTTTGCCGTCGACGATATTGATCACGTCTTTGGTTTGAAATTCGGATATTTTCACGCTGTCACCACCGGGAGGCACTTAACGGAACGATTTTGGAAGCTGGATTAGCGGCACGTCTGCGGGTAAAAAGCAATCCGCCTCGGCTCAGACGTCTCAACCCCAAAAACCAGTTCCGCAAATGCCCTTTTTTTAGATATAGAATTTATACGTTATCAGCGGAGCTGATTGAATTCTATATCGCAAGAAAAGCTTCCTCTAAAACACGAATGTATCTTCCTCGAACAGGCTTCGATAAGAGGCTTTTCTTATACTATATGAGCAACTTGGGCAAAATGTCCTCGCAACGTCATAAAAAAAGACCGTGCCCGCGGCGTTACGGCGAGTCGGTCGGATCTTCGCAGGTCGGGCAAGCTCCCGTCAGTTTTTCACATGCTTCTGCATCTGGGATATGGCCGATTTCTCGAGCCGGGATACTTGCGCTTGGGAAATGCCGATCTCGTCGGCTACTTCCATCTGGGTCTTTCCGTCGAAAAAGCGCATGGACAAAATCATTTTCTCGCGGTCGTTCAGCTTCCGCATCGCTTCCCGGAGCGCAATGCCCTCGATCCACGATACGTCCTTGTTCCGGTCGTCGCTGATTTGGTCCATCACATAGATCGGATCGCCGCCGTCATGATAGATCGGTTCGAAAAGCGATACCGGGTCCTGGATGGCATCGAGCGCAAATACGACATCCTCCTTCGGCACGCCGAGCGCTTCCGAAATTTCATAAATCGTAGGCTCCCGCGAATTCTGATTCGTCAGCTGATCGCGAACCTGAAGCGCCTTATAAGCGATATCGCGCAAGGAGCGGGACACCCGGATCGGATTGTTGTCCCGAAGGTAACGGCGGATCTCTCCAATAATCATCGGAACCGCATAGGTGGAAAACTTGACGTTTTGGCTCAAATCGAAATTATCAATGGCTTTCATCAGTCCGATACAGCCTACTTGGAACAGGTCGTCGACAAATTCCCCCCGGTTGTTGAAACGCTGGATGACGCTCAGCACGAGCCGGAGGTTGCCGTTGACTAATTTCTCTCTTGCAGATCGTTCGTTATTCGTTTGCAGGTCTACGAATAGTTCACGCATTTCCGCATTGGTCAAAACCGGTAGCTTTGCCGTATCGACGCCGCATATTTCGACTTTGTTTCGGGTCACCGTGATTACCTCCCAAGGAGAAACATTACTGTTAATTATCTCCTTGGAATACTTTTTTATGCGGCTCTTGGAGCGGCTCTCCCTGCACCATTGCCCCCCGAAAATCGTTCAAATCCAGTTCCGGCGAGGACGATTTCGCTTTCATCGCCGATGAAAAAAACTTTTTCCAGTTTACACCATCTTATTGAACTCTTTACGGAGCCGTTTGATGATCCGCTTTTCGAGCCGTGAAATATACGACTGGGAGATGCCGAGCATGTCCGCGACGTCCTTTTGCGTCTTCTCTTCGCCGTCCTGCAGGCCGAAACGCAGCTCCATGATGATCCGCTCGCGCTCCGTCAGCTTGTCAAGCGCCTTATGGAGAAGCTTGCGGTCTACCTGCTCCTCGATGTTCCGGTAAATCGTGTCGTTTTCGGTTCCAAGCACATCCGAAAGCAAAAGCTCGTTGCCGTCCCAATCGATATTGAGCGGCTCGTCGAACGACACTTCGGTGCGGATTTTGCTGTTGCGCCGCAAATACATCAAAATTTCGTTCTCGATGCAGCGCGAGGCGTACGTGGCGAGCTTGATTTTTTTCTCGGGATCGAACGTATTGACCGCTTTGATCAAGCCGATCGCGCCGATCGAGACGAGATCTTCGATATTGATGCCTGTGTTCTCGAATTTGCGCGCGATGTACACGACGAGCCGCAGATTCCGTTCGATCAGCATGCCGCGGACGGCCGCATCTCCTGAAGGAAGCTTTTCCAGTAAATATTCTTCCTCTTCGCGTGTGAGCGGGGGCGGCAGCGCTTCGCTTCCACCGATGTAGTAGATTTCGTCCGACTTGAGCCCCAGCACCAGCAGCAGGCGAAAATACATAATTTGCAGCATCAGCTTCCACTTGATCATCATGTTTACGCTTCCTCCCATTCGTCCCATTTTATTTGCCGGACATCCCAGACGTGAAAACGACTTTCTTGCGATCAGGCTTCGTACTTCCTTACCAAATTCGGCTTTGAGCTGCGGCATGCCGGACGGATGATGCAGGTCCACTCATGCTACATATTGAAGAGCGACGGATGAATGATAGCCTGATAAGCGTTGTCCGAGCTGAGCCGCCCGCCGTCCAATCCGATCAGCACTTTGTTCGCCTCGATCTGCCCGCTCTCCGTTGTGATCACAACCCGGTCCGGCTTGAGCGCCAGCATGAACTGCGTATTCTGGTTCACTCCGCGATACGGCACCAAGCGCAAACGGTCCTGCCAGACAAAGGGCTCGGTGCCGATCGACGTCACGAGTTGATCCACTTCCGCCCGGCGGATTTTGATCAGCCAGGCTTCGGGAATGCGCTCCCCCCACTGTGCCGCTTCCATGACCATGACCGGCGTCTTCGTCAGCGGATCGTACAGCTGGTTGCCCGTGTCGATAAGTCCGGTGCAGCTGGAAGCAAATTCGTCGATATGGACCTCCACCTTGGCCAGGAACGCGGTCAATTCCTGCTTGCGCCTTAAGGCTAGGAGGACGTACCGGCATAGCCATAACGCCAAAGGGAAGGAAAAGGCCAGCATCGTCAGCGTAACCCCCAGATCGTGGCTGAACAAGATGCCATTGACGATTTCGCTGGAGGATTGCCAGAAATAAGCGCAACCGAAGACGGCGCCGGCTGCCATGAAATTGATGACGTAAAATGCGCCAAGGTTCCGCAAAAAATGCTGCAATCCCCCAAATCCGAAGGCGGTCAGCAGCATCAGCAGAGAAAGCGCAAATTTTAGCGCAAACGTAAACAGAAATGATAACGGCGGAAAAAACAGCATCACCGCGTAGCTGCCTCCGATGGCTGCGGAAAGCCCCAGCCGCCACGGACGGTAACGGAGCTTGCGCGACCAGGCCGTCGTCCAGAGCAGCGCGCCGTCGATCAGCACGTTCATGAGGAAAATGACATCGATGTACACGACCATCTTCATTACCTCCCGCCCAGCTTGCCGCCCGCTTGCCGCGAATGAGACAAGTATATCCCAATCGTATTCCAAAGTCTGTCTAATCATGCCGAGGGGACGCAACTATTTTTGTCGAGAAGGAGGGGTTGGGAGGAGTAAATTGGAGGGAGCGGGAGTTGAAACTTGATCAGCGAGTCGTGCGGCTGCGAGAGCCGTATGTGCCTTCGGCCGCTGTTGAACTCGGGTTCTATTCAACTTACCTTGCGGTAAGAACCCGACTTCAAAGGCGGCACGTAGACTCGGAGTTTTCCGTTAGGAAAACTGCTTCGGAAGCATAAGCTCCGGCACATACGCTGCTCTCCGCCGCACAAGCTGATCTAATGAGAACTCACTCCTCCCAACCAAAGGAGGAGTAGAAATTTATGCCTCTCGGTACGCGAGGAGACGCAAAAACAGCCGCCTCTATAACTAGAGGCGGCTCCGGATGTTGAGAAAGTGGGCTTTTACAAAAATAGAGAAACATGCGGAGGTGGGGTATCTACTGGAGGAGCGATAGCGTTCGCCTTTGTCTGCTGGAAATACCCGCTGCTAAGCGGCTTTCAATAAAAATTTCCTGCAGACAACAGCGACCGGAAGTAGATACCCCAACCCTCGTAACCTCTATTACCCTATTGGCTATTTTCTACAACAAGCACAGCCGCCTCTATAGCTAGAGGCGGCTGTGTAGTAGACGGTATAGATTAGTCCATTATTTATCGAAGCCGTTGCGGTTGCGGTTGCGCAGGAAAGCCGGGATGTCGAGCTGGTCGTTCGACGATTGGCCTCCGAACGGACGGAGGTTGCCAAGCCGGTTGTCTACAGGCTCCTGCGATTGGCCAGCGGACGCGCTTGTCCCTGCAGCTGCCGGTTTTTTGGGAGCCGACGATGTTTCTCTATGTTCGAAACCGGTGGCGATAACGGTCACCTGGATCTCGTCCTTCAAGCTTTCGTCAATGACCGCACCGAAAATCATGTTGACTTCCGGATCAGCGGCGTCGGCGACGATATCGGCCGCTTCGTTGACTTCATAAAGCGACAGGTTGTTGCCGCCCGTAATGTTCAACAGCACGCCGCGCGCGCCGTCAATCGACGTTTCAAGCAGCGGGGAGCTGATCGCTTTCTTAGCCGCTTCCGCCGCACGATTTTCGCCCGAAGCGTGACCGATCCCCATCAAAGCGGAACCGCGCTCGGTCATGATGGTCTTTACGTCGGCAAAGTCCAAGTTGATCAAGCCGGGGACGGCGATCAGGTCGGAAACCCCTTGAACCCCTTGACGCAAAACGTTGTCCGCCGCAAGGAACGCTTCCAGCATCGGCGTTTTCTTGTCAACGATCTCAAGCAAACGGTCATTCGGAATAATAATGAGCGTATCGACTTTTTCTTTGAGAGCGGCAATCCCTTGTTCTGCTTGTCGGGCGCGCTTCAATCCTTCAAAACGGAACGGACGCGTCACGACACCTACGGTCAGGGCACCGCACTCTTTGGCGATTTCGGCAATAACCGGCGCAGCGCCTGTCCCTGTACCCCCGCCCATACCGGCGGTAACAAAGACGAGGTCGGAGCCTTTGAGCGCATTGGCGATTAACTCGCGGGACTCTTCGGCGGCCTTCTTCCCGACCTCGGGATTTGCGCCGGCCCCGAGACCACGCGTAAGCTTGTCCCCGATCTGCAGCTTCATCTCCGATTTGGCGAGGTGCAGAGCCTGCGCGTCGGTGTTGACCGTTATAAATTCGACCCCTCTCACGCCGGTGTCGATCATCCGGTTGACAGCGTTGCTTCCGCCGCCGCCGCAGCCGATCACTTTTATTTTGGCAAATCCTTCCGTATCCATATCAAATTCAAACATACTAGCGTCTTCCCCCTCATTAGGCTTTCATCGTGCAAGCTACCCGAGTTTTAAATAAATTCGCTTAACCAATTTTTGAAACGTTCCATGGCCGAGGGCTTTTGCTCTTGACCGGAAGACGCTTTTTTCGTCGTGACGAGCTTCTTGACGCCGGAGCTTTGTTTGGCATGCCGCAAATACTTGGAGGCGTACTGGATAATCCCTACGCCGCTCGTGAAAGCAGGATCGCGCACGCCGATGAACTCGGGGACGGCAATACGAACGGAAGACGCCAGCTCCACTTGGGCGACATTCAACACGCCGGGCAGCGAAACCGTCCCGCCGGAAAGCACATACCCTCCCGGCAGATCGTTGAAGCCAAGCCGCTGAACTTCCAGGCGGATCAGGTGAAAAATCTCTTGTACCCGGGGCTCGATGATGTTCGCCAGATCAACTTGGGAAAACTCCTTGTCCACGTTGCTGCCGATCCGGTTAACCTTAAACACTTGATCGGGCGTTGCATGCTCTACGACCGCACACCCGAATTTCAGCTTGATCTTCTCCGCGATATCCGCTTGCGTCCGCAAGCCGTAAGCGATATCGTTCGTAATGAACTCGCCTCCGATCGGAAGCGTCGATGTAGCCACCAGATTGTTCTCGTTAAAAATGGCAATCGTCGTAGCACCCGCCCCGATATCGACCAGTACGGTCCCGACAGCTTTTTCGTCCTTGGACAAAGCCAAATGGCCCGCCGCCAGCGACAACAAGATAAGTCCGGCTACCTTGAGCCCGGATTTCTCCACGACGCGAAGCAAGTTATGTATCGCCGTTTTCGTACCCGTAACAATCGTCGCTTCGACTTCCAGCCGAACCCCGATCATACTCCGAGGGTCGTGAATCTGATCCGTTCCGTCTACTACATATTGGTTCGGCACAACGCCGATAATCTCGCGTTCGGGAGCTAAAGGAATCACTTTCGCCGCCTGAATGACGCGTTCGATGTCGTCATCGCCGATTTCGCGGTCTTCGTTCGATACCGCCACGACCCCATGACTCGATTGCAGCGCAATATGATTGCCGGAGATTCCAACATATACTTCCGATATCTGCACTCCGACCATCCGCTCGGCATGATCCACTGCGCTCCGGATCGATTGGACCGTTTGATCGATATCCACGATCGCTCCTTTGCGAATTCCCTGCGAGTCGGCAGATCCAACTCCAATTATATTAATGGCGCCGTTAACGACTTCCCCAATAATAGCACGAACTTTGGATGTACCGATGTCCAAACTAACAATGATGTCATTGCTGCTCAACCCGTGGCACCTCCTGTAACATAATTTCGATACGAGCCTTGGTCAGCAAAACCTCCTGTAGATATTCCACACGGCTCGGCAATTCCCTCTTTTTTAGTTCATTTTTTTTCACGGCCAGGCTTAAATTATACCATAATTTCAATTCTAGCACTATTCTAGTAGGTTGAGTAGAGTTTTTTGCTTAGTTACGGGCCGTTTCCTGGTCTTCCGGCTTCTTTTCGTCAGCGGATGATGATGCGGTATCTTGCTTTTCCGTCTCTTTGGAAACGGAGGTTTTATCGTCTTTAATCTCCTTATTTTCTTTGCTTTCTTTGCTATCCTTTGCACCCGTGCCGTCTTTTGTATCCTTGGCGTTCTTTTTGTCCGAATCCTTGTCAAAAGGAGAATGATAATCCGCTTCCAGCATCGTAATGACGCCCCCGGATATTTTACTGCTCTGCAGGCTGGCAATGTAAGAGTCCAAATATTTCATCTTTTCGGGCAAATAACCGATCGTCATTTGCACCTCGTATTGGGAGCGGGTATACATCTTGATTTTGTCCGGAAAGGAATCCGTCGGAGAAGGCTTGATTTCGGATACGTCAGAGAAGTAAGAGGCCGGCACTTGGGACATGGCCAAGCACAGCTTGACCTTGAGCGGGTCGTCCTTGGACCATCCCGTCAAAATCGGCTTGTCCAGCGCAACGCCTTGCACCGTTACGGGCACCACGCTGGCGTCGGCGAGCAGCGCCTCGATCTGGCCGTTTTCGCCAACTTGATAGGCCACCTTCGGGTACTCGTGCACCTGAATGATCAGGCGACCCGGGAACTTTTTGGACACTTCGACCGATTCGACCATCTTAAGTGCTTTGACCTGCGCTTCGACTTTGGAAGAGGAGACGGAAAAAAAGTGGTCCCCTGCTTTGACGGCGGCCGCTTGGACGATTTCCTCCTTGGATACCAGCTCCTGTCCATGAATCTCGATCTCCGTTATTTTGCTGAGCGACGATTGGAAGAAGAGAATCAACAGAAGCGTAATAAAAAAGATAAATAAAAACAGCAGCAGCTTCTTGCTGCTCCGGCTTTTCGGATTCGGTTTCTTGATTACCGGGAGTCTGTCTTCCATAGGTGCCTCCTCTTATGAACGCAACAAAGCCCGCATGGCAGGCTCTGTACGCTTTTTTGCCGGGCGGCTTGTCCCGCAGGACGGGAGCCGTCCGAAGGCCAGGACGGAACGGTCGTCCTCCCCCGCTTTTGCCGGCATCGGTCTCGCGAAAGCAAGAGTAAATACGGGAATATGTAAACCGCAGGGTATCCCTTCTCCCATGGAAAAAGGGATATTCCAGCGGCTGTGGTCATATGGATGTATAAAGTGCTACTCCGTAGGCACCGGCGTCGTACGATGGATCCCCGCCCCAAGGGACGCGAGCATCAGTTCAATCCGATCGTAGCCCCGGTCGATATGATGGATTTGTTCGATAACGGTTGATCCCTGAGCCGCCAATCCGGCGATGACGAGCGCAGCGCCGGCGCGAAGGTCGGTCGCTTCCACGGTGGCGCCGTACAGTCTGGGTACTCCCCGGATATAGGCCGAGTTCAAATCCACCCGGATATCCGCCCCCATGCGCGACAGTTCGTCTACATGCTTGAATCGTCCTTCAAATACGGTTTCCTTCACGATGCTTACTCCATCGGCTAGACTGAGCAGCACCATGATTTGGGATTGCAGGTCCGTGGGAAACGACGGATAAGGCGAGGTCACGATCCTCTCCACCGACTTCGGCCGGCTGAGAGCGCACACGTTCATTATATCACCGTTAATTGTGATTTGAACACCTGCCCTCTTGAGCACATGAATGGCGGAGGTCAGATGAGCCGCGCATACCTTCTCGAGCGTCACGTTTCCTCTGGTAACCGCAGCGGCAATCATCAGTGTGCCGGCTACGATGCGATCGGGGATGATCCGGTAAGTACAGGGGGTTAGTTCCGATACGCCTTCGATGGTGATCGTATCCGTACCGGCTCCGATAATACGAGCGCCCATGGCGTTCAAAAAGTTCTGCAAATCCTGAATCTCGGGTTCTCGGGCCGCATTGGTGATCGTCGTCATGCCCCGGGCCGTCGCGGCCGCCATCATGATGTTTTCGGTCGCGCCCACGCTCGGATAATCGAGCACGATTTCCGCACCCTGCAGCTCGTTGGCCGTGCATACGATTTGGCTGCCGTTTTCCTCGATATGCGCTCCCAGGGCGGCCAGCCCTTGCAGGTGAAGATCGATTTTCCGTTCGCCGATCGCGCACCCGCCCGGTTGGTACAGCTCCACGCGTCCGAGACGGGAAAGCAGCGGGCCCATCAAAAAAATGGAGGATCGCATTTGGCTCATCAGGCTTTCGGGAATATGAAACTGATGAACGGCATTCGTACTCACGGTGACGTTATCCCCGATCAACTCCGCCCGGCATCCCAGCGCCCGCAAAATGCCAAGCATCACGTGAATGTCCGACAAATCCGGCACGTTCTCGATCGTGATCGTCCCTTCCGCCATGATGCTGGCAGCCAGAATGGGTAAAGCGGCGTTTTTCGCACCGTGAATTCTGATGGCTCCCGAGAGAGGTTTCCCGCCTTCGATAACCAACTTTTCCAAAGTCCCACCTCCGATTTACCGCTCACCCACCACCAATACTTCAGGTACAAGGCGGACGCCGAACTTCTCGTTGACGGCAGTCTTGACTTGTTCGATCAGGGTGAGCACGTCGTGGGCCGTCGCCTGCCCGGTGTTGACAATGAAGTTGGCGTGCAGGGGCGATACTTCGGCTCCGCCGACCCGAAGGCCTTTAAGTCCGGCTTCCTCGATCAGCCTGGCGGCGAAGTGTCCTTGAGGATTGCGAAAGACGCTCCCGGCGCAAGCAAGCTGCAGCGGCTGCGTCCGCAGCCTCCGGTCTTTGTACGACGCGAGTGTAGCGGCAATCTCCTTGCGGTCCCCGTACCGCAGCTGGAATACCGCCTCCGTCACGATCCCCGGCTTCGTCTGCAGAATCGAATGTCGGTAAGCATAAGCCAAATCCTCATTGTTCAGCGTCACCAACTCCCCTGTCGGGAGCAGTACTTCAGCCCGCAATAAGATGCGTGACACATCAGACCCGTGCGCCCCGGCGTTCATGTAAACGGCGCCTCCCACGGTTCCCGGAATGCCCCCCGCGAACTCCAGGCCGGTCAATCCTTCCTTGCCCGCCATCACCGACAGCTTAATGAACGAATAGGCGCCGCCGGCATAGACGAGCTCCCCTTCGAACCGTACGGTTTCCAGAGCGTCCCCGAGCTTAATGACCACACCCCGTATCCCTTTGTCGGTTACAAGCATGTTGGAGCCCCGCCCCAGCACCGTCCATGGCATCTGATGCCGGTTCAGCAGCTTTACCGCATCGATCAGCTGCGCTCGTGTACGAGGAGTGAGCAGAATGTCGGCCGGGCCTCCGATTTTCCACGTGGTGTAAGGGGCAAGCGGTTCGTTCAGCCGCAACTCGCCGCAGGACCCGTTCAGCAATTCCGTTATGACCTGTTGCATGGGAAAACCTCCTTCACAGAACGACGCGGCGTCCGGCTTTCCGGGTAAACGAGCTCCGGAACCAAGGACTTGCGGCACGCGCAGAGCTTTTGCTTTCTTGCGCCCCGGCTGCGCGCCGCTTCGCCAGGTGTCTGTCACGGTATAGTGTAGTTTATGTGAAACGTATCAGAGTGTGACAATCGCCTAGTGCAAAATTCACTAGGCGCGCGGTAAACAGTAGGTTTCGATCAGCTTGACGATGTGATCGGTGCCGTTGCCGTACGGATTCAGCTCCATCCGCCGGCAAATTTCTTCCTGCTCCGCAGAAAGGTCGCGGAGATTGGAAATCAGCGATTCCGGAGTCAGGTCCTCCTCGAACAGCACTTTGCCGTAGCCCATCCCCCGGAACGACTCCGCGTTAAGAATCTGGTCTCCGCGGCTCGCCTGGCGGGTTAAAGGAATGAGCAGCATCGGTTTGCGCAGCGCAAGAAATTCGAAGATGGAGGTGGAGCCTGCCCGCGAGACGACCAGATCGGCGCAGGCAAGCAGATCGGGGAGCTCGTCCTTCACGTACGCATACTGCCGGTAGCCCCGGATCCGGTCGAAGGAAGAATCGGTGTTTCCTTTCCCGCAAATATGAATGACCTGAAACCGCTCCAGCAGCGCCTCCAGCGATTCGCGCACCGTTTGGTTAATCCGCTGGGCGCCCAGGCTGCCGCCCATGATGAACAGAACCGGCTTCTGAGAATGAAAATCGTTCATTTGCAAGCCGCGGGACGCCTTCCCGCCCAAAATCTGCTCCCGGATCGGAAGCCCGGTGCGCTCCGCCTTGTCTCTGCGAACATACTTCAGCGTTTCGGGAAAAGTCACGCAAATACGGGAGACGAAAGGCATCGTAATCTTGTTGGCGAGGCCCGGGGTATAGTCGGACTCGTGCGAAATGACGGGAATCCCCCTCAGCTTGCTGGCGACGATAACCGGTACGGAAACAAAGCCGCCCTTGGAAAATACGATGTGGGGCTTAATTTTGCCCAGCAGCCGGTAAGCCTGGCCGACGCCTTGCAGCACCTTGAACGGGTCTTTAAAGTTTTTGGCGTCGAAATACCGCCTCAGCTTGCCCGAAGCGATATGATGGAACGGAATCCCTTCGTGCTCGATAATTTCTTTTTCGATTCCATCCCTGGAGCCGATATATTCCATGTCCCAGCCGAGCTTGCGCAGCCGGGCCATCACCGCCAAATTCGGCGTCACATGACCGGCCGTACCGCCGCCGGTGAAGACGATTTTTTTCATAAAGAAAGGTCACCTCGAATACCGGGAAATGTTCAAAAGCACGCCGATCGAGGTCAGCATCAGCGTAAGCGACGAGCCGCCGGCGCTGATTAGCGGCAACGTAATGCCTGTGACGGGAAACATGCCGATCACGACGCCGATGTTGATGATGACTTGCACGGCGATCATGCCGACGATGCCCGTCGCAAGCAGACTGCCGAACGTATCCGGCGCGGTAATGGCCGTACGCAGCCCCCGCCAGACGAGCAGGGTGAACAGCAGCAGCACGAAGGAACCGCCGATAAAGCCGAGCTCCTCCGCAATGATGGAAAATATAAAGTCCGTCTGCGGCTCCGGCAAATAGCTGTACTTTTGCCGGCTCATGCCCAGGCCGAGGCCAACCAGGCCTCCGGGACCGATCGCAAAAAGCGATTGAATCGCTTGGTAGCCCGCGCCAAGCGGGTCCTGCCACGGGTCGAGAAAAGCGGTAATCCGCTTCAGCCGATAGGGCGCCGCAACAACCAAGCCGACGAACCCCAAAATGCCGACCAGCCCTAGATACGACAAATGCAGGAGACGGGCCCCCGCCGTATAAATGATCAGCAATGAGGCCCCGACGAGCACCGCGCCCGTCCCCAAATCGGGCTGCAGCATGATGATTCCGAAAGCGAGGCCGACAAGGCCAAGCGGCGGCAGCAGCCCCCAGGTAAATTGCGTAATGGAGCTCTGCTGCTCGGACAACCATTTGGACAAAAACACAATCATGCCCATTTTCATAAATTCGGACGGCTGAATCCCGAACGAACCGATACCCAGCCAGCTGCGCGCCCCTCCGCGGACGACCCCGATGCCGGGAATAAGCACCGCGACCAGCAGGATGAAGCAGCCGATCAACATGATTTTGGCATATTTTTTCCAGATCCAATAATCGGTGTTCATCGTAAAAATCATCGCTGCGATGCCGAGCGCCGCGAACAGCGCTTGTCGTTTCAAATAATACAGCGAATCGCCGAACTCGCGAAACGCAAGCACCGCGCTTGCGCTGTACACCATAACCACACCTACAGCAAGCAGCAGCAGCGTGGAGCCCAACATCATCCAATCCGGAGCCGAACGTGCTTTCACCATACCGCCCACACCTCTACCTCTCGGTAATCTGGGAAGGAACCGTTGACGCCGGTTCGGCGCTGCCGGCCGACAGGGCTTGTTCCCCCCTTTTACAGGTTATGCACGGACTCCTTAAACATGCTTCCCCTCTCCTCGTAAGAGGAAAACATGTCCCAGCTTGCGCATGCGGGCGAGAGCAGCACGACGTCGCCGGGTTTGGCCAGCATCTGCGCCTGCCGCACCGCTTCCCCCATCGTTTCCCGTACATCCTTAGCAGCAGTATCGACAGTTTGAATCCGGCTCATGCCCGCAAGGCGCGCCACACGGACGATTTTTTCCCTGGTTTCTCCGATGGCCACAAGACCCTTCACACGGCTCTGGAATGCGGGCAGCAATTCCATGTAATCCGATCCGCGATCCAGCCCTCCCGCAATCAACACGATGTCCTGCTTGAACGATTCGATCGTTTTGATCGTTGCCGTAGGATTCGTCGCTTTGGAGTCGTTGTAAAAGAGCACGCCATCCTTCTGCGCCACATACTCAAGCCGGTGCTCCACGCCGCGGAACTCCTTCAGCACCCGGGCGATCGCCTCCGGCTTCACACCGGAAGCAACGGCCATGGCGCTGGCTGCCAGCGCGTTCTCGACGTTGTGGCTGCCCGGTATCCCGAGCTCCCGTACCGGCAGGATCCGGTGCGCTTGTCCGTCTTTATCGCGATAAACGATCGTATGTACCGTATTTTCGTCTCCCGAGACAAGCGGAGGCTGCACGAACAACCCGTAAGGCAGCTCCTCGCGAACGGAAAACGGCAGCACCGAGGAACGAATGGCGCCCGCCGTCTTGCGGCAAACCGGATCGTCCCAGTTCAGCACAGCGGTGTCCGCTTCCGTTTGGTTCGCAAACAGCCTCGTCTTGGAGACGACGTAATCCTCCATCGTCCCATGATAATCAAGATGCGTCTCGTACACGTTCAACAGTGCGCCCACGGCCGGGCGGAACGTGCGTGTCCCTTTGAGCTGAAAGCTGCTCAGCTCGACAACCATCCGGTTGTCCGCTTCGGCTTCCAAAGCGGCTTCCGTCAAGGCGCGTCCGATGTTGCCGGCCACGATCGGCTTTAATCCGCCCGCTTCGAGCATTAAACCCGTCCACGTCGTCGTGGTCGTCTTGCCGTTGGAGCCGGTTATCGCAATCATCGGCGCCTTGCAAATATGATAGGCCACTTCGACCTCCGTCACCACTTCGATTCCCAGCTCGGCAGCCCGCCGGACAGGCTCGATCGTATAAGGGATGCCCGGGTTTTTGACCACCAGCGCGACGTTCTCGTGCACAAGCCCTTCGGGATGGCTCCCGCAAACAACAGAAATACCCAGAGCCTCCAATTCGTCGGCCTCAGGGCATAAATGGCGTTCTTTCTTATCGTTGACGGCGACGACCGCGCCGTTTTCATGAAACAATTTGGCGACAGCAACGCCGCTGCGCGCAAGACCTAGAATGACGACCTGGCGGCCGCGGTACTGAGCGGGATGCTCCATGCCTACAACACCTCGTTAATATAAAGTCCGATACCGGCCAAAATCAGCCCCGCCGTCCAGAACGAAATGACCACGCGCCACTCCGACCAGCCTGTCAATTCGAAATGATGGTGAATCGGGCTCATTTTGAACACCCGTTTCCCCCTCGTCTTGAAGGAGACGACTTGAATGATGACCGATAACATTTCGACCACGAACACGCCGCCGATCAGCGCCAGCAAAATTTCCGCTTTGGTCAAAATCGCCACGGCCGCCAATCCTCCGCCGATGCCGAGCGAGCCGGTATCCCCCATGAACACTTTGGCGGGGTGGGCGTTGAATACCAGGAATCCGAGTACGGCGCCGACCATCGCGGCGCAGAAGACCGCGAGATTCGGCTGCGAGTTATTCAAAGCAATGATGGCATAAGCGCCGAACGCGATCGCGCTGGTTCCGGCCAGCAAACCGTCCAAACCGTCCGTAAAGTTCACCGCATTGGACGTGCCGAGCAATAGGAAAGCGACGAACGGGAAGTACAACCAGCCGATATCAAACGAAAAACCGATATAAGGGATCCGGATGTCCGTGTTATGTCCGGTCTGCACCAGCAGAACGCATACGATGATCGAGACGGCGAGCTGCCCGAACAGCTTTTGTCGGGCCGTCAAGCCGAGCGAGCGCTTGAACAAAATTTTAATATAATCGTCCAAAAATCCGATAAAGCCGTATCCGAGCGATGCGATAACGAGCGTGAGCGTCTCGATGTTTTTTTCTCCGAAACGCAGCACGGCGAGCGCCAGCGCCAGCATGATGATGATCCCGCCCATCGTCGGCGTGCCCGCTTTCTTCAGATGCGCTTGCGGCCCTTCGGTACGAATCTGCTGCCCGAATTTGAGTCTTCGAAGAAGCGGAATGAATAAAGGCCCCATAATGACCGCAAGCAAAAAGGCCACGCCGAGCGTGATCATGACAATTTGAAAATCCACCGGACTATCCCCCCAATTGCATTAAAAACGATGCCACCTGCTCCATCCGCATCCCGCGCGAGCCTTTGATCAGCACGACGTCCCGCGCTGCGGCGGCCTCACCGAGCGTACGGGCCAGTTCCTCTTTATCTTCAAAATGCCGGACGCGTTCCGCCGGAAACCGCTCCCTCGCTCCCTCGGCGATATGCCGGGCAAGCGGGCCGTAAAGATATACCGCCTCTACCGCGTCCGGATCGACGAAACGGCCGACATCCCGGTGAAATTCCGCCTCCTCGGGGCCGAGCTCAAGCATATCGCCAAGCACGGCGAATTTGCGGCTATACCCCGTCGCCTCGTGCAGAAGCGAGAGCGCGGCCCGCATCGCGGTCGGAGACGCGTTGTAGGCATCATTCCATACGGTCAGGCCGGAAGGCGTTTGCGACACTTCGATCCGCATTCCGGTAACGGCCAGCGACTGCAGGCCGTCCGCCATCCTTGCCGCGTCAAGCCCGAAATACTGTCCGACGGCGATCGCCGCCAGCGCATTGACCGCGTTATGTCCTCCAAGCAGCGGAATATAGAAAGGGACTTCCGGATCGGTACTGACGATAAAGTGCGTACCTTTCGCATCCAGTTTAATATCCAGCGGATACAGATCGTTGGACGGACCCGCCCCGAAGCGAATTTTGCTATAGTTGTCCGCCTGCATCCGTCCCGGCTGCGCCAACTCGGGAAGAACCTGCTCAATCAAAGGCTCATCCCCGTGATAAATCAATGCGCCTCCGGGTTGAAGTCCCGCTAAAATCTCCGTTTTGGCTCGCGCGATTTCGGTTCGAGAACCGAGCTGAAGCAGATGCGCATCCCCGATATTCGTGATGACGGCCAGCTCCGGCTCGGCGAGCCGGGACAGCAGCTCGATCTCGCCCCGCCCGCTCATGCCCATCTCAAGGACGGCAATCTCGGTATCCTCATCCAGCTCCAGCAAGGTCAGCGGAAGACCGATGTGATTGTTATAGTTTCCTGCCGTTTTATGCACGCGGAAGGCCGTGGCCAGCACAGCTCCCGTCATATCTTTTGTGGTCGTTTTGCCGTTGCTGCCCGTGATGCCGACAACGCGCACCTTCAGCTGACGGCGATAGGCTTGGGCCAGACGCTGCAGCGCCGACAGCGTATCGTCTACAAGAATCAGCGGCTTGCCCTGCGGCGGGTTGTGACGGTCCGTCTGCCATAGCGCTGCGGCGGCGCCCCGTTCAAAAGCGGCATCGGCAAATTCATGCCCGTCGAACGACTCCCCGATCAGCGGCACATACAAGCTGCCTTCCGCAAGAGTACGCGTATCCTTCGAAACGCCGCGGATCACAGCATCGCCCGGCGTTCCTTGCGCCAAGGTCCCTCCGGCCATCACGGCAATCTCGGCCAACGTACGTCTGATCACTGCAACCGTCCCCTTATCGCGTTTTCCGCTACCAACCGGTCGTCAAACGGATGCTTGACGCCTTGGATGTCCTGGTACGTTTCGTGCCCTTTTCCCGCAATCAATACTACATCCTTAGAGGTTGCCCGGGCAATCGCTTTTTGAATGGCCTGTCTTCGGTCGGCGATCAGCTCGTAACGCTCTTTGTCCCAGCCGGCCTCGACAAGGCCCGGTTCGATATCCCTAAGTATCCTTTCCGGATCTTCGGTGCGCGGATTGTCGGAAGTAACGAGAACGTAGTCGCTGTATTTGGCCGCCACGCCTCCCATCAACGGGCGTTTGGCGCGGTCGCGGTCCCCGCCGCAGCCGAATACGCAATAAACTTGGCCGTCCGCAAATTGCCGGATCGTCGAGAGCGCGTTCTCCAAGCCGTCCGGCGTATGGGCGTAATCGACGAGCACAAGGCACTCCTGCCCCGCATCCACAATCTCCATCCGCCCTTCGACGGAAGTCATGCTGCCGAGGCTGGCGACAATCCGCTCCAGCTCGAGCCCTTCCGCCAGCGCTGCGGCGATGGCGCCGAGCGCGTTATATACGTTGAACCGGCCGACCAGCCGCATCCGCACCTCGGCCGTTCCGCGATAAGTGACGCAGCGGAATCTGGTGCCCCTGGCGGTGATTTCAATATCCTCCGCCCTCACGTCGGCCGCCGGGTTGTCTATGCCGTATACGATCGTTTGCGCCGGCGTATGCTTGGCAAAATATTCGGAAGCCGGATCGTCTCCGTTGAGCACCGCATATTGACGCTGCCCGTCCGCCGGCGCAAATTCGTTGCCGAGCCTGGAGAACAATAACCCCTTGGCCTCCCGGTAACGCTCCATCGTGCCGTGGTAATCCAAGTGATCCTGCGTTAAGTTCGTAAACAGGCCGGTACGGAACCGGCAACCGGTTACCCGCCCCATATCAAGGCCGTGCGAAGAAACCTCCATGATGCAATAATCGGTTCCCGCATCGGCCATATCGCGTAAAATACGCTGAAGCTCAATCGCTTCTTGCGTATTGTTCTTTTCGTTCGGATGACGGACAGCACCGATTTTCACGTGAATATTCCCCATTAATCCGGTTTGAAAGCCTGCGTCCGATAACATTTTTTCCAATAAATACGTCGTCGTCGTTTTGCCGTTCGTACCCGTCACGCCGATGAGCTTCAGCTCCCGGCTCGGATATCCGTAGAAGTGGCAGGCTAACGCCGCCATCGCATAACGAACCTGTTTCACCAGCAGCACGGGGACGTCCGCTTCGATCTCCCGTTCCGCAACCAAAGCGGCAGCTCCCTGCGCAACCGCCTGCCCGGCATAATCGTGGCCGTCAGTCTTCAGACCGGGTACGCAGAAAAACAAATCTCCGGGGCGGACCTTGCGGGAATCGGCCGCGAGACCGTGAATGTGGGTATCGCCGTCACCGATCATCCGGCTGACGGCAAGCTGGGCTGCCAGCTCCTTCAGTAGCATGTTGTGTCCCCCTCCGTTTTTTGCACATGGTATCATTATGGACAAAAAAATGCGTGCTGAAAAGCCCATTTCCCCAAATGTTACCGTACTTTCATCGATGCGTCAGACTTCACTGCGCCTGTTGTTTTCCGCTTCCCGGCGGGCTCGCGTCGGACAAATAGATCCGGATCGTCGAGCCTTGCTCCACCCGGGTCCCGGCTTTCGGCACCTGGCTGATCACAGTGCCGCCTGTGCCGGATTTTGCCAGCTGAAAATTCATATTCATGCTCTCGTAAATATCCGTGATGCTCATGCCTACCAGATTCGGGACTTCCGCGATTTTCGTATCGCCGTACACATATTTGCGGTCCATTTGATCCTTGCGCGGCGGAACCTTCATATAACGAAGCGTGTCCTCCATAATCCCCTTGACAAGCGGTGCGGCGACCAAGCCGCCGAACTGGATGCCCTGGGGATTGTCGACCGCGGCGTATATGACGACTTTCGGATCGTCGGCCGGAGCAAACCCGATAAAGGAGACGATATGCTCGCTCGCGGAATAACGGCCGTTCACAACCTTTTGCGCCGTCCCCGTCTTGCCTCCTACCCGGTAGCCGTCGATGAACGCATTTCGTCCGGTCCCGTTCGCTACGACGCTCTCCAGCGTCTCCCGCACTTGCTTGGAGGTCGTTTCGGAGATCACCTGGCGCACCAGCTCCGGCTTCATCTCTTCGACCAATGCCCCGGTATCCGGATTGAACCAAGCCTTCGCCACATGCGGCTTAAACAGCTTGCCGCCGTTCACGGCCGCGGAGACGGCCGTAATTTGCTGAATCGGCGTGACGGAGACTCCTTGCCCGAACGAGGTGGTGGCCAGCTCGACCGGACCAACCCGCGACGGCTTGAACATAATCCCGTTCTCTTCGCCGCCGAGATCGATCCCCGTTTTTTTACCGAACCCGAAGTTATAAATATACTCGAAAAGCTTCTCTTTGCCAAGCCTTTGGCCCATGACCACGAAGCCCGGATTGCAGGAATTTTCCACCACCTGCAGGAACGTTTCGCTGCCATGCCCGCCTCGCTTCCAGCACCGCAGCCGGGCACCCGCCACCTCAATCGCACCCGGATCGAAAAATCCTTCGGTCAAATTGACCTTCTTCTCCTCGAGCGCCGCCGCAAGTGTAATAATCTTGAAGGTGGAGCCCGGTTCGTAGGTCATCCAAATCGGCAAATTCCGGTTGTAGTTTTCCACCGGATACGCCTTATAGTTGCCCGGCTCGTAGCCCGGCCTCGACCCCATGGCCAAAATCTCCCCGTTATTCGGGTCCATGGCAATGGCGATGACATGATTCGGCTGATATTTGAGCATCGCCTGGTCCAGCTCGCGTTCCATGATGGCTTGAATGTTACTGTCGATCGTGAGCTGAAGGTTCAGGCCGTCGAGCGGCTTCTTGTACTCGTCGGTCGATCCGGGCATCGACTTGCCCGCGGCGTCGGCCAAATAGGAGATGCTGCCGCTGATGCCCGTCAATGTCCGGTTATACTTCAATTCTATGCCCGTCAGTCCTTGATTATCAATCCCGGTAAAGCCAAGCACATGCGCTGCCAAACTCCCGAAAGGATAATATCTTTTATTATCCTCGGTCACGACAATGCCGGGAAGCTTCATATCGCGAATTTCCCGGGCTTTTTCCTGCGTGATTTTGCGGCCGGCCGGCTTAATATAGGCGCTGGACGCTCTCTTTGTCAGCTGCTTGTAAATCGTTTCCCGGCTTGCGTCCAGCGCCGCCGCCAGCTTGGCCGCCGTCGCCTCGGGGTCTTGAATTTGCGCCGGGATGGCCATCACCGTAGGCGAACTTATGTTGTAAGCGAGCTGCATCCCGTTCCGGTCCAAAATCTCCCCGCGCTTGGCCGTTACGGGAATATCGCGGCGCCATGAATCTTCCGCTTTGTCCGACAGCTCCGGTCCGAGCCAAATTTGCACGTACGCAAGCCGCACCGCCAAGGCCAGAAAAATAGCCGTTCCGACAATTAGCGCGGCGAACAACCGACGGCGAACCGTCACGTTCGATGTCTTCATGCCGCTCCTTCCCCTTCCTGAAAGAGAATTGTTTCATATCATCCCTATTCAGGACAACCAGGGGTTAGAACAAGCTATGGCTGCGCCGATGCCGTTTTTTTGGACGTGCCGTCGGCGTTTTGCTTGGAGGAGTCGGTATTTTTTTTGCCGGCGCCCGATTTTCCGCTGTCTCCCGTCGCCTTGGCCGCAGAAGAATCCGCCTTGGCCGATTTATCGGATTTCTCGTTTTTATCCGACTTCTCGGATTTGTCCGTCTTGCCGGCCACCGGATTTTCCAGCAGCTCCTGATACGATTTAAGCTGCAAAGTCAGGACACGTGATCCGCCGTAGTCTTCCAGCGCCTGATCCGATACATACCCTTCACCGGTCGATTGGCAGCGCACCTTCAGGAAGGAGCATACCTCCAGGGCATCGCGAAGCGATTTTCCGGATAAGTTAGGTACGGGAACCTCCTCGCCTTCCTGCATCAGTACATACATTCGCTGCGCGCCGCCGATTTCAGTACCCGGCAGCGGAGATTGGGCGATGACCTTCGGCCCTTGACCGATCGGCTCGACCGAAACGCCGAACTTGTTCATGGCCGCCTTGGCATCGTCCAGCGACTGGCCGGTCAAATCCGGCATCTTGCCCAGCGGCGCTTTCTCCGTCGGCTGGGAAGGCTGCTCATGGGTTACGCTCGGCGCAACGCCCATATACCGCAGCGATTGCGAGACGATCTCTTTGAAAGCCGGGGCGGTTACATCGCCCCCCAAATGATAGTTGCCGCCGAGATCGGGATCGTCCGCCATAATGGCTACTAATATTTGCGGATCATCAAGAGGCGCGTAGCCAATGAAAGAAACCATCCATCGGCCTCTCGCATACTCTACTTGTCCGGGAAGCACGAAGTTCGCCGTACCCGTCTTGCCGGCCACACGATAGCCTTCGATATATGCCCTCCGACCAGTTCCGATTTGCTGATCGGACACCACCTGTTCCAAATATTCGCCGACCTGTTTGGCCGTTTCGGGGGATACGACCTCGCGGATGACCTTAGGCTCGTACTTTTCGATAATTTCGCCCGTATCCGGATTAGTAATCTGCTTAATAACATGCGGCCACATCAGCTTGCCGCCGTTTGCAATCGCAGCGTAAGCCGCGGTTTGCTGGATCATGGTGGCGGTCAGCCCCT
The DNA here is from genome assembly GCA_031180825.1 of Paenibacillus sp. Classification (GTDB taxonomy): domain Bacteria; phylum Bacillota; class Bacilli; order Paenibacillales; family NBRC-103111; genus Paenibacillus_G. The sequence goes on along the minus strand of JAPSLM010000001.1, from coordinate 253,841 downwards.
GTCCATACGTCGCTGTAGCGTACTCGGGGGCGTATTGCATTTTAACACGTCCCGCCACTTCTCCGGAAATATCGATGCCCGTTTTCGCTCCGAATCCGAATTTGTCGATATACTGCCGAAGCTTGTCCGTCCCCAGCTTCTCAAGTCCCAGCTTTACGAATGCAACGTTACTCGAGCGTTTCAACCCTTCAAGGTATGAAATTCTTCCCCATCCCACACGGTTATGATCATGAAGTTCCCGATCAGCGACAATAATTCTGCCGGACTGATACTTGTCTTCCGGAAAAAACACGCCTTCTTCTATCGCCGCAGCCAGAGTGACCAGCTTGAAGGTCGACCCCGGTTCATATTGCGAAGCAACGGCATGATTGATGAAATCCGACTGTTTTTTTATTTCGCCATATTTGTTCGGGTTGAACGTCGGCATGTTCGCAAGCCCAAGAATTTCCATTGTTTTCGGATCGACCGCAATCGCGGTAAGGCTTTTCGGACGCCATTTGTCGTACGTCTTCTGCAGCGCGCTCTCGATGTAAAACTGAATTTTTTTGTCGATCGTCAGCTGTACGTTGCTTCCGTTCACCGCCGGCTGATATCGGCTTTTCGAACTCGTCAGTTCGACGCCATAGCGGTCTTTCTCGTAATTCAGAAAACCGGGAACGCCTTTCAAATAGTTGTCGAGCTGCGCTTCGATCCCCATCACCGGCTTGTCTTCCTTGTTGGTGTAGCCGATCAGATGGGCGGCGAGCTGACCCCCTGGGTAAAATCTCTTGATCTCAGGCACAAGTACAATACCGGCGGACGTGTTCTTTTTCGGAAACTTTGACTGCAGCTCTTCCACGAATTGATTGATTTTTGCAGCGGTCTCCGAGTCGATCTTCCAGCCTTCGTTGCGGATTTCAATCTGTTGCATCGGCAGCCATTCCCGCTTGGCTTCCAACCGTTTGCGTATTTTGTCTTCCAGCGCCGTGACGTTGGCAGGATCGCCGGAGGCCGCCAAAATGGCCGCCAGACCTTTCACAACTTCTTCCTGATTATTGTTTTCCTGAATCGTCTTGGGAACCAGGGCCAGTGTGTATGCCGGGGAATCTTCCGCAAGCACCGTGCCGTTTCGGTCCAGAATGCTGCCGCGGACCGGATGGATGTCCTTCACTTTCGACCATTGATTTTTCGTAACCTCCGTGACCAGTCTGGCGCCATCGACAACTTGAACCCAATAGATGCGCATGATCAGGACAACAAAAAGGAGGGTGAACCCCCCTCCGATGATTAACGAACGCAATTTTACCTTTTTGGTCATCGTATATCCTCCCTACTCCAACGGACAGATCAGGGTTGATCCTTTGTTTTTTTGGATGCGGCTCCGCCGGCCGGAGTCGTTTTGGAAGCGACGCTTTGCCCGGAGGACTTGGTTGTCCCTTGCGTTCTCGTCTGATTCGGCTGGGCAACGCTGTAACCGCGAAGCCGGGCCTCTTCCTCAAAACGTTGAGGGTCGGAGAGCGCGTCCACCTTTTGCTTGAGAATGCTGTTCTCCGCTTCCAGCTTGGCAATTTTCTGCTCAATAGTTTTAATGCTCGAGCTCATCTCGTAAATTTGCGCATAACGCCAAATGATGACACCCGCAACGACGACGCAGACGGCAACCGTAAACAAATAGAGCAGCTTTTCTTGTACCGGCAACGTTTTGTTCCGGTAGACGATCTTTTTCGTTTCCTTGACTTTGACTTTGTTCTCGGTCCGTTGTTCAACTGCCAAATTCCCTTGAATATAAGCCGGCAAGATGCTTTCCCCCTCGGTTCATAGTTTTTCAGCGATTCTCAGCTTCGCCGAACGGGCGCGCGGATTCGCCTCGAGCTCTTCCGTCCCGGCTTCGATCGGCTTGCGGTTCACCAGCTTAACGATACCGGCAGATCCGCATACGCACATCGGAAAGTCGGGCGGGCACGTGCATTTGGCTACATATTTGGAAAAAGTTTGTTTACATATCCGGTCTTCGAGCGAATGGAAGGTAATCACCGCGGCCCGGCCTCCCGGGGCCAGACAGCGGATGGTTTGCTCCAGCGCATCCTCGAAGGCGCCGAGCTCGTCGTTTACGGCGATCCGCAGCGCCTGAAAGCTGCGCTTGGCCGGATGCGGTCCGGTGCGCCTTGCCGCTGCAGGTATCGATTCCTTGATCAGATCGACGAGCTGGCCCGTCGTTTCGATCGGGCCCTTGGCGCGGGCGGCCGCGATGGTCGCCGCGATACGGCGCGAGAATTTTTCTTCGCCGTATTCGTATAAAATTTGCGCGATCTCCTGCTCCGGCCAATCGTTGACGATGTCTTTCGCCGTCAGCGGAGCCGTCCGGTCCATCCGCATGTCCAGCTCGGCGTCATGATTGTAGCTGAAGCCCCGCTCAGCCTCATCGAGCTGCGGGGACGACACGCCCAAATCAAACAAAATCCCGTCCACCTGCGGACGGCCGTCTCTCAAAGCACGCGGGACTTGGGCAAGCTCGCGCTCCAAATAGCGAAAGTTGCTGCGGACCAGCTTCACCCGGTCCATGACCGGAGCGAGCCGCTCCCTGGCGTTGGCAAGCGCCGCGTCGTCTTGATCGAAGGCGATAAGCAAGCCCTCCGGCCCGAGGCGCGAAGCGATCTCGAAGCTGTGCCCCGCTCCGCCGAGCGTACAATCGACGTAGACGCCGTCCGGCTGTATATGTAATCCTTCCACTGCTTCCTGCTTAAGTACGGTCACATGATGAAACATCCCGCTGCTCCTCCTACGCCGGCATTTTTCCGGGGTTATAGATCAAAGTTAAAATCGACCAGTTTCTCCGCAATCTCGGCAAACGATTCCTCGGATTGCTGGAAGTAGTTTTCCCAGATCGACTTGCTCCAAATCTCCACCCGATTGGAAACGCCGATAACGACACAATCTTTCTCCAGCTTGGCATGCTCGAGCAGATTTTTCGGCAGGTTGACCCTGCCCTGCTTGTCCAGCTCGCATTCGGTGGCGCCGGAGAAAAAGAACCGGGTAAAGGCGCGAGCGTCAGACTTCATGAGCGGCAGCGCTTTGAGCTTCTGCTCCAGCACCGACCACTCGTTCATGGGATAAACGAATAAACATTGGTCCAGGCCGCGAGTGACGATGAATGATGTTCCCAGGGCTTCGCGAAATTTGGCCGGCACGATCATCCGGCCTTTTTCGTCAACGGTATGTTGATATTCCCCCATGAACACCACACGCCACCCCCTTTCCTCCACTTTACCCCACTTTCCACCACTTGTATAGTAATGATTCGTCATGTTAACAAAAAATCCTGCTTCGTCCGTAGACGACCGCAGGATTTTTTTCATGTTATTCTGTTTTGTCCCCGGGCACTTCCGCCTCTTCTCCCGCCAGCCGCGCACGAATAGCGGCGAGCTTCTCCTTGCGCCGATTGCGCAGGAGCCAAACGGGAATGCCGATCAACGCAAGCAGCAGGATCACCGGTAGCGCGCCCGCCAGAAAAACGAATGCCCACTGAAGCAAAAAGCCGAGTACCGCCAAAGTGCCGTTCAGCGCTTCTGCCGCCCGCTGTCCTAACGGCCCCTGACCACGCGCCTGGATAACCTCGGCCGAGCTGCTTTTTTGCGTCAGCTTCAGCTCGATGGTGGATAACGCTACGTTTTGCTCCAAATACCGCATGCGTCCTTTGATTCGCTCGATTTCTTCCTGAACTTTACCGAGCTCGTTTGAGAAAGCCAGCAATTCGTCGGTCTTCGCAGCCTTCTCCATGAAAGCGATCAGCCGGCTCTCCACCACTTGCTTTGCCTTCAAACGCGCGGCGAGATCGACATATTCCTCCGTCACATCCTGACCCTGCAAATTTTTTTGCAGCGTCGGCTGAATCTGTTCGAGCAGCGCCAGCAGCGATTGGAAGCCTGCGGCCGGTACCTTGATGACAAACGTGCCGCTTTTTTCCAAGGCCGAAGCGTTCTCGTCGAACTGCAAGATGTAGCCGCCCGACTGCTTGACCGCCTCCTGTATTTTCGCTTGCGCCTCTTGATACTTTTCCACCTGCATGACCAAATTCGCTTTGTAGATGATTTTGCGGCTGAACGCATCCGATGTCTCCGGCGCCGTCTCCCCCGTCAAGCCCGTGCTCGCGGCCGGCTTCCCCGCATTCGGATCGGCAGCCCGATCAGGTAATGCGGGAGAATTTTGGTTGTTTGCTTGCGATTGCTCGCCGCTAGTCTGCGCCATTTTCCGATCGCCGGCATCCAGCTTTTCCGAGCCCGTCGAAGCCGCGCTGCAGCCTGCAAGCCATCCGGCCAGCAGCAGAACAGCCGCGGCTCCGCGCATCCCCCCCGACATGCGCAACCTCGGCACAACCGATTCCCCTAACTTTCGCATAGTGCCTCCCCCTTATTTGTCTGATCCCACAGCCGCTGAAACGCTGCGTTATCCCCTAGACGCAAGGAGGAATTTCATTGTTTCAATTTTTCGACAATTCAGCCAAAAAAATCTCCCCCTGATGCTCTTGCATCAAAGGGAGATTCTTAGGCCGGTTACGGATCAGTGCTCCGCCCAGCTATCCAGGTATGCTTTTTGCTCTTCGGTCAGCGTATCGATGCCGATGCCGAGCGAAGCCAGCTTGAAGCGGGCCACCTGCTCATCCAGCTCGTAAGGCACATTGACGACCTTGCGGCCGATTTGCTTGTAGTTTTCGTTCACGTACTTCAAGGACATCGCCTGAAGCGCAAACGTCATGTCCATGATTTCCGCCGGATGCCCGTCGCCTGCGGCCAGGTTGACCAGACGTCCTTCGGCCAAAATGTAAAACTTCCGTCCGTCCTGAAGCGTGTACTCTTCGATGTTGCGGCGTACCGTCCGCACGGATACGGCCATAGCCTCCAGCTCCGGTTTATTCACTTCCACGTCGAAGTGACCGGCGTTGGACAAAATCGCTCCGTCCTTCATGACCTTGTAATGCTCGCCGCGGATGACGTCCCGGTTGCCCGTTACCGTGACGAAGAAATCGCCCACCTTGGCCGCTTCGCTCATCGGCATAACCGCAAAGCCGTCCATGTAAGCTTCGACCGCTTTGATCGCGTCGATTTCCGTCACGATGACATTGGCGCCGAGCCCTTTGGCGCGCATCGCCACGCCCTTGCCGCACCAGCCGTAGCCGACGACAACGACCGTTTTCCCCGCAACGACGAGGTTCGTGGTGCGGTTGATGCCGTCCCAAACGGATTGACCGGTGCCGTAACGGTTATCGAACAAATATTTGCAGAACGCGTCGTTGACCGCAACCATCGGGAATTGGAGCTGCCCGTCCTTCTCCAGCGATTTCAGGCGAAGAATGCCCGTCGTCGTTTCTTCCGCGCCCCCGCGCACGTTTTTGAGCAGGTCTTTGCGCTCGGAGTGGAGAATGGTAACCAGATCACCGCCGTCGTCAATGATCAGATCCGGCTCGGTTTCCAGCGTCTTGATCAACAGCTCCTTATACTCCTTCGGCTCCGGGTTGTACTTCGCAAATACCGTGATGCCGTCCTCCACCAAAGCCGCGCATACGTCGTCCTGCGTGGACAGAGGATTGCTGCCGCAAATGGTCACTTCAGCGCCGCCGGCCTGCACCACTTTGGCCAAATAAGCCGTTTTGGCTTCCAAATGAAGCGAGATGGCGACCTTCAGCCCTTTAAACGGCTGTTCCTTCTCGAATTGCTCGCGGATCCGGTTGAGCACCGGCATGTGAGCGTTCACCCAATCGATCTTCAAATGTCCTTCCGGCGCGAGCGCAATGTCGCGGATAATGCTGCGGTCGATCGTACTTGCCATCGGTAACGTCCTCCTTGGATCATGAAATCTCTACTTATTACATGTAACATATACGATGCTTCCCGTCCAGTGGCAAAGGCATTTCCACGAGCTCTCTCATCCAACCGTCGCCGTATTTGTTCAAATAGGCCAGCGGGTTGTACACCCGTTCCTGCGGCTTGCCGTCAGGCAGCAAAGATAACCCGATGCGGGCAAATTGCCGAAGTCCCGCCTCGTATTGCGAACGAAGGGCGTCATCCGCTTTATGCTGCAAAAAATCGATTTGCTCGATAATTTTCCCCAGATTCGTCTCGCCTAATTTTTGCAATCCGGGGTTGACCGCGGCTATCGCTCCGATCAACGGCTCGTAGCCGGCACGGAACCGCTCTTTCACCTCGGCAAAGCGGGCATCCAGTTGAAGCTGGTCCTGCTCCCGAAGCCAGGCCTGCTGCTTCTCCTCCAAGCGGTACAGCGCGTCGTCGATCGCAAGCCCATACTTGTGCATGTTTTTCTGGATCGTACCCTCCACAATAGTGAAGCCCAAGCGCGGGAGAACGATCGGCATCCGCATCCCCAGCGTATGAAACGCATCGCGAGTCAACGCCCAATAAGCAATCTCCGACGGTCCCAATACGGTTCCAAGGACGGGGAACAAATAGTCCTGCATCAAAGGCCGCGTCAGCACATTGTTGCTCAGCCGCTCCGGAGCCTCCTCCGCCCATTGCAAAAGCTGCTCCCGGCTGTAGCGGCGCTCCTCCTTGCGGTCGGTGTAGCCGCCTCCTTCGTCCGCGTAGAGCAAAATGCGCTCGCCTTGCTCGTCGTAGACGAACAAATTCGCGCCATGGCCGGAAACCTCAGCCTGCGGCACGTATCCCGCTGCCCGCAGCTTGTCTTGCCCCCGCAGAAGCGCTTCATTAATGGAACCGCTTTGCTCCGCCAACCGGCGGAACATTGGGCTTTCGAGCCTCCGCAGGTCCGGGTCGTCCGAATCGACCAGCACGAGCCCGTCCCGCCCGAACCAGGCGGAGAGAAGGCGCGCAAAGCTGTCCGTCAAGGACGTGGCTCCCTCGGTCGACGAACGCAGCGCTTCCATCAGGCTCTCTTTGAACTCCGTAGGCATAAGTGTCCGCTCAAAGGCGGCCAACACCTCATCCCATTGCTCCGGCGCGATCGGCGTCCGGCTGACGGAGGTGCGCAAGCCGGTCGGATGCTGCAGCTTGATTTTCTGGAGCTGCTGGTCCGCCGTCAGCACGGTCACATGGTTCACTTCGTCAAAATCATGATCCTCCCCGGCAATCCAAAATACCGGCACCACCGGCCGGCCAAGCTTCTCCGAAGCTTCGCGGGCAGCCCGAATCAGCGTAATCGCCTTGTATATCACAAGCAGCGGTCCGGTAAACAAACTGGCTTGTTGGCCTCCCACGACACACAGCGTACGGGAATCCTTAAGCAGCTCGATCGAACGAAGCGCTTCCGTCGAAGCCCCGGCCCGTTCATTGAACCGGCGCAGCGCTTCCGCAAGCCGCTGGCGGTCAGCCCCGTGAATCCGCTCGCGGTCGACCCAAGCCGCCCGCGCCTCCCAACAGTCGGCATCTGAAGGATTGTAATCGAAAAACGCGCTTATTTTTTCGAAGCGGTCCGAATAATCGCCTGCCAAAGGTTGGCCGGAGTCCCACTGCATTATTTCTATCCGCAATCCGCCCGCCACCCTTCCTTTCAAAATGTAAGTCGCTTCCGGTTTGTAAACAACATAAGCATTACTATTTTACACGCGATCCGGGAAATCGTCAAAAAGAACTGCTGATTTTCTTCACATAACTTGATTATCTTCGCATAAAAAGAGGCCAATTGACCTGCAGCCAAGCGCAAAAAGGTCACTCTTTAAAACTTATAATTATCTCCGCTTTCTATTTACCAAATTTGGCATTTTATTATAAAATTGTACCAGTATTAAGACCTTTATTTTAGTCTGTTACGTTTTTTCACAATTGCTTCTTCTTGAGTATAAACGTAGGTGTATGATGCAGCACACGAAAAAACTACTAGAAAATATAATTCTAAGGGAGATGATAAATTTTTTTATTTTATGAGAGCGAGGGATTAACGGGACCGGTACTACAACAGCAGATCCGCCACAAATTAATTCCATAAAGTTAGGCAAGTCACATGCGCCGAACCAACCGACAGGTAATTTTTGCTAGTTTATTATACGCCATTTTCTTTTTATAAAAAGAAAGGAGATTTAATGAGACTTTTTTTGATCGCGCTTATTATTCTATCTCTGCAGACAGGATGCAGCAATCATGTTATAAATGGATGGAATACCCATTATACTGGGGTGTACGACAATGATTTCATCCATATCACCGCTGAAGCACAGGGCACGCCAACGGATTCATCGTTCAAAGCAAAAATAAGAATTACTAACAAGACAAATGAGGAGATGAATATTTATGCGGATTGCGGCTCTTTTGTTTCGTATGAAAAACAACCTTCAGCTAAACTTGATCAACAAAATTGCTTAACAGTAGAATCAACAGCAATTAATGAAAAGTCAGACCTAACCGCTACTCTGGAAATTCCTGCTAATTATTTTAAAACAGATCACTTTTCTTTAACAGTTACTTATTCCTTAAAAACAAACAAAACCAAAAAAGAGGCCATCATTCCGTTATTGCCGAAAAAAACTTAAACGAATGGACCATTTTACCGATATATTATGCGGATTAAAAATAGGACTAGGTTCTACCGGAAAGCAAAAGCTCTCCTGTAAACCCCAGTCCTTTTTTCAAGCCTACTTATGCGGCTTCAACTTTAATTCTCGCAAGCTACTTATCGACTTGCGGCAACTCACACATCAGACAGCTCCGGATCGTTTCGTTAAAGTAAAAAAGCCCCTGCACAGGCAGAGGCTTCCAAGGTTTAATATAAATGGCAGGCCGTAAAGTGGCCGGGTTGGACTTCCTTAAACTCCGGCATGCTTGCCGCGCATTCCGGCATCGCCTTCGGGCAGCGGGTTCGGAACGGGCAACCGCTCGGCGGGTTGAGCGGACTTGGAATTTCGCCCTCCAGAATGATCCGCTCGCGAGTACGCTCCACCTCCGGATCCGGAATCGGGATCGCGGACAGCAGCGATTGCGTGTAAGGGTGCAGCGGGTTCGCATACAGCTCCTCGGAGGTCGTTACCTCGACCAGCTTGCCGAGGTACATAACGCCGATCCGGTCGGAAATATGCTTCACCATCGCAAGATCGTGCGCGATGAACAAGTAGGTCAGACCGCGCTCTTTTTGCAGCTTCTTGAACAGGTTGACGACCTGCGCTTGAACGGATACGTCCAGCGCGGAGATCGGCTCGTCCGCAATGATGAATTGAGGCTCGATCGCCAGCGCCCGGGCAATGCCGATCCGCTGACGCTGGCCGCCCGAAAATTCGTGCGGGAAGCGGCTCGCATGCTCCTCATTCAGACCAACCGCATTAAGAAGCTCGCTTACGCGCTGCTTGCGCTGCTTCCCGTCCGCAAGGCCGTGAATGTCCAGTCCTTCGGCAATGATGTTGCCGACCGTCATCCGCGGGTTCAAAGAGGCGTACGGATCCTGAAACACCATCTGCATATGACGGCGGAACTCTTGCAGCTTATTCCCGCGCAGCTTATGAACGTTCTCGCCATTGAACAGCACTTCACCGCCCGTCGCTTCATAAAGACGGATGATCGTGCGTCCGGCCGTCGACTTGCCGCAGCCGGACTCGCCGACCAAGCCGAACGTTTCGCCCCGGGCGATCGAAATATTAAGCTTGTCGACGGCTTTTAACGTCTTGCCGCCGCCCAAGTGAAAGTGTTTTTGCAAATCGCGTACTTCCAAAATCGGATTGCCCTTCATCGTGCCGCACCTCCAGCTTCTACAGGTCGCTCTACCTTAGGCGCATCGGGATGCAGGAGCCAGCAGGCCGCCGAATGCGTCTCGGAAAGCTTCGTATGCTCGGGATCGACTTCCAAACAGGCTTTCATGGCATAAGGACACCGCGCTGCAAAAGCGCAGCCTTTCGGCGGGGCGAACAAGTCCGGCGGCGTTCCCGGGATCGGCACCAATTCGCCGTCCTTGTCTTGATCCAGACGCGGCACGGAACGAAGCAAGCCCCAGGTATACGGATGCTTCGAATCGTAGAACAGTTCGTTTACCGTACCCTGCTCTACGACTTTACCCGCGTACATGACGATGACGCGCTGCGCCATATCCGCAACGACCCCAAGGTCATGCGTAATCACGATAATCGATGCTTGCGTCTGGTCGGACAGCTTTTTCATCAGTTCGATAATTTGCGCCTGGATCGTCACGTCAAGCGCCGTTGTCGGCTCGTCGGCAATAAGCAGCTTCGGATTGCAGGCCAATGCGATCGCAATCATGACGCGCTGGCGCATCCCGCCGGAAAATTCGTGAGGATATTGGGTGATCCGGCCTTCCGGATTGGAAATGCCGACCATTCTCAAAATCTCGACTGCGCGCTTCCGTGCATCGCCCGCGCTTAAGCCCTGATGCTTAATAAGCCCTTCGGCGATTTGTTTTCCGATCATCATTGTCGGGTTGAGCGAGGTCATCGGGTCCTGGAAAATCATCCCCATCTCGGAGCCGCGGATTTTTTCCATTTCTTTATTTGAAATTGTTGTAATTTCCGTTTTGCCGTCGAATTTGATCGATCCGCTCTTAATCATGCTCGGAGGCGTCGGAATGAGCCGCATAATCGTTTGGGCCGTTACCGATTTGCCGCAGCCGGATTCGCCTACGATGGCGAGCACTTCCCCTTTTTTGAGGTCGAAGGAAACGCCGCGAACGGCCTGCACTTCACCGGCATAGGTGCGAAACGATACTCTGAGGTCGCGAACCTCCAATATATTTTTGCTCATGATTTTGGCACCCTCCTTACTTCCTCATCTTCGGATCGAGCGCATCGCGAAGGCCGTCACCGAGCAGGTTGAAGCTCATCAGGATCAAGCTGAAAACAATCGTCGGGAAAATAACCCGGTGCGGGAAATAACGAATCGAATTGGCGCCGTCGGACAGCAGCGAGCCGAGCGAAGCAAGCGGCACGCGGATTCCGAGACCGATAAAGCTCAGGAACGCTTCGACGAAGATAGCCGAAGGAACGATAAACGTAATTTGCACGATAATCAAGCTAAGCGCATTCGGCACCAAGTGGCGGAAAATAATGCGCGCGCCGCCTGCACCCAGCGTTCTGGCCGCAAGCACGTACTCTTGCTCCTTCAAGGTCAGAACTTGACCGCGGACCAGCCGCGCCATCGGCACCCAGCCGGTAATGGCATAAGCGATAATGATCGTCAAGAAACCCGGACCGATAACGATGATCAGCAGGATCGAGATCAGCAAAAACGGGATGGAGTGAATGATTTCGATAATACGCTGCATAATATCGTCCACCCGGCCTCCGTAGTAGGCCGAAACACCCCCGTAAATAACTCCGAATACGAGGTCGAGCAGCGCGGCGATAATACCGATCGCCAAGGAAATTCGCGTTCCCCACCATACGCGCACCCACAGGTCGCGGCCGAAATCGTCGGTTCCGAACCAGTGCGCTGCGGAAGGCGGCAGGTTTTTGATATCGTAGTTTTGCGTCGCGTAGTCGTAGCTCGAAAAAATCGGTCCGAACGTAGCGAGCAGAATCAAGGTGACAAGCGTTGTCATGCCGAACATGGCCAGCTTGTTTTTCTTAAGCCTTCTCCACGCATCCTGCCAGTAATTCATGGAAGGGCGAACGACAGTTTCCCGGCCGACTTGCTCTCGGACTACCGGCTGGAACAGGTCTTTGGACATCTGCATTACTTGCTACCTCCCTTAACCAAACGAATGCGCGGATCGATCAGACCGTAGATCACATCGGTAATAAAGAGCACAATGACAAGAATAAACGCATAGAAAATGGTCAATCCTGTAATCATGGTATAATCGTTGGAATAAATGGATTGAACAAAATGTTTACCTAAGCCGGGCACAACGAAAATTTGCTCTACGACCAGCGTACCGGTGATCAGACCGACAAATACGGGACCGAGCACGGTAACAACCGGAAGGATCGCATTGCGGATCGTATGTTTAAGAACGATGACCGGCTGGGACAAGCCTTTGGCTTTTGCCGTTTTGATATAGTCCTGATTCAGCACGTCCAGCATGGACGTCCGCATAAGCCGGGCAAGAATGGCAATCGTGCCGAACGATAAGGCGATGGAAGGCAGCACCCTGGATGACGCGTCTTGCCACATCCCCGGGGGCAGCCCTATCCAGCTCGCTTTCACCCCGATAAAATAAGACAGCAAAGGTCCCAGAACAAATGATGGGATCGAGATCCCGACAATCGCCGTAAACATCGCCGTGACATCAAGGCCCTTGTTATGATTCAAAGCCGCGATAATGCCGAGAATCAACCCGACCGTAATCGCAATCGCCAGCGCCCACAAGCCGAGCTCCAGCGACGCGGGGAACGCTTGTTGAATAATGTCCGTGACTTTACGCGTCGGGAACTGGAAGGAAACGCCCAAATCGCCGTGGAGCACGTTATTCATGTACTTCAGGTACTGCTTCCAAATCGGTTGGTCCAGACCGTATTGAGCATAGAGCAGCTTTCTTTGCTCAATCGTCAATTTTTGCGAATCTTCCCCAAACGGATCCCCTGGCAAGTTTTTCATCAACACGAATGTGAAGGTGACAACCAACCACAAGGTAATGACCATATAAACCAGACGACGCAGCAAATAGCGAAGCATGGTACACCTCCTGAACTAATTCAAACAAGGACAAGCAGCAAGGCTCGTAAGGCTCGATTGGAAACAGCCGAACTGCTTCGCAAGCATAGACCGATCCAAAGCAAGACTATGTTTGCGAAGCAGCTCCGCTTCCTCCGAACAGAGGGCAACAGCGTTGCAGAAAAAATCGGAGCCGTTCCAAAGATCAGAACGGCCCCCTCGTTGACGAATCAGCCACTACTTTCTATAGTTCATCCGGTCAAACGGATTACTTAATAGTAACCCACTTCAATTCCCACTCTTTGGACATTGCCGGCAGGATCAAGCCTTCTACGTTCGGTCTTTTTGCGTAAGGTCTCGTACGGAAGTAAAGTGGGGAAATCGGCATATCGGCCATCAGCTGCTTCTCGGCATCGACCATCAATTTCGAGCGTTTTGCCAAGTCGACTTCTTTGTCTGCGGCTTTCACCAGATCGTCATAAGCTTTGCTGTTGTAGCCGACATAGTTGAAAGACTTGTTGTCGGACAACCACATGTCAAGGAACGTCATCGGGTCGTTGTAGTCGGCACCCCACAACGAAATCACGGCTTCGAAGTTGTTTTCCTGCATGTTTTTCACGCGCAGCGCGAACGGCAGCGGCTCGCCTTCCACATCAATGTTCAGATGCTGCTTCCATTGGGCTTGGATAAATTCGAGCGTCTTTTTGGACGTCTCGGTATCGTCAGCCATGAGCTTGAACTTCGGCAAGGAAGTCAGGTTCAATTCTCTCAAGCCCTCGGCCAGAAGCTCTTTCGCTTTGGCGGCATCGAACGCAGGCTGCGTATCGCCCGCAGCTTTGCGGAACTCTACTTTGTTGCCGTCAAGCACAACTCCAGGTACGAGACCTGTCGAAGGAATGGAAGATCCACCCAAGACAACTTCGTTAAAAGTTTTGCGATCGATCGCCATGCCAAGCGCTTGGCGAATTTTCGCATTGGCAAACGCCGGGAATTTCGTGTTATGGAACATTAAGTAATTGGTTACAAATTCTTTCTTCAGCGTCAGGTCCGGCTTCCCTTGGAAAGCTTTGAACTGCTCGCCGCGAAGCTCCGTCAAGTCGACTTGATTCGTATCGTACATGTTCAGCGAGGTATTCGGGTCTTTCACGACGTTAATGGTTACCTTTTCCAGCTTCACGTTTGCAGCATCCCAATATTTGTCGTTTTTCACGAGAACGATTTGCTGCTCGTGGTCCCATTTTTCCATCTTGAACGGACCTGCACCGATAATTTTGTCGGCATCGGCGCCATTTTTGTCGCCCTGGGCTTTGACAAAATCCGGCTTTTGCGGGAAGAAGAGCGGGTTAGCCAATTGGTCGACAAAGAACGCAACCGGTCTTTCCAGCGTAATTTCGAGCGTTTTGTCGTCCGGCGCTTTTACGCCAAGCTCGGCTTTCTTCGCTTCCACTTCTTCCGGCTTCGCTTTGTTCAAAGCGGCTCCGCCTTTGATCCAGGACAGCATGGTTGCGTATTTCGCTTTTGTCGCCGGGTCCAAAGTACGTTGGAAAGCCCATACAAAATCGCTTGCTTTCAGCGGCGAGCCATCCGCCCAAGTCAAGCCGTCGCGAAGCGTGATCGTATACACGAGGCCGTCCGGGGAAATTTTCGGAAGGTCTTTCGCAAGACCTGGCTGAGGCTTGCCTTCCGCATCCAAACGGTACAAGCCTTCGTTCACCGCATTAAGAATCGTAAAAGAAGGGTTCGTCGTTGCGATGGAGCTATCGATCGCCGGCGGTTCCGCTGAAAGGTTAATTCTGATTTCTTGAGCCGGAGCTTTTTTATTGTCTGCGCCCCCTGCTTGCTGATTGCTATCCGTGCTGCCTGAACAGCCGGCAACGGTGGTACCAAGCATAGCGGTAACCGATGCCAGAACAAGAAGCTTTTTCATGAAATTGACTTCCTCCCTTTTAATTTATGTAAATATATGTTAATTCTTGTCGTGTTATATAACATGACACAGAATTCACACCTTACATAACACCCTTTGATAATATCGGATTATAAGTAAAAAGTAAAGTACTTGATGCTTGAAACCGTTACCAAATAGAAATTATACAACCAGAGGTTAATAAAATCTAGTGTTATTTTTTGAGTTCCGGCTATTATGTGTAGTTTTAAGTATTATTATATCACTTTTTGTAGTTTAATCACAAAATAAAGAGCCTTTTTCTGGGTTAGGCTCTCAAAAGTGGAAGCATTTTATTCCATACCTGCCGTTTCTCCCCGCATACAGCACGCACGCTCATTTCCTGCGCCTTTTCTACGAGTTGATCATATATTTGCCGATGCCGATGAACAGCAGCAGCACATAACAGGCCGTCAGCAGCACAAAGCCGAGCCGTCCCAGCGTTCTGGCGATTTTGATCAGATCGATCTTTCCTTTAAGCCGGTTTTGCATATTTCCAAGCAAGCCTGCGGCCACGAGAAACAGCAGCACGATCGTCCACAGCAGCATTCCCGAATCGAATAAATTCCGGCTCATGAACGCAACGGAGCCGATGAGAAATAACGTGGTGATATCCATGCTGAGATGCGTGGCTTTGCGTTTGTTTTTAGTAATGTAGTAAACGGCAATCCATACGATGAAAAAAGCTACGAAAGGAACAATCGCAAAAAACGTATACAGCTGCTGCAGCCATCCAAATAATGCACTCAAGCGATATCACCCGATTTCAGTCGATTTCAGTCGATAATGTCGGCCGTCAGACGCGCTGCCCGGCTTCCGCCGCCTTGACCAGCCGATATATGGCCAGATGCGTCGGAAGGGCTATTCCGCCGCGATCCGCCTCCCGCAGCAATCCCCCTGTAATGGCCTCGATTTCCGTAGGACGGCCGGCCGTCATATCCTGAAGCATGGAGGAACGGTTGGTGGCGGTCCGCCGGCATACCTCCAGCAGCTGCTCCCACAGATCCGCCTCCAGCCGGATGTCAAGCGCACGCGCCAGAGCGGCGCCTTCTTCGTACAAGGCGCGCATCAGCTTTTCGGCTTCCGGCAAACTCGGGAGCATGCCGTTCGGTACCCGCAGCAAGGCGGTGAGCGGGTTGATGACGGCATTGATAAGAAGCTTTTGCCAAATGCGGCTAGAGATGTTTTTCGACACGGATGCGCTAAATCCTGCCAATTGCAGCCAATCAACGAGATTTTTTTGCGCAGTCTCCGAGACTCCGTCCCTTTCTTCTTCTGCCGCGCCTATCCAGGTCATGCCGCGTCCCGTATGAACGGCCTCCCCGGCGGGCGAGATCATCGCGCCTTCCGTCGTAACGGCCGAAAGCAGCCGCTCCGAAGGCACATGCGCAGCCAGCGCCTCCAGATGCCCGATGCCGTTCTGCAAGCAGACGATCCATGCCGAGGAATCCATGCGTCGGCTCAATTCGAGCCCGAGCTCCCGGGTTATTGCGGACTGCTTTACGGCAAGCAGGATAAAATGCGGCCCGCTCCCGCCCTTTCCTCCGAACGCTTCCTTTCCCCCCCCCAGGCTGACGCGGGGAAAAGCCGTAATCACGGCATGAGCCCGCTTTTCCTCCCGTCCCGGCACGGCATCGACCAAGCGCAGTCCGGCGGCTTCGATTTCGGCCTGCCGCTCGGGGCGACGAACGACGACCTCCACCTCGTGCCCCGCTTCCGACAGCCTGACCGCGAACAACGTTCCGAGCGCTCCTGCGCCAATTACCGTAAAACGGCCCATCGTCCTCTCCCCCCGTGCAATAAAAATTTGTTCAGTCTATCATAGCAAAAAATGGCGGGGCAAGCACAAAAACCCCTGATCGGGTGTGCACATGGCAACCGATTCGGGGTTTCTCCCTGCCTTTATATGACGGTTCCGGTTTATTCGATCCGCTCCAGATTCCCGTTTTCGTCCATTTTAAAGCGCGTTTTGCTTTCCTCTTCTTCCTCCGCCAGAAAAGCCAGCTTCCGGGCCCGGTCCATAATTTGAATAAGCGCTTTGTAATCGTCGTTCACGACGCGATAATCGGTTGAAACGTCGCTGACCTGCCGGCTCAGCTCGTCGTTGTGACTCCGCAGCCGCTCAAGCTCATCCTGCTTCTCGTTGAGCTCCTTCTCAAGCTGCCTTACGTGCCGGACCATCTCCTGATAGCTTCCTTTCCACTGGCGCAGAAAGCGGATCACCGCGTCGATCGACAGCTCTTCCACGATACCGTCGCTGCGCACCGTGCTTTCCGAAGCCAAAGGCCCCCCCATGCCGCTGCCCGCAACGGCTGCGAACGCGCCCGCATGCTTGCGGTGCTGGTTCCTTTTTTGGCGCTGCGCTTTGGCGATCTGAATCGCCGCCTCGTATTTCTTGCGGACGAAGCTGTTCCAGCGGAAGCCGCAAGCGGCCGCGGTTCTACCTATTTTTTCGCCCACTTCCTCAAAAGCGGACAGCTGCGTGCTTCCTTCGCGAATATGCCTTAACGTCACCTCCGCCAATATCAAATCGTCTTCCTCGCTCCATGCGTCTTGTCTGATTGCCGTCATCAAGCCGTCCTCCTAACCCCAATAGGTTCATCCGCATCTATGTTCGTGATGCATAAAATGCTGCGTTACTTTATCTCTATGCCCATGGTAGAGTTCATAGAATACTTTTCTAGTAATTTGTATTGCCAATTTTCAAGGCGGCCATACATCGTTTCTGCGGATTTGGGTAACGATATGTTGCGAAGAACCAAAAAATTGACTAAATTTCGTCACGGATTGGGCGTTTACACGCAGGAAGGCTTTCGCTATAATGTTGGATAGTACGTATGTATCGATCGTGACCAAAGAGAGGGGGATACAGGATGGATCGCATGTTTCGCGTTCTCGGCTTCTGGACGCTTGTAATCGGGCTCATGGCGTTAGCCGGCGATTTCATTCCGATGGCGCTCATCTTTTTCGCCCAGACGGCGATTTTCACGCTGTTAGGATACATGAAATTGTCCGAACGTGCCTACATATTGATTTTTTGGGGGTACATGATTGTTTCGTTTACAGGGTTTACCTACTGGTCATTTTTCAAAATGTCCATCTAAACCTGCCGGTCCGGAAAAACGTAAGCGAATACGGAGACAAGAAAGGCGAACCGCAAGCATCAGCGCGGTTCGCCTTTTTTTTGAATCAAAACCTTGAACAGCTCGCTCATCCGGTCGCTGAGAAGCAGCTGCCGGATGGCCCGGTTGCGCCGGGCCTGTGCCGAGAACGGGTCCCGGGCATCATGATCGCTCAGCTCGTCAAGCAGGCCCTGCTCCAGCAAAAATTGCTTCTGGGTCAGCAAGCCGGAAGACTCCAGCCCCGCTTCCTTCCCGGCATCCATCAACGCGCTGAAATTGACATGGGCGGTCATATCCTGTTCGCCGGGGAACTGCAGCGGCGTATCGGAAGCCTGATGCTTCCGGTAGCATAGCAGGGTTCCGTTCATCCGGTGCGGAGCATACAGCTCCTCCCGCACGTGTCCGTAATCGATCGTCATCAGCACGCTGCCGTTCCCCAAGCTGCCGGCAACCGCCCGCAGCCAGCGCAGCGCGTCCAAATTGACTTCGAACCGCTGTCCCGTTCTCGGCGGAATGGCTTCCTTGCGGATAAAGTCTTCAAGCCCGCCTCCGGATATCGGCTCTTCCACCTCCGTCAGACATTTCCGTTCATGATCCCAGCCGACCCGAATTTCGCGCCATCCGGCTTCACGGCTAACGATCCGGTGAACCGGAAAAGCGTCCGGCAGCTCGTTGGAAAATACCAGCGTGTTGTGCCAAGGACCGGCCGCGTGCCACTCCTCGGCCGTGTAATAGCTCACAAGCCCTGTATGAGGGGCTAGCGCCTCCGCCTGAAGGCCCCGGTGGATCGGGCTTTTTTCGACGCTGATAAAGCGCAGCCGCCCATACAGCTCCGGCGAGCCGCGGAGGACGGCGTCAAGCATTTGCCTGGCCAAGGTGCCGTCGCCCCCTCCCCATTCCGTTAAGCAAATATCGCCGGTTCTCGTCTCCGCAAAGCTGCGAAGGTAGGCGGCCAGCATGTCGCCAAGCACGCTCCCGATCGAACCGCTCGTATAGAAATCGCCCGTACGGCCGATTTTTCGATTCGAATTCATATAATAACCCAGGCTTGGATGATACAAGCACAAATCCATGTAGTCCCGAAACGAAATCGCCCGGTCCGGCTGCTTTTCCATCCGTTCCCGAATCAGTTGCAGCAGCGGGTAATCGTTTGCCTGCTCCGTTTTCATTAGCCGACCGCCTCTCGCCAAATTACTAAAGACAAAACCGCCCCCACTCGCTATAATAGGATGAGAAAAATGAAGAGAGGAAGCAGAACCTTGTTTAAACCACGAACCGTCTTCTGCGCGGCGCTTATAAGCTGCACCGTGCTGCTCGCGTCCGCCTGCACCGATCATCAGCAGGTGAAGCAGGATTTGATGCAAGCTGTCGCCAAGCAGGAGCAAATTCAAAGCTACCGATATGCCGGAGAAGTGGAGCTGAAGCTGGACGCTTCGTTATTTTCAGGCTCGCAGCCGGTAACCGCCGCCCTGCTCGGTCTGGTCAAAGAAAGCCAATTCGACTACAGCGGGCTCGTATCGCTCGCAGATCCGGTCCGAATGGAAGCTTCGGTCAAACTGACGCCCAAAGGCGCAGCCTCGCCCATCGAACTGCCGTTTCTTCTTAAAGATAACAAAATGTATCTGCAGATGCCAGCCATTACGAAGGCGGACGAATATTTGATGCTGCCGTTGGACAAGCAAGCGGACAAGCTCAAGAATACCGGAAGGCTGAGCGCCGCCCTGACAGGCAAGCTGCTGGAAGGGGTCAACCCAGACTGGCTGCAGCCCGGAAGCAAAGACGAGAAGCTTGCCGACGGCGAGCCTGCAAAGCGCATTACGCTTACGGTGACGGACAAGAACAAGCAGGATGCGGCAAAATATTTCGCCGAAGCGCTGCCGTCCGTGCTTAACGAGCTGCTGACCAGCGGACTGAGCGGGACGGGACAAACCGCCGAATGGAAAGCATCGCTGGAGCGGATCAAAATCGAAGCCCCCACGACGCTAAGCATTCTGATCGATAATCAAGGTTTTATCCGCGAGCAAACCGGAAAGCTGTATTTTACGGTCGAAGGCGGAAACAATGCGAAAAACAGCGTGGAATGGACGTACAAGGTGCAAGAGATCAATCAGACGCCTGCCTTCGCGAAAGAAACGCCGAAGCAGATCAAGCATGCGGAAGACATTTTACGATTGCTCCCTAAGCCTCAAGCGGGCAAACAGTAACGTGACGGAAGCCCTTCCATGGCACAAGGCCGTGGAATTTTTTTGTCATGTTTTTCCCATTCCTATGATAATCTTTAGTTGAAAGGACGGGAGGGACATGCGTGTGAATATACGCCGATGGGCTATCCTTGCGCTTTTCTCGTTATACGGATGTTTATCCGTCTTATGCCCCTATTCCGCCTTTGCGGAGAGCGGACAAGCGGACAGAAGCTTGCTGCAGAAAGGCCTTACCATTTATGAGATCGATCAGGAGTTAAACCGCATTGCCGACCAGGAAACCAAGCTCCAGGCGCAGCTGCTAAGCGCCGAGCAGCAGATTCGCGAAGCGGAGCATTCCACAAGCGAGGCGAAAATACACGCCGCCAAAGTCATCCGCTCCTATTACATGGGCGACCGCGATTCGCTGTGGGCGCTGCTGTTCTCCATCGGCTCCTTCTCCGATGCGGTTTCGGTGCTGGACTATCTGCAGATGATTCTGCGCAACGATAAACAAGCGCTGCAGCGGCATACGGATGCATGGCAGCGGCTGGCCTCGGTCAAAAAAGAGCTGGCCGAAGCCCACGCTTCCCTGCAGCGGACGAAAGAGCGCTACCTGCAGCAGCGCGAACAGCTTGCCGCGCTCCAGAAAGAAGTGGACGATCAGCTCGCCGATCGCCAGGAGCAAGCGGCGCTGCTTCAACAACAGATGCTCGAGCTCAACAAGCTGTGGGAAGACAAGGGCATTCCTTTGTTCAAGACTTACTTTCAGGCGCTGGCTAGTGCGATGCAGCAGCTTCCCGAGCTGGTCGCATCCGGCAGCGGCCAGAACAAGAACGGCAATCTGGTCATGAATGGGGTAAACTATACGTTTCAGATGACGGACAGCGAGCTGAACGACTTTTTGCGCAAAAAAAATGAACGTTTCCGCAATCTGACGTTTCACTTCTATCCCGATCAAGTATCGGCCTCCGGGCAGGAAGGCGATATTGCCGTCATGATCCGGGGCAGCTATGAAATGGCCGTCATGGACGACGGAACCGGCAAACCGTTCATCCGGTTCCGGATTTTGGAAATGCAGTTCAACGGCTTTTCCCTGCCCTCCACCACGGTGGAGGAATTCGAAAAAAGCTTCGATTTGGGGATCTATCCCCAAAATATCGCCTCGTTTTTGCAGGTAACCGGCGTCCAGCTGGAGGAGGGCAAGCTAAGCATCATGCTGAAGCTGGCCTTGTAAGTTCCAAGCTGAACCTCCCAAGAAGAAGAGGAGCGTGAAGTCGTGACGGATCCCGTTCTCAAATACGCTGCAGCCTTGGATATGCCCGAAGATAAGCGCGCCGGCTATTACGCCCAGATCGTCAAAGCGTTAGCCGGAAAAACCGCCTTGTTCGACCGCGACAAGGAGCTGTTGATTTTTTCGTCCCTGGAAGAGCTGGAGCGGCTCAGACCTATTTTGAAGCAGTATGCCATTCCGTCCGAGGAGTTGGGCGTACTGCTGCTGCCGGCGCCGGTAACGACGTATCCCGCCTTCGGCGATTACGGCTTTGTGAGCCGCCTCGACAACGTTTATCTGTATGCGGATCTTGTCGCCGTTTTTCGGCTCCGTGCCGCAGCGGATTCGCACGGTCCGCGCTTGCGAGTCTTCGAGCCGCGGCAGGCGGAAGCGCAGCTGGAGGAGCACTTGCTTGCCGCCTGGCCGCAGCCGGAGGGCGGCACCGCCTTCGCCATCGAAGCCCAATTGGCCGAGCTTGCGGAAGGCATTGCCCGCGCCTATGGCGGTGTTGCGGTATGGATTTATATGCCGGAACAGTAAACCCCGGGATGCCGAAGCGGGTTTACTGTACAACCAAAAAAACGGTGGTGCAGCGATAGATTTCTATCGCCGGCATCACCGTTTTTTTGTATCCCTTACAGCAAATCGGCGGCAAGCTGGGCTAAGTGCGAGCGTTCCCCGCGCTCCAGCATGATGTGCCCGCTGATGGCTTGCTCCTTAAAACGCTCTACAACGTACGTAAGGCCGTTGCTCGAAGCGTCCAGATACGGATGATCGATCTGCTCGGGATCGCCCAGCAGAACGATTTTACTGCCCTCCCCGACACGGGAAACGATCGTTTTCACCTCATGCTTGGACAGGTTTTGCGCTTCGTCGATGATGATGAACTGGCCCGGGATGGACCGTCCGCGGATGTAGGTCAGCGCCTCGACCTGAATGCTTCCGAGTCCCGCCAAAATTTTATCGATATCGCCCGGTTTTTTCGTATCGAACAAATACTCCAAGTTATCGTAAATCGGCTGCATCCACGGCCGCAGCTTTTCCTCTTTTTCTCCGGGCAAATAACCGATGTCCTTGCCCATAGGAACGACGGGGCGGGCAATCAGCAGCTTCTTGTATTTTCTTTCGTCCTCAACCTTCATTAAGCCCGCGGCAAGCGTCAGGAGCGTCTTCCCCGTACCGGCTTTCCCGGTCAGCGTGACCAGCGGAATATCGTCGTTGAGCAGCAGCTCCAACGCCATCCGCTGCTGCGCGTTCCGCGCCGCGATTCCCCAGATCGGATCGTTGCTGAGGTAGAGCGGCTCCAGCTTCTTTCCGTCGGCATTCACTTTAAGCAGCGCGGACTTGCTGGTGCCCATTTCGTCTTTCAGGACGACGAATTCGTGAGGATGAAGCGTGTAGCCAAGCTGCAGCGAATGGATGCCCAAATAGCGGTACGTGTAGAACTCATCGATGACCGAAGGATGCACCATCAAAGTCGAATGCCCGGTGTAAATGTCTCCTGCCACATTGACGACCCGGTCCGTCAAATAATCCTGCGCCGTAATGCCCAGCACGTCGGCTTTAATCCGTACGAGCACATCCTTGCTGACCAGAATCACCGGCTTCGGATCGGACTTTTCCTTTTCTTCCAGCAAATAATTAAGCGCCACCGCCAAAATGCGGTTGTCGTTCGTCACTTCGGCGAACACTTCCTGCAGCTTCGCGAAGCTCCGGTGGTTCAGCTCCACCTTCAGGCTGCCGCCGCCGGGAAGTCCGATGCCTTCGAACAGCCGGCCGTCGCTGCGGAGCCCGTCAAGCATCCGGGAGATTTGGCGCGCATTGCGCCCCAGTTCGTCGGCGTTTCGTTTCTTGGAGTCGATTTCCTCCAGCACGACCGCCGGAATAATAATGTCGTTATCTTCAAAAGCATAAATCGCGTTCGGGTCCTGCAGCAGCACATTGGTATCCAGCACATAAATTTTTTTCATCATGAGTCCCTCCCAGATTCGGTGTTTGGTTCGACTCGATACATAGGATTTTCCCCGCCAGGACAAACTAGCCAAAGCCGATGACGAAAAGAAAGGACGATTGCTGATGAAAATGTTTGTCGCGACCCTCTTGATGTTGTCCGTTGTCGTGTCAGGATGTAACCAAGCACCAAAGAATGGAGCTGCCCCCTCGCAGAGCGTCGATCCGGATCGGCAAGTACAAGTGAAGCAGACGGCACCGCAGAAAAAAGAAATACAGGACCCCCAAGCCGTTGCCAGCAGACTGGAGCAAATCGCCGTCAGCGTGCCGAATGTCGAGAGCGCCAATTGCGTTGTCTTCGGCAATACGGCCGTCGTAGGAATCAACGTGCCGCCCGCGATGGACCGCGCGAAAGTCGGAACGATCAAGCTTTCTGTCGCCGAAGCGCTCAAAAAGGATCCGTATGGAGTGGATGCGCTTGTCACCGCGGATATGGATTTAAACCAGCGCTTATGGAATATCAGGCAGCAAGCGATGAACGGCAGACCGATCAACGGCTTCGCCGATGAAATGGCGGCCATTATCGGCAGAATCGTCCCGCAGCTGCCGCGAGACGTGAATCCGCTGCAAACGCAGCCGCCCGTTCAGAGGTAATCCGCAAGTTCCGAAAAGCAGGCGCAACGGTCTTTTTAGGTGAAAAAAAAGCCTAGGACAGCAAACGGTCTTAGGCTTTTTGCATCGCGTCGAACACCTGCGTGTCCAGCTTCTCGGCGGCACGCTTGTCGTACGTTTTTTCATATTCAGGCGCTGCGGAAATGCGCGCTCCGTAGAACATCGCATCGCGCACCGAAGCAATGTCAATATCATAGCAAGCCAGCTTGAACGGAACCCCGTCAAGAGCTTCGGCAACCTGACGCGTGTTTCCGTAAAGCACGAAGACGGAGCCAGCGCCGATCACCGTCAAATTCACATGGGGCTGCTGCTTGATGTTCGTCAAAATGCGCGAACGCTGGTCGACGGCAAAACGAACCGTCGTTCGGTCTTTAGCGAATAGCCACGAGATGGCGTTTGTCGCAGGCGAACCGGTTTCATGATCGATTGTGCTCAAGAGAGCAAACGAATCCTTTTGGAGTAGATCGAAGAGCTGATCCGTCAAAGCTGTGATCGTTTCGGCCATAGGTTCCCCTCCTGTAAAAGGTTTGTCTCCGAATCTAAGACCATTATAGCATACGGGTCAGGTAACAGCTACCAGCAGTTATCACGGACACTCCCTTCGGACAATGATATTTTATTGTATCTCAACGTCCGGGGTTATATGTCACTCATTGTATTTCGGATTCGAGTTAATGTCCGTCAACAGCTGTTCGGCAAGCTCGCGGTCGAACCTTTTCTTATGGCGCACGCCCCCGGCTTCTTCGTATTCCACAATATACATCTCTTCGTCGGCCGTGCGGACGAACCGCTCGAGGTGATGGTCCTCCCGCAGGATCGTTTCGAAAAAGTCTCTCGTTTCCGAAGCGGCCAGGTCGTCCGGCCGGGCTTCCGCCACAATGCTGATCTGCAGCCAATTGAACACCGCATCCTGTAAATTCACAAGCTCTCAGTCCTCTCTCAGCAAAATCACTTGACGGCCGCCTGCCGTCCATGTCCGCATGGCCTCCAGCCACCGCTTCGCCTCCGGTTCGGCCGCGGCTTGCCGGAGCAGCGCAGCCGCCTCCCGCGCCGGAAGCATCCGGTTGAAATACGCTTCGGCACAATGCGACAACCGCCAGATCGGCGTATCCGTAACGGCCATCGCTTCCGAATGCTCTATCGCCGCGGACAGTCGAATATCTCCGGATTGCGCCAGTATAAACGGAAGCTCCTCCGTACCGCAAACCTCGCCCGACTCGTCCTCCGGCAGCAAATGCGCTTTAAACATCATCAAAAGCCGCGGGTGGATTCGTCCCATCGCTTCCAGGAATCGCTCCCTGAGTCCTTCGGGCTTAAGCTGAAGCCTTTCCCCGCCGAGCACAGCCGTTTCCCCGTCCCATGACAAGGGGACTAGCCAGAAGTCCGCCATCTCGCCTATGCACCTCCACCGGGCCAAGCCCTTACGATTTGCGGTTTTCCCGGTTCTGAACGTAGTAGCGAATCCGGACCATAAACATCAGGACGACCGCCACGGTCAGGCTGAGCACGATCGGCAGCCCGGCCAGTTGAAAGAAGAGAAGCATTCCCGACCCGAGAGCAAGCAGCAGGTAAATGATAGCGTCTTTCAGTATCGGCAGCTTTCGTGTCTTGAACACTTTGTTGTATACGTAAGTAATCAGCACAAAGATGATGATCCATGTTACAAACGGATGCGCCCTCAGCCATTCGAGCATCGGAATCCTCCTTATGTAGACTTGCAAAGAAAGCTCCGATTCCTCAGAGCTTTCCCGCGTCATCTTTATTAAGTTAAATCAAGCATTGGCTTCCGCCATTTTACGCTGTTTTTCGAAGCGTTCACGTTCGCCTTTGTTCAATATTTTTTTACGGAGGCGAATCGATTTCGGCGTAATTTCACAGTATTCGTCGTCATTTAAATATTCAAGCGCCTGCTCCAGCGAATAGATCCGCGGCGTTTTCATTTTCACCGTATCTTCCTTCGTTGCCGAACGGACGTTTGTCAGCTGCTTTTCTTTGCAAATGTTTACGATGATGTCGTTATCGCGATTGTGCTCGCCGACGATCATGCCTTCGTACACTTCCGTGCCCGGCTCTACGAACAAGGTGCCGCGGTCTTCGACCGACAGCATGCCGTAGAAGGTGGAGGTGCCCGTTTCGCTGGAAATCAGCACCCCTTCGTGACGTCCGCCGACGCCGCTGCCCGCATACGGACCGTAGCTGTCGAACGCATGGTTCATGACCCCGTAGCCGCGGGTCAGCGTCAGGAAGTACGTCCGGTACCCGATCAAGCCGCGGGCCGGAATGAGAAACTCCAAGCGAACATTGCCGGAGCCGTTGTTGATCATATTGACCATCTCGGCTTTGCGCGTGCCCAGGCTTTCCATAACGGAGCCCATGCTGTCTTCCGGCACATCGATAATCAGGCGCTCGATCGGCTCCATTTTTAGACCGTCGATCTCGCGGATGATGACTTCCGGCTTCGATACCTGCAGCTCGAATCCTTCGCGGCGCATATTTTCGATCAAGATGCCAAGATGCAGCTCGCCGCGGCCGGATACGATAAACGCGTCGGGGCTGTCCGTTTCTTCGACGCGCAGACTGACGTCGGTTTCCAGCTCTTTGAACAAACGCTCGCGCAGCTTGCGGCTTGTTACCCATTTGCCTTCGCGGCCCGCGAACGGGCTGTTGTTGACAAGGAACGTCATCTGCAGCGTCGGCTCGTCGATCTTCAGTACCGGCAGCGGTTCAGGATTCGCCGGGTCGGCCAGCGTTTCCCCGATGTTGATGTCCTTGATCCCGGAAATCGCGATGATGTCGCCCGCTCCCGCCTCTTCGATCTCGATGCGCTTCAAGCCTTGGAAGCCGAAAAGCTTCTCGACGCGCGCCTGCTTCACTTGCCCTTCGCGGTTGATAACCGCAATCGGCTGCCCTTGACGCACCGTTCCGCGGTTGACGCGGCCGATGGCGATCCGGCCCAAGTACTCGTTATAATCCATCAGCGTGACCAAGAATTGCAGAGGCTCGTCGACATTCTCGGTCGGCGCCGGGATATGGCTGACGATCGTATCGTAGAGCGCCTGCATGTTTTCGCCAAGCTTTTCCGGATCCAGACTGGACATTCCCATGAGACCCGATGCGTAAACGACCGGAAAGTCAAGCTGGTTATCGTCCGCTCCCAGCTCGATGAACAGATCGAGCACTTCATCGACCACTTCGGCCGGTCTGGCGTTCGGACGGTCGATTTTGTTCACGACGACGATCGGCGTCAACTGCTGTTCCAGCGCTTTGCGCAGCACGAATTTCGTCTGCGGCATCGTGCCTTCGAAGGCGTCGACGACAAGCAGAACGCCGTCGACCATTTTCATAATCCGTTCCACTTCGCCGCCGAAGTCGGCGTGACCCGGAGTATCGACAATATTGATCAGGTAGTCTTTGTATTGGATGGCCGTATTTTTCGCCAAAATGGTGATGCCGCGTTCCCGTTCGATATCGTTCGAGTCCATGGCGCGTTCCTGCACCGCCTCGTTCTCCCGGAACGTTCCGGATTGCTGAAGCAGCTTATCCACCAGCGTTGTTTTGCCGTGATCGACGTGGGCGATGATGGCGATATTACGAATTTTATCTCTCGAATGCATGGCAGTCTCAAAATCCTCTCTTTGAATTTGGCTCGATGTCGTGCTCCTTGATCCCGGAGCGAAGCCCGTTCACAAAAGAAGCGTCGGACCTAAGCGCCGACGCTTCAATTCACACTTTATTATACGTGCAGATGCCGCAAAACGCAAGATAGGCAGAGGGATTAACCGATTATTAACAATGCTTTATCGTGGCCGGACATCGGCGTCTCCGAATCCGCCGGCCTTCTAGGTATGGCGCGGCCTGAACACCCATTTCTTAAGCAAGCCGGATGCAAGTACGATCAGGGTGGTGACGATCGGCAGCACATAATGCGATATATCCCCAAGCAGCCGGGTCGCCAGCTTCTCGTCGGCGATAAACATCTCGCCTGCGGTATAGCCGAGAATCCCTGCCCCTAAATAAACGAAAATGGGATACTGCTTTAGCAAATTGACGACCAGGGTGCTTCCCCAAACGATAATCGGAATGCTAAGCCCGATCCCGAGAATGATCACCCCGACCTCTCCCTTCGCTTTGGCCGCAATGGCCAATACGTTATCGAGGCTCATGACGAAATCGGCCAAAATAATCGTGCTGACCGCTTTGCCTAAGGTAGTCGCCTGCTTCACGTTGGAATGATCCTCTTCATCGATCAGCAGCTTGATGGCAATCCACAGCAGCAGCACCGAGCCGAGCGCTTGAATGAACGGCACTTTCAAGACGTAGACGGCAATGACGGTCAGCACGACCCGCAGGGCGATCGCCCCGAAGGCCCCCCACCAAATCGCTTGCTTTCGCTGGTGCAAAGGAAGATTTTTGCTGGCCAAGGCAATGACGACGGCGTTGTCGCCGCTCAGCACGATATTGATCAGCATAATTTGGAGAAACAATATGAACCAATCCAGCATGTCGTACCCTCCATCTCATTCAATTCGATCTGGAGTCCGGCGAACGATAGCATGGGATAAGTTTTAGAAAAATGAGGAGAATCGATCTTCTTGTTCCGTCCGACGGTCCGCACCTATCCATAGGGTTTCCGTATTGCGCACCGCTTCATCCATTTCTTCCTGCAGCCAGGGCATTCCCTCCTCGATGCTTTCGACGATCTTCAAGTTCGGGTTCGTGCTCGGACTCGGCGGTAAAAACAACGTACAGCAATCCTCATACGGCAAAATAGACACTTCGTACGAATCGATCGCCTCGGCGAGACGAATAATTTCCAGCTTTTCCATACAAACCAGCGGACGAATCAGCGGAAGGTGGACCGCCCGGCCGATGGCATTCATGCTGGCAAGCGTTTGACTGGCCACTTGGCCCAGGCTTTCCCCGGTAACGATCGCTCCCGCCCCGTTCGCCTCGGCAAGCTTCTCGGCGATCCGCATCATGGCCCTTCGCAGCACCGTGATCAGCAGATTTTCCCGGTAAGCTTCGTGAATCTTGGTCTGCACACTGGTAAAAGGCACCATGTGCAGCTTAATCGGTCCGGCATAGACGGCCAGCTTCCGAACAAGCTCTTTCACCTTCTCCTGCGATCTTTCGCTGGTATACGGATAGCTGTGAAAATGGACGGCCTCCACGGCCAGCCCTTGGCGCATAGCCAAATATCCGGCTACCGGGCTGTCGATGCCTCCAGACAGCATAAGCACCGCTTTGCCGTTCGTACCGAGCGGGAACCCGCCGGCGCCCGGGTCTACCTGACTGTATACGAGCGCTTGCCGTTGGCGAAGCTCGATTTTCAGCTCCGCTTCCGGCCGGCGCACGTCCACTTTCAAGTCAGGCATCGCCCTTAGCACATAGCCTCCCACCAGCCGGTTCATTTCTTGCGAATCGTGAGGAAAGCTTTTATTCACGCGGCGCACGCTGACCTTGAACGTCCTTGGCTGCGGCTCCATGGCCCGCATCGCCAAAAGCGCCGTTTCCTGCACGCGCTCAAGCTCCAGTTCGGTCGTAAGTACAGGACTGAACGATACGATCCCGAATACCGTCTTGAGCGGCTCACGCACCGTTTCGTAAGGCGTTCCGTTTAAATGCAAGGTGATTCGGCCGAATTCTTTTTCATACCCGATCGCTCCCCACGGACGCAATACCCGTTTCACTTGCTGCAATACCGCTTGCTCGAACCGGTTGCGGTTGCGTCCTTTAAGCGTCAACTCCCCCAAACGGAGGACGACTTGTTGCGGTGTCATAAAGTTACCTCCGTTCGTTCTTGCCGGACATGGCCGGTTTTAACTCTTCCACAAGCCGTTTAAGCACGCGGCAAAAGCGGTCCGCATCCTCCTCGGTCTGCTGAAGCGAATAGCTTAGCCGGATGCCGCTGACCGCGACCGCCGGGTCGGCCCCCATCGCCGACAGCACGCGGCTGGGCTTTTCCGCCCCCGAAGAGCAGGCCGAACGGGTCGACACATAAATGCCGTGCTGCTCCAAAGCGTGCACGAGCACCTCGGACTTCATTCCGGGAAACGAAAAATGGACGATATGCGGCGCCATATCCTCCGGCCGCTCCGAGCCATTCAACACAAGCTCCGGCAGTTGCCGGATTCCCTCGGTCAGACGGGCGCGCAGCCTGGCCGTATGCGCCGCAAATGCAGGCTGCTCCTGAACGGCCATTCGCACCGCTTTGGCCATACCTACAACCGCCGGGACATTCTCTGTCCCGGAACGCACCCCTTCCTCCTGCCCGCCTCCGAACAGCAGGGGCTGCAATTCGACGCCGCGCCGGCAGTACAAAAATCCGATGCCCTTCGGACCGCCGAGCTTATGTGCGGCACCGGACATCAGATCGATGCCATGACGCTTCGGATCGACAGGGAGCTTTCCGATAGCTTGTACGGCATCGACGTGAAACAAGGTCTTGGGGCGGCTGCGCAGCAGGGCGCCGATCGCTTCGATCGGCTGAATCCGGCCCATTTCATTGTTAACATGCATGATGCTGACCAGAATCGTTTCATTCGTCAACGCTTGTTCAAGGTCTGTCAATTGAATTTGACCCGTAGCGTCCACCGGCAAATAGGTCACTTGAAAGCCCTCTTCTTCCAGTTTACGAAAGGTTTCGTAAACTGATGCATGCTCGATGGACGAAGTGATCAAATGATTCCCCCGGGACCGGTATCGGTAAGCCGCTCCGCGGATGGCCAGATTGTTGCTTTCCGTGCCGCCGGACGTAAACCGGACTTCAATCGGGTCGCAGCGAAGAGCGTTCGCAATCGTTTCCCGCGACCGGCTTACAAGCTGCTCGGCTTCCAAGCCCAGCTTATGCAAGGACGACGGATTGCCGAAGTGGAATTTCATCACTTCGGTCATGACGCCGATGACTTCGTCATACATAGGCGCGGTTGCCGCGTAATCCATATACAGCATGTGTCATTCCCCTTTTTCTTCGTTCATTCCTATTTGCTCAAGGAAGAAAACGAGACCAATGGTCGGCCCCCGCAAACGGAGTGCCTACGATTGGTCTCGCTCATTTTCACGCCTCGTAGTGCTCTTTCAAAGCCAAGACTTTGCGCACGTACTGCTGTGTTTCGGCAGGCAGCAGATGCAGCTTTTCCGCCAAGTCCCGGTCGTTTTGAATGCCGAGCCGATCCAGCCTGGTCGGCCCTGCATTGTAAGCGGCAAGCGCGGTGCCTAAGCTGCCGCCGTATTTGGAAATCAGGTTGGATAAATAACGGGTTCCGCCTTCGATGTTTTGCGCCGGGTCGAACGGATTGTCCACTCCCAGCCCCTGACCGGTAGCGTCCATCAATTGCATCAAGCCCTTGGCTCCCGCACCGGAAACGGCGTTGGCATTAAACGACGACTCTGCATGGATGACCGCTTTCACTATGCTCGGCTCGACGCCGAACCGGCGGCTGGCTTCCTGAATCAGCGGCTCGTAGGCCGACGGCTTCGCAGCCGAGGCAAGCTTCCTGGTGAGCGCGCCGGCGGAAGCGGCGGACAAGCCGCTTAGCATTGCCGGTCCCAAGGCTTGTCCCGAAACGAGCCCGGCTCCTGCGGACATGCCGGCCGCGCTCTGGGGCGAGGCCGGATCCATGTCGGCCAACAGCCCGTTCAATATAGAGGCAAAATCCGTATGGTCGCTCCGCTCGGAAGCGGAACTTCTGCCGGAGGTCAGCAAACTCAATTGGTTCATCATCTGAAGCTGCAGCAGCTCTTTGATCGTGCGGGGATCAATAGCCCTAGTCGATAAGTTCATCGGTTGCGGAAGTCTCCTTGTACCGGTATTCTTTCCCCATTGTACACTTTTTTAGGCGGCTCAGCCAGTATAAAATTTAAAAGAAAAACGGCAGACCGATGGCCGGTCTGCCGTCTCCGCCTCAAGCGTATAGAGGGAACAAAATGAAATAACCCGCCAGCGCAATCAATCCGATAACGATCGACCATGTGCCCAGCGAACGCTCGCCCAGCATATAAGCAAACAGCCCTAACAGGGCGGACGTCGAGCCAAGCAGCGCCGGATAAAGAAACCATGCCAGAAGAGACAGCACGAGCGCCGTATATCCAAGCCAGCGGTAAGACGTTTCCGCCTCTTCCTCCTTTCCGTTTTCCGTCACGGCCACAGGCTGCATGCTGCGCGATTTCTCGTTCCGCAAACCGTTGGGATAAGCAAGCTCCGCAGCGAATTCTTCACGCGTTTTCCGTCCGGATTCCATGCGCAGCTGTTCTTGCTTGAACTTCCGCAGCGACCTGTCGTCCCGAACGGAACCGGGATGTCTTCCGAGCTTCCGTTTCATTCGGTCCCCTTCCCTTCCTGGGAGAAATGAACGCTTGACACTTCCGGGAAAAATCGGCAGTTATTTCGATTTTCTCGGCGCGAAGGTGTGACAACAGGTATTTTGCGAGCTCGCGGCCCGGTCTTGATGATCCTCGAACTCGGCTCCGAATTCCGCGTCATACTTGATGTCCGCATGCTTGTCGATCTCGATCATAATCGTACTTGCGTTGCAATTGTTTCCCTGCGCCCAATATTCGCAGTTGGAAACACTGCATTTCACATCTGGCATCGTAATCACCCCTTTCTCAGCTTGCCCGCCTCGAAAAGGGGATATACTCTAGACCTTGGCCTGCAGCTTGTAATATAACACCATGAACATCGCATGCGACCAAAGCAGCGGCGTTGCCGGAGGCCCCCAGCGGCGGACCCAATCGTCATAGGCTTCCTCGCCGCCATGCGGACGCTTCACCTGCTCGGGAAATCTGCCCAATTCATCCGCTTGCGCGGCGATCCACTCTAACGAGCGCAAGGCTTCCTCCCGGTCTCCCATCCTTAGTCGCACCAGGCCGTACCAGGCCGTCAGCAGCAGCCATTCTCCCCCGCCATAGTAGGTATCGCTTGCGTAACGGCGGACGCCTCCCGGCTCCGAGCGGAGCTCATTCTTGATCGCTTCGATCGTTTTATGCATCGCCGGATGCTGCGGATCGAAGACGCGGAACGGCTCCGCCAGCCACAGCAGACTCGCGTCCACTCCGGCATAGCCCGTTGCGTAGGCTGTGGAATCCCCTTGGGGAACGGGCGTTATGCTTTTGACAAAATGTCCGTTCTCGGAATGTGCGCCATACTGCAGCAGAAAGTCCTTTATTTCCGAGGAAATATGATGCAGTTCCGCATTGCCGTCCACCCGGGCGACTCCCTCCAGCCCCCCGTAAATGCAGGCCAGCGTCGAAGGGTGCACGTGCTCGCCGTATTCCTCCCAGCAATCGAAGTTCGGATACCGCCAAAACGCGCGCAAATAATCAACCGCGGCATCCACGCTAATCCGGTACGAATCCGGAATCCGGTCCGATCCGACCGCGCGAAGGTGCTCCGTCAATCCCCACAGCCACGCTCCGTAACCGTCCAGCTGAAAATGTCCCCATTCCGAGCTCGTATCGTCCCGGCCGTCCAGATGATACCGGGTATGTAAAAATTCATGAAGCGCCACATGCTCCCCTCGGGCTTGCTTCTCCGTTAAATAACGGATATGACCTTGCTTGGAAGCGATAATCCGGTTGGTCCAATCGTAAAACGATGCCGCGCTGCCGTGCTCTCCCGCCGTATCCATGGCGTATGCGACAAAGCTGCCGTCCCTCAACCAGCCGTAGGCATAGTGAGCAAAAAGCGGACAAGCCACATACCCCCCTTCCGGGTGCTGGTTTAACCGAATCAGTCGTATAGATGCCTGCACCAGCTCTTCCTTATTCATTCTCGGCCGCATCAAAGCCCCCCTTTCCCTAATAATTTTTAAACAAAAAGAGATGCCCGAATCCAAGCATCTCTTCACAATATGTCTCGGATCGGACGAATTATACTTTCTCGCCCTGCATCCGTTTTTGCGTAATATAATCGGTTTCGTAATAAGCCAAATCTTCACGGAGCGTTTCAAAAATTTTGGACATTCCGATCGTCAAGTCGCGAACGGCGCGTACAGGCTTTTTACGGAAGCGGATGGCATCTTGACCGGTATAAGCATAACGGCCGTCTTCGGAATAGCATTCGTTTTTCGGATAAAAAAAGCTGTTCACGCAGCTATGGTAAACGTCGTAGAGCACTTTTTCGGCATAATCCACATTGAAATTCGGACGGCGAAGCGCCACGCCGAGCTTCTCGTACGCTACCTCGGTGAACACCAGCAAATGTCTTGTATCGGACAAATAACCTTTATAAAATTCTTCCATAGCTTCGTCATTATCGGTATTCAGCTGCTGCAAAGAATGTCCGTTCAGGAATTGTTCCATTTTGGCGATTGCCTCGCTCAGCTTGGCCCTTGTCGTTTCACAAAGAGTTTTTACATGAAATACTGCCATCGCTTAAAAGACCTCCTCAACTTAAAAAAACAGAACGGTATGGGCAAAACGACCTCTTGCTACCATCGTACCACAAAACGCAAGTAAAAGTAATATGAAAAACATCCATGAGTCCTTTGCCGCAGACTGCTCCTTTTTGGATAACTTTGCTGTTTTTTAAAATGCCTGCGAAGGGGATTCTAATTGATGTAAACACTGTTCCGATCAGGAGGCAACGGCCCATGTGGAAATATGCTTTACCGATCGCGCTTGTTATTGCCGGGGTAGCGCTTCTCTTTCCCCGCGGCGATCAGGCCCCCGCACCCGAGACGGTTACGCCTGCCGCCGAGCTGAAAATGAAGCAAACGATGCTGGATCAGGATGTCGCCCGCACGGACGAGCTTTGCCGCAATCAGTGCAGCCTGGAATTGCACCGTATCGTCCATGACACACAGGCGCAGACGGACGGCAAAGCGCGGGAAACGCTGCAAGCGACGCAAGCGGCGCATCCGCATATGGAACGCCTGGTACGTACCAAACGGGACCAAACCTTGGACCAAGGCATCGCGGCCGGTACGCTGAACGAGGCCGCAGCCAAAGCTTCGCGGCCTTACATGGAGGAAGCGAAGCGGCAGGTTGACGCCGGTAAGACGTATCAATCTCCGCCGTTTCAAGCCGACGGCAGCACCTATTTCGTTCTCGGCGTTCCGGGAGAGAACGGCGCGTCCGGCATCGTCGGGGCCGTGCGACAGCAAATTCTCGCACAGGTGGCCGATCACCAGAAGAAAAATTTACGAATCGAGCCGTACCCGGCCGAAGGCCGCTACAAGATCGAATCGGTCGATTCGCAATCGCTTCAGAACGTGCAGGTTCGTCATCCCGAAGACAACCAAGGAACGAGCCATTATCACACGAATCAAGTCGTCGTCAAATTTAAGCAGCCGCCTTCCGAGCACGACCTTGCCCGCATCCGGCAAGAAATTGGCGGAGGCCATGTACACAAGCTTGGCTATACTTACGTATTCGAATCGCCGAGCATGGAAGCCAAACAGCTCATGGGGTATTTCGGGAAATGGAGCATCGATTACGCCGAGCCGCATTTTCTTTATTTGACCAACGACATTGCGCCCGTTCAACCGCCGAATTCGGCAGCCGTGATTACGCCGAACGACTCGCTGTACCGGCGTTATCAATGGAATTTGCCGCAGATCGAAACGGAGGCCGGCTGGAATGTCTCCAAAGGATCGACGGACGTTATCGTCGCGGTTGTCGATACCGGCGTCGATCTGAACCACTCGGACCTGAGAGACCATCTGATAAGCGGGTACAATGCGATCCAGCCCGGAGCGCGGCCGGCCGACGATGTCGGACACGGGACGCATGTGGCCGGAGTCATCGGGGCCCTTGTCAATAACAACTTGGGCGTCGCCGGCATGAGCTGGTATAACCGCGTCATGCCGGTTAAAGTGCTCGATTCCAGCGGCGCCGGCAGTACCTATGCCGTCGCGCAGGGCATTATTTGGGCGACGGATCACGGGGCTAAAGTGATCAACATGAGCCTCGGCAACTATGCCGACGCCCAGTTCCTGCACGAAGCCATCAAGTATGCCTACGACCGCGACGTCGTCCTGATTGCCGCAAGCGGCAACGATAACACCAACCGCCCCGGTTATCCCGCCGCCTATCCTGAAGTGCTGGGCGTAGCCGCGGTGGATGCAAGGAAACAGAAGGCGGCATTTTCCAACTATGGCGACTATATCGGCGTAGCGGCCCCGGGCGTGAACATCGCCAGCACGTATCCGAATAACCAGTACGCGGCACTGTCCGGGACCTCGATGGCCAGTCCGCACGTGACGGCGTTAGCGGCGCTGATCCGTTCGGTCAATCCGAAGCTGAAAAATACGGAAGTGTACCGGATTATTCGGCAAACGGCGATGGATCTGGGGCCCGCCGGGAAAGACCAATATTTCGGCCACGGCCTTATCGACGTAGCCTCAGCGCTAAGAGCCGCCGAGCCGAAGATTGCCGATAAAGCGGCAGATACCCCTGAGAACGATGATCGTCAGCCTGCATGGCCGGAATGGATGCGGCGCTTGTTCAGAAGGGGATAAACGATGAAAAAAGCGAAAAACCGCCTCCGAGGCGGTTTTTTGCATGAGAGATCTATTGCGTAATCGGCTGAAAGAAAGTTTGCCGTAAGCCGGGTTCTGTGCTTCCGGTGGTCGTAGCGGGTGCCACCCTGCCACCATTGAAGCGACAATCATCTATCTAGGCCGTCCATTGCTGAACGGCTCAAGCGACCAACCCGAACGCGTCTCGGGCAAAGACTGTCCCTTGCGGGACGTGCGTTCCTCTAGGTCTTGCTCCAAATGGGGTTTACCAGGAACGATGTCACCATAGCTCCTCGTGGTCTCTTACACCACGGTTCCACCCTTACCTGTGCCGTCCGCGATCAAAGATCGCAGGTCCGGCCATCGGCGGTCCATTTCTGTGGCACTAGCCTTCAGCTCGCGCTGACTGGACGTTATCCAGCATCCTGCCCTATGGAGCCCGGACTTTCCTCTCGTGGCGAACGCCACCAGCGATTGTCTGTCAAACTTTCTTTTGCAATAGATGCATTTGCTAGTATACAAGGAATCGGCTCAAAACTCAACTGCCGGATTCCGGCAAATTACACGAACCGGAACGGTTCCGTGTCGATTTGCGAAGCGATTACCGCCGTAGCCCACTTTCGCTCCTCCAGCTTCCGCCGCAAGAGGTCGGCGACACCGCGCTTCATGATTTTCTCCACGTTGTGGCCCGGATCGATCAGCGCGATCCCGGAGGCCAAGGCGTCGTGCGCCGTATGATAATCGATATCGCCGGTGATCAGCACATCCGCTCCGGCGAATTGGGCATGCTTCACATAGCGGCTGCCCGATCCTCCCAGCACAGCCGCCTTGCGCACCGTGCGGCCGAGATCGCCGACGACACGCAGCATCGGCACGTTGAACGCCTGCTTGACCCGCTCGCACAGCTCCTGCAGCGTTACCGGCTGCGGAAGCTTGCCGGCGCGGCCGAGCCCGAACGAACGCGTCTTCAAATCGAGCGAATACAAATCGTAGGCGACTTCCTCATACGGATGCGCCTTCAGCATCGCCTGCACAACCCTGCGTTCCACGCTCTGGGGGACGATCGTTTCGACGCGGATTTCCTGCGCCGTCTCCAGCTTCCCGGTTTGGCCGATAAACGGGTTCGTGCCTTCTTCCGGCTTGAACGTGCCGAACCCTTCGATATTGAAGCTGCAGTGGCTGTAGCGGCCGATGCCGCCTGCTCCCGCTTCGAACATCGCCTGGCGTACCGCGTCGGCATGAGTCGTCGGCACGAAGACGACAAGCTTTTTCAGCTTATCGGTATGTACTTCGTCAAGCGGCTGCGTATCGGTAAGGCCGAGCGCTTCCGCCATCATGTCGTTGATACCCCCGTCGGCCACATCCAGATTCGTATGAGCGATATAGACGGCGATATCGTGCTTGATCAGCCGCTCGTAAAGCCGGCCTGCCGGCGTATCCGTCTGTATATGCGGCAGCGGGCGGTAAATGACGGCGTGGTGCGCGATAATCAAATCGGCCTGCTCGCGAATCGCCTCGTCAACCACTTCTTCCGTCACGTCCAGCGCGACGAGCACCTTCCGGATTTCCTTTTGAAGCGTGCCGATTTGCAGCCCGATTTTATCGTTCTCCACGGCGTACGATTTGGGCGCGAGCTCTTCCATCAATTGAATTACGGCTTGGCCTTTGGCGTACATGCGGCTAATACCTCCTCGATTCGTTTCATCTCGGCGCGAAATACCGTTTCCTTGCTGCGGGACGCCTCGGCTGCGGACGCGGCCAGATTATCGCATATTTTACGGAGCTTATCCAATTCATAAGTCCATTTCTTTGTCCAGACGGCGGAACCTTCCCGCAGCAAATACGGTCCCATGTTCAGAAGAACCGCACGATCCGCGGTCATTCCGTTCGCCAGAGTCAGCGGCTCGTACGGCGACTCCGGGTCCGCCCCGGATTCCGAGGCTGGGACCGCGGTCAAGATCTCATAGATCTTTCCGTCTTCCTCCAAAATCTGCTCCCCGGCCAGAAACCAGCCGTTACGCAGCAGCCATTCCCGGACCGCCGCTTCGCCGACATTCGGCTGAAGCACCAAGCGGCGCACGCCTTCCAGCTTCGCCTTTCCCGCTTCCAGAATCGAAGCGATCAGTACGCCGCCCATCCCTGCAATCGTAATGACATCCGCCTCGCCCGGTGCGATGACGGCCAGACCGTCGCCCAGCCGGACGTCGATGACCTTCTCCAGTCCCGATGCCCGCACCTGCTTCAAGGCCGCATCGTGCGGACCCGGATTGACTTCGCCCGCAATCCCCCGGATGATCGTGCCTTGTTTCGCCAAATAAGCGGGGAGCAGCGCATGATCCGAGCCGATGTCCGCCAGGCGGCTTCCCGCGGGAACCTCTTGTGCGATTCTGCTCAAACGTTTTGATAATCGTATCATCTCAGACAACCCATTCTGTCCATTTTTTTCTCCATGCAAACAGCAAGGAAGCCTCGGTCACAATCTTAGCCAACAGCATCCATTGCACGGTCATTTCGCCGTACTGCTCGGCATACAGCATACCATATAACTCGGGCATATACCAAACGACCAGACTAAGCAAAAAGAAGACGAGTCCCATGTGGCGGCTCTTCTCGTGTACCATCCACCCCATCCAGCAGAAAAGAATGCTGAGCGGCACCCAGCTCAGCTCCAGCGTCATCCAACTGATCGAATCCAGCTGATAATGCAGGAGCCAGCCATAGCAAAATACCAGGCTCACCCAACCTCCGAGATGGAACGGCACATGCCTTGCGAGCAGCCCCGTCACGATCCACACCAAGCTGCACAGAAACACGTAGGTAACGACGAAAACGGATGATTGCATCCCGTGCAGCTTCATAAGATAAACCCCGATAAAGAGTAAAAACAACGAAGCCATCCCGAGCAAAATTTGCGAGCCCATCGGGTCCTTTTCCCGCTTGTACCCCCCATAGCCGTAACAGCACGCGAGAAACAAAAGCGAGACCCCTATTTGCATTGGTAATTGAAAAGCGTTAAAATGAAGAACAGTAAAAGAAAAAGCGCATGCGACCACCAAAACAAGGACCCATATTTTCCAATTGCTGTCGCTAATTTTGGACGCCGTAATTCCGAACAATCCGCCCGAGCTGCCAGGTTTGTCTTGATTGTCTTCCAAGTAAATATTCAGCAAAAAGTCGCAGTACTGCTCAGGCAGGAGCTTGCTTTGCCGCCAATGCTCGATTTCGCGGATAATCGTTTTCTTTTTCTCATCCATAGCTTTATATGTCCCTCCGAAGCCCGTCGTCGCTTACTATATGGGATGCATGGTACATAATTCATTCATCGGCTTGGAGCCCGCAAAAAATTAGACCTTTCCGCAGGCGGCGGAAAGGTCGTGGTGACAAGCGAATTATTCAAGAAAGTCTTTCAACCGTTTGCTCCGGCTCGGATGACGAAGCTTGCGCAGCGCCTTGGCTTCGATCTGGCGGATCCGTTCCCGGGTAACCCCGAATACTTTACCGACTTCCTCCAGCGTACGCGTCCGGCCGTCATCGAGTCCGAAGCGCAGCCGAAGCACGTTTTCCTCGCGTTCGGTCAACGTGTCGAGGACGTCCTCCAGCTGTTCCTTGAGCAGCTCGTAAGCCGCGGCATCCGCCGGAGCAAGCGCCTCCTGGTCTTCGATAAAATCTCCGAGGTGCGAATCGTCTTCCTCGCCGATCGGCGTTTCGAGCGATACGGGTTCTTGCGCGATTTTCATAATCTCACGCACTTTATCCGTACTCAGATCCATTTCCTTCGCAATTTCCTCCGGCGTAGGTTCGCGCCCCAGCTCCTGCAGCAGTT
The DNA here is from genome assembly GCA_031180825.1 of Paenibacillus sp. Lineage (GTDB taxonomy): Bacteria > Bacillota > Bacilli > Paenibacillales > NBRC-103111 > Paenibacillus_G. The sequence continues at coordinate 213,882 of JAPSLM010000001.1, read as the reverse complement.
GGCGGGATACCCGGATCAGCTTGTTGATCGTTTCGACCATATGTACCGGAATCCGGATCGTACGCGCTTGATCGGCAATGGCTCGCGTAATGGCCTGACGAATCCACCACGTAGCATACGTACTGAATTTGAAGCCTTTGATATGGTCGAATTTCTCAACCGCTTTGATCAAGCCCATATTGCCTTCCTGGATCAAATCGAGGAACAGCATCCCCCGGCCGACATACCGCTTGGCGATACTGACGACCAGACGCAGATTCGCCTCAGCCAAACGCCGTTTCGCTTCTTCGTCGCCCTGCTCGATCCGTTTCGCCAAATCGATCTCGTCCTCCGCGGAAAGCAGCGGAACCCGGCCGATTTCCTTCAAATACATCCGTACCGGATCGTTGATCTTAATGCCGGGCGGCAAAGACAAATCGTCGTCAAAATGGAACTCGTCGTGCTCATGCTCCATCGGAGTCAGCTCGTTGTCATCGTCCGATTCGTTCCCGACATCGATTCCCATTTCTTGAATTTGCTCAAAAAATTCATCGATTTGCTCCGGATCTTGATCGAACGGCGCAAGCTTCTCCATAATTTCTTTGTAGGTAATTGCCGAACGCTTCTTGCCTTGTTCGATCAACTGTTCTTTTACTTGTTCGAGCGTCAACTCTGTCTCTAGTTCCGTACGTTGATCGTTCGCCATAATCCAACTCCCTCCTCCCTGGAATACACCCCGGTACCGTAATGAAGACGAATCAGGATGATTTCAACTGCTTTTCCAAGGATATAATCTCACTGCCTAGTTGCAGGGCTTTGGGAATATCACCCAAACGTTCTGCTTGCTTGATTTCTTCTCTTTTTCGTTCCAATGTCTGCAAGAGCGGGAACTTCTTGATTTGCCGGATGTAATCGTCGATCACGGCATCGTTAATACCGCTGCGATTGTCTATTAAGGTTAAGGAGCTAGCCAAGCTCTCAAGCTTGTCATCCTGCAGCATGCCGATGAACGTGCTGGCGTTGGGCTCGAATCCTTGTGCGTAGTAGGCGTACAAGTAAGCGGCGAGCGCCGCGTGAGCTTCCACATTGAAACCGTCTCCCAGCTGACGCTCGACATAACCGGATATGTCCCGGTCCAGCATCATGACGGCAAGCAGTTGACGCTCTGCATTCTGATAGGCAGGGACCATCGAAGGGGGTTGCGCGCGAAGCCTTCCGTCATTCATAACATTATTCCACGAATTGTCTTTATTATCCCCGGAACGGTCCTTTTTTTCGGCTTGGAGCCTGATCTCGTTCAGATCTTGCATCGCGGATTCGAACGTTAGGTGAAATTCGGAACAAAGCTCTCTCACATAGTGCTCTCTCTCAATGGGTGATGTCAGTCCTGCGATCAAGCGGAGCGCTTGTTTAATGTAGCGAAGCTTTTCTCCATCCTCCTGCAGTTTATAATTTTTACGATAATAAAAAAGTTTATATTTGATCGACGGTACGGCGGTTTCGATAACCTCCCGCACGAATCGTTCAGAACCGTGAGCGGAAATATATTCGTCCGGGTCCAGCCCGTTCGGCAGCATGGCAATTCTTACATGGCATCCTGCATTTTCCAGCAAGGGGATGCTTTTGTAAGCTGCGGATTGTCCGGCATTGTCTCCGTCATAAGCGACGACAACCCGTTCCGCAAGACGCCGAATCGATTCCGCATGCTCCGGTGTCAGCGCCGTTCCCATGGTCGCTACGCCGTTATGCACTCCGGCCTCCCAAGCGCGGATGACATCCATATAGCCTTCGAACAAAACGAGCTCTTGGCTTTTGCGGATTTGGGGTCTGGCGGCATGCAAATTGTACAGCGTACGGCTCTTATGGAAAAGCATCGATTCCGGACTGTTCAAATATTTGGGCTGCACGTCGCCCATCGCTCTTCCTCCGAAGGCGATGATCTTCCCTTTCCAATCGCGAATCGGAAACATGACGCGGTCACGAAATTTGTCGACATACCCGCTTCCGTCCTGCTTCGCCGAGATCAGCCCTCCTTGCTCCACCAGAGGCAGCGGAAACTGCTTCTTATCCAGCAGATTCGTCAGCGTGTCCCAACGCGAAGGCGCATAGCCGATGCCGAACGTTTCGATCAGCTTATCGGTCATTCCCCGGGCGTGTAAATACTGCTTCGCTTCTTTGCCTTGCTCGGTGTTGTGGAGAAGATATTCGTACAACTTGCCGGCAAGCTCATGAGCTTCGATCAGCTTCGCCCGGTCCGCGTGCTCCTTCGTTTCGGCTTGGCCTTGCTGCGGCCCGAGTCCGATGTCGAGCTTCGCTTCATCGGCCAATTTCCGGAGCGCCTGGCCGAACGACAGCCCTTCGACTTCCGAAACGAACCGGATGGCGTTCCCGCCCGCCCCGCAGCCGAAGCAGTGATAAATCTGTCTTTCGGGCGTGACGGTAAAGGAAGGTGTCTTCTCTGAATGAAAAGGACAAAGACCTTTGAGGTAATGCCCCTGCTTCGTCAAATGAACGTGTCTTCCGACGACTTCGACAATATCGTGGGCTTTCAGGACCGCCTCGATGACTTGCTCGGGAATGCGTCCGTTACTCATCCTATCCACCTTCATTCAAATTAACACGTATAGGTATTCGCTACTTTGCCCGATTCTCCTGCAAGCCCGACAAAACTTTTGTCAAAGTTTGTAGAAAGGCTTGGCGATCCTCGTCGGTGAACGCTTTAGGACCTTTCGTATGCTTGCCTCCGCGGCGCTGCTTCGCCTGCTCGTGTCTTCGTTCCAATAAAAAATCAATCGTCCGTTCATTGTACGTCTGGCCGCGATTCGACAGCGCCAGCGCTTTTTTGCCAAGAGCCAAAGCGGCCAGCCCGAAATCCTGCGTGACCAGCACATCTCCGGGAGCAATACAATTGACGATATACAGGTCTACCGACTGATCCGACCGGTCCACTTGAACGATATCGACGCCCTCCATCGGCTGCAGCCGATGATCGAACGAGGCGACCATCAGCACCGGGATTCCGAAACATATGGCCGTTTGCGCAATTTCCGCCTTCACCGGGCACGCGTCGGCATCCACTACAATTTTATACGTCATAGGTCCCCGCCGACTAAGAAATTCAAGACTGAAGCATTACCGTAATATTATATACGATGAAAGGATAAAAAATCCTGCTTCCTTTCCTCAAAATCGGCCGCTAACGCGAACGGTACATATCGATGATGATGCTGGCCGTTTCTTCGACCGCCTTGTTCGAAACGTCGATCACCGTGCAGCCGATTTTTTTCATAATCTTATCCGCGTACTCCAATTCCGCATGAATCCTTTCGGTGTTCGCGTAAGTGGCATTCCCCGGCAAGCCCAGCGTTTTAAGCCGTTCGGTGCGGATGACATTAAGCTTGACCGGATCGATCCGCAGACCGACGATCTTCTTTCCGGACACTGTAAACAGCTGCTCGGGAGGCTGAATTTCCGGGACAAGCGGCACATTGGCCACCTTGAATTTCTTGTGTGCCAGGTACATCGACAGCGGAGTCTTCGACGTGCGGGATACCCCGACAAGCACGATATCCGCCTGCAAAATCCCGTTAAAATCCCGGCCATCGTCATACTTGACGGCAAACTCGACCGCTTCCACCTTCTTGAAATAATCCTCGTCCAGCTTATGAATCATACCCGGCTGATGCCTTGCCTCCTGATCCAGCGTTTGCTCCAGCGTCCGTATGATCGGGCCGAGCAGATCGATGTAAGGAATCCTGTAGCGCTCCGCCTGTTCGATCAAATAATCCCGCAGCTCGGGAATGACAAGCGTAAAAACGATCGCGCCGCTGCGCTCAATCACCGTCCGGATCATCCGGTCGATATCCGACGTATCGATCAGGAAAGGCACCCGGCGAATATCCACCTGCCGGGGATGAAACTGCACGGCCGCCGCCCGGACGACCGCTTCTCCCGTTTCCCCCGCCGAATCCGATGCCACAAACACTACCGGCTTAACCGCCCTTTCCATGCGAACCCGCCTTTCGTCCTGGCTTTTTTTGCAGAGATGAACTGTGCCGCTATTCTCCGGTACTATGCAATCCGCGTACAAATTTCGCAGCTTCGGGTAGATTTGCGAACATAAACATTTCTCATCGCAAAAAGTTAGATCGAGTCCCTCTTGTCAGCCTGCAACAAAGGCCGATCGTTAGGAAAGATCGGCCTGTCTATTCATTACTACGTTGCAGTGGCAAAAAATGTTTCAAGACTTCGCTTAAACACGCTGTCCGGGACAAAGAGCTTCTCTTCCGGACAGCAAAAAACCCCGCTGACAAAGTCGCTGCTAGACTTCGTAACAAGAGGTTTTCTAACGGATGTATCATATTATAATAGCATTGGGGTAAAAACATGTCAATTAATTAGCTAAACGCCGTATTTGTCCATTTGATCCAAGAAATCTCGCGATTTGAGTTTCAGTCCGACATGCGTATCGAAATAAGCCCGCATAATCGTCTTGAGCAGCTGCTTCGTCTGCGGCTTCACGTCGATTTGACCGAGCCGGCGCACATCCATTTGGACGAACAGCCGCAGCAGCTTATATACGCCGGGCGTCAGCGGGAACGCTTGCGGGTCCCGCAGCTTGCAGCGCTCGCACAGCAATCCGCCCAGGCCGACGCTGATGGCAAACGGTTCCGCATGCTCGCGGCAAACGACGCATTGCTCCAGCTCGGGCGTATATCCGGCCAGGACACACATTTTCATTTCGTACAGATGGTCGATAATCTGCAAGTCCTTGTCTTCCTGAATCGCCTGCAAGCTGGCTTTCAGCTGATCGTATAAAAAAGGCTGCCCCTCTTGATCCCCCAACATCCGGTCGGTCAGCTCCGACAGATAGGAAGCATGGGCAGCCTTATGCAGATCTTCCCTTATTTTATGAAAAGGCTCGATAATTTCCGCATGATTCAGCGTGCCGAGCTGCCCGGATTTGAAAAACAAGTAGTCGCCGCATGTAAACAGCTGGGCGGAAGACCCGTAACGGCTTTTCACTTTTTTGGCGCCCCGGGCCACGACACTAAGCTTTCCGTGCTCCCGGGTAAACAGCGTAATAATTTTATTGCCTTCTCCATAATCCATGCTTCGGATTACGATCCCTTGAACTCTGTACTGCACCTGCAGCCTCTCCCTGCGTTACCGCGCCGGCAACCTGATATTGGGCGAAACCTACTGTACCCAATCGGAAGCGTCCAAGGCGTCCTCTTCTTCCGGCTCCGCCTCGTCCCCGTCCCGGGTATTTACTTCTTTGTATAGCAGGTAAGCATCCACATCTCCAGTCATTGAAAAGTACTTCCACGAAAAATCTTTCATGGTACATCCTCCCCTTGATGACATGACTACAACTTGTTTCTAGGATTAGGATGGATCGATCCGATGCGAAGTATGCTCTGCAAAAACTGCCATGTATTGTTTGCCTGGTTATGATTGAATTAACCGCGGCGGACCCTGCTTGAAACAGGCCGATACGCCGGTCTATTCATGCCGGAAGCCGAGATCCCGCAGAACCCGGTCCTGATTGCGCCAGTCCTTCTTCACTTTGACCCACAGCTCCAGGAACGTCTTCGAACCGAGAAGCGCTTCGATATCGGCCCGCGCCTTTTGTCCGACTTCTTTCAGAAGCGCTCCCTTTTTGCCGATGATGATGCCCTTCTGCGAGTCACGCTCGACGTAAATGACCGCCGAAATATGAACGACGCCGTTGGGCTCGACGCGCATGTCTTCAATGGAAACCGCAATCGAATGCGGAATTTCCTCCCGGGTCAGATGAAGGATTTTCTCCCGGATCAGCTCCGCGCATACGAACTGCTCCGGATGGTCCGTCACTTGATCCGCAGGGTAATACTGCGGTCCTTCGGGCAAAAATTTGATGATCTGCTCCAAAAGCGTATTGACGTTATTGCCATGCATGGCCGAGATCGGCACAATTTCGGCAAAAGGATACAGATCCTTATAGGTCGTAATGACCGACAGGAGCGCTTCCGGGTGAATCTGGTCGATTTTGTTCATCACAAGAATGACCGGCGTTGTCACCTTTTTCAGCGTCTCGATAATATACCTGTCCCCGCCGCCCAAGCCTTCGACCACATCGATCAAAAAGAGGATCGCGTCAACTTCGCTAAGCGCGCTTTCCGCCGCTCTGATCATATAATCGCCGAGCTTCGATTGCGGCTTATGGATGCCGGGCGTATCCAAAAAGACGATCTGCGCCTGGTCCGTCGTATAGACGCCGTGAATTTTGTTTCGGGTCGTCTGGGGCTTATCGGACATAATGGCAATCTTTTGGCCGATCACCTGGTTCATCAGCGTCGATTTGCCGACGTTCGGCCGTCCGATAATCGCCACAAAGCCCGATTTGAATTTAGAGTCAGCCTTGCTGTTCGAAGACATTAATCAATCGTTCCTCCGTCCAAATCTAAAGATGTGAATGCGCCGGGAAGCAGCTCGGCTACGGTTGTCTCGCTGATATCCCCTTTCAAATTCGCCAGATATACCGGCATATCCGGCGGGCACAGCTCGACCAGCACCTGCCGGCATACGCCGCAAGGCGAAATCGGCTGAAGCGTATCCCCGATAACCGCTATGGCCCGGAACGACTTCGCCTGTTCGCCGTCCGCGATCGCGCGGAATAACGCCGTGCGTTCGGCGCAGTTCGTCGGGCCGTAGGCGGCGTTTTCCACGTTGCAGCCCAGATGTACCCGCCCTTTGGAATCCAGCAAAGCGCTGCCGACTTTGAAATGGGAATATGGCGTGTATGCTTGCTCTCTCGCCGTTCTGGCCAAGGCGATCAATTCCGTTTTTTCCAAGAGAAGCTCCCCCTTTGCAACCTACATGGGATATAAATAATAGGCGAGTACCGCAACGAATCCGCCAAGCAGCGCGCCGAGCAGCAGCGAGCCGAAGGGACGCTTGCGTTTGTCGTGAAGCGCCAGAAGCAGCACCACGGCCAATAAAAAGCCCAGTAAAGCGACCAGCGTATCTTGAACCCGGCAAGCGATCAGGGCGGCGACCGCAAAAGCGACGGCCGTCAGCAGGCTCGGCTTCACCCAATTCCCTTTGGAGGAAAAGCGGGTCTGCACCACAATCACTGTCAGGATGACCAAGCTGAGCAAAATCCATACCGTTCCCGCGGTAATGGGATGGCCTCCCGCCCGGCCCGTTTGAATCAGCCGTTCGATCGGATCGTAAAATACGATCATTCCCGTTACGGCCGCAAAAGCTGCCGTGACCAATACGGAAGCGGCAGCCACGTCCTTGGCGATTTTCGCCAAGGGATGCAGGTCCGGCATCGCCAGATCGACCGCTTTTTCCACGGCGGTGTTGATCAATTCCGTCACAATCATGAGCGTGACGGCGAGTAAAATAAATAAAATATCCGTCTTCGGCAGGCCGAAGAACAAGGCAAGCGCCAGGATGACCAAAGCGGCGAAAAAATGAAATTTCATGTTCCGCTGGGTCGCAAGTGCGTATTTGACGCCTTCGTAAGCGTACCGAAAGCTGCGCTGCCATTTGACCGGCTGCTTCACCGCGTCAATCCCGCCTGCTGCAAAATTCGCTCCTGCTTGTCGAACATGACCTTCTCTTCTTCCTCGTCCTGATGATCGTAACCGATCAAATGCAGAAAGCCGTGAACGAACAGAAACCCGAGCTCCCGCTCGACCGAATGGCCGTATTCGTCCGCCTGGGCGATCGCCCGCGGTACCGAGATGATGATATCGCCGAGAGGCTCTTCGTAGCCGTCTTCCTCGCCGTCCTCATCCTCTGCCGTTCCGGACTCGTCTCCGCCCGTCTCGCCGGCGTACTCGACTTCCTCGAAGCCGTCGTCGCCGTAAATGATCTCGATCTCGTCTTCGCCCATTTCCCGCATGGCGAATGACAGCACATCCGTCGGCTTATCCAGTCCCCGGTACTGCTTGTTGAGCTCTTGAATCGCCTCGTCGTCGACGAACGTCAACGCCACTTCGCCATCCGGCACCACTTCCTGCTTGCCCGCAAGGCGAAGCAGCGTTTCCAGCTTCTCGATGAGAGCCGGCGTAATCTCGTAAGCGGTTTGTTCGCTGTTCCATGAAAGCTTCAGGCTCATGGCTTCACCTCTTTCTTCGTTTCGGACATTTTCGCTTCGGGCTTCGGCTTTACCTGCTTCTCTGCCGTTTCCTGCTCCGGCATATCCGCAGGGTATTCGATCCGCGAGTGGAAAATGCCGAGCAGCGTTTCGTTTAAAGCCTTAACGATCTGATCCAGTTCCTTGATCGTCAGATCGCATTCGTTAAATTGGCCGTCGTCTAGCCGGTTTTTGATAATTTTGCGCACCATCGAGTCGATCTGTTCGACGGTCGGATTGCGCAAGGAACGGACGGCCGCCTCGACGCAATCGGCGATACCGACGATCGCCGCTTCCTTCGTCTGGGCCTTCGGGCCGGGATAGCGGTACTCCGCCTCCTCCGGCGGCTTTTCCTGACGCTCTTCGGCAAGCTTTTTCGCTTTATGATAAAAATATTGCAGCAGCGTCGTGCCATGATGCTGCTCCGCAATATCGCGGATCGGCTTCGGAATGTTATGATCCTTCAGCATTTCGACGCCGTCGCGCGCATGAGCGACAATGATCGATTTGCTGAGCGCAGGTTCGATTTTGTCGTGCGGGTTTTCCGTATGCGACTGATTCTCGATAAAGTAACCCGGCCGCTTCGTCTTCCCGATATCGTGATAATAGGCTCCGACCCGGCAGAGCAGTCCGTCGGCGCCGATCGCGCCGGCCGCGGCTTCCGACAAGTTGCCGACCATGACGCTGTGATGATAGGTGCCTGGCGTCTCGGTCAGCAGCTTGCGCAGCAGCGGGTGGTTCGGATTGGAAAGCTCCACCAGCTTAAGCGGCGACAGGATGCCGAAGGCGACTTCGAAAAACGGCAGCAGGCCCATGACGAACACGGCGGTGAGCAGGCCGCTCCCCAAGGCGAAAGAAGCGGCAAACAGCGCGTTGTTTTTCGTCTCGTGATCTTCGAGCAGCAGCAGCGCGGATACGAGCGCCAGAGCGAACAGCGAGACCATCATCCCCGCCTTCAGGATCGAGGAGCGCTGGCTCGCCCGCTGGATCGAGAAAATCGCCGCAAACGAGCTGGTCAGCGTCAGCAGACCGTATTTGTAATCGAACGCAAGATGATCCGAATTAAACACAACGCTGGAAATGACGCTCAAAACGACGGCCGTCACAAAAGCAAGGTGGGAATTGAGCAGTATCGTGATCATCATGGCTCCCATCGCCGTCGGAGCCAAAAAGCTGATATACGGGTAATCCAAATTTTGCAGCAGCGAGAACAGCTTCATTCCGGCAATCGTCAAAACGACGATCAGCACGTACATGAACAACTGGGCGTTATTATGATTGATCGGGAGCGTGCTTTGTCTGACATACATATACAAAAAAAGACAGCACAAGACGATAAATAAAAAGAGTCCGAGATTCGGCCAATAGCTGGCTTCGTCTTTCAGCAAATCGAGCGATGCCAAACGTTGGTACAGTTCTTCCGTGACTTTTTCGCCCACGGGAACCAGCACTTCGTTTTTGTTGATCATCACCGGCTTGACGCTGTCGCGCGCATGTCCTTTTGCTTCCTCGGTTCCTTTTTGATCGTAAAACTTGTTCGGCGAAAGCGACGCCCGCACCAGCTCCTGAACGAGCTCGCGCGCGTTGTTCTTGGTCAGCGTCGAAGCGTTCACCAATTCCGGCACCTTGACCCGGGCCGTCTGCGCATCCGTGATCTGGTCGCTCATCAGCTTTTCGACGATTCGGTTGGCCACGGGCTGCATATCGGTCAGATCTTCTTTGGTCAGCCGCGGAATTTTGTAGAATGCTTCCTCGGGAATCCGGTACTGCTGCTCGCGGATGCTCTTGCGCATTTCGGCAAGCAGCAGATCGTTGTATTGGCCGCTGTCCGCGAAGGTTTTAATCTGACGGTCAAAATGGTCCTGAAGGATCGTCGGAATGACCGTCTTGTAAATGTTGACTTTGTCGGCGACAGAAACCTCCGCATCGCTGTTGATCTGCTGCAGCTTTTCAAAAATCGCTTCGACCGCCGCTTCGTTACGCAGCGGAGCGATTTTATACACCGGCTGCACCCGCGCGGCCGCTTCCTCCTTCGCTTTTTCCGTCGCTACTTCGTTTGCAATCGCCCTGGGGGCCAGAATATCCTTCTCCGTCACGCTTTCCAACTGAATGTCGTAGGTTTGCGGCACAATCCGGTGAAGCAAAGAGACGTAAAACACGACGGCAAGCGCTAAAAACAGAAGAAAGCGCACAATGGCGCTGTATCTCCAGCCGGCAAGCCGGTATTGAAATTTGCCTTGAATGGAAACGCGGTTGTTCATGACGAAAGGTCAGCCCTTTCTCAGCCTTCTTTGTCCTCATTATAGGCCATGATGATTTTTTGCACTAACGAATGTCTGACAACGTCCTGCTCGGCAAACCGGATAAATCCGAGCTCTTCGATGTTCCCCAGAATACGCTGCGCCTCCACCAGTCCCGACGACTTGCCCCGCGGGAGGTCGATCTGCGTCACGTCGCCGGTAATGACCATCTTCGATCCGAATCCGAGGCGTGTCAAAAACATCTTCATCTGCTCGGGCGTCGTATTCTGCGCTTCGTCCAAAATGATGAACGAATCGTCGAGCGTCCGTCCGCGCATATAGGCGAGCGGAGCGATCTCGATAAGGCCGCGCTCCAGCGATTTGAGCACCTGCTCCGGCCCGAGCACGTCGTTAAGAGCATCATACAATGGACGCAAATAGGGGTCAACCTTTTCCTGCAGGTCGCCGGGCAAAAAGCCGAGGCTTTCGCCCGCTTCGACCGCGGGTCTCGTCAGCACGATCCGCTTCACTTTGCCTTCCTTGAGCGCGGAGACGGCGAGCACGACGGCGATGTACGTTTTGCCCGTGCCGGCCGGTCCGATCCCGAAGACGATATCCTTTTTCTTGATTTCGCTCACATACTGCTTCTGCCCGATCGTCTTGATGCGGATCGGCTTGCCTTTGTGGGTAACGGCGATCTCGCCTTTAAACAGATCGAGCAGCTGATCGGCCTTCATGTCTTTGGCCAGATCGATCGCGTAATGAATGTCCCGCTCCGTCAGCGCGTATTGGTTGCGGATCAGCTCCAGCAGCACCGTGAACAGCTGCTCGAGGCGCGCCGTATCGGCCGCCTGGCCTTGGATGACGATTTCTTCCTCGCGGGTAAAGATGGCGGCCTGCGTATGCTGCTCGATCAGGTGCAGGAATTTGTCCTGCGGCCCGAAGAGGGCAAGGGCTTCGGCCGTATTTTTCAGTGTGACTTTTACCGTGGTCTGTTGATCCATGTACAGGGCTTAATCTCTCCTCCGGGTTTTCGGCGGGAAGGCGGTATAGCATCCTATGTGCGGGCCTTGGGCCTCCGAGTCGACTACAACTGCCTGCGGCCGCTGTTGGACTCGGATTCTATGAATAATAGATGATCGGGTAGAATCCGAATTCAAAGGCGGCACGTAGACTCCAAGTTTTCCGTAAGGAAAACTGCTTCGAAAGCATACGCTCCGGCAGTTATATCGCTCTCCGCCCAAGGCCAAGACACGACTGCTAAAAAACCTTCCGGCCGAAAACCGCTCCGTCAGTAGTCTTTTATGGGACGATCGGTTGTTCGGTTGCGATCGGTTCTTCCACTTCCAAAAGTACTTCCATATAAACTTTACCATTCTCGGCCTTTTCATGCAAAATTTTTTCCGAAACGACACGCGATTCGCTGCCTGCCGCGGACAAAATTTGCGCCTTGGCCTGCTCAAGGCCAAGTTCCGAGGCTTCCTTCGGATCGACCGCCTGCTCGATGATCTTCACCTCCAGCAGCTTTTCGCTGAGCCATCCGATCGGCAGCGTATAGCCCCGCCAACTGAGCGTTTTCCGTTCGGGAACGGTCTCGTATTGCCCGAACGGAATTTTCCCGTAGCCGCTCAGCTGAAGGCCGCGGGTGCCCAGCACAAGGTACGAACGGTTTTTCTTTTCCCCGGTATAAGTCTTGTACTGGAGCGTCAGCGGCACTTCGACAGTCGGCTTGTACCACACGATTCCTTTCACCTTTCCGGAGGCGACAACGGCCTGCTGGTTTGTCTCGATGCCGACGATGCCGGATATCAATATATCTCCTTTGCGTACATACGTATTCGGCTTGACGAGCGGCCTGCCCTTTTCCGCGAAGATTTCGGTGACCAGCGCGCTTTTGGAAGCGACCAGATGCCTGGGGCTAAGCAGCGGCGGCGTTTCGGGCACGGTCGATTCGACGACCTTAATAATCACATGCGTCCCGCTGATTTCCACGCCGACCCATGCGGTGCCGGGCAGCTCCCGCTGCAGCGCCCGGGACAGCTCAGCCGGGGCTTTCAAGAGGAATTTCCACTGCATCTTGTAAATGCCTTCCTGCCTTGCGGCCTGCAGGATCTGCTCCTTGCTCAGCCTCTCGTTGCCTTCCACGCGAACCTGCCAGACGAGCGAGGACAGCACGTAAATCCCGATCACAAAAGCAACCAGGCCCAGGGCAAAAAATTTGCGTTTCTCCAGCTTGTCTACCCAAAAAGGAAGCCCCTGTTTCCGGCGAATCCGGCTGCGGCAGCCTGTCTCCTTCAACAGCGGGCGAAGCCGGAAAAAGTCGCAGATCGTGATCGACAGCTCGGCTTGATTTTCCGCCGTATACCGGATGTCCCAGAGGGCCATCCGCCGCTCCGTCATGCGGTTCAGCAGCTTCTCGAGCTGCCCGCCTTTCACTTCGATCCGAACAAAGCCGCGCAGGCGGTGGATATACGAAGATTTCACGATCGACTTCTCCTTTCCGGGCTAAGGAATATATTTGATATCGCGGATCATGCCTTCGATGAACACTTCTTCCGCCAAAATGGCGCGGATGACAAGCTCCGAGCCGTACACTTCCACCCGCCCTGCGGTCAGCGCCAGCTTAAGCACCTCGGCGGAAAAATGCAATACGCCGCGGTGATTTTCAATATAAAGCTGCCGGTTCCCGATCATGGTCATACGGGGCAAGTCCATCACGACATCCTGCGGCAGGTCGAGTAATTTGGCGGTAAATTGATTGAATCGGCGGGTCAGCTTTCGCATAGGCAACCTCCTCCGCAGTCCAAAAGCATAACACGGCTATTTACACCTTATGCCCGGGAATTGAAAATATGACCCGGGACCGGCGCGCTGCGCCCCCGTCACAACAAAAAAACGCCTTCCAGCGTTCCCGGAAACCGGGAACGAAAGAAGACGTTTCGTGTAAAGTTTTAGCGCCGGAAGGGGCGTTTGGCTCGCGGAGGGCCGAGAATCTCGGCCCACAGCACGCCGCGCGCCGCATCCTGCGCGGTCAGGCTGCCGAAGGCAGCGGCTGCGCTTTCGCCGGAGCCCGGCGGCTCGCCGGAAGAAAGCGCCGCACCGGCCGCAGTAGACTGCTTGGGCGCCGATATGGCCGCGGCGTTCTCTTCTGGCGGCGGAGGCGGAGCCGCTTGCGAACGCCGGCCGCCCATATCGACGAGCTGCGGACGGGCACCGCCCGAATCAGTCGGCCGCGCTTGAACCGGCTTCGCCTTGGGCATCGGGTTCGCCGATCCCGGCCAGCCGGAGCCGTCGCCGCCGAAGGTCGGCATCCCGCCTCTTGGCGCTCTTCCCTGCGGCTGCGGCACGCCCCGCCCGCCCTTGCCGCCGGTCCTTAATTTTTTCATGATGCCGCTAAGCACGATATATGCAATTACGACGATAAACCAGTTGCTCAAAATCAGATCGAAAATGGTGCGCATTGGTTATCCTGCCTTTCCGCCCGCCAAAGGCTATCAGGAATTGTCGCCGCTTTTGCCCGAATCATTCGTTTTACCGAGGTTGGAGCGCATCTGCGTGTCCGCGTCGATGTTCTTAAGGTTCATGTAATCCATAACGCCGAGCTTGCCTTCACGCAGCGCTTCCGCCATGGCAAGCGGCACTTCGGATTCGGCTTCGACGACCTTCGCTTTCATCTCGACGACCTTCGCCTTCATCTCCTGCTCTTGGGCGACCGCCATCGCGCGGCGCTCCTCCGCCTTCGCCTGCGCAATCCGTTTGTCTGCTTCCGCTTGCTCCGTTTGCAGATGCGCCCCGATATTTTTACCTACGTCCACATCCGCGATATCAATGGACAAAATTTCAAATGCCGTACCGGCATCGAGCCCCTTGCCCAGTACCGTCCGGGAAATCAAATCCGGGTTTTCAAGCACATCCTTATGGGAGTTGCTGGAGCCTACCGTAGTGACGATCCCTTCGCCGACGCGGGCGATGATCGTTTCTTCTCCTGCGCCCCCGACCAGCCGGTCAAGGTTGGTGCGTACCGTCACCCGTGCGATAACCTTCACCTCAATCCCGTCTTTGGCGACGGCAGAGACGATCGGCGTCTCGATCACCCGCGGGTTGACGCTCATTTGCACGGCCTGAAGCACGTCACGGCCGGCCAGATCGATCGCCGCCGCACGCTCGAACTCCAAGTGAATGTTGGCGCGATGCGCCGCAATCAACGCATTGACGACGCGGTCCACGTTACCGCCCGCCAAAAAGTGGCTTTCCAGTTGGTTAATGGTTAAATTCAGTCCGGCCTTGGTTGCCTTGATCATCGGATTGACGATCCGGCTCGGGATGACCCGGCGCAGCCGCATTGCCACAAGCGTAATAATACCGATCCGTACCCCGGACGCCAGCGCGGAAATCCACAGCATGACCGGGACGAACGTGAAAAATACGGATAGCGCGATAATCGCGACGGCCGCCAGCAAGAAAATTGAAATAAGGGATGTATCCATCGTACAAAATTCCTCCTTTGTTGTAAGTCCATCAACCTACCGGCAAGGCACTTTCAGCCTAGGTTTCCTTGACTTCTTTTACGACGACCCGGACACCTTCGACATGCGTGACTTTCACGGTTCGGCCTGATTCGACAAAATCTCCGAACGTGACGACATCGACGCGCTCGTCGCCGAACAACGCGGTTCCGGCCGGCCTGAGCGGCGTCACCGTCCAGCCTGTTTGGCCATGCAAATCGCTGCGGGACGGCGCGGAAATGTAGCCTTTCTCTTCGGTGAGCTTTTCCTGCAACACAAAGCGGTTCCAGACGCCACGATGCTTAAACCGCTTTACGACAATAACAACGATGACGACCGCAACGAGGAAAGCAATCCCCAGGTTCATCGCCGCCGCTTTTGTGTTGTAGGCGGCAAGCACGACGCCGCTGATCAAACACGCCGCGCCCAGAAAGCCAAGAATCCCGAAGCTGGATACGAACACCTCGATCAGCAGCAGCAGGATACCGGCGATAAACAGAGCGATCTCTTCCGACCCGGCGAATCCGGCGATATAGTGTCCGAAAAAGTACAGTCCGAAGCCGAGCACGCCAATGATTCCGGGCAGCCCGAAGCCGGGGACAAACAGCTCGATTGCGATGCCGGCGATCCCGATGATAAGCAGCAGAGTAGACACCCAATGCTGGGTCACGTACCGGGCGAACGATTCCGCCAGGCTCAGTTCCAGTGTGACAAGCGGATGATCTTCCCCGCCAATGAACTGCACGACCTCCTGCAGGCTGGCGGCCAATTTCTCCGCATAACCGACCCTAAGCGCTTCCTCAGCGGTTAGCGTCAGGATTTCGCCCTTAGGCACCGTTCGGCCAATCTCCGGCATGGATACGCCGACATTTTTATCGACCATCGCTTCGGCGATTTGCGTCTTTCGTCCGCGCAGTTCCGCGGCAGCCTTCATCTGGCCGGACCAATACGATACCACTTTAACGCTTTCGATTTCGTTCCCGGCCCCGTCCACAACGGCAGCCGCGCCAAGCGAGCTTCCCGGCTCCATGGCGATTTTGCCGGCATTCAGCGCAATGTAGCTGCCTGCCGAGATGGCTTTGCCGTGCACGTAAGCAATCGTCGGAACCGGGCTGTTTTTGATCAATTGGCCGATTTCCTGTGCCGAATCGACGCGGCCGCCAAGCGTATCGACATCCAGCACAATGTAATACGCGCCCATCGATTGCGCTTCCTGCAGCGCCCGCTGCAAAAAGGCTTGCAGCCCGGTTTCCACCGTTTGGTGCACGGGAATTACGACGACGGGGGCAGCTTTCGGCGGCGAAGACGGCGAATCGGCGCTCGCGGTCTCCGCAGGCAGGAAGCCGATTAGAGCGGACAGCAGAAGCGCCGCTGCGAGTAAAAAGACAAGCGTAAGCCGAAAAAGCGGCGCCGAGCGCTTATTCCCGAGTGAATGCACAAGATGACCTCCTTTTCGCGCGTTTTGCAATCTTCCAAGAGGTACTACGCGACAACGGCGAGTTTGATTCGCGAAACACAAAAATAAAAAGAAAAACACTCCGTTGTTAGGAGTGTTTCCCGTTGTTGTCAAGACAATAACTGTTGGACGAATTGATTGACGATTTTGCCGTCTGCTCGTCCTTTCACCTTTGGCATCAATGCGCCCATGACTTTGCCCATGTCCGCTTTGGAAGAAGCCCCCACTTCTTGGATGGTCTGCTGTACAATGGCTTTTACTTCTTCATCGGTGAACTGCTGCGGCATGTACTCCATCAGTATGGCGAGTTCGGCCTTCAGGTTTTCCGCCAAATCGTCACGACCGGCCTTTTCAAATTCTTGGAGGGAATCTTTGCGCTGTTTGATCTCGCGATTCAAGACGTCAAGCACTTCTTGTTCATCTAAGGTTTTACGCTGATCTATCTCAAGATTTTTGATAGCTGCACGAACCATACGGATTACGGAGAGTTTAAACTTGTCTTGACTCTTCATCGCAAGCTTCATATCATCGTTTAGTCTGTCGCTTAAGCTCATCGATTAAGCCTCCTAGAACTTTCTCTTGCGAGCAGCCTCTGACTTCTTCTTGCGTTTCACGCTTGGCTTCTCATAATGCTTGCGTTTTTTGACCTCCGCCAAAACGCCATCTTTGGCGATGGAACGCTTAAAGCGACGAAGTGCAGCATCTATAGTTTCGTTCTTGCGAACTCGAGTTTCTGACACCAGTTTTCCCTCCCTCCGAACAGACCGTCCAAGACGAAAAAAGACATTCATCAAACTTCATTATAGGTGATAAGGAAACTGGGTGTCAACCTATCCGGAACAAAACTTCAAAAATGAGACATACCGGGATTAACGGGCATTGAGCGGCCCCAGTTTTTCTCCGCCGAGCAGGTGATAATGGATATGGAATACCTCCTGCCCGCTGTGCTTGCCGCAGTTGTTGATCAGCCGGTAGCCGGATTCGGCAACGCCTTGTTCTTTGGCGATTTGCTGCGCCGCGCTGTGGATTTCTCCAAGCAGATACCAGTCGTCCGCTCCGACGTCGTTCATCGATGCGATATGCTTTTTAGGTATAATTAAAATATGTACGGGAGCGGCCGGATAAATGTCGTGAAAGGCGACGACATGCTCGTTCTCGAACACTTTTTTCGAAGGGATCGACCCCTCGACGATTTTGCAAAAAATGCAGTCCACGTTCTCCCCTCCTTCCAATACTCAGGTTCAAGCTTGTCTCCTTCCACTATACCCCAAAATCGGGCAAAAAGAAAACTTGCCGCGGCAAAAAGTGATGGACAAGATTTGGGGCATACTTTGTATATTTTCATGATTAAAACATGCTTTTTTGCGCGGCCCCGTCTATTGTGACCTGATCGTTCTCAAAATGTGATCTATTTTAACGAAAATAAGCATCGATTTACGCCCGAAAACAGGGATTCATTTATAGACTATCGGTCTAATATTATCTATAATACTAATCGGAACGATTCAATGCTTGGCAAACGGTCTAAACCAAGGGGGGTTTAGGGTGGAGCGCTTCATGAGAGCGTCGACGCGAAAAAAACGCGATTACCTGATGGATGTCGCCCTGAAGCTGTTTGTGGAACACGGGTACGAGCACGTGTCAGTGGACGATATCATCGCGGCGACCCGGACGTCCAAAGGAACGTTCTACCATTATTTTGAAGGCAAAGACGAAATATTGCGGGAAATCCCGAGAAAACAAATGGAGCTTATTCAAGCTTGGTGCAGCCGCACGCCTTCGCAGGTGCGCTCGCTGGAAAGCCACGTCAACCGGCTGATGCTGGATTTGGCCGAGGCGCTGGGCGCTTCCAGACGGCTGATCCGCAGCTGGATCGCCTTGTCGATGCAAAACGAAGGCCTGAAGGCGGCCATGGAAGAGCTGAAACGAATGCTGTACGAAAGCTTGCTCCGCTGGCTGCCCGAGCCGGGTAAAGCCAAGCTGCTGACCACCGCCTATTTCGGCACGGTCATGCTGTGGTGCACGGTTGAGGAAGAGACGGATTTGACCGAGCGGATGCGGGAGCAGCTCGCTTGGGTTTGGACAGGGCTTCGCCATGACAAGGAAGCGGAACCGATTCTACTGGAAGCAGAACGGAAAGGAGATTACAACATGAAGGTTGCTATCATCGGAGGGGGGCTTGCGGGACTGACCGCGGCCGCTTATTTATCGGAGCATCAAGGAATCGAGGGCGTCCTGTTCGAGCGCAGTCCGCAGTTGGGCGGACGTGCGTTTACTTATGAAAAAGCGGGCTTTACGCTGAATTACGGCGCGCACGCGATTTACGGCATTGACCGCCACACCATCGGCGATATGGAGCGCGAGCTGGGATTATCGTTCAGCTCGAAGCAGGTGGACAAACGGAAGGTCATGTATTACAAAAACGACCAGCTGACGCCGGCTCCGCTGGACTTCGTCAACCTGATGCGGACGGAGCTGCTGAATCCGCTCCAAAAGGTGCGCTTCGTCGGGGAAATTACGGCGATCATCGCCAACATTCACAACGTGCGCAATTACGAAACGCTGGGCGACTATTTGGCGCAATCGGACGCGGACGAAGACGTGAAGGAGCTGTGGGAGCATCTCGTCTGTTCGAACTTCTTCATCACGCCGGAAGAGGCGCGGAAAGTTTCCGGCGCGGTGATCAGCGACTATTACCACAACCTCTTTTTGTCGGGCCGCCCGGTCAACTACGTGCTCGGCAGCTGGGCCGTCATTACGAACCAGCTCAAGCAAAAAATCGAGGCGACCTCCCGCTGGGAAATTGCGCTGCGCGAAGGCGTAGACGGTATCCGGTATGCGGACCGCAAGTTTTGGCTGCAGACGAAAACCCGCGAGCTGGACTTCGACCGCGTCATCTTCGCCATGCCGGTGCAGCAGGTGTGCAAGCTGCTCAAGGATACGCCGTGGGAGCCGTTCATGGCCCCTTACGAGGACAATACGGCGACGGAGGTCATGGTCTACGACATCGGCTTGAACCGCGTTGTGGCCCGCCCGTTCAGCTACATCAGCGACATGGACAACAAGCTGTTCATCAGCGACGTCTCGGCGACCGACCATACGCTCGTACCGGAAGGCGGACAGCTGCTGCAGGGGATCGCGTACCTGAACGACAACTTCGAGGGCGAGGACGAGCGCAAAGCGTATTTGGACAAAAAGACCGAGCAGATGGAAGCGTTGTTCGACCAGCATTATCCGGGCTGGCGCGAAGCGACGGAAGTGAAGCGCGTTTCCAAAAAAGCGATGGTATCGAGCGTTAAAAATATCGCAAGCAACCGGCTGCTGCCGAACCGGATCGAGAACGTGCCGTTCTACTTCTGCGGCGACGGCTGTCAAGGCAAAGGCGAGCTTGCGGAACGCGCCTTCTCCAGCGCGCGGCAGGCGGCTAAAGCGATCTTGGACGAAATTACGCAGCTTCAAAGGGTATAGTTCAAGGTTCGAAACGCATAGCAAAAAAAGCTCGACGGTCTCGGTTCCGTGAAAGACGGTACCGGCCGTTCGGGCTTTTTTTGGCGTTGTTTCGTTCCTTTGCTGCAGTCAACGCCTGCTGCAGTCCACGCCGTTACATCAGATCGTTCCAAAGTTTGGTCAACTGACGTCCCACCCAGCCAAACCATTCGCCGACCGCCTGAAGCGGCCCCGGTTTGGCTGCAGAGGAAGTTTTCTGTTCCGCCGAGAGGGCGGTGACGGCAGACGAAGACTTGACTGCGGTAAGCGCCACCGGGAGCTTCTGTGATGCCGTTCCGCCCTCTGCCGCCGCTCCGGTGCCGATGCGAACCGTTCGCGTCTCCCCGTCCCACTCGACCTTGCCGCCGAACGCTTCGCCGACAAAACGGGCCGGGACCATCGTATGGCCGTTGACCAGCCGGGCGGGAGCCTCCAGCGGGAAAGCTTTGCCGCTGATGCTCGCGGTTCCGCTGCCGATCGTTACGGAAACGGCCGCCGGGCCTTTTTGCCCTCTGGCCGTCCGGGTCGCCTCATCCCATTCCACCTGCGCCCCCATCGCTTCGAAAATCGCGCGCAGCGGCGTCAGCGTATTGCCTTCGATCAAAACCGGGGGCTGCTCGAACGGCACGTCCTTTCCGTCCACCTCGACGGAAATCCGGGAGGAAATCGGAAACGAGCGGGAGCCGCTCTTCTGTCCTTCCCGATTATAGACTGCGAGTTCAAGAATCGAACCGTCCGGAATCGCGCCGGCCACCAAATCAATCCCGTATGGCGGAGCCGTCTGCGTCGCAAGCAAGGTGCCGTTCAAATAATATTCCAGTTTGCCGATGTAGATATCCGGAATTTTGACGAACGGAATAAGCCTGGACGCCCTTGCGATAGCGCTGTCCTTCTCCAGCGGCACGAACCCGGCATTGTCGAAAGGTTTCGCCCCTTGCTCCACCTTGGACAAGTAGTACGGCGAAGCGATAAGCTGCTTGTACAGCTTCAGCATCGCCTCGTTGTCGCGAAGCAGGTAATTGTTCTTCGATTCCTTCATGTCCAGATTGACGTTGAAATACGTGATCGACTTGAGCCGCGGGTATTTGAACGGCATCACTTCGTACAGCCGCTGCAGATTCAGCAGCCCGTAGTCGGTAAACGGCTCCTGCGGCAGGTTCGCATAATGGGAGACGGCCGTCTCGCTGATCATCAGCGGCTTGCGGTCGGCGTACGTTTTGTACAAATGATCCAGCCGCTCGACGGGACTCGTCGCCTGCATATTCCCCTGCTGCGGGTCCCCGTTCTCATAGGGCTCCGAGTACATGCTGACGCCGACCCAGTCGACGTAGTCGTCCCCGGGATAATACGCGTCCATCGAATACATCGGCACATCGCCGGGGCTCCAGACCATCGCGACGTTCGGCGCTTCCTCGGCCATGATGTCGTGAACCATTTGGAATTTGGCGATATATTTTTGCGGATCGCCGTGCCAGACGACCCAGTCGCCGTTCATTTCGCTGGCGTAGCGTAAAAAGATCGGAATGCCGGCGGCTTTCGCTTCCTTCGCCCACTGGCGGACCACGTCGTCCGTCACGGCGTCCAAGCCGTTCATCGGCTCCCAGCCGATCTGCAGCGCAGCGCCGGCCTGCTTGGCCCGGGCCGCATGCTGCTTCGGAAACGGCTTGCCGACCTGCGAATAGGCAAGATACAGCGCATGCTTCTTGCCGTACAAGCTTTCCGAGCGGTCAAAATAATTTTGCATCCCCGGGTCCCGCTCGGTATACATGCCGATGTACATGCCGTATTCCGGCTCGAACTTCGCCAGCTTGCCGTTTTTCGGGGCCGCTTGCCGCCGCAGCGTTTCGGTATCCCGAGTCCCGATATACGCCTCGATGGTCGTGCGAATCTGCTCCGCCCGCTGCAAATCGACCGCTCCCCAATCTTTCCCCGCCTGCAGCCAATATTCGTTCTCCTGCTCATAATAGCGGATCGCCTGCTCGTAATCCTCGATGCCGTCGAAATGCTGGTTGAGCTTGCCGCTAAACAGCGCGGCGTTCTCCCAATCGCCGGCCGCCGCATAATGCTCCGCGAGAAACTTCCAGTGCGGCACGGCCGACGCCGCATCTCCTTTGGCCACGGCGGCATCCGCCGCCCTCCAGCGGTCCCAGACGGCGTCGGCCCGAACCACCGGCACGCCCTGTCCGAGAAGGAGGCCCGCACCGATGACGGCGGCAAGCAAGCGTCTTGCGCTTCGGCGGTTCAAGCCCTGCTCTCCCGAATGGTACGGCTTGCGATTGGTTATGGTCATTCCGGTTCCCCCTTGCGCTGCGGCTTGTTCTATTTCGTATACCATTAGCTATGACGGCCCGCGCGGAAGTATGCTACATCGTTTCCAGCGTCACCCGGCTGCCCCGGCCGTTCGGCTCGGCGGGATGAACGACCAGCCTGCGCGGCAGCCGCGCTCTGAGCTCCGGCACGTGGCTGATGACGCCGACGGTCAGCTTGTCCAAATGCAGCTTCTCCAGCGCGGTGATGACCGTATCGAGCAGCTCCTGGTCCAGCGTCCCGAATCCTTCGTCCAAAAAGAAAAATTCGAGCGGATGCTCCCCCTTCAGCTGAATTTGCGTCGAAAGGGCGAGCGACAGCGACAGCGAGGTCAAAAACGTTTCGCCTCCGGACAAGGTGGTCACCGGCCGGCGCACGCCGCCGTTCGCGTTGTCGCGGATGACGAAGCCGCCGCCGGAATCGACCTCGATCGCATACTTTTGCCGCGTCAGCTGACCGAGCCGTTCCGATGCCGCACGGCTGACGTGCATGAGCTGCTCCTCCGCCAAAAATTCGACGAAGGCGTTGCCGCGCAGCACGCTTTGCAGTTTACCGAGCAGCGACAGCTCCTGCTGGCTTTTTTCCCGCTGCGCCTCCAGCTCGCTCCACCGGGCGTGCTTCGCCTGCAGCTCCTCGTGATCGCGCTCCGCCTTGGCCATCGCCTGCAGCGCCGCTTCGTCCTCGGCCTTGCACCGGGCCAGCTCCTCCTCCAGCGCGGTCCACTCTTCTTCGGTGACCTGCCGCCCCGCCAGCTCGGCCTCGAGCTCCGCTTGCCGCGCGGCGAGCTGGTGCTCCCGCTTCCCGTGGGCTTCCACTTCGGCGGCCCACGCCTGCTGCTGCTCCGGCGCGGCCAGCGCTTGCGTCACTTCGTCGGCCGTCGCAAAGCCTTCCGCGGACGCTTGCTGCGTCCACTCCGCTTCCGCTTCCTCGTAGGCGAG
The DNA here is from genome assembly GCA_031180825.1 of Paenibacillus sp. GTDB lineage: Bacteria > Bacillota > Bacilli > Paenibacillales > NBRC-103111 > Paenibacillus_G. The sequence goes on along the minus strand of JAPSLM010000001.1, from coordinate 190,840 downwards.
CCGCGCCGATTCGGCCGCCTGCCGCGCCGCGGCTTCCGCTTTCGCTTCGGCCTGCTGGCGGGCCTGCGCTTCTTCGAGCAGCTGCGCCGCCCGCTGCGCTTCGGCGCGCAGCCTGTGCAGCTCGGCCTGCGCCTTGGCCGCCAAAGCGGAGGCGTCTTCGGCGCCTACCCACGCCCGCAGCCGCTCCGCCTGCTGTCCGGTCTGCTGCTCAAGCGCCTGCCGTTCCGCCGCGACCCGGACCAATTCTTTGTCCGCTTCGGCCAGCTCCTGCTGAAGCTGTTCCATCCGGCTCCGCTTCTCGTCCAAAAATTCCACGCTCTTATCCAAACGGCCGCGCAGCTCCTCCGCCAGCTGGTCCTGACGCCTCAGCCGTTCCGCCAGCGCTTCCAGCTCGTCCGCCCGGAGGTCCGGAAATTTGGCCTGCCAGCCGGAACGGACGGCGTTCAGCGCTTCACGGGTCTCGCCCGCTTTTGCCGCCTGGGCGTCGAACAGCGTTTGCGCCGTTTGCTTGCGCGCTTCGCCGTCATGCCGCTGCCTGTCCAGCTGCCGCTTGCTTTGCAGCAGCTCTTGCAGCTTCGCCTGCAGCCGCTGAGCCTGGCGGCCGAGCTCCGCAGCGGCATTCGCCGCTGCGTGCAGCGTGTCCGCGTTCCGTTCACCGGCGATGCCCCGCGAATGTTCCGCGGAAGATGCCGCTGCGGAATCGGCTGCGAAGGCCGCTTCCTCCAGCGCAGCGGGCAGCCCCTCCGGCTCTTCCTCCAGCGCCTGCCGCCACTGTCGTTCCAGCGCTTGCAGCGACTGCAACTGGCCTTGGACCGCAAACCGTTGTTCGCGGGCTTCGTTCTGCTGCCGCTCCAGCAGCGCCGCATCGTCCTGCGGAACGGCCCGTTTTCCGCCCGCGGCTTCCCCGGCCCGGGGCAGCGCCGGATTCGGATGCGCCACGGAGCCGCAGACCGGACAAGCGTCGCCGTGATGCAGATGCGCCGCCAGCGCTTCGGCTATTGCCGACAGCTCCGCTTGCCGCTGGGCTTTGCGGCGTTGCGCGAGCTCCTCCGCGAGCCAGCCCTCCAGCCCCGTCAGCCGGCTTTCCGTCTCCCGCGACGCCCGGTAAGCCGCAAGCAGCTCCTGCGCCCATTCCGCCGCAAGCCGCTCCCATTCCCGCTGCGCCGCCTGCAGCGACGCCTCCGCTTGGCCCAGACGCTGCAGCTCCGCCTGCAGGCGGTTCGTTTCCGCCTGCTGCTCCGCCTCCTGCTTCGCGAGCCGCTCCAGCTCGCGCTTCTCCTGCAGCGCCTCCTGCAGGCGCTCGCGCTGCGCGGCGGGCACCTCCGCCCGCTTCAGCTCGTCGCGCAGCTGCGCCTGCCGCTGCAGCGCCTTCTCGCGCAGCTCGCGCTCGCGCGTCTGCTCCGCGCGCAGCGCCGCCAGCTGCGCCTCGCGGCGCTCGCCTTCGGCGGCCAGCGCAGCCAGCCGCTCGCGCGCCGCGGCGAGCTCGGCCGCGAGCTGCGCGGCCTGCCGCAGCTGCTCGAGCCGCGCGGCCAGCGGCGCCTCCTGCGCGGCCAGCGCCTCGCGCGCGGCAGCGTGCGCCGCCTGCGCCGCGGCAAGCGCGTCCTGCGCGGCGGCGAGCGCCTCGGCGGCGGCACGGGCGGCGCCGAGCTGCTGCGCGAGCTGCGCCTCGGCGGCGCTGCGCCGGCGCACGAGCGGGCGCAGCCGCTCGGCCTGCGCCGCGCGGGCGAGTCGCGCCGCGAGCTGCGCCACGCGCGGCGCCTGCGCGGCCAGCGACGCCTGGCGCGCGGCCAGCGACGCGCGCTCGCGCTGCAGCTCGCGCACGGCGCGCAGCTCCGCGGCGCGGCGCTCGCAGGCGGCGAGCCGCTCGCGCAGCCCGCGGGCGGCCTCGCGCGCTTCGGCGAGCCGCTGCTCGGCCTGCGCCAGCGCCGCCTGCGAGGCGTCGCCGAGCCCCTGCTGCTCCGCTTGGAGCGCGCGGATCGCCACGTCCGTTTCCTTGAAACGGGCGGCGGTTTTCGCGCTCAGCCGGTCGCCGTACGGCTCCAGATGAAACAAGCGCTGAAGCATCGCCCGCCGGTCTTTGCCCGCCAGCGTCAGAAACTCTGCGAACTTCCCTTGCGGCAGCACGACCGCCCGGGTAAAATCGGCCATCGACAAGCCCAATATATCCTGAATCCGCTGATTGACTTCGCCCGCCTTGTCAGCCAGCACGATCGCTTCCTCGTCCCGGTATTGAATCAGCCGGCACAGGCTGCCGAGCACCGAGACGTCTCCGCCGCGCTTGAACTGGCGGTCGACGCGGTAGCGCTTGACGCCGAGCGCATGCCCCAGCTCGAAGGTAAACGAGACAGACGTCGTCTGCTCTGCCTGGTTCATGATCGCCTGCGTGCCGCCCGGCGCCCGTTCCACCTTCCCGAACAAGGCCAGCGTCATCGCATCGAGCAGCGTCGACTTGCCGCTGCCCGTCGGCCCGAAGATGCCGAAGACGCCCGCGCCCGTCAGCGCGCTGAAATCGATGTCCTGCGCTTCCCTGTAGCTTTGCAGCCCCGCGATTTGCAAATGAATCGGCCGCATGAGCGAGCCCCCTCCCATGACTTTCCAGTTCAATTGATCCGTTTCCGGCTATACCGCCGGATCGTCTTCCTCCGTATGTAACAGCTCCAGAAACAGCCGGATCAGCTCCGGCTCGGGCTGCGCCCCCCCAGTCTGCCGCTCGTAGAAGCGGCGGAACAGCTCGTCCATCGGCAGCTTCGTCGCCGACACGGCTTCCTGCAGCGACGCCTCCAGATCCGGGTACACCGGACGGATATGAATAAACCCGTCCCGGGCCAACCGCAGCCGGTGCAGCTGCTCCATCGACATCGTCTCCTGCAAGTGAACCTCCAAATCGATCCAGGCGTTGGCGTCCTTGCCTTCGTCCAGCCAGCGATGCACCTCCGCCAGCCCGCCTTTGGCTTTCCATTCCACAAGCGGACGCCCGCTGGAGAGGAAGATTTCCTCCAATTGGGGAACCGCGCCCGGCTTCAGATCGAGCACCGTGACCGATTTGGCCTGCCCGGCCTCCGAGAAGCTGTAGGCGAGCGGCGAGCCGCTGTAGCGGATCGTCGTCGTCTCCGACTTCAAAAATTGCGGCCGGTGCAAATGGCCGAGGGCAACGTACTGCGCCCCGGCTTCGAGCGCCGACGTATCGACCGTATAAGCGCCCCCGACTTGAATCGGCCGCTCCGATTCCGTTTCCTGCCCGCCGAGCACATAGAGATGGCTCATGAGCAAGTTGACCGTATCCGGGCGGTAATGTTTCGCCTGCTCCGCAACGATATGCCGCACCCGCTCGGAATATACGGCCCGCAGCAGCGTCTCGTCGGCCCCTTCCGACAGCAGCTCGCGAAGCCGCGACTCGGACGGATACGGCAGCGCGAACAGCGCCGCCGTTTCGCCCGTCCGCCGAATGTCCGCCGTATGCACCCGCGCTTCCGGCAGACCGACCAGCGTGACGCCAAGCTTATGCGCTAGCGGGTCGGCGGCAGCCAGCCGGTCCGGGTGATCGTGGTTGCCCGCAATGACGTATACCGGCCGCCGGCCTTGATCTGACAGACGCGCCAGCGCATCGTAAAACAGCTGCTCGGCGGCAGCCGGAGGATTTACGGAATCGTAAACGTCCCCCGCAAGCAGCACCAGATCGATCTGCTGGTCCTTCACGAGAAGGGCCAGCTCGTCGACGAACGCTTCCTGCTCGGCGAGCCGGTTTCTTCCTTCCAGCGTCCGGCCGAAATGCCAATCCGCCGTATGCAATATCCGCATAGCTTTTCCTTCCTTCCCTAATAGCGCCGCAATGGGACAATGCCGGCTTACGCCGATTCAGGCTTGGCTTCCGTCGCCGACACCTGCTCATCCCGTGCGCCCGCTTCCATTCATACTTCTATTTAAAGCTCCGCCACATGAGCGCCGTCGAATAAAAAGATATACTTTCCGGTGACCGGCCGCTTCCAGATCGTCTCGACGGCTCTGGCGTACAAGTCGAGCTGCAGCCGGTATTTTTCCGCCACTCGAAGCGGAGAGGCGCCTTTTAACCGGTCCGTTTTGAAGTCCACCAGCACGAGACCGTCGCCTTCGTCGATCAAACAGTCGATCACGCCCTGCAGCATCACCGTTTCATCCGTTAAACCGCCCCGGTCCGGTCCATAGACATCGCTCGCGGGTAGCCCGAAGCTGAACGGCATTTCCCGGTGCACCCGCTTGGCGTTAAGCAGACGCCGTCCAAGCTCGCTCTCAAAAAAGGTCATGATCACCGCAGGATCGACCAGACTGCACTGCTCCTCCGTCAACAGCTCGCGCTGCACCATAGAGGCCAGAAGCTCGCGGATATCGGATTCCGAAGGAAACCGGTCCAACGGCATATGCTGCATCACGGTATGAAACACCGTTCCGCGCTCGGCGGCATTCGGTCCGCTCCGCTCCATAAACCGCGGCCTTCTTACGATAACTTTGCGGAAAGCCGCTCCGTCCCGCCCCTGCTTGAGCTTTTCCTCCGCCGCCGGTTCTCCCGACCCAGTCCCGACGCCCGGCCACACTGCCGCGGACGGCTCGTCCGACAGCAGCTCAAGCAGCTTCCGGTGCTCCGAATGCCGCTTCAGCTCCGTAACGGACGTTTTGGACAGCACGAGCGTCGCATCCTCCCGGGGATAGCTCCAGGACAAGCGCCGCCATACTTCATGCTCCCAACGTTCCGTTTCGTCGACCGGCTCCTGACGGATCACCGACTGCCAGCGGGAATCGGCGAAGCTCACCGCCGCCGCAGCCTGGGACATCCCCGCGAACAGCTCCGGCCTCAGCAGGCGCACCTGCCATTCGGAAGGCTCGCCGTCCATGAACGACCAGAGCCGATAATCCAGACCGCCCGCTTCCCGGAGCGGTTCCGCGTCTGGATGCCGGATCAGCGCCGGTCCGATCCAATCCAAGTAACAACGCGCGCCCGCCAGCGCGTCGTCGGGCAGCGTCATCCGGTCGTGCTGGACAAAACGCCCCCATGCTTCAAGCTGCTTCTGCAAATTTTTGACCGACGCGATCAGAATAAGCTTCTCCCGGGCCCGGGTCAGCGCCACATACAGCACGCGCATTTCTTCGGCCAGCATTTCCATCTCGATTTTGCGCCGGATCGCAAGCCACGGCAAGGTCGGATAGCTGACGCGGGTATCCGTCTCCATCAGCTTCGGCCCGAAGCCAAGCTCCTTGTGCAGCAAAAAGCTGTCCGTTAAATCCCGCCGGTTGAACGCCTTGGCCATCCCGGCGACGAAGACGACCGGGAATTCCAAGCCTTTACTTTTATGGATCGTCATGATGCGGACGACGTCCTCCTGCTCGCCAAGCGCCCTCGCCGTGCCCAAGTCCCCGCCGCTGTCCTGCATCCGCTCGACAAAGCGCAAAAACCGGAACAGCCCGCGAAACGACGTCTCCTCGTACTGCCGCGCCCGGTCGTACAGCGCCCGCAAATTGGCCTGCCGCTGCGGGCCGCCGGGCATGGCGCCGACAAAATCGAAATAGCCGGTTTTCCGGTAAATGTCCCAAATCAAATCGGCCAGCGAGCTTTGCTGCGACTGCAAGCGCCACTGCCCGAGCCAATCGAGAAACGACTGCAGCTTGCGCCGCGTTTCCGGATTCCGCTGAATTCCCTCGCTCTCGCAGGCCGGCTCCGCTTCTTCGGACTCGTACGCCCCCGTTGTTTCGGCTGCCCCGTCTTCACTGTCCGGTTCGGAATCCGCAGCCTCTCTCCGGGCGTAGGCCCTTACGGCGTCGAAGTACGCCCCGTGCGGCCGGCCTATGCGGATATGCGCCAATTCCTCGGCGTCGAGCCCTGCGATCGGAGAACGCAGGACAGCCGCCAGCGGAATGTCCTGATACGGATTGTCGATCACTTTGAGCAGCGACAATATCATTTGCACTTCAACCGCTGTAAAATAGCCGGTGCTCAGCTCCGCGTAAGCGGGAATGCCCTGCTGCCGCAGCTCCTCGATCATGACGGGCGCCCACTGCTGCGTCGCCCGCAGCAAAACGACGATGTCCCGGAACTGGGCGTCGCGCATGCCTTTGGCCGATTTGTCGTATACCTGCCGGCGCCTTCCGCCGTCCATCCCCATCATCTCGCGGATTTGCCCCGCGATATACCGCGCTTCGAGCTGCGCCGTCTCCAGTTCGGGCACCTCGGCTGCCGCATCGTCCACGGGCTCCTCCGTCCCGGCGACGAAGCCCTCCGGTGAATCTGCCGCGTTCTCTCCCGGAACCCCGGCATCCTGCGGCGTCCGGTCGATCAGCACAAGCTCGGCCGCGAATGCGCCGCTTGCGTTCGGCGGCTCGGGATAACCCGCGCCGTAGACGAGCTCCGCCCGCTCGTCATAGTCGATTTCGCCGACGTCTCCGTGCATCAGCTGGCGGAAAATAAAATTCGTGCCGTCCACCACTTGACGGCGGCTGCGGAAGTTGCGCGCCAGATCGATGCGCTGCCCCGGCCCGCCGCCATCGGTACGGTAGCTTTTGTACTTCTCCTGAAACAAGCCCGGCTCCGCCAAGCGAAACCGGTAGATGCTTTGCTTGACGTCCCCGACCATAAACCGGTTGCCCGGCGCATCGTTGGCGATCAATTGGACAATCGCTTCCTGGACGCGGTTCGTATCCTGATACTCGTCAAGAAGCACCTCGGCGAACTGCTCGCGGTATTCCAGCGCCGCTTCGGAAGGAACGGGATTCCCCGGCACCGATTCGCCGGCGCTGAGAATTTTCAGGCAAAAATGCTCCAAGTCCGCGAAATCGACGAGCCGCTTGCTCATTTTGGCCGACCGGTACCGCTCGCCGAAACCGACTACCAGGGCGACGAGCGCCTCCATGAGCGGCTTCATCGTGCGCAGCTCTTCTTCATACCGCTCCGGCGTCCGTCCGAACAGCTCTTCCTTCAGCTCGCTCAGCCGGTCTTTGACCTCGCCCCGCATGTCCTTCACTTGCTCCTGCAGCGCTTTGTCGAAGCCGTCCCCCCGGCAAGCCTTCAGCTTGCCGAAAGCGGCGCCCTGAAACGCCCGGTACAGCGGTTCCCACGAGCCTGCGCCGGCCAGCTCCAGCAGCTCGCCCACCGCCGCGGCGTCCTCTTGAAGATTCGTCAAATACGGCGCCGGTCCTCCGGGCTGCTCCGCAAGCCGCACGGCTTCCCGAAGCCGGGACGCCATAGCCTGCAGCTCCAGCCGGACATACGCAAGCAAGCTCGCCAGCCACGGATTGTCGCCGGATGCGACGGGCCGCTCGAACATGCGGACGCACTCGTTCAGCCAATGCTCCGGCCACGGGTGGCTCCGCGAATCGTCATACAGCCGCTGGACGAGCGAGAACAGCGCGTCGTCGTTTTTATCCCCGCTGAACGAATCCGCGAGCCGCCAAAACACATCGCCTTCCCCGGCTTCGCCGTACCGCTCCTCCAGCAGCTCCTCCAGCAAATCCTGCCGCATCAGCGCGCTTTCCGTTTCGTTGGCGATCCTGAAGTTCGGATCGAGTCCGATCCGCTGGTAATGCCTTTGAATGACCTCCATGCAAAAGGAGTGCAGCGTCGTAATCGACGCCTGCGGCATCAGCGCAAGCTGCTTGCGCAGGTGATCCGAGCCCGGATTGTCCGCCAGCGCCTTCTCCAGCGCCTCGCTGATCCGGTGGCGCATTTCGGCCGCCGCCGCCTTGGTGAACGTCGCGACGAGCAGCCGGTCTACGTCCAGCGGCTCCCGCTCGTCCGATATGCGGCGGATAATCCGCTCGACAAGCACGGCCGTTTTCCCGGAGCCCGCTGCGGCGGCGACGAGCGTGGAACGGCCGCGGACGGCGATGGCATGCCATTGTTCGTCCGTCCAGGTGCTGTGCTCCGGCTTCGGCATCATTTCCGTCATTGTTCGTTCCCCCCATTCTCGTTATCCTGCTCGTCCGGAGCGCTTTCTTCCTCCGGCTCCGCGATCCGGCTCCCTTCCGCAGCCGGCCGCTTTGCGGCGGCGCGCGGACGGTAAGCCGCTCCGGCGGAACGGGGAACGGAAGCAGCCTTTTGCTCCATCATTTCCCATACCCGGTCTTTGCCGATCGGCGCAAGCTGCTTGTACGCATTGCCGTCGAGCTGCGTGTCGAATTGACAAACGGACCGGTACGCGCACATCGTACAAGCCGTCGCTTGGCCCATCCGGTAAGGCGCAATCTCGATGCTGCCGTCCGTCAGCGACGTCCCGATCTCCCGGATCGTCCGTTTGACGTACCGCCGTACGGTGTTCCACTGTTCTTCGGAGGCGACCGACGATGTTTTATAGAAGCTGCCGTCCGTCTTGAGCGCCACCGGCAGAAGGTCGGAATGCCCGCCGGCTTCCGTCAGCCTTCCGTCCATCAGCCGGACCGTATCCGCGTCGGCGCGAAGCAAGCCCCTCATTTTAAAGCGCTTCTTCAATTCACTGTCGATCTCCTGGGCGGAAAGCCCGTTTCTTGCGTTCAGCACCGGATTATGTACATGGAAGTACAAAACGCCCGCCGGCTGCGCTTCATGCCCGAGCCAGATCGGCGCGTGCGTCAGAATGACGTCCAGATACGTGAGCATTTGCAGCGATAAACCGTAATACACTTCGGTCATATTCAGCGCCTTGGAGCTCGACTTGTAATCGATCACCCGCAGCAGCGTTCCCTGCTCGGTATCCGCCCGGTCGATCCGGTCGATTCTTCCCCGCAGCTCCATGCGCACGCCGTTGTCCAAATCGTAGAGCAGCGGCGGAATCGGCTGTCCGCTCCCAAAGCCGACCTCGAGCCCGATCGGCCGGAATTGTCCCCGCCGGGCATGCTCGCCCAGCATCAGCGCCGCCCGTCCAATCACCTGCTTGAGCTTGCGCGCAATATACGAATACCGTTTGGAGCTGAGCAAAATTTCGCCCTGCAGCTTCGGCGCAAGCGCATCGACGACAAGCGCCGCCCGCCGCTCGCATTCCGCGGCCGACAGACTGCCCCAGTCGAAGCCTTCGCGCTCCGCCTGCTCCGCAAACTTGCTCAATGCGGCGTGGAACAGCTGCCCGATATCGGGCGCTTCCAATCGAAAAATACGGCGTTCCTTCAGCCGCAGCCCGTGAGAGACGAACTGGGAAAACGGGCACGCGACGAAGCGCTCCATCCGGGATACGCTCGTCTGGATGCTTTCCCCGTACAGCTCCCGGCTCGTTCGGGCGCTCAATTCCTTCGCCCGGTTCGAATAGAGCAGCGCCTGCACCATCCGCGCAAGCTTCGGAGCTTGGTCGGGCTGGCGGGCAAACCAGTTGTACACCGACCACCAGACGGCGTTCATCGGAGCCCCGTTCATCCACTGCTTTAACTGCACCATCAGCAGGGACAAGGCTTTATCCGAGCGGGCGACGTACTCCATCTGTTCGCCGGCGTGGCTGTCCGGGGCCGGATCGTTCAACAGCAGCCGCTCCTGCAGCGACGGGAACATCCGCTTCACCTGACGGATCACGTCCGAAGGCAGAAGCGACCTGCCTTCCTCGTCGGCCAGCGGGTAGCTGAGCCATAATCCGTGCGAAGGTGTACAAAACGCGCAGTAGATCAGGAACGACTCGTCAAGCAGCCGCCTCCGGCTCCCTTCGGCGGTTTGCAGCCCGTTTCCGGCCAGCTGCTCGCGCTCCGCTTCCGACAAGACGCCGCTTTCCGGCATTTTGGCCGGCATGACACCCTCGCTCACGCCAAGCACGAACATGTGCTTGACCTGGCCGGAACGGGTCCGATCCATGCTGCCGACCAGCACCTGATCGAGGGTGGGCGGGACATGGCCGAGCTTGATGCTTTCAAGCCCCGTGTCTACCAGCTCTGCGAACGTTTCCGTCGTCATCGTCTCGTCTCCCATCAGCTCCGCGAGCTGATCGAACATATCCACGACCCGCTCCCAGACCTGAGCGTGCTCCCGCGCTTTCTCCGCTCGTCCCTGTGCGAGGGACGCCTGGCTCCAAGCCTCCAGCCGCTCAGGCACCCTCAGCTGCTCCAGCAGGTCGTACAGCGCCTCCACCCGCTGAAGCACCGTCGCTTTCCGGCGCATGCGCTCCTGCAGCGCCCCGAGCGGTTCGGCCACCAGCCTGCGGCAGGCGTTGATCTTGCGCAGAAACGCCTCGTCCGCCCCGCTCGCCTGCGCCTCGTCCTGCTCAAGCGTCGTCCGGTACGAATACGTCCAGTCATTCATCCATTTGTGTCCTTGAATACCGAACGCCAGCACATAGTTTTCGAGCTGGTCCATCGCATACCGGTCGATGATCAAACCGTCCTCCCGCTCCCGGGCCTCGCCGAACGGCAGGAAAAAGCCGGTTTTGACCGCGCGGAAAACCGCTTCGTATTTCCAATAATGGTTGACCGTTTCGAGCGCGGAGCGAATCAACTCGACGAGCGGGTGATGAACGACCGACCGCTTGTGGTCCAAAAAGTGCGGGATGCCGTAGTCGGCAAACGTGCCCGAGATCAGCTCCCCATACGATTCCATGTTGCGGACCGACACGGCGATATCGCGCCATCGGAGCCCTTCGTCGCGGACGAGCTTGACGACGTCCCGGGCCAGCGCCTCCACCTCCGCCCTGCGGCTGGCCGCCGCCGATATGCGAACGGCTAACGGCCGGCTGTCTCCGGGCTCGGGCCGGAACGGCTTTTTCACCCGCTCCTCCCATTGAGCCTCCAAAAATCCGAGCGGCGGGTTGTCCCGAAACCGTCCCGGAGGCGACGAGGGCAGGACGATCGAGGCTTCGGTTTCCACTCCCAAGGCATCCAGCCGCTCCCGCAGCGTTTTCATCGTACGTGCGGTCGGATGGAACAAATCCAGCTCGTGCGGCTGCTCCCCGCCCGCGTACGGCCGGTTCAGGCAGAGCGTCATCGTCACCCGGCCGGCGTAGAGCGCAAGCTGCTCCAGGACGGCAAGCTCCTGAGGAGTAAACCCGTGAAACCCGTCGACCCATAGTTCCGCGCCCCGCACATACGCCGATTCGCCGACCTGACGGGCCAGCAGCGTCAAATAATCTTCCCCGTCCAAATACAGCTTGGACAATTCCGCCTCGAATTCGCCGTACAGAAGCTGCAGATCGTGCAGCTTGTCCGGAAGCGTGCCGGAAGCGCCGCTTTCGCCGGTAGCAAAGCGCGACGAATAAAACTGCTTTAACTGATCGGGGCCGATACAATACCGTTTCAGCTCCGCAAACAGCTCGCTTAAATTATCCAGAAAGCCCATTTGTCCCGCCGACGCTTGAAAACGGCGCAGACGGTCTTTTTGATTATGTAAAATGCGGTGAAGCAGCAGCTTTTTCCCGGTTTCGTCGATCGGCAGGCGCGAAGAGCCGCCCACCTCCTGCATGACGCGCCAGGCCAGCCGCCGGAAGCTGAGCACTTGAGCGCGCAGCGTGCCTCCGAGCTCCGGAGAGGACACCAGCGCATACTCCGTCTGGAAGCTGGCCTGCTCCGGCACGAGCCAAATCAGCGGCGCCCCGTCCGGCTGCTCCAGCAGCTTTTGTTTGATCGCGTTCAGGCAAAACGCCGTTTTGCCGCTGCCCGCACGGCCGAGCACAAATTGAAAAGCCATAGTCGCTCCTCCAAATTTCGCTTCGATTCACGTAACTCTACTATTCTACCAAAATGTCGGACTTTGCGGAAAAGACAGGTTTTGGTATAGTATAGCACAATCGAATACACCGGAACACTCGTTCCGCCCCGGTTTAACGTTCGGAAAAGCATCGGCCCGGCAAAATATGAAAAAACCGGAAAAAGGGCTGCGCATAAGACAGCTCGCTTTTCCCGGTTTTATTCCGGCTGGCAGAAGCTTTCGCTTCCTAAAGACGCTCCCGCTTTTGCTGAAAACGGGCGATCGCCTCGTATTCCTCCTCCATGCTTCGCGCGATTTTAATGTAAATGGGCAGAAGCTCATGGTAGATTTCGGCATGCTCCCGGATCGGCTTATGCTCATACGTGGCGCCGACCATCCGGGATACGATATGCAGCGATTCGGCTCTGCCCGTCGCGTACAGGCCCAGCACGGCGGCTCCCAGGCAAGAGCTTTCGAAGCTTTGGGGGACGACCACTTCCTGATCGAAAATATCCGCCATGATCTGGCGCCATAAGAAGGAGCGGGCAAAGCCGCCGGTGGCCTGTATTTTTTTGGGCCGCCCGATCCGCTCCCCCATCGCCAGCAAGACGGTGTACAGATTGAAAATAACCCCTTCCAGCACGGCGCGGATCATATGCTCCTTGCGGTGATGCATCGTCAAGCCGAAAAAGGAGCCTCTTGCATTCGCATTCCATAAAGGGGCGCGCTCCCCGGTCATATAGGGATGAAAAATCAAGCCGTCGGAGCCCGGGCTAACCTTCTCCGCAATTTGCGTCAACAGGTCGTAAGCGTCGATTCCAAGACGTTTGGCCGTTTCGACTTCCGATGCGGCAAACTCGTCCCTCGCCCACCGGAACAGCATGCCGCCATTGTTGACCGCCCCGCCGATGACCCAATGCTTTTCCGTCAAGGCATAGCAGAAGATTCTCCCCTTGGGATCGGTTGAAGGGTGGTCAATCACGGTTCGGATCGCGCCGCTGGTGCCGATGGTCGCCGCCACAACCCCGGGCTCGATCGCATTCATGCCAAGGTTGGAAAGCACGCCGTCACTCGCGCCGACAATAAACGGAGTCGATCCGGCAAGGCCCGTCTCTTCCGCATAAACCGCGTTCATGCCTTTCAACGCATATGTTGTCGGGACGAGTCTGGACAATTGATTTCGCGATACCCCGGCAACGTCCAGCGCTTCCTCATCCCAATCCAGCTTCTGTAAATTCATCAGGCCGGTCGCCGATGCGATGGAGTAGTCGACTACGTATTCATCGAACAGCTTGGCAAACACATATTCCTTGATCGAGACGAATTTGCCGGCCTTTTGAAACAGCTCCTGATGGTCGTGGCGAAGCCACAGCAGCTTGGAAAGCGGCGACATCGGATGAACGGGCGTCCCCGTCCGCAAATAGATCTCATGGCCGTTCATGTCTCGCTTCAAGCGTTCCGCCCAAGCGGCGCTTCGGTTATCCCCCCATGTGATGCAGCGCGTTAACGGCTTGCCTTCGGCATCGACCACGATGACGCTGTGCATAGCCGAGCTGAAGGAGACAAACAGGACTTGCTCGGGCCTCGCGGCACTTTGCATCATTACGCGCTTCAGCGTTTGGATCACCGCGCGGAATATGCGGTCCGGGTCCTGCTCGGCCACGGACGAAGTAGGGGTATAGAGAGGGTATTCCTCGTCCGCCTTGGTTACGACTTTCCCGCTTTCCTCGAATAAGACGGCTTTCGTGCTGGTCGTTCCGATGTCAACGCCAATCATATAGGCAGGCTGGCTCAATGAAATAACCCTCTTTCTTAAACCACGGCGCTAAGGAGAAGAATGAAGATCAGTCCCACCACGGATAAAATCGTCTCCATCGCCGTCCATGATTTTAAGGTACGCTCATGTTAAAAAACTCCTTGACCATCCAAAAGCCCGCGTCATTCATGCGCGACAAGACAAGCGACCCTGCGCCCGTAGCCAGCACGACAAGCTCCACGTTCACGCCCGGACTCAGCGCAAGGACAGGAGCGACGATACCCGCTGCCGTCGTCATGGCAACCGTAGCCGACCCTGTCGCGACACGAATCAGAGCGGCGACAAACCAGGCGAAAAAGATAATGTTCACATGCGTCTGGGTGGCCATCGCGGCGATGGCGCCGCCTACCCCGCTGTTAATCAGTACCTGCTTAAAGGCTCCGCCGGCCCAGATGATCAGAATGATCGTCGCGGTCGGGGCCAAGCACTCCTCGCAAAGCGGGAAATATCCTCCTTCTTAAAGCCCCTCGCAAAGCCGAGCGAGAAGAAGGAGAAGACGACCGCGATGAGCAGGGCGATAATTTCATGGCCGATAAATTCGCTGAACCGGGTGAGGCCGCTCGTCGCTGTCGGGTCGACGATGCTGGCCATCGATCCGATCAGCATGAGAAGAACGGGCAATAAAATCGTGAACAACGTGATCCCGAACCCGGGAAGGCCGCGGTTATCCTTCGCCGCGAACTGTTCGGCCAGATCGGCCGGCGGTTCTACGTCCAAGCGTTTGCCGATAAACTTGCCGAACAGAGGACCGGCAATAACGGCCGTCGGCAGCCCGATCAGAATGGAATACAGAATCGTCTTCCCCAGATCGGCATTATAAGCGGCAATGGCAATCATCGGCGCCGGATGAGGCGGAACAAGCCCATGCACGGTGGAAAGCCCCGCCAGCAGCGGAATTCCAATTTGCAGCAGCGACATTTTTGTCTTGCGCGCAACGATAAATACGATAGGAATCAAGAGGATGACCCCAACCTCGAAAAACACGGGAATTCCTACTAATGAATCCGTTAACCATCATCGCCCAATGCACCCGTTTTTCGCCGAACCGATCGATCAGCGTGGTCGCGATCCGCTCCGCGCCCCCGGATTCCGCCATCATTTTGCCCAGCATCGTTCCAAGCCCGATGACAATGGCGATCGTCCGAGCGTGCCGCCAAGCCCACCTGTAACCGCTTTAATGATGTCCGCAGGATTCATGCCGGCCAAAAAACCTAATAGCAAAGAAGAAGTCAAAAGCGCCACAAAAGGATTCCATTTGAATCTGGCGATCAGAACAACAAGAAAAACAATGGAAAGTAACGCCCAAATGATCAAGGTCAGGTTGTGATCAAGACCCAAAATACGGTTCTTTAGCAGCTCTCCTTTTATTCGTGCGGGCACAGTTCGGTATCCAAAGTATGCCCATTTTATAGCATCGCAATGAATTTAAACAAGTATACTTGTCGACAAGTTTGAAGGTGAAAAGCCTGCATAGCAGCGGCCTTTTAAGGAAATCTGCTATGAAGCGTTTTGTGCGAGTCGGCCGCGGAACGACGGACGGAATGGCGGTCATGTCCTCGATTCAAGCGCTGTCACCATCGACCGGTGTTTAACGATGACGGTCATGAGTTTGTCTGTAGCTAATTTCATCACATTGCGGTGAAACGAATCCACCGGGAACCCCCGTCTTACGAATTTATTACGGCCTGATGACCGGAAACTGCGAATTGCTCCTCATTTCAGCCGTCAGAGCGGCGGTGGGAACTTTCGGGAACCCGTTAAGCGTTTTGAGCCGGAACAAATATCTTGATCAGGGAACGTATGTTTGCTACTATTGGGGGAAGAATGTACCAACGAAACGCTCGAAACGGAGGAATTTTATATGATGCCGCTTGCCGAACCCGACTGGAAGCGCGATTTTGCGGATGCCGCCTCCCGCGGCTCGGCTTCCGCCTTAACGGCCGCTCTGGGCCCGGTCCTCGGCACGCTGCCCGATAAACAGGCGCGCGCCGTCAAACATCAAGCGCTGCAGTTGATCGAAGCCGCCCTGCCCGATCCGAAGCGGCTCGTCCGTCTGGCCACCGGACTTACGCAAACCGGAGACGAGGCGGCGCAGGAGCTTGCCGTCTTTCTATTGTCCGGCCATCATGCGGCGGCTCCCGACGAGACGGCCGAGCGGCTGCGCTTCTTGGCCGGCAGCCGGTATCCTGCCGTCCGCCGCTGGACGGGGGAGGCCTGCGGAACGCTGCTGGTCAAGCAATTTGACTCATTCTATCCGCGGCTGGCCGCTTGGTCCCACTCGCCTCTGCCGCATGAGCTTGCAGCCGTCGCCCATGCCGTCCGGATCGCGGCCAAAACCCGCAACCCGGCATGGAGCCGGGCGCTGCTGAATTTGACCGGGCAGCTGATGTCGGGCGCCCCGGTCTCCGCCGGAAAAGCAATAAGCCCGCTCACGCTCGGTGAGGGGCTGCTTGCTTCGTATCCGGAAGAAACGGCTGCGCGGCTCGACGCATGGATCGCCGGCGAGGACGAGGCGGTTCGCATCCACGCGACGAATATGTATGCCTCCGCCGCAGCGGCTGAGCATTGGGACCTTCTCGCGCCAGGCTTCGCCAAGCTGGAGCAGGATTCGTCGCCCGCGGTCCGCAGAGCCGCCGCCCGCGCCCGCAAGCAGCTGCTGAAACGGCTGCCCCCGGACCGGTCCGCCGGGTCCATTCTTTAGTCCGCTTACATCCAGTCGACCGCTTGGAACGTCCCGGTGAGCGCCGACTCCCGCGCTTTCAAGCAAAGGAGCGCGCTCAGCAAGCCGTCTTCCAGCGTGCTGACCGACTCCGCTGTGCCGCGGATCATATTGACGAAATTTTCCGCAAGCGCCGCATCGCCGCCAAAATGGTCTTCCGCCGCATCGATCTCGTATGTTTCCACCCGCGGTGTGTGGTGCATGAATACCTTGACGACGCCGGTCGTGAAGTCGAACTCGACCGTCCCTTTGTAGCCGAGAAACCGTGCGCCGCGGGAGCCCGCTTTTTGCCGGGCGAAAAAGTTTTGCGAATACGACACGTGCATCCCGGTCTCGTAGCGGATCAACGCACTGCCCGAGTCTTCGTTGCCCGTATCCTCGGCAAAGGAGCAGTAGGGCCATTCCTGCTCCATCGGCGTGCCGACCGTGCTCTCGGCGCACGTTTTGTTTTCTTCGCAATCGGCGCACCGGAGCCCCGCAGGCTTCGTGCCCTTGAAAATTTGCTTGGACGTCATCGCGCAGACGCTGACCGGTCGAAGCCCGAGCACATGGTTAATATAATCGAAATCGTGGGTCGCCTTCTGCAAAAACAGGCCCTTCGTCTCGTTCTCGTCCCGGTACCAATTGTGAAAATAAACGCCGCCGTACGGCACGTTATTGACCGCTTGAACATGCTCGACCGTCCCGATTTTTCCGGAATCGATAATCTCTTTTACCAGCTTCACGATCGACGTGACGCGCAGCGGATAAGAGACGATGACCGGCGACCGACAGGTCTCGAAGCCGCGTTTCAAACGAAGCGCGTCCTCCATCGTCGTAGCGACCGGCTTTTCCAGATACAACGGGATTCCGGCCGGCAGCACCTTCAGGGCCATTTCCGTATGCAAGGAGCAGCGGGTGCCGATCAGAACGCCGTCCGGCTTTTCCCGCTCAAGCATTTCTTCGGGCGTATCGAACAGCCGGATACCGTTCGAACCTTCCGCACCGCTCAGCGCCTTGTCCTTGCGAATGTCAACAACCGCCGTAACCTTGCATTCCGGGTTGGCCTGCTGCACATATTTCAACACTCCGCGTATTCTCGCTCCATAGCCGACAACAGCCAATCTCATAGTCTGACTCCTCCTCAAGCAATCCGTAAGTAATGGGTTCACCCTCATTATAGAAAGCGGAAACGGCCGTGGCTTTGTCTTCGAAGCCGCATTTTTTGCACAATGAGCCTGTCCTGGCATGCGGGCGACGCTTTTCAGAAGTCCGGAGCCAAGGTATGATGGAAGTAAGAATGGATCGGGAGACGAAGGACCGGATGAGCTATCAACGAACGCGCTTAAAACCGACGATTGTCATCGACAACATCATCACGATGTACTATTTCGAATTTGCCAAAAACTACGTATTCCCGGGCGAGCAGCACGATTTTTGGGAATTGGTTTATGTCGACAAGGGCGAGGTGGAGGTAACGGCAGGATCGACACAGCACCGGCTGCGCCAGGGGATGGTCGTATTTCATGAGCCCGACGAGTTTCACAGCTTTTACGCCTGCGAAGGCACGGCGCCGAACATTGTCGTCCTGACGTTCGACTGCCGATCGGAAGCCATGCGGCGGTTTGCGCGGCAAATTGTCCACTTGGAGGATGCAGAGCGGAATCTTCTGGCGGAGATCGTTAAGGAGGGAAAGCATGCATTCGAGTTCCCGTTTCGGCACCCGCTCAAACGGCGACAAGACGTTCCTGTCGGAAGCGAGCAGCTGCTCCTGCTGTATTTGCAGACGTTTTTGATCCGTTTGCTGCGAAGGCTGGGACAAGCGGAGACGAGCAAGCCGCTTTCGTTTACGGCAAGGGAAAAAGATAACGAGGCGCTGGTCCGAAGAGTCATCGGTTACTTGGAGGACCATGTGGAAGGAAGCGTATCGCTCGGAGAAATCAGCGAAGCGCTGCATGTGGCCAAAACCCGGCTGAAAGAACAATTCAAGCGCCAGACCGGCCTTTCCGTCATGGCTTATTACAATCAATTAAAGATCGGCCGGGCCAAATCGCTGATTCGGGAAAAAACGTATAACTTTTCCGAAATTGCCGCCATGCTCGGCTTCAGCGGGCCGCATTATTTCTCCAAATCCTTCAAAAAATCGGCCGGCATGAGCCCTTCCGAATACGCCCGGTCCGTTAAAGCCCGGAGTCAGACGGATTCGGAATAGCCTTGCGGCGGCATGGAAGCAGATCACAACTTGCTGTCGGTCCCCACGGTTATCCATACCGTTTTGTCCGCGACCGGACGGCGTTTGCCCTCGGCTGGCGTCATCTCCGGAATGCCGACGTAAACCAATCCTACGATGGCGTCGGCTTCGCCGAGACCGAACGCCTGCTTCATCCGCGGATGATAGGCCGGCTCGCCGGTCCGCCAAATCGCTCCGAGTCCGAGCGCGTGCGCCATCAGCAGCATATTTTGCACGGCGGCATGGGCGGCGGCAAACTCCTCGATGCGGCCGACCTCTTTCGCCGTAGACGGAGACACGGCAACGGCGATCACTACCGGCGCACGGAATGCTTTGGCGCCTTGCTTCGCACGCAGATTCTCCAGCTCTTGTCCAGAAACGCCTGTCGCCCCTTCGGCCGCAATATCCGCATACGCATCGGCCAACGCCTGCCGGCCGCCGCCGGTCATCACATAAAAGCGCCAAGGCTCGGTCGCATGATGGCTGGGCGCCCAGTTGCCCGCTTCCAGCAGCTGCTCGATCAGCTCCTGCGCGATCGGCTCGCTCTTTACGCGCCCTATGCTTCTCCGCCCGCGAATCGCCTCGGTTAACGGCATGTTCGAATTCATCCAATGAGCACCTCCGAAATCATCTTTGGAAATAAACTACCGCAAGGATCATAATACAACGGACTCATCGCCGTCAAATCGGCCATGAACGCCGGACGTGCCCGGGCGAGCTTCCGCCCAGCGCTAGAAAAGCCACCGGAATATAAAAAAACCTTAATCCGGCCGCTAACCGAACTAAGGCTTGTCGCTTGCTGATTCTGTTATCGCTTGCTGCGCACCTCAAAAATGGCGAATTTCAAATAGTTGCCTTCCTCCACCCCAAGAATGCGGGGATGATCCTTGCCGGCATTGCGGAATTCGATCAAACGCAGCGTTTTGCCCGCATCGTAGGCGGCCGCATGGATCGTTTCGAGGAATAGCTCCGGCTTCATATGGTAAGAGCAGCTTGCCGTCACCAAATATCCGCCTTCATTCACCAGCTTCATGCCGTGCAAGTTAATGTCTTTGTAGCCCCGGCAAGCTCCTTCAACCGCGCTTCGCGACTTGGCAAAGGCCGGCGGATCCAAAATGACCACGTCCCATGTTCTGCCTTTTGCCGCAAGCGGCACCGACGTATCGACCTTCCGCTCGCCCGCTTTCCCCCGCTCCTGCCGAAGCTCCAAGCTGCGGGCCTGCTCGCGCAGGTAGTCGAACGCGTCGGCGACGACGAACTCCACCCGGTCGCTGAAGCCGTTCAGCTCTACGTTCCGCTTGGCCGTTTGGACGGCATGCTCGGAAATGTCGAGACACGTAACTTTTTTGGCGCCGAATTGACACGCATGAAGTGTAAAGCTGCCGGTATGCGAGAAGCATTCCAGCACGGTTGCGCCGTCCCAGTAAGGAAACGTCACTTCGCTGCCGTTCCGGTTAACCGGCACGCGCTTCACCGTCCCGTCGTCCAGCACCCGCTCCTGCAGCTCAATGCCGCTCCGTCTGCCCCAGCCCTTCATAAGCGGTTCCAAGGCGGCCCGGTTCTCCCGCTGGTCGAAAAAATAACCGGTTTTCTGCCCCTGCGCAATATCCACTTCCAGAACGATCCCGTTCTCGCGGATCGTGACATGCTGCGGGCATTCCCCATACAGCACGCCGGTGCGCTGCTCCAAACCTTCGAGCTGCCGCACGGAGACGTCGCTGCGCTCATAAATGCCGGCCGGCCGCATCACCTCGACCAACGCGGAGACAATCGCCTCCCGCACCCGCTCCATGCCGAACGTCAAAATCTGTACCACCAGCACGTCCTCAAACTTATCCACGATCAGTCCCGGCAGGAAATCCGCCTCGCCGTAAACGAGCCGATATGACCCCGCGTGCGGCAAAAACCGTTCCCGGTGTTCCTTGCATTCTTGAATCCGGCGGACAAAGTAAGCGTGCGTCATTTCTTCCATCGGTTCATAGGAAACAATCCGCACGGTTAACTGCGAAGCCGGATTATAATACCCGGTTGCCAAATACTGACCGGCGTGCGTATGTACCGATACGAGACCTCCCGGGGGCGCTTCGCCCTCTACGCGTTCAATTTCCGAGCGGTAAACCCATGGGTGGCCTTCTTCCAACCGTTTTTTTCTTTTTTTCTGCAATACGACGACAGCCATGGTCGAAGTCCTCCCAATGTTTAGTACGACGAGGTGCCGCCGGGCTCTTTCATGAGCGGTATGCCCAGGCCGGCGCCCAACCGGGTTGCCTCGGCTTCGATCATGCGGACGGCCGTTTCGAAGGCAATTCCGGTCATTGTCCGTTCACCTCGTAGCCCAGCGCATTCAGCGCTTTTTGCAAAACGGAATCGTTATTCCCGTATCCGGAGTGCGTTTGCTGATGCCATGCCTCAAGCGGATGAAGCCATTCGACGCCGCGGATTTCCTCAACCTGCGCCTGCAGAGTGCCACCGGTCGCTTCCACTAGAAAATAGTGGACCTCTTTGTCGATGACCCCGCCGTTCATGGCGAATTGGTACGTGATCGTCTCCAGCGGATGCACGATGGTTCCCGTAATTCCCGTTTCTTCGAGAATTTCGCGCAGCGCCGTTTGCTCTATCGTTTCCCCGGCTTCCATCTTCCCCTTCGGCAGCGTAATTTTGCCGTACCGGTCCTGGATCATTTGTACCTGCACGTCGTTTCCGATTTTGCGAAACACCACGCCTCCTGCCGAAATTTCCTTCATCGACATCACCCTTTCCTTTGGAAATCGAAAGGACTTCACCCGGCGGGCGCAGGCGGTCTTCCGGCGGCTTGAATCCCAACTGCCGCAGACGCGCCTGCTTATCGTCGAATGAAATCCTTCCTTCTTCAGCTTATACGATCGCTTTAGCCGCTTGCCCCGGAATCGTCTCGGCCGAAATGCCCGTCCCCGCCATTTTGGACGGCAGGTGAACGGCTCCCGCTTCGGGGGCGCGGACCAACTGGCCGCGGCACTCGTTGACTCCGGCTTCGGTGACCTTCACCCGGCACACTTGGCCGATCCAGTCCTCGCTGCCTTCGAATACGAGCTGCAGATAGTTATCCGAATAGCCCATGAGCAGGCCGCTTCCCGGCTGACCCTTATAGTCACGCTCCGGAATGACCTCCAGCACTTGGCCGACAAACGTCTCCGCATAGCTGAGCTGCATCCTCTCGGACAAATCGATCAGCTCGTGCACGCGGGCGTTTTTGATTTCCTCGTCAATCTGATCCTCCATCCGCGCGGCCGGCGTACCGGTCCGTTTGGAGTACGGGAATACGTGCATTTCCGAAAATTTCATCTGCTCCATAAACCGGTAGCCGCGGCGGAACATCTCCTCCGTCTCACCCGGAAAGCCGACGATAACGTCCGTCGTAATCGCAACGCCCGGCATAATCCGGTGGATGTGCTCGATTTTGCGGGCAAACTGCTCCGTCGTATATTTCCGACGCATCCTCTTGAGCACTTCGTCGTCTCCGGCCTGCAGCGGAATGTGCAGATGACGGCACATTTTGTCCGATGCCTGCAGCACCTCAAGCACCTCGTCCGTAATTTGGCTCGCTTCGATCGAGCTGATGCGAATCCGCTTCAGACCGTCGACCTTGTCCAGATCCCACAGCAGCTTGGCGAGGCTGTAATCCTCCATATCCTCCCCGTAGCCGCCGGTATGAATTCCCGTCAGCACGATCTCCTGATAACCGGCATCCACGAGCATGCGGGCTTGATTCAGCACGCTCTGCGGCTCGCGGCTGCGCATCAGGCCGCGGGACCACGGAATGATACAGAAAGTGCAGAAATTGTTGCAGCCCTCCTGAATTTTCAGGAAGGCGCGCGTCCGGTCCGAAAAGTCCGGCACGTCCAGCTCCTCGAACGCGCGTGTCTTCATAATATTGCGCACTGCGTTGATCGGCTGGCGCTCCTTTTCGAGCTGTTTCACGTAAGGCATGATTTTATCCCGGTCCTGCGTTCCGATGACTAAATCAACGCCCGGAATAGCCATGATTTCGGCCGGCGACGTCTGCGCGTAGCAGCCGGTTACCGCGACGATCGCCTCCGGGTTTCTGCGAATGGCGCGCCGGATCATCTGCCGGCTTTTTTTATCCCCCGTGTTGGTCACCGTACATGTATTGATGACGTAGACATCGGCTGTCGATTCGAAATCGACCTGCTCGTAGCCTTCCTGTTTAAACAGCTGCCAGATCGCTTCCGTATCGTAGAAGTTGACTTTGCATCCGAGCGTATGAAAAGCGACGGTTGCCATTTATTGTTCTCCCCCCATCTCTCCGGATTCGTACAAAATGCATGTGAGTCCGACCATGGCGGCCGTCTCCGTCCGTAAAATTCGTTTGCCCAAGCCGACCGCCACGCAGCCGGCCGCCTCCGCCTCCGCGACCTCCCGTTCGCTGAAGCCGCCCTCGGGCCCCACGATAAGCATCAGCTTGACGCGGCTTCCGTCCGTCCGGCCGCTTCCTTTGGAGACCGCTTCCCGTATCGCCCGGCGAAGCTGCTGCGCGTCCTGCTTCTCATAGCAGACCCAAGCGGCGTCCGCCTCCGAAGCCGTCCGCAGCAGCTCCTTCCAAGAGCGCATCGGCTCGACCGCGGGAATGCGGTTGCGGTGCGCCTGCTCGGCTGCTTCTTTGGCAATTTTCTGCCAGCGTTCGAGGCGCTTGCCTTCCTTTTTGCCGTCCAATTGAACGACCGTACGCTCCGAAACGAACGGCAAAAAACGGACCGCGCCGATTTCCGTCCCTTTCTGGATGACAAGCTCCATCTTGTCCCCTTTGGGCAGGCTTTGGGCAATCCATACGTCGACCGCCGCTTCGTTCTCCATCGGCAGAAGCTCCACAATATCCGCCGTTACCTGACGGTCCTCCAGAGAACGAAGGCGCACAAGCGCCTCCCGGCTTAGGCCGTCGCTCACAATGCACGTATCCCCCGGCTTCGCCCGCATCACGCGAATCAAATGATGCGCATCGTCCCCGGTTATCGTAACCACAGCATCCGTAAATTCGTCCGGATGAATGAAATATCGCTGCATTCCGTATCCTTCGCTTCCACAAAATAGGTTGACCGCTTATACGATACGTAGAAACGGTCATCCTCCATCATACACTTTTTTTGCTCTAAACGCCAGTTCCCGAAAAAAATTAACCGATTTTACCGAAAGCGGCTACGCCCGGACACCTACCCCGAACAACACCCTCGCCACGGAATCGAACGCCTCGAATATCGGCCCCTGCAGCGCAAAGATCGGTTCCAATGTAACGCGCCGGATCGGCGGGATGAAAAACATCAGCAAAATCGCGTAAAAAAGCCACTGCTCGTAAGGCTTGATCTTCATCATGATTTTTCGGGGCAGCAGATCCTCTACGATGCGGTAGCCGTCCAACGGCGGAAATGGAATCAAGTTGAGGATGAACAAGAAAATATTCATCAGAACCATCCGGGTGAAAAACAGTTGAATAGCCAGACTTACCCCTTGCGACGTCCCGGTTAACACGCCCATACGAATCAGCGCATAGAACAGGATCAAGCTAACGAATGCAAGCACCAAGTTGCTGAGCGGCCCGGCTAACGAGACGATAATGCCCATCAGCCGGGGGTTTTTGAAATGGCTGCGGTTGACCAGAACCGGCTTCGCCCATCCGATGCCGACGACCAGAAAAAAGATCATCCCCAGCAAATCGAGATGTTTGCGCGGATTGAGCGTGAGCCGTCCCATCGACCGCGGCGTCGGATCGCCGAATCGGTCGGCAAAGTAAGCATGCGCGAATTCATGTACGGTAAAGCCGATCAACAGCACGAGGAAAACAAACGGCATTTCCTCCAGCGGGTAGGCGAAAAAGTTCCAATCCATGTCAGCTCACCTACGGCTTTCTGGCGACGAGCACAACCCAGTCCTGTTCCTCGGTTTGCTCGAGCAATTCGAAGCCGGCCGCGGTCAGCGCCTCTTCGACCGCCTGCTGCTTGCTCTTGATCACGCCGGATACGATGTAGCGTCCGCCCGGCTCCAACACCTCGTACACATCTTGAACGAACAGCAATATAATTTCAGCCAAAATATTCGCCACAACGACCTGCACGGGCAGCTTCACGCCGAGCGCTCCGCTATCGGCCGCCTCCGCTTTGTGCTCATTCAGCACCTGCAGCAGGTCGCTCAGCTTCACGGTGATCTGCCGCTCCAGTCCGTTCAAATGCACGTTCTCCGTCGCGCTGGAGACGGCGACCGGATCGAGGTCAAGCGCCAGCACATGCTTCGCGCCCAGCTTCGCGGCCGCAATGGCCAAAATGCCCGAGCCCGTACCGACGTCGATCACGTCCTCCCCGCCTTGAATGACGCGCTCAAGCGTGCGAAGACAAAGCGACGTCGTCGCATGCGTGCCCGTACCGAAGGCCATCCCGGGGTCCAGCTCCAAAATCAGCTCGTCCGCTTCCGGCGTATATTCTTCCCAGGTCGGTTTAATCGTCAGCCGATCCGTCACGCGCAGCGGCTTGAAGTACTGCTTCCAGGCGTTCGCCCAATCCTCGTCGTCCACATCCTTCACCTCGTAGACAGGATTGCCGGTATCGATATCATATTCCGCCAGCTGATCGACGGACCGCTTCAGCTCCTTCAAAATCGCGTCCATGTCCGTGCCTTCGGCGAAGTAGCCTTTAATGACGGCCCGGCCTTCCGGAATGTCGTTGAGCGGCAGCTCGTACCATTGTCCGAGCGACGTATCCCTCGGCTTGTTCAGGGTCCCGGACTCCTCGATCGACACCCCGCCTGCCCCAAACTCGTGTATAAAATTCGAAATCATCTCGATTGCTTCTTCCGTCGTATGTACCGTTAATTCATGCCAACGCACCGGGTATTCCCTCCCATATTTTGCTTATGCAAGCACACGTAAGTCCTAGTATACAACAATTACGGGCGCGGGTAAAACGGCACGGCCCCACGCGAAAAACGGTCCTCCGCATGTCGGACATGCAAAGAACCGTTATCACCGGCGGCAAATGCCGGTTGTGCCGGGCTTCAAATGTTGCCGCCCGCCTCTTGGATGACCTTCAGCGCTTGGTCGTAAGCCGCTTCATCCAGGACGACCGTCAGCAGAATGTCCCGGCGAGTCATGTCTTGCGGGTCGTCTTCCAACAGCTCCCAACTGCCGTCGGCCATGCCGCTGGCATCCACATCGACGGCGGCCATGATCCGCGCATCCTGACTCATACCGGACCCGCCGAGCGTTAAATAAGCGAGGCCTGGGAAATCGCTGTTGCTTAAAGGATTGAACGTTTCCTCGACGCCATGCCCACGATACTCTCCGAATTGATCGATTTGAATATCGGCGGCCCGCAAGGCTTTCAGCTTCGGCACGCAGCTTTCCGCTTGCTGCCGGGATTGGAAATAAGCCAAGATGCTTTTTTCAGCCATACCAATTACCCCGCTTCCTTACACTTGCCCTTGTTGTCGCTCATCGGCGTCCGCCGCGCGTTCGCGCGCTTCGACGTCCGCTTGGTCCGCTAATTCGGAAGCAAATTCGACGTCTTCATTCTTGGCAATGGGAAGCTGCCGATTCGCTTGATTGGCCTGACGTTCCAAGTCGCTCATATCCGTTTCCTCCTTTGCATAATCCATACGGTTTGGATACCACCTCCCGTATTGTCCGCTAAACAAGTGGAAAATATGCAAAAAAGCACCGCAGCGAAAAAATCGCTGCCGTGCTCTCGTGTTCCGCTTAATCGCCTAGAAAAGCTTTTTTCATCCGCTCGAAAATCGACTGATTTTGCTCGTGCGTATGCTCGCCGCTATGCCGCGCGAATTCGCGCAGCAGCTCCTTCTGCTCCTCGCTCAGGTTGGTCGGCGTCACGACGACCACCTTTACGTGCTGGTCGCCTTGACCGTACCCGCGAAGCCGCGGCACGCCTTTGCCTTTCAGGCGGAAATACGTATCCGTTTGCGTGCCGGCCGGAATTTTCAGCTTCACCTTCTCGGTCAGCGTCGGAATTTCGATTTCGTCCCCAAGCGCCGCTTGCGCGAAGGTCAGAGGCACTTCGCAGTAAATGTCGTCGCCTTCCCGCTCGAAAAATTCGTGCGATTTGACGCGAATCACGACGTACAGGTCTCCCGGAGGACCTCCCCGCGTCCCCGATTCGCCTTCTCCGGTCACGCGAAGCTGGGCCCCGTCGTCCACGCCGGCCGGAATGTTCAAGCTGATCGTGCGCTGCTTCTTGACTTTGCCCGAGCCGTGACACGTTCCGCATTTGTCTTTGACGATTCTCCCCTGTCCTTGACATGCGGAGCACACCCGGCGGTTGACGATTCGCCCGAAGGCCGTATTTTGCACGACCTCCTGCTGCCCGGAGCCGTGACAGACGCCGCATGTCTCGGGCTTGGTTCCCGCTCTCGCGCCGCTGCCGTGACACGTATCGCACGTTTCCGTACGCGGAATATGAATTTCGGTCTTTTTGCCGAATACCGCTTCCTTGAACTCGATGGTCAATGTATATTGCAGGTCGCTGCCACGCTGCGGCGCGTTCGGGTTGCGCCGCTGGCCGCCGCCGAAGAACATGTCGAAAATGTCGCCAAAGCCGCCGAAATCGGCGCCGTTAAAGCCCCCGCCCATGCCCTGATTCGGGTCGACGTGGCCGAAGCGGTCGTACTGCGCTTTCTTCTGGTCGTCGCTCAGAACGTCGTAAGCTTCCTTCGCTTCTTTAAACTTGGCCTCCGCGTCGTCCGCCTTGTTGACGTCCGGGTGGTACTGGCGGGCCAGCTTGCGGTAAGCTTTCTTGATGTCCTCTTGAGAAGCGTCCCTGCTTACTCCCAGCACTTCATAGTAATCGCGTTTGCTCATCGTTCCACTCCCATTCCCCGGATGACAAACGGAAAGTCAAAGCCGAATCGCGGCTTTGACTTCCGACTCACCTGAGGTGATTACTTCTTGTTCTCGTCGACCACTTCGTAATCCGCGTCTACCACATTGTCTTTGCCTTTGGCTGCGCCTTGCGCGTCCTGGGCGCCTGCGCCGCCGGCTGCTTGCGCTTGCTGCGCCGCTTGTTCATACAGCTTCACGGAAAGCTGCTGAACGACTTGCGACAGCTCTTCGGTCGCTGCCTTGATTTCATCAAGGTTGTCGCTTTCCAGCGCTTTTTTCACTTTATCTTTCGCCGCGTTCGTTTTGTCGATTTCGGCTTGGTCGACCTTGTCGCCCAGATCCTTCAGCGTTTTTTCAGCCGAGTAAACGAGCTGATCCGCCTGGTTGCGCACTTCCACCGCTTCCTTGCGCTTGCGGTCTTCCTCGGCGTGCGATTCCGCGTCCTTCATCATGCGGTCGATTTCGTCATCGGACAAGCCGCTGGAGGACGTAATTGTAATTTTTTGGCTCTTACCCGTACCCTTATCGAGGGCGCTTACGTTTACGATCCCGTTCGCGTCAATATCGAAGGTTACTTCGATTTGCGGAATGCCGCGCGGCGCCGGAGGGATATCGCTCAGGATGAAGCGGCCGAGCGTTTTGTTGTCGGCAGCCATCGCGCGTTCCCCTTGCAGAACGTGAATTTCCACGCTCGGCTGGTTGTCGGCGAACGTCGAGAATACCTGCGATTTCGTCGTCGGGATCGTCGTATTGCGGTCGATCATTTTCGTAAATACGCCGCCTGCGGTTTCGATACCCAGCGACAGCGGAGTCACGTCGAGCAGCACGACGTCCTTGACGTCGCCCGTCAAGACGCCCGCTTGCACGGCAGCGCCGAGCGCCACGACTTCGTCCGGGTTAACGCCTTTATGCGGATCTTTGCCTGTGAGCCGTTTTACCGCTTCTTGTACGGCAGGAATCCGCGTGGAACCGCCAACCAGTACGACTTTGTCGATTTTGTCCGGCGTCAGACCGGCATCGCTTAAAGCTTGGCGAGTCGGGCCCATCGTTCTTTCCACCAGCGAAGCGGAAAGCTCTTCGAACTTGGCGCGGGTCAGGTTCATCTCCAAGTGCTGCGGCACGCCGTCCACAACGGTAATAAACGGAAGGGAGATCGTTGTCGTCAGAACGCCGGACAGCTCTTTCTTCGCTTTTTCCGCCGCATCTTTCAGACGCTGAACCGCCGCTTTATCCTTGCTCAAATCGATGCCTTGCTCTTTTTTGAACTCGGCTACGAGGTGATCGATGATCACTTCGTCGAAGTCGTCGCCGCCGAGACGGTTGTCCCCGCTGGTCGCTTTAACTTCGAAGAAGCCGTCGCCCAGTTCCAGGATCGATACGTCGAACGTACCGCCGCCCAGATCGTAGACGAGAATCGTTTGGTCTTCGGCTTTTTCCAGACCGTAGGCGAGTGCGGCAGCCGTCGGTTCGTTCACGATCCGCAGTACTTCGAGACCCGCGATTTTACCCGCGTCCTTCGTCGCCTGGCGCTGGCTGTCGTTAAAGTAAGCCGGAACCGTAATAACGGCCTGCGTGACCGATTGGCCGAGGTAGGCTTCCGCATCGGCTTTCAGCTTTTGCAAAATGATCGCCGAAATTTCTTGCGGCGTGTACTCTTTGCCTTCGATCACTTCTTTATGATTCGTCCCCATATGACGCTTAATGGAGATGACCGTACGGTCGGGGTTCGTAATGGCTTGGCGTTTCGCCGTTTCGCCTACGATCCGCTCTCCGTCTTTTTTAAAGCCCACGACGGAGGGAGTCGTACGGTTTCCTTCCGCGTTAGGGATAACGACCGCCTCGCCGCCTTCCATAACGGCTACGCAGGAGTTCGTCGTCCCGAGGTCGATACCGATTACTTTACTCATGAGGATTAGCCTCCTTAGATTCTGTGCATTGTATGGGTTACACGCTTATGGCGTTGATAATTTATGCTTTATGAGCTCACTTTGACCATCGCCGGCCGGATGACCTTGTCTTTCAGCAGGTAGCCTTTTTGCACCTCTTCAACGACGATGCCTTCCTCGTACTCATCGGATTCCACCTGCATGATGGCTTGATGGTACTCCGGATTGAAAGGCTGACCGACCGCTTCCATCGGCTTCAAGCCTTCATTGGCCAACACTTGCTCCAATTGACGAAAAATCATATCGAGGCCCTTCGACAGCGCTTCGTAATCGCTGCTGTCCTTGCTGGCCGCAAGCGCCCGGTCGAAGTTGTCGACCACCGGCAGCAGCTGCTCGATCAGCTTGAGCGAAGCGTATTTGGCGAACTCTTCCTTTTCCTTTTGCGTACGGCGCCGGTAGTTGTCAAAATCGGCTTGCGTCCGCAAAAAGCGCTGGTGATTTTCCTCCGCCTGTTTTCTGAGCTCTTCCACTTCCGGATGAACCGCCTCCTGAGCCTCCGTTTGGTCGGCCGCCTGTTGGGTGTCGGCTGCACCTTCGGCCGACGCTCCGGCGTCGTATGTAGCTCCGGCTTCTTGCTCCTTCGTTTCGACGTCCGCCTCCGGGCGTCCGCTTGCTTGCTCTTTTTGTTCCGCGTTCAATTGTGTCACCTCCTTAATCGAATCGGCCGTCCGGCCTCTCTATCTTTAATTATTGTAACCATCCCTTGCGGCCGGGAAACGCCCGGCCTGCTCCAGCCCTACTGCTCCGTGCGGGGCCGCATCTTAATGACCGTATGGATGCGCAGCACCGCGCAGGCTACCTCGCCCGCGGCCTGAAGCGCATGCAGCTTCACCTCTGCCGGGTCGACGACGCCGGCGGCCATCATATCCGCGACGCTTCCGGTATCGCAGTCGATGCCGAGCGCGTCGTTGCCGGAAGCGATTTGCGCCGCCTTCGCCTCCTCGACCTTCTCCAGAGGGTTGTAGCCCGCGTTCACGACGATTTGGGCCAGCGGCTTGCGCAGCGCCTGCGCGACGGCGGCCATGCCGAAGCCCTCCATGCCCTGCACCGTCTCGCGAAGGCGGTCGAGCTCGTGGGCGACGGCCATTTCGGCCGCCCCGCCGCCGGGCAGGCAGCCGCCGCGCAGCGCGGTTTGCACGCTGGAAGCGGCGTCGCGCGCAATGCGCAGCCGCTCGCCGACCACCTCGCTCGTGCTGGCGCCCACGACGATGGATACTTGCGCGCGGCCTTTGCCTTCGGCCATGCGCACGCTTTCCAGCCGCTCGTCGTAGGCGACGTGCCCGGCGAAGCCGAGATAGCCCGCCAGCTCCGAGGCGGGCTTGCGCAGTCCGCTGCGGCGGAGCGGCCGCGCGCCGGTATATTCCGCGATGCGGCGCAGCTCCGCACGCGGCAGACGCTGCAGCACCATGATCCCGTGGTCCGTGCAGAACTGCTCCGCCTCGGGATCGACGCCCCGCTCCGACGCGACGAAGCCGACGCGCAGCTCGACGAGCTTCTCCAAGAGGGCGCGGAATTGCTCCCGCAGCTGCGTCTGCTTATGGAAGCCGGCATCGGTCATGAGCGCTTCCTCATCGACCGTCTCCGGCTCGAACGCGTCCTGGAACAGCAGCACCTGCGCCGTATCCGGCGGAAAATCAAGCTGGGCGTTGGCCGGCTTCTTGGAGATCAGCAGGCCCGGCCACACTTCGTTCGCCGCTTTTCCGTGCGCCATCACGACGTCGGAGAAGCGGAAATGCGGTTCCTGCAGCTTTGGCAAGCCGAGACGCTTCGCCCCTTCGACGATCAGCTTGGCGAGATCGGCATGCTCCCGCCCGGCGATATACGCGATCCGGTACAGCAGCGGATCGCTCAATCCTTCCAGCGGGCGCGCGCGGCGGGCCAGCGATTCCAGCGCCGCGGCCACGCCGTCCTGCACCCCGCGGACGACCTTCGCCACCGGTACGCCGCGCGTGACCTGGGCCACGCCTTCGGCAACCAGTGCGCCTGCCAGCACGGTAGCCGTTGTCGTGCCGTCCCCGACCTGGTGCTGTTGGGAACGGGCGACTTGGATGAGCAGTCTCGCGGCGGGGTGGGTGACGTCCATCTTTTCCAAAATGGTCACGCCGTCATTCGTAATGACGACCTCCCCCTGCGTCCCGACCAGCATCGTATCGAGCCCCTTCGGTCCGAGGGTTCCTTCCACCGCCGAGCAAATGGCGCGGATCGCATTGGCGTTGTTCCGCAGCGTCGCAAACGCCTCTTCGCCTTCCTGGCCTGTCGGCTTCATTTGGCTCATTTGTACCAACGCCCCATCAGCTGATTCAAATCCTTGGTCAAATGATCGAGCAGCTTGATGACTTTACCGTAGTCCATCCGCGTCGGTCCGAGGATGCCGATCGTCCCGAGCAGCTGCCCGTCCATCGAATACGAAGCGGTGATCAGACTGCAATCGTTCACGGCTTCCAGCTTGTTCTCGCTGCCGATTCTTACCTGCACCCCGTCCGCTTCGCCGGTTCCGTCAAACAGCTGCACCAGCTTCGGCCCTTCGGCGAGCAAGTCAAGAATGCTTTTCACCTTATCGACATCCTTGAATTCGGGCTGCGTCAGCATGTTCGTCGTGCCGCCGAGGAAGATCCGCTCTTCATCCCCGCGGTCCATCACATGATCCAGCATAAGCAGCAGCTCTTCATATCCGGAGACATAGCTGCTCAGCTCCGAGGCAATCTCCGTATACAGCTTCGACTTGAAATGAAGCAGCGGCACGTTCTTGAGCCGGGCATTAAGCACGTTGACGAACTTCTCGATCTCCGACATCGGAATGCCTTCCGGAATCGTGACGGTCTTGTTCTCCACCTGTCCGGTGTTGGTCACGATAATCGCGACAGCCGTCCGCTCGTTAAGCGGAACGATCTGCAAATGCTTCATCGTCGTGCCCAGCATCTCGGGTCCCATGACAATGGACGTATAATTCGTAAGCTGGGACAAAATTTGCGCCACATGCTGGATGGTTCGCTCCATCTCCTGCATTTTTTCGGCAAAAAACTGCTTGAGCATGTCGATATCCTGAAGAGGAAGCTGGTTATAATGCATCAGATGATCGACATAATATCGGTAGCCCTTATGAGAAGGAATCCGGCCGGCCGACGTGTGCGGCTGCTCCAGATAACCCATCTCCTCCAGGTCGGACATTTCGTTACGGATGGTGGCGGGGCTGAATCCCACATTGCCGCGCTTGGATATGCTGCGGGAGCCGACAGGCTCTGCAGAACGGATGTAATCATCGACTATGGCGCTTAAGATTTGACGTTGACGTTCGGTTAGCACACCAAGTCCCCCCCTTGCTTTCGAGGTTTTTCGATTGACGGAGGTTGACTGCGGGAAAGAAACTGCGGCCACCCGGCTTACAGCGAACTGGTTGAGCAAGTGGTCAATTATGAGATAGATTACGAGGGGGTGGGGTATCTACTTCCGGTCGCTGTTGTCTGCAGGAAATCTTTATTAGATCCGCTTAATAGCGGATATTTCCCGCAGATAAAGGCGAACGCTATCGCTCCTCCAGTAGATACCCCACCTCCGTAAGTATCTCTATTCTTGTCAAGACCACTTCTCAACTCTCTGACTGCGGCCTCCGGCTTGTCGGTTCTCCCCTTCGTCAAACGTTTCTTCGAAAAAGAAAATATATTAAACGAAATAAACCAAGGCATGTCTCGCTTGCCTTGTTTTTCAAACATCTAAACCGCGCTTTCGTTAGCACTCCGCGTTAGTGAGTGCTAAGCTAATACAAAAATAACAGACCCATAGGGTCTGTGTCAAGTCAGTCGAGCCGTTTCAGAACGGCGATTTCGTCGCAGCAGTGCTGCTTTTTGCAGTGGATGCAGTCGCGCCATACCTTCTCGGGGAAGATCTCCTTCTCGACAACGGTAAAACCGTTTCGCTCGAAGAACGCCACCTCGTAGGTCAGCGCCATCACTTTCGGAATGCCCTGCTGCTTCGCTTCGTGCAGCAGCGAGTTGACGAGCGCCTTGCCGATGCCTTGACCTTTGTATCCGTCCGAAACGCCGAGCGACCGGATTTCGACCAGATCGTGCCCGAGCCTTGTGAGCGAGCCGCAGCCTACAAGCCGGCCGTCGATTTCCGCTATGACGAACGTATCGATCTGTTCAGAAAGCGTCTCCTTGGTACGCGGGAGCATAATTCCTTTTTCAGCATAGCCTTGAATAATGTCGTATAATGTGTCAATGTCCTGCACGGTCGCTTTTCTGCAGGCCAAGGTCGTCGTCATAGCGGTTCCCACCCATCGCCTAGTAGTATCTCATCAAAAAAATGATATGAATAAATATACAACAAGACGTATAAAGGTTCAACCTATTTTTGACGTATTTTTTACGGCTCCCAAAAATTCGCCGAACACTTCGTTGCCGAGCAGCACGCCCCGCTCCGTCAGCTTGTAGCCCCCGGCTCCCGCCTCCAGCAGTCCGCGGCTGCATTGCCGCTGCAGCACGGAACCGAACACGTCGTCCAGCTCCATGCCGAACTGCCCGTAAAAATCCGCTTTGCGCACGCCGCCGAGCATCCGCAGCCCGACCATCATGAAATCCTCCATCGCTTCATGGACTTCCACCGCGTTTTTCTCCAACAGCGGCAGCCCGCTGCGCGTCGCGTCGATATAAGGCTGGACTCCCTTGATATTCACGTGCCGCTGTCCATGAACGTAGCCGTGCGCCCCGGCGCCAAGGCCGTAATAGCTCTGGTTGCGCCAGTACATCGCATTATGCCGGCTCTCGTACCCGGGTCTGGCGAAGTTGCTGATTTCATACTGGCCGTAGCCGGCGGAGCGCAGCCGTTCCATAATCAGCAGAAACATGCCGATTTCCTCATCCTCTTCCGGCAGCGGCAGCTGTCCGCGCTCATAGAGCGTATGGAACAGCGTATTCTCCTCCACTTTCAAGCTGTAAATGGAATAGTGCGGCAGGTCCAGCGCGAGCGCTTCCTTCAGCGTCGCTGCCATCGCGGCCTTGGTCTGCTTCGGCAGGCCGAACATCAGATCGATGGACAGATTCGTAAACCCGGCCTTCCGCGCGTTCTCCAAGCTCCGGTACACGTCGTCGGTATTATGGATGCGCCCGATGCCTTCGAGCAGCCCGTTGTCGAACGACTGCACCCCGAAGCTGATCCGGTTGACGCCCCCTTCTTTCATCGCTTGCAGCTTCTCGGGGTCGGTTGTGCCCGGGTTCGCCTCCATCGTGAATTCGAGCTGCGGCGACCACTGCGGGAAGTAAGCGCGGACGCGGCGCAAAAACACTTCCATCTGCTCCGGCGTCAGCACTGTCGGCGTCCCGCCTCCGACGAAGATCGTCTCGATCTCTCCCGGCGGGACCGCCTGCACCGTCCGTTCCATTTCGCGTTCAAGCGCGTCCAGGTAATCCATGACGGGCTGGCCCTTCAGCACATAGGAGTTAAAATCGCAATAGTGGCATTTGTTCGTGCAAAAAGGGATATGAATATACACCGCTTGAGGTGTCTGGGTACGCTGCAGCATTTAGGTTCCCCCTAATGGCAAAAGCAGGCGTTCGGAACTCCGAAGCACCTGCCTGCTTTTTTCTTAGTTATCGTCGATCTTCAATACGGCCATAAACGCTTCCTGCGGCACTTCCACGCTGCCGACCTGCTTCATGCGCTTTTTGCCTTCCTTCTGCTTCTCCAGCAGCTTCCGCTTCCGCGAAATGTCGCCGCCGTAGCATTTGGCCAGGACGTTTTTGCGCATCGCCTTCACCGTCTCGCGCGCGATGACCTTCTGGCCGATCGCCGCCTGCACCGGCACCTCGAACATTTGGCGCGGAATGAGCTCCTTCAGCTTCTCGCAAATGATGCGGCCGCGGTGGAACGCCCGGTCGCGGTGCACGATGAACGAGAGCGCGTCGACCTGCTCTCCGTTCAGCAAAATATCCATTTTCACCAGATTGGAACGCTTGTAGCCCGACAGCTCGTAATCGAACGAAGCGTAGCCTTTGGTGCTCGATTTCAATTGGTCGAAGAAGTCGTAAACGATCTCCGACAGCGGAATATCGTAAGTGAGCGTCACGCGGGTCGTATCGAGATATTCCATATTGATATATTCGCCGCGCTTCGATTGGCACAGCTCCATGATGGCGCCGACATAATCGTTCGGGACGATGACGGACGCCTTGACGTAAGGCTCCTCGACGAAGTCGATCTTGCCCGGCTCCGGAAACAGCGACGGGTTCTCGATGTTCAGCACCGTGCCGTTCGTCTGCGTTACGCGGAACACTACGCTCGGCGCGGTCGTAATGAGCGGAATGTTGAACTCGCGCTCGATCCGCTCCTGGATGATTTCCATGTGGAGCAGTCCCAGAAATCCGCAGCGGAAGCCGAAGCCGAGCGCCGTGGACGTCTCCGGCTCGAAGCTGAGCGACGCGTCGTTCAGCTGCAGCTTCTCCAGCGCTTCGCGCAGATCGTTGTAATCGCTCGTTTCGATCGGATACAGTCCGCAGAAGACCATCGGGTTGATTTTACGGTAGCCCGGCAGCGGCTCGGGCGTCGGGTTTTTGGCGTCCGTGACCGTATCCCCGACCCGGGTGTCTCCGACGTTTTTGATCCCGGCCACGATGAAGCCGACATCGCCGACCTCCAGCGAAGGAACCGAGCCCATGCGCGGCTTGAACGCGCCGACCTCGATGACCTCGAACGTTTTGTCCGTCGCCATGAATTTGATTTTCGAGCCCGCTTTGATCGAGCCGTCAATGACGCGGACGTAGACGATAACGCCCTTGTACGGGTCGTAGTGCGAGTCGAAAATGAGCGCCTTCAGCGGGTTGTCCGGATTGCCTGACGGTGCCGGAACCTTCTGCACGACCTGCTCGAGAATTTCCTTAATTCCGATTCCGGCTTTGGCGGAAGCGAGCACCGCATCGCTGGCATCGAGCCCGATCACGTCCTCGATCTCCTGCTTCACCCGTTCCGGCTCCGCGCTTGGAAGGTCGATTTTGTTGATGACCGGCAGGATCTCCAGATTGTTGTCCAAAGCCAAGTAGACGTTGGCCAGCGTCTGCGCTTCAATCCCCTGCGCCGCGTCCACGACGAGCAGCGCTCCCTCACAGGCGGCAAGGCTGCGGGAAACCTCGTACGTAAAGTCGACGTGTCCCGGCGTATCGATCAAATTCAATATATAATCTTCACCGTCGTCGGCCCGGTAGTGCAGACGCACCGCCTGCAGCTTGATCGTGATGCCCCGCTCGCGCTCCAGATCCATCTGGTCGAGCACCTGGTCCTGCATTTCACGCGACGTCAGCGCGCCGGTATATTCGAGGATGCGGTCTGCAAGCGTCGATTTCCCGTGGTCGATATGGGCGATGATACAAAAATTTCTTATTTTCTTTTGTCTGGCTTGGATATCCATCGGCAGCTTTACCCTCACTAACCCTGCAAATTTACAATACCTCTAATTATAGCAGTTGTGACGGCGGGCAGCAATGGACCCCCTTAAAACTTCCATGTCCGTCCCGCAGTGGGACGGGCGCTTACGGACTTAGCGCTTCAAACAGGGAGAC
Source organism: Paenibacillus sp. (assembly GCA_031180825.1). GTDB lineage: Bacteria > Bacillota > Bacilli > Paenibacillales > NBRC-103111 > Paenibacillus_G. Next base: position 154,141 of record JAPSLM010000001.1, on the reverse strand, counting down.
GACGAAGCGGATGCCGTGGTACGCGGCAATCTGCAGCAGCTCTCCCGTCTTGTTCCCGACGCGGTTGATCCCCGTGTCCGCGGCCGGATCTTCCGGCATGGCCGGCTTCGTCTTGGCCTCCGCAGGCCGCAGCGAATGCGGCTTGGACGCCGGTCCCGCCGCATTCGCTGCGGCCGAAGGGCCGGCAGCCGGGGGCGCCGAGGCATATGCGTGCCGCTTCGCCTCCCCGGCCTGCGGCTTGGTCAGCGGCCCGTGGATCCGCTCGGTTCCCTGCGTGGCAAGCGCGACTCCGAAAAAGATGCAGAAGGCCATCGCCAACCCCACGGCGCCGATTTTGACAAACGCGTTTCCCCTCACCCGCACTTCCCTCTCTTTCCCGCCGGAACCCGGTACCGGCCGTTACTTTTTCCCGTCTTTCCCTTCTGTAACCGGCGCATCGACCTTCTCCGCATTCAGGATCACTTCGGAAATCGCTTTGGCCAGCGCGTCCACGGTGCGGTAGCATTCCTCCAGGCTGTTGTCCACTCCGCCGACTTCGATCAGCACGCTGTTCGGCGAGAAGGTCTGATTATAGACGCCGTTGCCTTCTCCGTTTTTGGCATGAATGCCCTTGGAGAGGCCGGGATACTTGGCTTGAAGCACCCGGTCGATTTGTTCGGCGAACTGGTAGTTTTGCTTCCAGTTCGGGTTTTTTCCGCCGATGATAAAATAGATTTGCGCATAATCTTTTCCGTTGATGGTCGCCGTCGTCTTGCTGCGGCGCTGCGAGTCGCGGTGAATGTCAAAATAAAATTTCAGGTCCGGGTGGCCGGATACGGCCTCCTCCAGCGTTTTGAACGAATATTTGTAGGAATAATAGTAGTTGAAGCTTTTCTCGATAGCCGGATAGTTTTTATCCGAGTGCACGGCGCCGATGCCTTCTTTTTCCAGCATTTGCGCGAGCCGCAGCCCGACCAGCGTTACGTTCCGTTTCGGGTCGTACGCCTTGTCCGGATCTCTGACGCCCGGCAGCTCGGGCAAATACGATTCCTGATTGTGCGATTGATAAACGAATGCGACGTTTTTGCCCGCCGTTCTCGGTCCCTCGGCCGCAGGCAGCGGGATGGCCGGTCCCTGCACCTTCCCGTCGTCGACCGATTTCGCTCCGGGATTGGCCGTGATCGAGCCCGCTTCCCCCAGGTCTCCGCGCTGGAATACGTCCGACTTGGGGCCGTAGTCCTCGGGAGAATCGACGACGAAACCGTCGGCGCCGCTCAGCAGCACGGAGCGCTCCTGCGACAGCCCGGGCACCTCCCGGGAAATGAGCGTCTTCGGATCCTTCGGATTCAGATCGGTAAACAGCGAGAACAGAAAGCCCGATACGTTCGATTGCGAGAACGTAAACGACTTGCGGTCCTGCTGAAGGCCCGGCACCTCCATTCCCATCATATCCATGAAAAAACGGCTGGAGACGGACGCGGCAAGTCCCTTCATCGACGTGGACGGGGAAGGATTCGAAACGTTCGAATGCACATACCCGAGCAAACCGATGGCTATAAAAAACAGCAGACATCCTGACATCAGGATGGTAAACGTCCTTGAGTACATGCCGATGGCTTGTCCCATTTTCCGGTACCTGCTTAAATTGACGGTTATGGCCGGCCACTTCATGATCATTCCTCCTTGTTCGGCTTCTGGCGCATCTTTTGGCAGAGCGGTCACCCTCCTTTGTTTCCTCCCCCGGAAGTCCGCTTCTCTATTACCAACTCTATGAAGCCGCGCTAGAAGATAGAACCTGAAAATCATAGACCGTGAGAAAATCCGCCGGCCCACCAAAAAAACGCCCGGGACGGAGGATCGCTATCCTGCCGTTCCCGGACGTTCGGCTTAATGCGTATAGGCAGACACGTTGCTGGTATCGACCGCCTCGTGCAGCGCGGCATTCAGCCCGCTGGCAATAATATTGGCGATGTCTTCGATAAATTGGTCGATTTCCTTCGGGGTCACCAGCAGATCGTGGCCGAGCGGATTGAGCACTTCCTTCACAAGCTGCAGCCGCTCCTGCTCCTGCATGTTGTCGAGAAGACCGAGAATATGCCCGGTGTTCGTCGTCTGCTTGCGGAAATGGTTATGCATCATATCGAACGCATTGTTCACGATCGTCGACGCATAGACGACAGTCGGGACGCCGATGGCGATAACGGGCACCCCAAGCGTATCCAGCGTCAAGCCTCTGCGCTTGTTGCCGATGCCCGAGCCGGGATGAATGCCCGTATCGGCGATCTGAATCGTCGTATTGACGCGTTCGAGCGAACGGGACGCCAGCGCGTCGATCGCAATGACCAGATCGGGCTTCGCCTGCTCCACAATCCCCTGCACGATCTGGCTCGTTTCGATCCCGGTCGTCCCGAGCACGCCAGGCGCCACGGAGCTGACCGGACGGTAGCCCGGGTTGACCTGATCCGGTATCAGCTCGAAATAATGGCGGGTCACCATGACGTTCTCCACGACCATCGGTCCCAGCGCATCGGGCGTCACGTTCCAGTTGCCGAGTCCGACGATCAGCACGCTCGCCTTCGGCCCGATATTCAGCTTGTGCAGAAATTTCTCGAACTCCTGTGCGAATATCGTGGCTACCCGGTCCTGCAGATCGCTGTCTTTTTGACGCAGCGCCGGCACGTCCAAGGTTATATAATGTCCCGGAAGCTTCCCGACCGCTTGGGAGCCTTCCTGGGAGGTAATATCGATCACGCTGACCCGGACGCCTTCCTGCTCGTACTGCGTCCGCTCAATGCCCGGTATCGTCATGCCGCCGGCCGATGCCAAATCGTGCGCCTCAAGGGCGAGATCCGTCCGCACGGAGTAAGCGCTCAAATCCAATCCCATGCTCTGTCTCCTTTCATTCTGGCTCGCCAAGTTATTGTGTGAAAAAGCCAAATCCGTTATGCAAAAGTTTTACAGGCTCGGTCCGGCGTTTCTATTGCATTTTCATATCGCCCATGTTAGAATATCTAGAGTTGTCAACAAAACATGACCTATGTTTTTTTGCAAGTTGTGGTAGGAGGTGAACGTCATGCCAAACATTAAATCCGCGATTAAACGCGTGAAAGTAAGCGAGAAGCGCCGTCTTCGCAACGCTTCGCACAAATCCGCGCTCCGCACGGCTGTAAAAACAGCTGAAACTGCAATCGCAGGCACCAACGTGGAAACGGCTAAAGCCGCTCTGATCGCTGCCAGCAAAAAGCTGGACAAAGCAGTGACCAAAGGATTAATCCATAAAAATGCCGCTGCCCGCAAAAAGTCCCGTCTCGCGAAAAGACTTAACGCGCTTTCCGCTCAATCGTAAGGTACTTTAAGCGGCGTTGCAACTGGTCTCCGTACCCGTTGTCAACATCATACATGCGATAAAGAAAGACCTTCAGGCTTTTGTCCTGACGGTCTTTTTTATTTTTGGGATTATGACGATCGAAAAAAAGAGCATGACCGCCCTTTCGCGGAACGATCATGCCCTTCCCAGGCATCCTTTCAGGATGCCAGCCGCAGCAGAAACATTTCCAAGCCCAGTACCTTGTCGATTTTCCCGCTCTTCATCCGGTAGTCCAGATCCGCCAGCTGCTGCAAAATGTCCGCGAGCCGCTTCAAGTCGAACTTGTTCGCCTGACCGGCCGCGACCTTGACGCCGTACGGATGAAGCCCGAGCTGGCCGGCGATTTGCTGCTGCGAATAGCCCTGCTGCATCAGATCCTTCACCTGGAACATAATGCGGAACTGCCGGGCGATCAGCATCACGATTTTGATCGGCTCCTCCTTGCGGCGGATCAGCTCATTGAGCATCGTAAACGCTTGATCCAGCTTGACCTGAACGATATGCTCGATCAGCAGGAAGATGTTCTGCTCAATGCTTCTCGTGACGAGCTGCTCCAGATCTTCGGCTTGAAGCGTTCCGCCCTGACCGACGTAGAGGGCGCATTTCTCCACTTCCTTGACGAGCGCCTGAAGACTGGTGCCCGTATACAAAATGAGCTGCTCGGCCACTCCGGGACCGAACGAAAACCCGGCCTTTTCCGCTTCCTGATGGACCCATCCCGTCAGCTCGTCCGCAGACAGCATGGCGCACGGGACCAGCGCGTCGGCTTCCTTCAGCGCCTTGACGATCTTTTTGCGTTCGTCCAGCTTGTCCGCCTCAACCGTGAAGACGATGATGGAGAAATCCGCCGGAGCTTTCAAATAATCCGCAAGGCGTTCGAGCGAATGCTCCACCTTGCCGCTTTCCTTGGCGCCCGTCAAAAAAAGCGCGTTGGTCGCGACGACCAGCTTGCTCGGCACCATAAAAGGCAGCGTCTCCGCCTCCTCGATGACGGCGTCGACCGGCGTTTCCGTCAAATCGTACCGCGATACGGCAAACGCCTTATGCTCCGGCTCGACCAGTTTGTCCGTCAAGCGGGCAATCAGCTCCTGAATCAGATAGCTTTCCGCCCCGTAGGCGATGTAAACGCGCTTGAACTGCCCCTTGCTGATGTGCTTCATTGCCGTTTTGTAATCCATCGTGCCGCCCACCGATCCTTCCCGCTCTGCTTTACGCCCTTCATGATACCAACAACAAAGGGATTACGTCAAAGCTCAAGGCCTGACCTAATCCCTTTGCCCGAAACCCATCTATATAAACACCCGCCGGGCAGGCTCTAGAAACCGGCCCGCAGATGGTCATACGACGTGAATCGTCTTCCGTCTTCATCTATTGTATATACTACGTAACTGTACGCTGCAGGGTGCCATCGTTCTCTTTACCAATATGTTAAACTTTCATGAACTTGACGAAACCTGCTTACGGTTACGGCTTGCTTTCCTTGACTTCCGTCTCGGTCTTGGCTTTCAGGTCGATCACAAAAGTCTTGGACTGTTCGGCCATCTTGACCCTGTAAGTCAATTTCCCATTGCCCGACCATTCCACAAGCTCGATTCGATCTGCGCCCTTCCAATTGTAGTTGGAGGCGTACAATTCTTTGCCATCTTTGTCAAAAATAACGATTTTCTCTTCCCGGAGCGCGGCCTTGTACTTCTCGTCCGGAGAAGCAAGCTCGTGCGCCGCGGGTTTCGAGTCCAGCTTCCCGGCAATGCCCATCTGCGGGCCGCCCTTGTTCTGAACGGCGTCTTCCTGCGGCGATTGATCGCCCCTCATATCGGCACTGCCCGGATCGGCCGTCCCGGGTTGGACCGCTTCCTCCGACGGCCTGGACGGCTCCGAGGCGATGAATCCCTTGGCTTGCTCTTCACTGCCATTCTTCGGCGCTGCCGTCTGTTGGTCGCCTTGATCGCCGGATCTTGTTTCCTGCTCCGGATAGGAAACCGGCTGCTGAGAAGGCACCGCTGCAATATCGCGTTTCCCGGTCGGAGCGCTTGGCTGCATTTCCTGAACCGGCCGCCCCGGTTCCGCCGTCTTGTTCCCGCTTTCCGGCGTCTGCTGCCGGGGCGCCGCCGTTTGACCCGCGCTCCGGCCCCCATCCGCTGCCTCGGAGCTTCCCGATCGGGGAGAAGCTTCTTGGTTGGCGTCGCCCCTTCCTGCGGACGAATCTTGGAGCTTGTGCTGCTCCCTGGACGCCGCTTTGGTGTCGGGACCGCCCGCGGGAACAGACTTCTCCGCTTTGTCGGCCGTCTGCTCCATCGGCTTGCTTCTTCCCGTATCGGCCGCTTGGCCGGCCGTAGGCTGCCCCGCGCTGCTGGTGTTTTCCGGTTTCTTATCCGTCATCGAAAGCAGCAATCTTCCTGCATCGGCCCCGGGATTGGACTGCTGGTTATGGAATATGAAAAATCCGACCACGAGCCCGGCCGCTACGACACCGCCGAATACGGGAAACGAAATCCATTCCCGCACATTTTTGCGCCAGCTTCCCCAAGTCGGACGGTCGATCGCCGGTTCGGCGGCGGCTCTTGCCCGCAGCGCTTCCGTCTCGCGCTGTATTTTGTCGGAAGCGGCGTAAGCTGTATCCTGTACGGCTCCTGCCGCCTCAAGCTGCTCCAGCTTCGGCAATATGGCATCGACCAAGCTGAATGGCGGCGTTACCTTGGGCAAGCTCTCCAGCTCGTTCGATAAATTCACAAGACGTTCGAACAATTCCGTGCAATCCGGACACTGCTGCAGATGCTGAAGCATCCGGCCGTACTCCGTTTCATCGAGATCCCGGTCCAGGTATCTCTGCATCAGTTCGATCACCTCTTGACACATCATCCCCGTACACTACCTTTCCGTAACGATTCGTATATCCTCTTCACGCTGCGCAGCTTACCCTCGAACCGCGTCGCCGCTTGGCTTTTTGTACTCCCTCAGGATGTTTTGAAGCTGCTGCCTCGCCCGGAATAAATAAGATTTTACCGTATTGATCGGCAAGTCGAGCGATTCCGCTATTTCATTATAGGAAAAATCCTGCAAGTATCGAAGCACCACGACGGACCGATGGTGTTCAGGGAGCTTGTCGATTGCATCCCGGATGTCTTGAGCGATATACGTAGACATCACTTCGTCTTCTACCGTTTTATGGTCGGTAAAGCTCAAATCGTGCTGCTCGATCGAAACCGTAGGCTTGGCCCGGCGGAATTTGTCGATGCACAAGTTGGTTACGATGCGCTGCACCCACGTTTTAAACTGAGCCTTTTCTTCGTAGGAGTTGATCTTCGTATAAATTCGGATTAACGCTTCCTGTGCGGCGTCCATCGCATCCTGCTCATTGTTCAAAATGTAATAAGCGGTGCGGTAGACGTGGTTTTCAATTTCGCGCAATAGGGTAATTAGAGCGTCGCGATCGCCCGACTGGGCAGCCTTGATAACTTCAGGCGCTACCACTGGGATCCCCCTCTCTTGCAACCTTATAAACGAGTGCGTCGGGCAAAATGTTGCACCCTGGAACACAACTCTATCAGCATATCAAATTTTGACTTCGAGGTATATAGAAGTTCTCCGTCTTGAGCGGCCGAGTCATATCGATCAATTATACGTGAACCGGACTTTTTTGTTTCGCCGCAATCTTGTCTATCGCAGACGTTACCTGCTATCATGAAAATCAAATGATTTTGATAAAAAGTATCATTATTTTATATATCAAAGGAGGCTCCGTCCATGCCGCTGGATACCGCAGCTCTTCAAGTCTTTCAGGCCGCCGCGCGGAGCGGCAGCGTCTCCAAGGCCGCCCAGCTGCTCAATTACGCGCAATCCAACGTCACGACGAAAATCAAGCAGCTTGAAAAAGAACTGGGCGCCCCGCTCTTTTACCGGCATAACCGGGGCATTACGCTGACTCCTGCCGGCAAAACGCTGCTGGAGTACGCCGACAAAGCGCTGCGTTTATTGGAAGAGGCGCGCAAAGCGGTTCAAGATGCGGCGACGCCGACCGGACCGTTGTCGATCGGGGCCATGGAAACGACCGCCGCCGTCCGGCTGCCCCGTCTTCTGGCAGACTATCACCGGATGTGCCCCGAGGTCGATTTGTCTTTCGTGACGGGACCGTCGCAGCAGTTGATTCAGGAGGTGCTCGATTACCGTTTGGACGGAGCCTTTGTCATGGGACCCGTGGAGCATCCGGAGCTGCTGCAGGATTCCGTCTTCGAGGAGGAGCTTGTCCTGGTCACGGACACACTGCGCCCGCGCCATGGTACTATCCGATCCCGGAACGGCACGGACGGGTTCAAACGGTGTTTATCCGCCGGAAAGACGCTTATTTGACGCAAGCCTACAAGCTGTTTCTCCGGGAGATCAAGCACCGCTTCCTCCTGCCGAACGGCCCCGGCCAGCCATCTTAAAATGCGATGGGGGGTATCTGCTATTGCGATTTTACATGACGAAGCGAATTGCTTATCATGGGAACATAGCAGGTTTGGAGACGCGTCATAGTTTCGGAAGGAGTGCTGTACCATGTTTTCCACCCCGATGACAGACATCGTCGGATGTTCCTACCCCATCATACAAGCCGGCATGGCCGGAGGGCCGACGACTCCGGAGCTTGCAGCCGCCGTATCGGAAGCGGGCGGTCTGGGGACGATCGGCGCCGGGTATCTTCCGCCCGGGCAAATCAAACGCGCCATCGAGGACGTCCGCCGTCTGACGGACCGCCCTTTTGCCGTCAATTTATTTATCCCCGAATCGTCCGGTCCGCCCGATGAGACGGCAGCGCGCATGAACGAATGGTTAAACCGCTATCGGGAACGGCTGAAGCTTGCGCCGGGAGCGATGCCCGCCAAGTTTCAGGAAGCGTTTGAAGAGCAGCTTCAAGTCGTTTTGGACGAACGCGTGCCCGTGTTCAGCTTTACCTTCGGCCTACCGTCGCCGGAGCTGATCGGCAGACTGAAAAGCCGGGGCATTAAGAACATCGGAACCGCAACCACCGTTCGCGAAGCGCTGGCGCTTGAGGCCGCGGGGATCGACCTTATCGTCGCCCAGGGCAGCGAAGCCGGCGGACACCGCGGTACGTTCCTGGGCCGTTATGAGGACGGACTGGTCGGAACGATGGCGCTGGTTCCGCAAATCGTCGCCCGGGTCCGCACTCCCGTCATCGCCTCGGGAGGCATTATGGATGGCCGCGGCATCGTAGCCAGCCTGGCGCTGGGCGCTTCCGGCGTGCAGATGGGCACCGCCTTTCTGACCTGCGACGAAAGCGGAGCCCACGAGCAGCACAAGCGCGCCATCCTGCAAAGCAGCGAAGAGGATACGACGGTGACCGCCGCTTTTTCGGGAAAAGCCGCCCGGGGGATCAAAAACGAGTTTATTGCGGATATGAAGCAATACCCGGGGATCATTCCAGAATACCCTATCCAAAATAAATTAACGCAAGACATCCGCAAAGCCGCGGCGGGCGAAAACAACCCGCAGTATATGTCGCTCTGGGCCGGGCAAGGACTGCGATTGAGCAGGACGCAATCCGCAGGCGAGCTGATCGGCAGGCTGATGAGCGAAGCGGCCGATACGCTGCAGCGGTTAATTCCATACCGGGGATGACGACTTGCCGGTATACAAAAAAGAGGCTTCTTTCGAGCAGATTTTCATCTGCTTGAAAGAAAGCCTCTTTTTGATTAATCAAGCCGTTGCTGCCGGTCGCTTATCGCGGCATGTCCGTTTGCGGCTCCGCAAGGCTCCGTTCGCTTTGGACGGCGCGCTTGCTTTTCCATTCGGATACGACGATGCCGGCAAAAATAAGGCCGATGCCGAGCCACTGGAGCAGGCCGGTCTGCTCGTGAAGCAGCAGACTGGAGCACACAATGACGACAGGCAGCTCGATCGCTCCGATGATGGAGGCTACGCCGGTACTGAGGTGCGGCGCACCCTTGGTGTAAAAGTACGGCGGAAGGATCATGCCGAACAGGCTGAGAATGACCGCCCAGCCCCACAGGCCGCTGGTCAGCGCGCCGCTCCACAGAAACGTCGGCGGATAAATAAGCGACACGACGACAGCCGCTCCCGTCAGCATCCACGAGCTGCGCAAAATCGCCGGCACCTCGGTCGCCACTTTACCGCTGAAATAAACGGTCAGCGTATAGCTTGCGGCCGCGAGCAGCCCGAGCCCGACGCCGGTCAAGCTGAGCCGGGGCATGCTGCCTTCGAGAAAACCGGAGGCGAACAGCGTGCCGGTCAGTACAATGACGACGCCGATGAGCTGAAACCGGTTCGGCGCTTTTCTTTGGAGCAGCCAATCCGCGAGCAGCCCCATCCAGGTGAATTGGAAGAGCAGCAGCACCGCGAACGATGCGCTCAACGTTTGCAGCGCGTAGTAGTAAAACACGCCGGTCAGCCCCGTAAACACTCCGCTGCCGAGCAGCTTCAGAAAAACGATCCCCCGCATCTTCTTCATATAACTCCAGCAAGGGATGCCCAAGAGCCACAGAGCCGCAAAGCCGAACAACACTTGGCTGCCCGTGACCTCAGCGGGCGAAAAACCGTCCTTATACGCCAGCTTGACGCAAGTGGACAGTATCCCGTACGATGCGGCGCCGGTCAAGACCAGCAGGCTGGCTTTAAATCGCTGCGAAAATATCATAACCGATCCTCGGTTCAAGTTAACCCTCACCCACCCGCGGCGGCTCCGGCCGTTATCACCGGAAGCCCCACAAACAAACAATATAGCAAACCTTGGACATCGTTTCAAGAATTCTTTTTTATCGAAAACTGACTGAAGTAAGTTTTTTGTTTGAAAATGGCTCAAATTATGTTACTATGACTGATATGCTTACCTGACCGAGGTAAGGTAAGCGAGTCCTGGAGGCAAGGTGGGTACGATGAGCCGAAGAGAAGAAATCAAAAAAGCCGCCGTCGGACATCTTCTGCAGTACGGTTACGAAGGCACGAAGCTGGCGGATATTGCCCAAGAGGTAGGGATTAAGAAGCAGTCGATGTACGCTCATTTTAAAAACAAGAAAGACTTGGTCGTGGAAATCCACGAAGACGCCACGAAGCAGGAGATCGCTTATTTAACCGCGTTCTTTCACGAGCATAAGGGCGAGCCGCTGCAGACGCTGCTGCGCACCTTCGTCGAGGAGATGAAGGACCGCTACGCGACCAACCGGAACGTGAAGCTGATGTTTCTGATGGCGTTCATGCCGCCCGAGCCGCTGCAGGAGCTGTGCATCACGATGTACGAGCTGTATTTGCATCATTTGCTTCACCTGCTGGAGCTTGCCTTTCAGCTCGATTCCACCGCCCGGGTCGATCCGAAGGAAGGCGCGCTCGCCGTTCATACGATTTACGAAGGTTTGACCGCCAAGCTGATCTTCGGCAGCCCGGATTATTTTATCCAAGCGGCCGAAACCACGTTTTCCTTATTGTGGAAAGGAATTTTCGATAGAGAAGATTGCTAGAGGTGTGACATGCCAATTGAAAACAGCAAGCTGACCGCCTTGGAATCCGATTCCGTAGGCAAAGTATTTCTCCGTTATTTGGTTCCGTCGATTGTCGGTATGTTTATGATGTCGATTAACGTCGTGATTGACGGCATTTTCGTCGGTCAGCGGCTCGGCGAGGTGGCATTGGCGGGGGTTAACGTCGCCTTTCCGGTATTCTCGATTTATTTTGCCATATCGCTATGGGTCGGCATCGGCGGCGCCGCGCTGTATTCCAGATCGTTAGGCGCCAAAGATGCGGAGCAGGCACGCTCGATCTTCACCCATTCGCTTACGCTCATCTTCAGCATGACGCTCGTGCTTGCGGGGATTGCTTATGTGTTCCGGGAAAAGCTGGCGTTGTTTCTCGGAGCCAATGACGAAACGATGCCTTATGCAATGGAATTTATGACCGTGCTGCTGGGCTTCGGCTTTGTCGTCACCGTTCAAAATGCGTTCAGCGTCTTTGTCCGCAATGACGGCAACCCGAACCTGGCGATGGTTTCGCTGCTGGTTACAGCCGTATGCAATATCGCGCTAAATTACTTGCTGTTGTTTGTTCTCGACTTCGGCGTCGCCGGCTCCGCCTGGGCGCTGATCGGCGCATCGGCCATCGGGGCGTGCGTATTGTTTACGCATTTTCTGCGCAAGGACAGCACGCTCCGCTTCGTCAAGCTGCGCTTGTCGTGGAAGCTGGCCAAAAGCACGTTCACGATCGGCTTTCCGAGCTTCGTCGCGGAATTGGGCATCGCCGTCTTTACGGCGGGCTACAATATGGCGATGGTTCGTTGGGCGGGCACGTTAGGCGTATCGGCCTTCTCCATTCTGAATTACGTGCACAGTGTGGTGCTGATGATGTTTATCGGCATGGGCTCGGGCATTCAGCCGCTGATCAGCTACTATCGGGGCGCGAAGCAGCATGCCCGGGAGCGGGAAACGATCCGTATCGCCGTAAAAACGTCGATCGGCATCGGGCTCGGCGTGTTTCTGATCGGCTTGATGGCGGCGGACGGCATCGTCTCCATGTTCGGTTCGTTTACCCGGGAGGTTCAGGAGCTGGCCGCTTCCGGCATACGCCTGTTTTTCATCGCCTATTTGTTCATGGGCGTCAATTTTGTCATGATGACTTCCTTTCAAGCGACCGACCAAGTCAAAATGGCGACCTGGATTACCGTTGCGCGCGAGATGCTGATCATGGTCGCCCTGCTGTTCACCTTGCCCCATGTCATCGGAACGACCGGAATTTGGCTCGCCATCCCGCTCTCGGAGCTGATCGTCGTCCTTACCGTGTACGCTTATGTCCGGAGGCGTTCCCGCACCGCCGTCCCGGTCCATGCCGCTTCGTAGCGGGAGCTTTTCCGCAGCGCAAAAGCCGTTCGGCCCGTCATCGGATGGGCCGGCGGCTTGCTTCGCGTTGCGGGATGCGAGCGGGGCTCGCCCATTCGCCCCATCCCTTCACGGCACAAGCTTTGTACGCGTATAAATTTTTCCGCCCCGCACGGTCATCTGCACCTCCCCATCCCTGTCCGTCCGCTGCACGCTGACGCCGTGCGCCGTCAGCCGCTCCAGCACCTGCCGGTTCGGATGCCCGTAACTATTATTCGCCCCGGCGGAGATGACCGCATGCTTCGGCTGCCAAGCGTTCAGCCATTCTTCGGACGTCGACGACTTGCTGCCGTGATGGGCGACCTTCAACACATCGACGGGCTTGTAGACGAACGGTTCCGCCGCTGCCGTCTCCGCTGATGAAGCAGGGTCCCGAACGGCAGGAGCCAGCGCCTCTCCTGGAGCGAATCCCCGCGATACGGCCGACCAACGATCGAGCAGCTTCCGCTCCTCGGCCTGCCCGATGTCGCCCGTAAACAGCCAGCGGGTGCCTGCCATTTCCATTAAAAACACGATGGAGCTCGGGTTTTGATCCTTCTCCACGCGTACCTCCTCCCGCTTTCCCTCGGGCAGCGGATACAAGAAATGAAGCGCCGTACCGGCGTCGACTTGCAGCGTATCTCCGGCCTCCGCCTCGACCAGCTCCGTTCCCCGCTCCAGGGCGGTCTGAAACAGCTTTTCCACAGCCGGGAGCGGCTTCAATGTCCCGTTGAACAATAATCGCCGCACCGGAATGTGCTCGAGCACCGCCTGCAATCCGCCGAAGTGATCGGCATCCTGATGCGTCAAAATCAGCTCGTCGATTTTTTGCACGCCGCGTTTTTTGAGCAGCGGCACGAGCAGCTTCCGCCCCACTTCGTACGGGTCTTTCCGCTCCTTCCAAGCCTCGCCCGGTTTACGGAAGGAAACCGTTCCTCCCCCGTCCACCAAGATCGTATGGCCCTTCGGCAGCGTCTGAATCAAGATGCTGTCTCCCTGCCCCACATCCAAAAACTGCACGCGGCCCTCGGCTGTCCCCCATTCAGGATCGTAGCCGTACCAAAGCAGTCCCGCAAAGCCGAGCAAACTGACGGGCAGCAGAACGTACCGGCCTATCGTTTGCCGGTTTAAGAACGGCAGCTTATCGGATTTCACCCCATAGAGCATCGGTTCGGGCACGGCCGCCGTCCCGTCCTTGGCCGCAAACGGCTGCAGCAGCACGAGCGCCGCGCACAGCAGCCCATAATAAGCCAGTATCCATACCGGCGAAGGGGTCGGCCAAATCGTTTGAAACGCATCCAGCGTGCTCGCTCGTTCCACCACATAAAACAAGAGCTCATTCGTCTTGGCAATCAGCCAACCAAGCCAGCCTGCTCCGGTCCCCCACAGGAAACCAAGCAGCATGGCGGCCATCCCTCCCGGCATCACCCATACGCTGAACGCCGGAACCAGCGCAAAGTTGGCAGCGAACGACAGCAGGGAAAATTGGTTGAAATAATAAATCGACAGCGGAAACGAGATCAGCTGCGCGACAACGGTAATGGAAAGCGCGCCTCTCAGCTTCACGCGCTTTACCGGCAGCAGCTTGTTCATCTGCGGAACGCCGAGAATGAGGCCCAGCGTCACCAGAAACGAAAGCTGGAAGCTGACGTCCAGCAAGTAATACGGATTCCAGACGAGCATGCCGACGCCCGCGATCAGCGCGATGTGGAGGCCGTCCTTGAGCCGGTTGCGGTAAGCGGCATATAAGCCGATCATGGCCATGAGCCCGGCGCGGACGATCGAAGGCGAAGCCCCGGTGACGGCGATATACAGCGGCACCAGCGCCAGCGCGGCAAGCAGATACGTTTCCCGGGTCAATCCGAAGCGGCGCAGCAGCCAGATCAAGCATGCCAGAAAAATGGCGACGTGGAGACCGGAAATGGCGATAATGTGAGTCAAGCCCAGCCGGGAAAACCGGTCGAACTGCAGCGGATCGATCTCATCCCTTAAGCCGATCAGCATCCCTTTCATAAAGCCGCTTTGCTCCGGAGGAAACAACCGGTCCACCTGCGCGGCCAGCATGTCCCGGAAACGGTCAATGCCGCGCAGGGCAAGCCAGCCGCCCCACTCGCCGGATTCCGGCGGCTTAACGGCAATCCCCGCCGTCCCTTTGGCCGTCATCTGCCAATGAATATGCTGCAGTCGCAAATAGTTCCGGTAATCGAAGCCGCCGAAATTGCGCGCTTCCGCCGGGCGGCGCAGCGTGCCGTCCAGCTCGATCCGGTCACCCCGCTCCCAGCGCCTGGCCGTGTCCTGCTCTTCCCGGGCAAGCAAGCGGATTGAAAACTGTATCCGCTCGCCCTTGCCCCCATTCCCCGGCGCACCCTGCTCGGGGATCGCTATGGATTCGGCGGCCGCTTGAAACGAAACGCGGTCCCCGTCTACCGAAACGGGTGTCATGATCCGCCCTTGAAAGCGGACGCCGCTTACTTCATCTTCCTGCAATTCGATCAGGCTCCGGTTTCGGGCATCATGGTCGCCGTAGACGCCCGCCGCTGCCGAGACGATCAGCAGACTGCGGAGCCAGAAGGTCCCCTTCGGCCTCATAATCATCGCAGCGCAATACAGCATCCCCGCAGCTATGGCCAGCCACAGATTCATCCATGGCAGCGGCACGACCACCGCTACGGCATAGCCAATGCCCCAGCATACGGCAAATGCTACGATCGGTCTTTGAGACATTCGCTCCTCCTTCCAGCAACAAAAAAAGAACCTCTTTCGGGCACATGCATGACGCACGCCCCAAAAAGAGGTTCTTCCTCCCAGGCTTTGAATTGTTTCAATTTTTCACTTCACTGACCGTTCCCGCGGGAGGCTCGTAATTCTCAAGCTGCCGGAACGTCATTCCGCGCTGCTCCATCAGCGCGCGTACCTTGTCGTTGTCTTTCGGATACGGCCGGTGGAACACGATTTCCGATACGCCGCTATTCGCGAGCATATTCGCGCACGTCCAGCAAGGCTGATCGGTTACATAAACGACGGAGCCCTCGCGGTCCTCGCGGTCCGTAAACAACAGCAGGTTTTGCTCCGCATGGATCGTCCGGATACAGCGCTGCTTCTTGACTACCTGCTCCTTGCCGTCCGATGCGGCCAATTCGTACTCTTCCACGAGCATGCAGCCCGCTTCCGAGCAATCCGGCACGCCCATCGGAGCACCGTTGTACGCCGTGCCGAGCAGCTTCTTCCCCTGCACCAGGACGGCTCCAACGTGCCTTCGGCTGCATTGGGAGCGGGTGGAAGCCATGTAGGCGATATCCATAAAATACGTATCCCAATCTTTACGTGCTATCATGCTGTTCAAGCTCCTTTATTTTGTTTCCGGCTCTATTTCTGGCTTGCTTGGATCGCTTGATCCAAGTCGTAAATAATGTCGTCGATCGCTTCCGTCCCGATGGACAGGCGAATCATTCCCGGCGTGACGCCCGCCGCCGCCTGCTCCTGCTCGCTAAGCTGCTGATGCGTCGTGCTGGCCGGGTGGATGATGAGCGACTTCGAATCGCCGACGTTGGCCAAATGGGAGAACAGCTTTACCGCATTGATCACTTTGCGTCCTGCTTCCACACCGCCTTTAATGCCGAACGTCATGATGGCGCCCTGGCCTTTTAGCAAATACTTTTTCGCCAGCTCATGCGACGGATGGCTCGGCAGGCCCGAGTAGCTTACCCAATCCACGGCTTCGTGCTTCTCCAGGAATTCGGCAACCTTCTGCGCATTCGAGCTGTGGCGTTCCATGCGAAGATGAAGCGTTTCGAGACCTTGCAGCAGGAGGAATGCGTTAAACGGCGAGATCGAAGCGCCCATATCGCGCAAAAGCTGCACACGCGCCTTGATAATGTATGCAACCGGCCCGACGGCATCGGTATATACAACCCCGTGGTAGCTCGGGTCCGGATCGGTCAGACCGGCAAATTTGCCGCTCGCTTTCCAGTCGAAGCGGCCGCCGTCAACAATAATGCCCCCGATCGAGGTGCCGTGTCCGCCGATAAATTTGGTCGCGGAATGGACGACAATGTCCGCTCCGTGTTCGATCGGACGGCAAAGATACGGGCTCGGGAACGTATTGTCGATAATAAGCGGAACACCGTTCTCATGAGCAATCGCCGCTACGGCCGCAATGTCGAGCACGTCGCCCCGCGGATTGCCGATCGCCTCGGCGAATACGGCTTTCGTCTTCGGCGTAATGGCCTTCCGGAAGTTTTCCGGATTGCCCGGATCGACGAAATGGACTTTAATGCCGATTTTCGCCAGTGTGTTTGCAAACAGATTGTAAGTGCCTCCATACAGGCTGGACGATGAAACGATCTCGTCGCCCGCTCCGGCAATGTTAAGTATCGAGTACGTGATAGCCGCTTGACCGGATGCCGTTGCCAGGGCCGCAGCTCCGCCTTCGAGCGCAGCAACACGTTTTTCGAACACGTCGGTCGTCGGATTCATAATGCGCGTATAGATGTTGCCGAATTCTTTGAGGGCAAATAAATCGGCGGCGTGATCCGTATCGCGAAATCCATAGGACGTCGTCTGGTACAAAGGTACGGCTCGGGACATCGTGGTCGGGTCAATCTCCTGTCCTGCGTGAACGGCCAACGTTTCCAAAGAAAGCTTGCGCTCTTCTGACATACTGCATCCTCCTTATGATGAACAGAAATGATGGATAATCGTACCTATTTTCGCACATTCCGCGGCAAAACGAAAGCTTTCCCCGCAAAACATTCCGGAACGAATTGCATGGCCTGCCCGATTTAAGGCTCCAAAGTCACGAGCGGCTTTATTTTTTGCAGCATTTTTTCGCCGATCCCCTTGACTTCCAGCAGCTGGTCCACGGATTTGAACGAACCGCCGAGCTTCTTGCGAAGCTCGAGGATCGCTTGCGCCCGGCTGGCCCCGATTCCCGGGAGCTCGTCCAGCTGCCCGGCGGTAGCCGTGTTCAAATTGATTTTGCCCGGAACGTTCTCCGCCGGCTTCGCGGCAGCGGCTTTCGCCTCCCCGGCCCCGGAAGCCGTCCCGGCGGCTGAACCTTCTCCCGGCGGATTGTCCGCTGCAGGAGGCTTGGGCGATGCTTCTGCGGCAGCCTTCTCCGCGGTCGGGCTTCCTTTCGTCTCCGCCGCAGGTCTCTTTTCTCCTTTCGCTGCCTTCGCATCGGCCGGAAGCCCGTTTGCCTGCCTTGCTTCGTTCTGCTCCTGAAGCAGTTTTCTCATTTCCTCGTCCGCCGCCTTAAAGCCCGCCGGTACCCCGTCCGAGATCCAAGGACGCCAAACCAGCAGTACAATGACAGCCCCGGCGGCAAGCACCAGGCCGGCAAGACGAACCACAGCTTTTTCCGAAAAATGGGTCATTGCTCCTCCTCGTTTCTTAATCGAAATCTTTATCGAAAAATCCGATGCATGGTTTTACGGTTTATCTCATATACATGAAGAAGGCTGCAATCCAATCAGGGGGGATGGTCATGCAAATAGGATTTATCGGAACAGGCAGCATGGGCAGTATTCTGATCGAAGCGTTCATTCAATCCGGTGCAGTCGGCCCGGAGCAGCTTGTTGTAACCAATCGCACCGCCCGCAAAGCGGAGCAACTGGCGGAAAGCTATCCGGGCCTGCAAACAGCCCGTTCCAATAAGGAAGCGGCAGCCGGCTCCCAACTGCTTTTTCTGTGCGTCAAACCCATGGAATTCAAAGCGGTCATCGACGATATTCGAGATGTCGTCGTTCCCGAAACGGTCGTCGTTTCCATTACAAGCCCGGTGCAGATTCGTCATTTGGAAAAGCTGCTCCCCTGCAAAATCGCCAAGGTCGTTCCGAGCATTACCAACTATGTGCTCAGCGGCGCGACGCTGTGCATTTACGGGGACCGGATGACCGACGAGGATCAAGCGCGGCTGGATCTGCTGCTTTCCCACATTAGCGCCCCCATCCGCATCCGCGAGGAGCATACGCGCGTCTCGTCGGACATTACAAGCTGCGGCCCGGCATTTCTCGCCTTCTTCGTGCAAAAATTCGTCGAGGCCGCCGTCGCCGCCACCGGCATCTCCGAGACAGAGGCTACGCAGCTTGCTTCCGAGATGACGCTCGGCACCGGCAGGCTGCTGACTACAGGAGGCTTCACGCCCGCTTCCCTGCAGCAGCGGGTATCCGTTCCCGGCGGCATTACCGCCGAAGGGCTCCGCATCATGCAAAAAGAGTTGTGCGGGGTCTTTGACGACCTGATCCGCACAACTCATGCTAAGTACGATGAAGATGTGGAAAAGGTGGAAGCCCGCTTTTTCAGCCCGTAGGCCGAACAGAACGCGATGCTTTCACGTCCTTTTCCGATATGAACCGCCCGTGCTCCGAAACCGGAGTGCGGTTTTTTGTTTACCCGGCATTGCTTCTTTTACCCTACGACGATATTGACAAGCTTGCCCTTGACGGCAATCACCTTGCGGACGGTTTTGCCCGCCATCGCCTCTTGGACTTTGGCCAAACCAAGCGCCAGCTCCTGCATCTTCGCTTCGTCGGCATCCGCTGCGACCGTCGCGCGGTCGGCGATCTTGCCGTTCACTTGGATGACGATTTCCACTTCGTTGTCGACTGTCCACGCTTCGTCGTACACAGGCCATGCCTCATAAGTAACGGTACCTGTATGACCGAGCTTCTCCCACAGCTCCTCCGCCAAGTGCGGCGCGATCGGAGACAGCATTTGGACGAAGTTTTCCATGGCCGCTTTCGGCAGACGGTCCGTCTTGTACGCTTCGTTGACGAAAATCATCAGCTGGCTGATCGCCGTATTAAACCGCAGCGCCTCATAATCTTCCGTCACTTTCTTAATCGTGCGGTGCCATGTCCGCTTGAACGCTTCGCTGCCCGCATCGCCGTCTTCGGTAATTTTCGCGCTCAATTGTCCGTCTTCGCCGACGAACAAACGCCAAACGCGGTTCAGGAAGCGGAATGTGCCCTCTACGCCGTTCGTGTTCCAAGGCTTCGTCGCTTCCAGCGGCCCCATGAACATCTCGTACATGCGCAGCGTATCGGCGCCGTACTCGCCAACGATTTCGTCCGGGTTGATGACGTTGCCCCGCGATTTGCTCATTTTTTCCATGTTCTCGCCGAGAATCATGCCCTGGTTGACCAGCTTGTAGAAAGGCTCCTTTGTCTCCACGACGCCGAGATCGTACAATACCTTATGCCAGAAACGGGCATACAGCAGGTGAAGTACGGCATGCTCCGCGCCTCCGATGTACAGGTCGACCGGCAGCCATTTGCGCTGCAGCTCCTTGGAGCAGATTTCGTCCTGGTTTTTCGGATCGATAAAGCGCAGGTAATACCAGCAGCTTCCTGCCCATTGCGGCATTGTGTTCGTCTCGCGGCGTGCTTTGAGGCCGGTTTCCGGATCTACCGTATTCACCCAATCCGTCACATTGGCAAGCGGCGATTCGCCCGTGCCGGAAGGCTTGATTTCGTCTACTTCCGGCAAAAGCAGCGGCAGCTGGTCTTCCGGAACGGTTTTCATCGTGCCGTCCTCGAGATGGAGAATCGGAATCGGCTCGCCCCAGTACCGCTGACGGCTGAAGAGCCAGTCGCGGAGACGATAGGTTACTTTGCCTTGGCCTTTGCCGTTGGCTTCGAGGTGCTCGATCATTCGCGCGATCGCCTGCTCGTTATTCAAGCCGTTCAGGAAATCCGAGTTGACGTGCGCGCCGTCGCCGGCGTACGCTTCTTTGCTTACATCGCCGCCCTGAACCACTTCCAGAATCGGAAGGTCGAACTGCTTCGCAAATTCCCAGTCGCGCTGATCGTGCCCCGGCACCGCCATGATCGCGCCCGTGCCGTATCCGGCAAGCACATAGTCGGCGATCCAGATCGGCAATTTGCTGCCGTTAACGGGATTGATCGCATAAGCGCCGGTAAAGACGCCCGTTTTCTCCTTCGCCAGATCGGTGCGCTCCAAGTCGCTTTTGCGGGCCGCGCGTTCCTGATAGTCTTTTACCGCCTGGGCCTGCTCCGCCGTCGTAATGCGGGCCGCAAGCTCGTGCTCGGGCGCCAATACGCAATAGGTGGCCCCGAACAGCGTATCCGGACGCGTCGTGAATACCTTCAGGCTATCGTTCCCGTGCCCGTCGATGGCAAATGTCACTTCGGCTCCTGTAGACTTGCCGATCCAGTTGCGCTGCATATCCTTGATGCTCTCGGACCAATCGAGCTCTTCGAGGTCCTCCAGCAGGCGTTCCGCATACTCGGTAATCTTCAGCACCCATTGGCGCATCGGCTTGCGGATGACCGGGTGGCCGCCGCGCTCGCTTAAGCCGTCAATGACTTCTTCATTGGCCAGCACCGTTCCGAGCGCCGGACACCAGTTGACCGGCACTTCGTCCACATAGGCAAGACCTTTTTTATACAGCTGAACGAAAATCCACTGCGTCCATTTATAGTATTCGGGATCGGTCGTGCTGAATTCGCGGTCCCAATCGTAAGAGAAGCCGAGCGATTTGATCTGTCTGCGGAAATTATCGATGTTGCGGAACGTAATGTCGCGCGGATGCTGTCCCGTATCGAGCGCATGCTGCTCCGCCGGCAGGCCGAAGGCGTCCCATCCCATCGGATGCAGCACGTTATAGCCGCGCATCCGTTTATAACGGGATACGATGTCCGTCGCCGTGTAGCCTTCCGGGTGGCCGACGTGAAGACCTGCGCCGGAAGGATACGGAAACATGTCGAGCGCGTAAAACTTCGGCTTGCTCTCGTCGTCCTGCACCTTGAACGTTTTGTTTTTCTCCCAATACTGCTGCCATTTCGGCTCAATCGCCAAGGGGTTGTACCCTTGCTGTTCTCTGGTTTCCTGTGCCATGTTGTGCAGACCTCCTTCGATTCAAACAAAAAAGCCCTCATCGCTAGCGCAACGCTAGGGACGAGAGGCTTATTTCCCGTGGTACCACCCTAGTTGACTCAAGCATGCTTTGCCCGGGTCCACTCTCCCCTTAACGCGGGGAACGTTTATGGCTGTGACCGGCATGCTTGCGCTTTGCTGCGGTCTTTTGGCCAAACGGCTCGAAGATGAGTTCGCTGCCCGCTTCTACCGGTTTTCACCCGCCACCGGCTCTCTGAAAGAAAGCGCTGCAGTTACTAGTTCTTGTCACGGCCTTTTGCATATATGCTCCAATTAGGTTTCATTATATGAAAAACGATTCCTCCGTGTCAAGCCGGCCTCCCATTTTCCCGAAGCTGCCGGAAAAATGCCGCCGGACCAAGCGCAAATGGCCCCGTCCCGGTTACATCCTCCACAGCTTGGCCATACTTTGTAATAAATGTTTTCTATTCGAAGCTTACGGAGGATGGATCGAAATGAAAGGTTTCGTCAACGGAGTCATGCTGTCGCTCCCGCTGTGGGGGATGATCCTGTGCCTGCTGCAGCTGATTGTCCATTTAACGCGTTAACCCCGACTTCAAGCCCGCTGCTTCACCGCCACAAAAAACGCCCGCTGCGTATCGTCCGTCGGCGCTTTGAACGTAAAGTCCGCATAATACGCCGTCTCGCAAAAGCCGGCCGCGCGCAGCCGCTCCTCCACCCAATCGAGCGGATACGCCCGCTGCACATGCAGCTCCTCGATCCGGTGATACCGCTCCGTAATGGCGTCGTCGGACCCTTCCGCCCAAGCGTCCCCTTCCCGCACGAACAGCGTCAGCTCATGCTCGATTTCACTCCGGCCCGGATCGAAATCGCAGGTCCAGATGTAAGCGACATCGTCATCGTTCAGGAAAAACGGCTGCGTTTCCGCATAGCTCTGAAGCTGGCTCTGCGTGTGCATGTCGAACACGAACACTCCGCCCGGAGCAAGCCCGTCGTAGACCCGCTTGAAGGTCCGGTCGATGTCTTCTTCCTCCAGCAAATAGTTCAAGCAATCGCAAAAGGAGATGACCGCGTCGACCGGGCGGCCAAGCTCCCATTCGCGCATGTCCTGTTGAAGCCACATCACGCTTCCGCCCGCAGGAAAAGGCTTGCGCCGCTGGGCGTCGTCCGATTTTTGACTGGCCATGGACAGCATATCCTCCGACAGATCGATGCCGACGACTTCGTAGCCGAGCTGTGCCAGAGGGACGGCTATGCTTCCGGTGCCGCAGCCCAGATCGACCACGCTTCGGGGCGCCCCGAACTTGTTCCAGCATTGGCGTGCAAAGCGGAGCCAGTCGTCATAAGGCATGTCCTCCATCAGCCGGTCGTACAAGTAGGAAAATTGTTCGTAAGCCATTCGCTTGCTCCTCCTTTACCGAACAGACAAAGGCCGGCTCCGAACGGCCTTCATTCGGATGCCGGCTGCGATGCCGCTTCTTGTTTCAAATAGGTCCAGCTGCCTTCCTGATAAACCAGGCCTTCCTTCATCAGCTTGCCGATGGCGCGCTTGAAGGCGGATTTGCTCATGCCGAACCGCTGGCTGATCAAGTCGGCCGGAGTTTCGTCCGAATACGGCATCGCCTGATTCGGGCGCTCCTTCAGAAAAGCCAGCAGCTTCTCCGCATCGGTATCCCGTCCGACTTCCTTGCGCTCGCGCATCGAGCAGTTGACGTTGCCGTCCTCGCGCACAAATGTGACGCGCACGTTCACCTGTTCGCCAAGACGCAGCAGCCGGGTTCGCTCGGACGCATGAATGAAGCCGATGACGCCGAAGCCGACCACGCCGCCGTCGCAGACGACGAACGAGCCCATTTGCAGCGGCTTATAGACGCGGGCGTCGACCCAGGTGTTGCGCCAGCTTGCCGGGGCATCGAAGCACAGCCGCTTGAGCCGGTCTTCTCCGGCTACTTTGGCTACGAGCCGCCCTTGCCGGTCGTGAGCCAGTACGACGAACACGCGGTCTCCGACTTCAGGACGCAGCTCCTTCAGCTCGGGAAGCTCTTTAAAAGGAAGCAGCAAATGACGCCCAAGCCCCATTTCGAGAAAACAGCCGAAGCGCGGATGAATATCGACCACTTCCAAAAGCGCGACTTCTCCGAGCGTCACGAGCGGCTTGCGCATCGTGGCCGCCAGCCGGTCCTCGGTGTCGTGGAACAAAAACACCTCAACCTGCTCTCCCGGCTTCACTTCCCCGGCGGCTTCGCTGTAATGGAGCAGCACATCCTGCGTGCCGTCCGTCAAAAAATAGCCGTGCGGCGACACTTCCCGCGCCACGTCCAAACGTCGGATCGTTCCGGCTTCCAGCCTCATACCCGTTCGACCACTTTCGCGTCGGACCACAGCCGCTCGATATTGTAATATTCGCGGTCGTCGCGGTGAAACACGTGAACGACCACGTCGCCCAGATCGACCAGCACCCAACGGGCCGTGTCCATGCCCTCAAGGCCGCGGATCCGCGCCCCGCGCTCTTCCGAACGTTTTTTAATCTCCGTCGCGATCGCTTGCACCTGCGTTTCGGAATTGCCGTGGCAAATGACGAAGTAATCCGCAATCAAAGAAATCCCGCGCAGGTTCAATGCCGTGACGTCCATCGCTTTCTTGTCTTCGGCCGCATCGACCACGAGCTTCATCAGCTCATCCGGTTGAATGGTCATATCGTCTCCTCCTGTAAGTGAATCATACCGATTCTCCCCGTTCCTCAAGCTCCCGGATGAGTCCGTTGCGAGCTTCGAAGGTCAGCGGGTAAATTCGCTTGCCTTTATCTAACAAAAAACGGATCGTTCCGTCAAATCCGGTTATAAGTGCCTTCTCTAAACTATGTTCGGCGTTTTGGCGAATATTATGCACACCCGGGAAATCCCGTCCCGGCTCCATGTAATCCGCCAGGCACACGACCTTGTCAAGCAGCGTCATCCGCGCCCGCCCCGAGGTGTGATAACGGATCGCATCCAGCACTTCCTCGTCGGTTACGCCGTACTGCTCCCGGGCGATCCAGGCGCCCGCATGGGCGTGCCACAGCTCTTTGTCGTAATCGAGCAAATCCTGAGGCAGACCGTTCTCGCGGATGATGCGCGCCTGCTCGTCCACGCGCCAGTATTTGCAGACATCGTGGAGAATGGCCGCCAGCTCGGCTTTGTCGGGGTCCGCCCCGTAGCGCTCCGCCAGCCGGACCGCGGTTTCCATGACGCCCAGCGTATGGTTCCAGCGCTTCTCCGGCATCTGGGAGCGAACCGATTCGATCATATCCTCACGCTTCATACAAACGGTTCACCTCGATATAATGATTTACCCGGTCGGGGACCATGTAACGCACCGGCCGCCCCGAAGCCCGCCGCAGCCGGATCAATGTAGACGACAGCTCGACTTGCGGCATAGGCACCAGCTTCACCGCTTGCCGAATGGCCTCGGGAAGCCCCTCATAACCCGTTTCATAGCCCGGCCGCTGCAATCCGGCGAAAGTGACCAGCCGGACCAGTTCGCCGATCTTGTACCACTTCGGCAAATAGCGAACCATATCGGCCCCGATTATATACGTAAACCGGTAACCGGGATGCTGCGCCCGGAGCATGGTCACCGTCTCGATGCTGTACGATACGCCGCCCTTGCGCAGCTCCATATCCGAAGCCCGGAAGTGCGGGTGCCCTTCGACGGCCAGCTCGACCATCTCCAGCCGCTGCCGCGGGGAAGCCCCGGGCGCCTGTTCTTTATGCGGAGGAACATTCGTCGGCATAAACCATACCTCGTCGAGTTCCAGCCTCTCGCAAACGCTTTGAGCGGCAATCAAATGCCCGATATGAACGGGATCGAAGGTGCCGCCCATCAGACCGACCTTCATCAAGGCATCCCCCTCTTTTTAGCTGAAATGCCGCTTCCGCCGCCGTATGCTTAAACCGGAAGCTCGATCGTTTTGTGCTCGCGGGATTCCTTGTAGAGCACGACCATTTTGCCGATCACCTGAACCAGCTCTGCGCCGGCGCCTTTTGCCAGCTGCTCGGCCACTTCGCCCCGGTCCTCCATACAGTTGTTAAGCACCGTTACTTTGATCAGCTCGCGGACTTCCAGCGCCTCGCTGATGTGCCGGAGCAGATGATCGTTTACGCCGCCTTTGCCGACCTGAAAGATCGGGTTCACATGATGCGCCAATGAACGTAAATACCTTTTTTGTTTGCCTGTTAACATGGTGGTTGTTCCTCCTTAAGTAGCACCCTCCTAAATCCTCCCTGGCAGGGAGGACCCCAGAGGGCTTCGCCCTCTGGACACCCGAAAGGAGCGTGCCTGCTGCGGGGCCGGCGTTGAAGATACGTCGGCGCCGGAACGCTTTCGTCCCTCCGGGACACGCTCACATGCGGCGTTCTCTCCCTACGTTATGCCCGGGGTGCGCTGTGTTGCGTCGTGCGGTTTTGTTCGACTGTGGGGAAGGGGCCGCCTCATGACGCTGTCATGAAGCTCTTGGTCGGCGCAAGGCGCAAACCGGGGCCGTCAGGGGCTCATGACCTTGTCATGAAGCCACCTGTACGGCGAAAACTCCAAAGAACGACAAATCCAAAACCCACAAAATAAATCCTTGCCAAATTCCTGCCTAACCCATACTCAAGCGCTCGAACTCAATGCTCCGGCTCCGAAAAAGATTGCTCCACCACTTCGCGCATGGCAGCGATCGGGGCAGGCAGGCCGGTCCAATATTCGAAGGCGTAGGCGCCTTGGTAAATGAACATGCCGAGGCCGCTGTGAATGACGGCGCCGCGCCGGTCGCGCGCCTCGCGCAGAAAACGGGTGATCAGCGGGTTATATACCAGATCGCTGACGGCCGTCTCGGGACGAATCAGCGAAATGTCCATCGGCACCTCGTCCACGTTCGGATGCATGCCAAGCAGCGTATTGTTGACGATCAAAGCGGCCTCTCCGGCCAGCTTCGGAATGTCGTCCAAGCCGTGCCCGGATACGCTGCCGAATTCGCTCATCGACAAAGCGAGGTCCAGCGCCTTCTCCTTCGTACGGTTCGCGATATAGATATGCTCCGCGCCTTCGCGGGCCAGCGCATAGCCGACGCCGCGGGCCGCTCCTCCTGCGCCGATCATCAGCACTTTCCGCCCCTTGAGCGAGATGCCCGTCTCTTCGCGGAGCGAGCGCATATAGCCGATGCCGTCGGTATTGTAGCCGATCAGGCGGCCGCCTTCGTTGACGATGGTGTTTACCGCTCCGATGGCGCGCGCTCCTTCGTCGATCTCGTCCAAATAGGACATGACCTCGACCTTGTGCGGAATCGTCACATTGACCCCGCGGAATTGCAGCGCCCGGATGCCGGCCACCGCGTCCTTCAGCGCGCCCGGCAGGATGTGAAACGCCCCGTACGCCGCATTGAGTCCCGCCGCTTCGAATGCCCGGTTCAGCATGATCGGCGATTTGGAATGCCGGATCGGATCGCCGAACACTCCGTACAAAATCGTGTGGCTGTCCAGTTTATGCTTGCTCATTCTAGTCCGTTCCTCCCGCTCCCCGCTAAATGACCGATTCCCGAACCGCGACCTTTACGCCCTTGGGCACATGAATGACCAGATCCGCCCCGGCGGCGCCGTTTACTTTGATCCAGCCGAGTCCCGAGACCGAAACGTCCAGATTCGCGTTCTTCGGAATACGGATTTGGTGCTTAGCCAGCTTGGGCAGCTCCTCCAGATCTTCCCGGCTTGGCGGCGACAAAAGCACGCCCCGGTGCTCCTCGTACAGCTCGTCCGCCCGCTCAAGCTTCGTCCGGTGGGCCTGAAGCGCGTTGGATACGTAGAACGTGAACGATTGCCGCTCGCCCTGCACGAAATCAAAGCGCGCCAAGCTGCCGAAAAAGATCGTCTGCCGGTCATTCAATTGAAACACCAGCGGCTTGATCGGCCTGTCCGGCATCACCTTCATCAAATCCTTCTTGCTGACGAGCTCCGTCAGACGATGCTTGTATACGATGCCGGGCGTATCGATGATCGAGGCGCCGTCGTCCAGCGGAATGTTCACGAGATCAAGCGTCGTGCCCGGATATTGCGAA
Source organism: Paenibacillus sp. (assembly GCA_031180825.1). Taxonomy (GTDB): domain Bacteria; phylum Bacillota; class Bacilli; order Paenibacillales; family NBRC-103111; genus Paenibacillus_G. The sequence goes on along the minus strand of JAPSLM010000001.1, from coordinate 127,008 downwards.
ACCGTCAGCTCGGCGTCCAAATCGCTGTAATCGCGAATAAGCCGGTTGATGAGCGTCGATTTGCCGACGTTCGTCGCTCCGACGACATAGATATCGCGCCCTTTTCGGTGCAGCTCCAGCGCTTCAATGACCCGCTCGAAGCCCATATTTTTTTTCGCCGAGCACAAGACGACTTCCACGACCCGTAGCCCCGCTTCTTTCGCCTGTCTCTGCACCCAGTTCACGATCCGGTTGTAGTTCGTCACTTTGGGGAGCAGATCGATTTTGTTCACGACCAGGATGACCGGATTGGTTCCGACAAACCTCGCCAAGCCGGAAATCATACTGCCCTCGAAATCGAAAATATCGACAATATTGACGACCAGCGAATCCGTCCCCCCGACATGGGTGAGCAGCCGCAAAAAATCGTCCTGATTGAGCGTAATGCCCGAAGCTTCATTGTAATTTTTGATGCGGAAACACCGCTGGCAAATGATCGGCGTGCGCGCGAGCGCTTGAGCCGGGACATAGCCGAGCTGTTCCGGCTGCTCCGTTTGGAGCGCCACGCCGCAGCCTGCGCAGCGGTTGGTTTCGGAGTGTTGATTGTGGGCCGTCATACGTTCCCTACCTTTTCATTATAGTTAATGCGGCCTTTTCGATCCTTCGGTTTACCTTCGTAAAAAAGCCCTCGTCCGCAAGAGAAATCGGATGTACAAGGATGGTGTAGAGCCCCATCCGGTTGCCTCCCAGCACGTCGGTCAGCATCTGATCCCCGATCACCACCGTCTGCTGCGCCCGCAGATTCATGATGCTCATGGCTCGCCGGAACGCCGCGCTTGTCGGCTTACGGGCGCGATAAATGAAAGGCAGGGACAGCGGCTCGGCGAACTTGGTTACCCGGGTGCGCTGGTTGTTCGACACAATGACGACCTGAAAGCCGATCTGCCCCACGACCTTCAGCCAATCCAGCAACTCCGGCGTGGCAAGAGGCGCTTTGGCTCCTACCAGCGTATTGTCCAAGTCCGTTATGATGCCGCGGTATCCCTGCTCCCATAACGCTTGAAGATCTATGTCAAATATCGTGTTGACTTGTTGACGCGGAATCAGCTTTTTCAGCAAAGCGTTCACCTCGAAAGACATTAGGCTGTATACGTCAAACTATACCATAACTGTCCATTTTGTTGCAAAATAGCGAACAAAAAAAGCAAACCGCCCTCCGCAAAGGCGCGGTTTGCCGATCGGTCTAAATTTACATCTGCGAACGCAAGCGTTCGACAATTTGTGTCGTTTTCTTCCAGTCTTCTTCCGTGATCTCCGCTTTTCCGTACTTCGCCTTCTCGAACACGTGGAGCACGGCTTCCAGCTCGTCGCCCATCCAGCGGCTCTGTCGGGACCAGCGGCGCACCGCTTCGCGCAGCGTCTCATGCTCCTCGCGCACATATCCGTTGCGCCGGAAAATGCGCAGCAGGCGTTCGCATTCCACGATGACCTTCTGCTTCAGCAGCGAAGCCCGGCGGCGGCGCGCGCGTTCCTTCAGCAGCTCGATAACCTGCAGCTTCCAAACGAGAAATGCAGCGACGGCGATCACGGCGGCAGCAATGCCCCACGCTGCCAAATGGTGCGTTTCGACGGAAGGCTCTTCCGGCTTCGTTTCCGGCTGCGGAGCTGGTTGAGGCTCGGCCGGAGAAATGGTTGTTTCTTCCAACAGCACGGCGCGCGGCATCGCGAAACCGGCTGTCGGCTCAAACGGGAGCCATCCATAGCCGTCGAAATAAATTTCGACCCAGGAGTGGGCGTCGGAGTTGCGCACCGTGTAGACCCCGCCGCCATCCGGGTCCATCAGCAGCTCGTTGGGGGCGAAACCTTGCAGCTCCGTCGGCTGAAAATCCGGTGTCCCCGACGCGTAGCCTTTGACCCAGCGCGCCGGCAGCCCGACCGAGCGGGACAGAACCACCATGGCGGTAGAGTAATAATCGCAATAGCCTTCTTTAATTTCAAACAGGAACCGGTCGACAAAATCGCGGCTCTGCCCCTTGCTGAGGTCCGGTTTGTTCGTATACGGAAAGCTCGTCTGCAAGAACTTCTCCAGCTTCTTCGCTTTGTCGTACGGACTGGCCGCATCCTTCGTCAGATCGGCAGCCAGCTTCCGGACCCGCTCCGGCACGCTGCTTGGCAGCTGGACGAATTCCGCCATGCCCGGCCCCGGCGGCGCAAGAGGCAGCTTCCGCAGCGCTTCTTCGTTCACCACCGGCATTTGCGAGACGATCGTGTACGTTTGCGGGTACGGCTCGCGCTCGCTGTAGCGGATCTCGGATTGCGGAGCCGACCATTGCAGCGGCGCGAAGCCGCCTTGGGAGCCGTCCAGCCCCATCACTTTCTGGATGGAATAGGCTCCGAACAATACGGGATACTGCTGCGCCGACATCAGCGTGACGGTTTGCTTCACCTCCACCGTCTTCGCCTTGGAGCCGGCTGACCGGGCGTCCGCCGGAAGCGGGGCTTGCGGCCTGACCGCATTCCACGGACCGCGCCGTTCGCTGTCGCTTTCCTCCCAGCCCTTGCCGGTATAGTGGGAGCGCGTCTCGCCCCGCCAATAAGCGCGGTGATTCGTTTCCACCTTCATGACCGGCGTATAGTCGAACCGGAAGCCGCCTCCCAAGTTCGCATCGCTCCGGCTGTAGCCTGACGAGCTGTCCATCGCCTCGCTGGGAGGCACTTGGACGCCTTTCCCCGTGGTGAAGGCCATCGGCTCCCCCCGGGACGTGCGCCAAGCGGTGTAGGGGTCGGTCAGCATCGGGCCGACCTCGGGCATAAGCGATCCGGCGAGCACCGTCACCCCGATTAAAGATGCGACCGTGATGGCGACGGAAGCCGGATATTCCGCCAAATGCCGCCAAGCGGCCGGGTCTTTGCGCCGCAGCTGCGTGAAATGATTAAGGATCAGAAGCAGCAGCCCGCAGCCGACGATCACGGCCACTTGAGGCCACAAATAAATGGACGAAAACGAATCGCGGATACAAAGCGCAAGCACGCTGGCTACCAGCAGGACATATACCCGCCACTTGACTTCCACCCACCAAATGATCGTGACATAAACGACCCAGGCGCCCATGCCGAACCACAAATACGGCGTAAGCTCGTACAAATTCAAGAACAGCTTCGAGCTCAAAAAGCTGGACGCCTTCATCGGTCCGATGATATCAAATCGCTCAAGAACGAGCACGTTGATGACCACGACGGAGACAAGCTGCAAAAGGCCGCGAACAATCCAATGCAGCCGGGTCGCGTGCTCGAACGCAAATACGGCCAGCAGCGTCAGCTTCACGATGATAACCGTCTCCGGTAGCCAGAAGCCGTCTTCTTTGGCAAACCAGAACACGAATTGAAGCAAAATCAAGCCGGACAAAAGCGCCGACAAGCGGTGCGGCCAATCGTTCCACAGCAGACGCCCAAGCCAATTCCGCCGCTGCTTCATCCCTTCCGACCTCCCAACACTCCGGGCAGCTCCGACAGCTGTCTTACCGCATAGCAGGGAACGCCCCGCGCATGCAAATCTTTGACCCAGACCTCTTGGCCGCGGGCGGCGCCGATCCAGAGGTGACAAGGATTCATCTGCTGCTGCTTCAGCCACGCAAGCACCTGCAGCATCGGTTCGCCGGACATCGGACTGATTACGGTTACGAAGCTGCCGGGCATCAGCTGATGCACTTTATTTTTGAGCACATGTCGGATGTCATGGACGCCATCGGCCTCCACATCGATGAAATGCTGCTGCGCCGTCTGATACGGCGCCTGCCCGGTCTTGGGCTCGAGATAGACGTCGTCGGCCCCCGTGGAGACGAGCCCGAGCGCAAGTCCCCGCTCCGCCCCGTATTGAAACAAGGACGCGGCTACGGATACGGCCAATTCGAACTGCTCGGGGTCCCCGTAGGCTTGCCCGGCCCGGTCGAGAATCAAGTACGTTTTGGGCAGCGATTCGCGCTCGAATTCCTTCGATTTCCAAGTACCGGTCTTCGCCGTCGCATTCCAGTGAATTCGGGAGATGCGGTCCCCGTAAATATATTCGCGAACCCCGTTGATCTGCGTTGTCTCCCGGACGGCCCGGGTCGTGGACGAGTGGTGGCTCGTTCCTTTCATCATCTGGTGATACTGCTGCCATTCCCTGATCGGTACGGTCTGCGGCAGGACGGCGATGCTCTGGGGCAGCTCCAGACTGCCTTTGTGCTCGAACAAGCCGAAAACGTCCTCCGTCACGCATTCCGTTTGCCCGAACGTATAGCGCCCCCGGCGCATGGCCGGCGTCCGGTACTCCCATTCCGCGCGCCGCCGCCAGTCGGGAACGACCGTCGCTTCGAACGTCAGCTCGCGCCCGCTTTTGTGGTACAAGCGGTCCTTAATAAACAAATAAGGGATTGGCCAGATGCCCGGAATGTGCAGTTGGATCTTTACGCCCAGCGAGCTGCCGGCCGGCAGGAGAGAACCGTAATCGCCGCCCGACAGCGTGCGTACGCCTTGGGTCCGCTTAATGCCGCTCCATTGCCCCAGCAGCAAATAAACGCTTAAAATCGTCATCATGACGAACAGCATTAAAGCGAGCTTGCCGCCCTGAAACAGCAAAAAGCCGAGACTTCCCGCAAAAGCGGCCGCCACCGCCCAAAATTTACGGTTGAGCCGCGGCTTGGACGGGAGCCTTTGAGCGAAGGAAGGTTTCATCATGCTCACTTCTCCCAACGTACCGGCACTTTCACCTGCTGCACGACCGATTGCAGGACGGATTGTACCGTGGCCCCCTCCATCCGGGCCTCGGCCGTCAGCAAAATCCGGTGGCCTAGCACGTACGGGACCAAAAACTTAATATCGTCCGGGATGACGTAATCCCGTTCCTGAATTAAAGCAAGCGCTTTGGACGCCTGTACGAGCGCGAGCGTCGCCCGCGGACTGGCTCCGAGATAGATCGAGCCATGCTCGCGCGTCAGGCGGGTGACGGCGACCAGGTAAGCGGCTACCGCTTCGTCGAGGTGCACCTGCTTGACCTGCTTCTGGATCGCCAAAATCTGGTCGCTGTCCACGACCGGCTCCAGCTCATCGAGCGGATGGGCGACGCTTTGCGCCAAAATCATCTTCGTTTCCGTCTCCGCATCCGGATAGCCGAGGCTGAACTTCATCATGAACCGGTCCAGCTGGGCCTCAGGCAAAATGTACGTGCCCTCGAAGTCGATCGGATTTTGCGTGGCCAGCAGCAGGAACGGCTTCGGCAGGTCGTACGTTTCCCCGTCGACCGTCACATGCCGCTCCTCCATCGCTTCGAGCAGCGCCGACTGCGTCTTGGTCGTCGCCCGGTTAATTTCGTCCGCCAGCAATATATGCGTCATAATCGGGCCGGGCCGGAAAACAAATACCTCGTCCTTCGGATGATAGATCGAAACTCCCGTAATATCGGTAGGAAGAAGGTCGGGATTGCATTGAATACGGCGGAACTGGCCGCGGATCGATTTGGCAAGCGCTTTGATCAGCACCGTCTTGCCGGTGCCGGGCACGTCCTCAAGCAGCACATGGCCCCCTGCCAGCATAGCGGTCATCAGCAGCACAATCTCGTCCGTTTTTCCGAGGATGCAGGATGCCAAATTCGCTTGTATGCGCTTCAAGGCTTGAATATCTTCTCGTATCATCGTTTCCATCGTCCGGGCCTCCTCGAAATGTTATCGTACAAAGTATATACGTAAGAACGGGAAATAAAGTTCTCGAAAATGGATCCATATAGGGAAAATAACGCCAAAATGAAACAAAATGTAACAAATCCGGATTCGTTCTCTCCCGGAAATTCGGATACGGCCAAGGAAAAGCAAACGCTTAACCTTTATTGTACAGGATACAAAAAACGGCGTATACGTGTAAAACCGATGAATTTCTTCAAACAATCAAAAAAGCCCCGGAATATCGCCGGGGCGAGGTTTGTCGGGCCGGGCCAGCACTAGCCCGCTCAGCCCTGCGGCCTGAATACGAGCGCCGCAAGAAACGAAAAGATGATGGCCGCCGATACGCCTGCGCTCGTCACCTCGAAAATGCCGGTAATGATGCCGACTACGCCGTGCAATTTGAGTTCGGCTACCGCACCGTGCACGAGTGAATTGCCAAAGCTTGTAATCGGCACGGTCGCTCCGGCTCCGGCAAACTCGATAAAACGGTCGTACAGGCTTTTGCTGCCGACCGGAATGCCGTCCACGATCGCACCCGCGACGACCAGCGTGCTCATCGTATGCGCGGGCGTCAGCCGCATCACGTCGATCAGCAGCTGGCCGATGACGCAGATCGCCCCGCCGACGACAAAAGCCCAAACAAACTGCATCCAATCCATTGCTAACGCACCTCACTTTCGATCGCTACCGCATGGGCGATGCAGGGAATGCTTTCCCCTTGCTGGAAGGAAAGCGGGGACAGCAGCGCTCCGGTCGCCACAACGAGCACCCGCTTCAGCTCGCCCTTTTTAATCCGTTTCAAAATATGCCCGTAAGTGACGACGGCAGAGCAGGCGCACCCGCTGCCGCCCGCCTGTACGTTCTGATTGTCCCGGTCGTATACCATCAGGCCGCAGTCTTTGTAGGTCGTTTGATGAATCGGCACCTTGTGCTTCTCCAGCAGCTCGCAGGCGATCTCATAGCCGACCTTCGCCAAATCGCCGGTCACGATCAAATCGTAGTAGCCCGGCTCCCGCTGAAAATCGCGAAAATGCGCCTGCAGCGTATCCACTGCCGCCGGAGCCATCGCGGCCCCCATATTGAAGGGATCCTTGATGCCCATGTCGACGACCCGGCCGATCGTCGCCCCGGTCACGACCGGGCCCGGACCGTGGTTCCCCAGGACGGCGCAAGCTGCTCCCGTAACCGTATACTGCGCGGTCGGCGGCTTCTGCGAGCCGTATTCCGTCGGATAGCGAAACTGCTTCTCCGCCGTGGAATTATGGCTGCAGGTGCCGGCCATCACATGATGGCCGAAGCCGGAATCGACGATCAGCGAGGCGACGGCAAGCCCCTCCATCGAAGTCGAGCAAGCGCCGAAGATGCCGAGGTAAGGGATTTGCATCGTCCGCACCGCAAAGCTGTTGCTGATAATCTGATTGAGCAGATCGCCGCCGACATAAAACTGGATATGCTCCTTGGTCAGCCCGGCATTTTCGATCGCCAGCTTCGCCGCTTCTTCCAGCAGCTTTTTCTCCGCCTTCTCCCAGCTGTCCTGTCCGAGCGTCGTCTCCCCGTGCACGATATCGAACTCGTTGCCCAGCGGTCCGTTGCCTTCATCCGGTCCTACGATCGTAGCCGTCCCCCGGATGACCGGACGCGTTTTGAATTCCCAGCTTTGGGCTCCTTTCAGCATCTCATTTAACCCCCAATCCGAACAGCCAGTGGACGAGGCCGATAATAAAGGCGGATACCGTCCCGTAGACGATAACCGGGCCGGCCAGCTTGAACATATTGCCTCCGACGCCCAGCACGTAGCCTTCGCTTTTATGCTCAAGAGCCGCGGAGCACATCGAATTGGCAAATCCGGTTACGGGAACGGCCGAACCGGCACCGGCCCATTGGGCGATTTTGTCGTACACGCCGAGGCAGGTAAGAACGACGGACAGGAAGATCATGACCGCTACCGTCGGGTCTCCCGCCGTTTTTTCCGTAAAGCCGAACCAATAAATGAACGCCTGCGACACGCACTGCCCGATCAGACAGATGAGTCCCCCCGCAATAAAAGCGCGAAAGCAGTTTTTGAGCACCGGACGCGCCGGTTCTCTCTTTTTGGCGAATTCCTGATATTCCTGTTGAGTCCAGGTCAACTTTTTCATTTTGGACTTTGTGCTCATGCTCGCTGTTCCTCCCGATGTTTTTTATGTCTTCAGAAGAGGCTCGATCTGCTCCAAAATGCGGCTGGTTTGCTCCGTGCACCTTTCGTACATGCGCTTCGCGCCCCCGTTCTCGACGGCGAGGGAATACAGCGCCAAATCCGCTTCGCACTTCCTGAGCGTAGCTAGCAGAAGCGGCTTTTGAACAGGTGCGGGCACTTGGAGCATGTCGTCGTATAAATCGACGGTCAATTGGCCGTGCGAGTCCACCTGGCCGATAAACACGTTCTCCAAGGTTACGCCTATTTTCTCCAACTCCGTGAAAAGCCATTCCCGGCTCAATCCGGCCGTGGCCAGCGGCTCGTCCATCAGGTTGCCGTCGATAATGACGGTTTGCGGCTCTCTTTCCGGCACGGTTTTGATCCCCAGTTGGGCCGGAGTGACCGGCTGGTTTTCCTTTTTAAGCAGCACGCTCAGATCCCCGCTCGCTTCCAGAACGGCAAATTCCACGTCCGCTGCCCGGAAGACGTTTTTGGCCCGCAGCTGTTCGAGCAATTCATCGGCGGTATACCGTTCTTTTTTCAAATTATCTTCAAGAATTTTGCCTTCCTTGATGAATATCGTTCCTTTTCCCTCGAACCAGTCCCGCATCCATTTGCTTTTTAACGTAAGCAGCTCAAGCGTGAGCGGAACCGTAAACCAGACAAGAATCGCAACGAAGCCGTGGATAAAAAAAGCGTTGATATCCGTGGACATAAAGCCTGCCAAATCACCGAGAACAATGCCTGTTATGTATTCAAAGAAGGTGAGCTGCGATATTTGCTTCTTTCCAAGAATGCGGGTCATTAAAAACAAGATGGCAATGGTAAACAGCGACCGGATAATAATCTGGACCCATTCGGCCAAAAATCTCACTCCTTCAGGTGTAGTCCATGCTTCCTTGACGGGGCGGTTTTGACAAATACATTATTCGCCGAAAGAAGAATTGTTATTTGCAGGTAGTTATTGACATTCATCAGCTCTATTCTAATCGCGTACATTATCGGTTGTGGAGGTGATAACATGACCGTGGCAAGCCAAGTAAAAACGACGCTGGCTTCGCTGAAGAGCGCGCAAGCCAGCTTGGAAACATTCGCGCTGAGCACGCAAAACCAGGAAGCCAAGACGCTGTTCCAAAACTGCGCTCAGCAAACGCAGCAAATCGTCGACCAAGTCAGCGCGCGCGTACAGCAGCTTGAAAACGAGGAACCCCAATATAAAGGATTTTAATGGACGACTTAAACAGCCCGGTCCGTTTCTCCCAAACGGCTCCCGGGCTGTTTTTACTGCGCTTTTTATTTTCGCGCCGATTATTATGTGCAGCGGCTTATCAGATCAGCACCGTCAAAACGATCAGCAGCAAAACAAATAAAACCAGGATGAGCAGCAAGGAAGTGAAATATCCCATCGGTATTCGCCCCTATCCGGATGGTTTGCAATCGTCCCTTCATGCTATGCCCGGTGAAAATAAATGGCACGGTCATTAGCCTATCTACCCTAAAATCAAAATAAGTGCTATAATTAAACCCATTGTTCACGTGAACATTATTCGATTTTCGGGAGGCTTACCGCTATTATGACGATTGCAACCAAGGAGCAATTGACCGCATTTGTGACCGAAACGGTGCGCACCACCCCGGTTACCGACATTCATACCCATCTGTTTGCCGAATCGTTCGGAGACCTGCTGTTGTGGGGAGTCGACGAGCTCCTGACGTACCACTATCTGATCGCCGAAACGTTCCGCTTCCGCCCCGATCTGTCCTACGACGCGTTCTGGCAGCTGTCCAAACGGGAGCAGGCCGACTTGATCTGGCAGACGCTGTTTATCGAGCACTCGCCCTACAGCGAAGCGTGCCGCGGCGTCGTCACGGTATTGAACCGGCTCGGCTTCGATCTGTCGAAGCGCGACCTGGAGGAATACCGCGCGTATTTCCGCAGCGTCAGCGCCGGCGACTACATCGACCGCATTCTGGAGCTGGCAAACGTGAAGACGGTCGTGATGACCAACGATCCGTTCGATGCTTACGAACGCGGGAAATGGGAGTCCGGCGCAAGTCGGGACCCCCGGTTCCAAGCGGCGCTGCGGATCGATCCGCTGCTGAATCTGTGGGACAGCTCCTGGAGCAAGCTCAAAGAGCAGGGTTATGAGGTCAGCGCGGACTTGTCCGGCGGCACGCTCGCCGAAATCCGCCGTTTCCTGCAGGACTGGATTGCCCGGATGAATCCGTTGTATATGGCCGTTTCGCTGCCGAACGATTTTGCGTACCCGGAGGATTCCGTCCGCGTCCGCATCATCGACGAGTGTATCGTGCCGGTTGCGCGGGAAGCAGGAATCCCGTTTGCGATGATGATCGGAGTGAAGCGCAAAGTCAATCCGTCTCTGAAGGATGCCGGCGACAGCCTTGGCAAAAGCGACATCGGCGCAGTCGAGCGGATCGTCAGCAAATATCAGGACGTGAAATTTCTGGTGACGATGCTGTCCCGGGAAAACCAGCACGAGCTGGCCGTTACCGCGCGAAAAAACCGCAACCTGCTCGTGTTCGGCTGCTGGTGGTTCCTCAATAACCCGAGCTTGATCGAGGAGATTACGCGGATGCGGCTTGAGCTGCTTGGCGGCAGCGTCATTCCGCAGCACTCGGATTGCCGGATTCTGGACCAGCTCTTATACAAATGGGATCACTCCCGCGCAATTATCGGCAAAGTGCTCTGCGATAAATACGGCGATCTGTTCGATGCCGGCTGGCGGCTGGAGGAAGAGGAGATCCGCCGCGATATCGAGGATCTGCTTGGCGGCGTATTCTGGAAGTTTCTCGGCAAGCCGGACCCTGCGGCCTGATCGGTTCTTCCGTCATAAAGAGAGACGGCCTTCTGCGCAGCGCAGGGGCCGTCTTTCGCGTTCAGATAATGTTGGAATCTTTGTTTTTCCCCTTCAGCAGATCGCCGGTCCAGCCTTTCCAACGCATCCAGAAGTATACGGCCAAGGTGAGCAGAACAATGGCGAGGATGGCCAGCGCATAGCCAAACGGCAGCTCAAGCTCCGGCATATATTTGAAATTCATGCCCCAGATGGAGCCGAATACGGTAGCCGGGGTGCAAACGACGGAAAAAACGGTGAGCGTTTTCATAATTTCGTTGCCCCGGTACGTTGCGATATTGTTGTCGATGTTCAGCAGGATATCGAGCTCGGTGCGATAGCGGTTCAACCGGGAGTGCAGTCTTTGAAGCAGCAGCTCGTTGGTATCGTATTCATGGCAGGGGCTTTCTTCCGCCCAGCCTTTGGCGGCGGCGTGAAATTCTTCGAGCGGCTGAAGAATGCGGTGCCAGTCCAGCACTTCATACTGAAGATCCATAATTTCATCCAGCACCTTCGAATCGTTGCTGCGCTTCATCCGGCCTTCCAGCTCCTCCAGCTTCCATTCCAGCTCTTCCATCTGGGATAAAAACGTCAGCGCGACTTCTCCGATCAGTATGCAGAACCCTTGCAGCGCCGTCCGGCAGCGATCCATGCATGAGAGCATATGCTTCTCCTGTTCGTCGTCAAACGGGTACAGCCCTTCTTGAAGGGTCAAGAGCTCCGACTCGTCGACCCGGTAAAACATTTTTTGCTGCCCGGTGTCGGGATGAAGCGAATAAACGATAAACCCTTGCAGCAGCTTCGTATTCCCCCCGGAGCGAACCCGGGGTATCCCGGTGTCCTCATGAGCCGTCATCAATGTCCACGACCATCTGGCGTTAGGAAACCGAACGGTGCGCTGGTCCATAAAGCTTCCTCCATTCCGGCAATCGTTCTTGCTTCCTCATTACCCCCTTCCCCTCCGGCCTGAAACCTCCTGCTGATTCAGGGGAAGACAAGCCGGGTAAAAAAAGCATGAGACGAGAAGCGGACTTACAATCCGCTGGACAAAGGGAGGCGAACATCCATGTTATACTGGTCGTTAGTTTTTCTCGTCGTTGCCGTGATCGCCGGCATTTTCGGATTTTTCGGGATCGCCAGCGCAGCCGCGGGAGTCGCCAAGGTATTGTTCATCATCTTCCTGATCTTGTTCGTAGTTACGCTGCTGATGGGCCGGCGGACGAAGGTATAGCGCAAGTCCTTCGACCCTTCCCGGGCAGACGGTATGACAAAAAGCTTCCTGCGCCGCAAGGGCGGGAAGCTTTTTGATGAGGTATATCCGCGATATCCACGAGAGAAAAGGAAAAAGGACCCCTTGCGGAGCCCTTTCCAACGGTGAACGATTTTGGTATTTTGCCTTGAACCTCGTTTAAAGCTCGGGTCTTACCTCATTCACGATCGCAGTACGTGTACTACTCTAACGTGTCTTTGGCACATCCCTCCGCTTCTATCTCGATTCGGAAGCAACATCCCCGGTATTTCTCGTTGAACTGTTCAACGGAACCACACCTCTCTTTTCACCGTTAATTGTAGCATGTGCCGTCTGCGGTGTTTTTATTCAATTTTTTCAAAAAAGTCGAGCAGCCCGGTTCAATCCCGAATGATGACGACCGTACCGAGCGGGATGTGGCGGTACAGCCACTCGACGTCTTTGTTGTGCATGCGGACACAGCCCGACGAGGCACTGCTGCCGATCGAGTAGGGCCGGTTCGTTCCGTGAATGCCGTAACGGTACCCTCCCGAGTCTGGCACGTTGATTCCCATCCAACGGGTCCCGAGCGGATTTCGCGGGTCCCCTCCCGGTATTTGCTTTCGCACGTACCACGGCTTCACGATTTTGGTCACGATATGAAACGTCCCCGTCGGCGTCAAGCTCTTTGTCCGTCCTGTCGCAACGGGAAAGCCGTATGCCGCCCTCCCGTTCACGATGACGGTCAAGCGATTCGCCGATTTATCGATTAACAAATATACGCCTTCTTCCTCCAAGCCGGCCGGAGGAGACGTCTCTGCCGAAGGCGCCGGTGCCGCGCCGAGTGCACTTCCTGCCGGCCAGACGCCCAATAAAAGCATTAGAAGAAAAAGGGGAACGGAATAGGGCAGACGGACGGACGGTATGCTCAAGAGCCATCATCCTTACTCTATCATGATGAAGTCACGCCGTATTAGTGTACTCCAACGCGTAAGCCGCCTATTCGCCCATTCGGGCGTTTCCGTCGTCAGATCCGGCATACGCCAAGCGGATCAAGGTCGATGCCAGCGCGCCGTTCTTGCCGAACAACAGCAAATCCCGGAATTTGGACTGCATAATTGCTGCATGTGACTCATCCATTTGAAAAGTTGCAGCCCATATCGCCATGTCTCCAAATCAGGACTTCCAAGTCTTTCATCAGAATCGCGCCTAGCGACGCAGCCTCCATTACGATACCGTCATATCCTTGGGTCTGCGGTCATGGTACCAGACCATGGTTAGAAAAATGTTAGCATTCGATTAGTCATTTGTTTAGTTGCGGAAAAGGGAGCCACCATGTGACTCCCGCGAATAGTAGAGCTATGGGCAGGCCGCTGTGGTGCCGGTCCCGCCTTTTTTATGAATGTCTGCCGCTACCCGCCAAGCCGTTCCACGATGACTTCGCCGAGCAGCCGTTTGACGTCCCCGGACTCGACGTAGCCCGCCCGGGCCGTCAACGCATTGGCCGTTCCGGAAGCGGTCGCCAATCGGAGACACTCCTCGACGGGAAGCCCTTGAGAGACGCCGATGGCCATTCCTGCCACGTAAGCATCGCCGCTACCGACGGCATTCACTGCACCGACCTTCGGGGCGCGCACCCGGTAGCATATGCCGTGAAAAGCAGCCAGCGAGCCTTGTGCTCCCATCGATACGCTGATGCAAGGGACGCCGGCCTCGTTCAGCCGCAGCAAGCCTTGCTTCAGCGAGTCTTCATCCTTGATGGAATGGCCGAGCCATTGGGCGACTTCATCCTCGTTCGGCTTGATGAAGGAAGGCTTCGCTTCCGCGCCCCGCAACAACGCTTCCCCGCTCGTATCCAGAAATACGACGGCGCCTTCACTTTGAGCGATCCCGATCAATTCCGCATAAAAGGACTTTGGCACGCCGGCCGGAAGCGAGCCGCTGAACGCAACGACCTTCGCCCGCGCGGCAAGCAGCGCAAGCTTGTGCCGCATCGCCTCCATTTCGTGCCCGGCGATCGTCGGTCCCGGCTCCAGCAGCTCCGTCGATACGCCGTCTTGATCCATGATGTTCAAGCAGATGCGGGATTCGCCCTGAATCCTCACGAAGTCGTGCGCAATCCCCTGCCGCGTCAATCCGCGTTCGATAAAATCGCCGTTGCTGCCGCCGGCAAATCCGGTCGCCAGGACGGGAACGCCTTGCAGCGCGATGACGCGGGCGACATTGATGCCTTTGCCTCCCGGCTCCGCATACACGCGGTCCACCCGGGAGACTTGACCTGCGGCCAGCGCAGGCAGATGATACGTCTTGTCGATGGCCGCGTTCAAGGTGAGGGTGACGATCATCTCAGGTCTCCGGCTTTGCCGATGCAGCCGACCATCCGCATTTTTTCAATTGCCGCTTCTTTTACGGCCTTCTTGGCCGGAATCATATATTTGCGCGGATCGTTTTCCTGCGGGTTGTCCGCAAACACGGCCTTGATCGCGTCCGAGAAGACGATTCGGATCTCGGTGGCGATGTTCATTTTGGCCATGCCAAGCGAGACGCAGCGCTTCACCTGCTCTTCCGGAATGCCGGAGCCGCCGTGCAGCACGAGCGGCACCGGGACGATCTCGGCAATACGCCGGATGCGGTCAAAATCGATCTTCGGCTCGCCCTTGTAAATGCCGTGAGCCGTACCGATCGCAGGCGCCAGCGTGTGAACGCCGGTCCGCTCGACGAATTCGGCGCACTCCTGCGGGTCGGCCATCAGCGCTTCGTGTTCGGCCACGACGATATCGTCCTCCACGCCGCCCACTTTGCCGAGCTCGGCTTCGACGTTGATGCCGGCGGCACGCGCCACTTCGACGACCTGCTTCGTCAAGCGCACGTTTTCTTCGAAAGGCAGCATCGAGGCGTCGATCATGACCGACGTGTATCCCGCCCGGATGCACTGCACGATCGTTGCAAAGTCCGTACAATGGTCCAGATGAAGCGCGATCGGCACCCGGGAACGGTTGGCCGCAACCGTGGCCGCCGCGGCGATATAATCGGGGCCGAGATGCTTGACCGTCCCTACCGTCGATTGAAGAATTAAAGGCGACCCCGTTTCTTCCGCGGCGTCGACGACCGCTTGCAGCATCTCCAGCGTATGCACGTTGAACGCGCCGATTCCGTAGCCGCCCGCGCGGGCCGCTTCAAGCAATGAGGTGGATGATACTAATGGCATGTCGATGTCATCTCGCTTCCGGCTAAATTTTGACCACTTGCGTCAGATTGCGGGGCATATCCGGGTCCACGTTGCGTTTCAAGGCCGTATAGAAACCCAAATATTGCAGCGCCGGCAAATAAAGCACCGTCCGCGCGTCGTCGCTCATCTCCGCTCCGCCGACTTCGAATACGGCATCCGCGAACGCGGTATCTTCCCCGGATTTCGCCGTGACGAGCAGCACGAATGCTCCGTACTCCTGCATTTCCTTGGCGACCTTCAGCTCGTAATCGCGCGCTTTCTCGGATAGCAGCAGGCAGACGAGCGTCCCCGGCTCCACGATCGACTTGGGACCGTGGCGGAATTCCAGCGTACCGTACGCTTCAGTCCAGACGTAGGACATTTCTTTGATTTTCAAGCTTGCCTCCAGCGCAATGCCGTAGTACGTGCCCATGCCGAGGTAAATGACCTTTTGAAAATCGTTGTTGTCGACTAGAGGCTTAATAAAAGCGTCGGCGGCTTTGACGACTTGATCGTCCGTTTGCGCGACCGAAGCAAGCTGCTCGAACAGATCCTGCTTGCCCGCCGCCTTGGCAATCGCCGCATGCATCAAAAACGTCATGCTGCTGAACGATTTCGTCATAACGGTGCTCGTTTCCTTCCCGAGCGGGGACACCAGGCAATCCGCGAGCTTCGCCATGCTGCTCTCTTCGTAGCAGGTGACGCCTGCAACTTTCACGTTAGGGAGCGGCTTCACGGCTTCCAGCGCCAGCAACACCTCCGTCGATTCGCCCGACCTCGATACGCCGATCACCAAATAATTGCGGTTCGGAGGAAGCGTCTGCTCGCGGAACAGGAACACCTCTGAGGAAGGAAACGCCGTTGCGCTTTTGCCCAGCCACGCCCGGTAGACAGACGCCATCGCCAAGGCTTGGTAATAGGATGATCCGCTGCCGATAAACACCGTCTCGTCCGTTCCCGGGTCGAGGAGATGCTTTTGCACCCAGTCTCCCTGCTGCTGAAGCTGTGCAAGCGCCGCAATCAGCGCCTCCGCCTGCGCCGAAATTTCAGGATACGTATATTGACCGAATGTTTTCACAATATTACCCCTTTCGTCTTATTAATGATAATATAAATCATAATTTTGATTTTTTCAATCATTTTATTTGGAAGTGACGAGCTTTTCCGGAAACAAAAAAACCGGAGACTGGGAATGTCGTCCGGGACGGTGCGGGAGCCCTGTTCCTTCTAGAAACCGGCACCCATTTTGGATTTCTTGTAGGCTAACGGTGTCATTTTCATGGACTTGCGGAATTTATCGATAAAATAGCTTGTACTATTAAAGCCGACCCGGTAGGCGACTTCCGTTACATTCGATTCCGCTTGCTGCAGCAGAACCAAGCTTTTCTGGATACGATATTCCGTTACGTAGCTTAACGGCGTCGTCTTGAAGATTCGTTTGAAATAACGGCAGCATTCCGACCGGCTCAATCGGCCGGCTCTGGCGATGTCGTCCAACTTGATTTTTTCGGCATAATGGCTATGAATCCACTGCAGCATGTGCTTTATTCGCTGACTCTTCTGCATTTCCGTGCGGTCGTACTCCGGCCGAAAGCCATTCATAATGAGATTTTGCCAAATGGACGCCAGCTGCACGGTGATACTGATTTCGTAGAATGGCGGTTTTTGTTGAAGCAGGCGGTTCGTGTTCAGGATGGCATCTAAAATATTTTTCCGCCACGGTTCCTTTGCATCCAGATGCAAGTATGGAAGATTTGTCGCTTGAATATAAGGATATACAAAGGTCGTGTAAAGCTCTTGCGATAAAACGAAATGAGGAGAAACATTCAAGCAGATGTAGACGCAGTCCGATTGATCTTTTTCTTCCGCCATGTGCAGGCAGCCGCTATTGATAAACAGCCCCTCGCCTTCCCGGACCGCGATGCGGTCCTCGTTGATCTGAAAAACCGCTTCTCCTCTTATAACTAGGACAAGCTGGAGTTCCTCATGCCAATGAAGCGGTATGTGGCCGTGTATATTTTGATTAATTGCAGTTTCGTAGCAAGCCAGCGGCAGCACGACCGTACGGTGCTCGGTCAGCTCCTTAAAGCTTTGGTCAATCTTGAAATTTTTGATTTGCATAATAAACCCAACCTCAAAATCATTATATTTATTCAAACGATTCTAATATCTTCCTCGCCCGTTTTCCTCTATTATAACACTATTACGCTATTTTTAAGGTGGAGACGAATGGATGGACAGACCTGCCAGAAGAAGAGGATTATTTCTTGTTATTACCGGAGCGATCTTATGGGGAATCAGCGGCACCGTAGCCAAAAAGCTCTTCCAGTCTTACGCCGTCGAGGTCGATTGGCTGGTCACGACACGACTGCTTGCAGCCGGTATTTTACTTTTAACCGTGCAATTTGTCACAAAAGACCGGTCTCAAATATTCGGTGTTTGGAAAAACCGGAATGCGGCCTTTAAACTGGTTATTTTCGCGCTGTTCGGCACGCTTGCGGTTCAATATACGTATATGGCGTCGATCCAACACGGCAATGCCGCCGTTGCCACGCTGCTGCAATATTTGGCGCCGGTCATGATTATTGTCTATTTGATCCTGCGAAAACAGGCGGTTTTGACACGACAAGATCTCGTTACCGTTTCCCTGGCTTTAATCGGCTGCTTTTTGTTGTTAACCAACGGCTCAATCTCCCGGCTATCAGTGCCGACGCCTGCCATCGTATGGGGTGTTTTGTCCGGGGTAACGCTGGCGTTTTATACGGTATATGCGGTTCCTCTGTTGAAGCAATACGATTCGCTTGTCATTGTCGGCTGGGCTATGATCATCGGGGGCGCCGCCTTGAGCTTTATCCATCCGCCCTGGCAGGCGGATTTTGCCGTCATGCCGCTTGAAGCCTATTTATACTTGGTCTTTGTGGTCATCTTCGGCACGATGCTCGCCTTTTGGTTTTATATCGAAAGCTTGCAAAGCCTTTCCCCTAAGGAATCAAGCCTCGTCGGCAGTCTGGAGCCGCTGGCGGCTGTGTTGACCACGGTTCTTTGGCTGAAGGAACCGTTCGGATGGTTTCAATGGATCGGCACCTCCTGCATTATCGGGATGATTTTATTGCTGGCTTTGAAAAAAGCCCCTTCGGATCCGTTCAACGGATCGCGGGCTTGCCCGGAAAAAAGTTCGGCTACATAACGATACAAAAGCGCCGCCGTCTCCCAAGACAGCGGCGCTTGTCGCCGGAACGGCCTGACGGAGATGTCCGGCCGTTATTTCTTCTCTTCGTCCCGGTGCGTTTCGAGCAGCGATGCGCCCGCGATGCCCGGATTCGTCATTTCGTACGGGTCCAGAATCAAGTTCAGCTCGTCTTCGCGCAGCACATCGTACAAGAGGCAGAGCTCGCGGACCGAGCGGCCGGTTTCAATCGCCTCGCGGGCGATTCTCGCCACCGGCTCGTAGCCCAGATGCGGGTTCAGCGCGGTAATGACGCCGACGCTCCGCTCCACGTATTCCCGGCAGCGGTCGATGTTCGCTTGGATGCCGTCGAGGCAGTATTTTTTGAACACCTTGAACACCTGGCTCATCATGCTGAGCGATTGCAGCAGATTGAACACCAGCACCGGCTCCATAACGTTCAGCTCAAGCTGTCCCGCTTCGGAAGCCAGGCAAATGGTATGGTCGTTGCCGATCACCTGAAACGCCACCTGGTTGACGACCTCGCACATGACCGGGTTCACTTTGCCCGGCATGATGGAGGAGCCCGGCTGACGCGCCGGCAAACTGATCTCGGATAAGCCGGTACGCGGTCCCGAAGCCATCAGCCGCAGGTCGTTCGCCACCTTCGACATGTTGATCATGCATACCTTCAATGCCGCAGACACTTCGGTATAGGCATCGGTGTTCTGCGTCGCATCGACAAGGTGCTCCGCGCTGACCAGCGGGAAGCCGGTCAATTCGGCCAGCAGCTCCGCCACGCGCTTAATATAGCGCGGGTCGGCGTTCAAGCCGGTGCCGACAGCCGTCGCGCCCATATTGATCTCGTACAGATGCTGCCGCGTCTGCGTAATCCGCTTGATGTCTCTCGCGAGCACCCGGCGGTAAGCTTCAAACTCCTGGCCAAGGCGGATCGGCACGCCGTCCTGCAGGTGCGTCCGGCCCATTTTGATGACGCCGTCGAATTCCTTTGCCTTGACCTCGAAGCCTTCGTGCAGCTCGTTCATCACCTCAAGCAGCTGATCGAGCAGCGTCAGAACGGCGATATGAATCGCCGTCGGGAAAGCGTCGTTCGTCGACTGCGCCATGTTCACATGAGTATTGGGACTAAGCGTAAAGTAATTGCCCTTCTCGCCCCCGAGCAGCTCGATCCCCCGGTTGGCAATGACTTCGTTCGTGTTCATGTTGATCGACGTGCCCGCTCCGCCTTGAATCGGGTCTACGATAAACTGATCGTGCCATTGCCCGGCGATGATTTCCTCGGCCGCCTGAACGATAACCTTCCCGAGGGACGGATTCAGCTGCCCGATCTCCATATTGGCGATAGCCGCCGCTTTTTTGACCGTCGCCATCGCGACGATCAGCTCTTTATGAATCCGGTATCCGGTAATCGGAAAGTTTTCTACGGCCCGCATCGTTTGAACCCCGTAATAGGCATGGGCCGGTACTTCCTTGGTTCCCAAAAAATCTTTTTCCACACGGTATTGCGCGCTGGTCATGACCTGTCTCCCCTTTATGGCTGCGATAACTTGCGGCGGGATGATCTTACAAGCAATGTCATCTCCATACGTTATTGTATCTCAATTCACCATCGGTTAAAAGGGCTTGACATCGGAAAATAAAACGTTTCCATGCTTGTCCCGTCAACTTCCGCGAATCAGCCGGTCCAGTTCCTCCCGGGACGGCAGCGCCGGAATGGCTCCCTTGCGGGTCGTCGTAAGCGCGCCGGCCGCATTGCCCGAGCGGCAAACCTCGCCGAGCTCCTCCTCCGTCAGCGCCTCCGGACGTTTCCCGGATTCCATCAACCGGAACAGCGCGCCCGAGAAAAAGGCATCGCCCGCGCCGGTCGTATCGACGGCTTTCACCGCGAAGCCCGGGACCCGGCCCGTTCGCTCGCCCTGACGGTAAAAGCTGCCGTCCGGCCCCAGCGTCACGAACATCAAGGGAGCGCCGTACCGCTCTTGAAGCTGCCGGGTACCCGCCTCCAAGTCCCGCTCGCCGGTCAGAAAATAAAGCTCCTCCTCCGAAAGCTTCAGAACGTCGCTGTAAGCAAGGCCTTCCAGAATCAGCCGCTTCGCGCGGTCCAAATCCGGCCACAGCAGCGGACGCAGGTTCGGATCGAACGAGACGAGCTTCCCTTCCCGGCGGGCAAAAGCGGCCGCGCGCAGGGTCGCCGTAGCCGAGGGCTCGTGCGTCATCGAGACGGAGCCGAAATGAAACAAGGCGGCTTCCCCGATCCTCTTCCAGTCGATCTCCGACTCGTGCAGCAGCATGTCCGCCCCCGGATTGCGGTAAAAGCTGAAAGAACGGTCTCCGCCGGCGTCAAGGCTGACAAAAGCCAGCGTCGTTCCGGCTTCTTCGGTAAATACCATGCCGCCCGTATCTACCCCGTACTTCTCCAGCTCTCCCGTCAAAAAACGGCCGAAGGCATCCTCGCCGACTTTGCCGATAAACGCCGTCCGTTTCCCCAGCTTGGTCAGCCCTGCCGCCACATTGGCCGGCGCGCCGCCGGGGTTTTGCTCGTACTGCGGCAGGCCCTGCCCGGACAACCCCGCCGGCGTAAAATCGATCAGCAGCTCGCCGATGGCGACGGCATCTAATCTATTCATGTCCATCCTCCGCCTATTTTATCAAATTCCGATCGGTAAACGGCCCCGTGTTTGCCGCCCTCGGATGACGGCATTCCGGCTCCGCGGACCTTAAGGCATATTTCCATTCTTATTGTAGCCGCAGGGAAATCAGGCCGTCAACGAACAATCCGCGCGGCTCACAGCGCAAACAGGCTTCGCGCTTGATCCGGCGCCGGAAGCTCCGCGCCGAGCAGCTTCCCCATGATGCCGACGATCGCGCCGGCTTTGGCGCGAATCTCCTCCTCGGTCCGGTCAAAAAAGCCCGGATCGAACATGAACAAAATCGCAGTGAGCATAAATTCGGCCGTTTCCGCCGGATGCGCGACCTGAAACAAGCCTTCCTTTACGCCTTGTTCAAGAATATGCGCGACCGGCGGCACCATCGCGGAAATTTTCCGGGATACGAACCGCTGATGGATCATGGCGTTGCTCTCATGGTGCAGCACCTGCAAAAATTCCCGGTAATTCGGCAAGACGGCCGGCCGTTCGAGCAGCGCGGCCACCAGCTTCCGGTCCGCGGCCTCCCCGGACCGTCCGGCAACCGCATCCACATATTCCATATGCTCCGCCAGCGAGCGCTCGATTAAAGCGAAAATAACGTCGTCCTTCGTCTTGAAATAGTAATAAAACGTCCCTTGGGCGACCCCCACCCGCTTGACGATGTCGCTGACGGACGTCCGCTCGACGCCCTTGTCGCCGAACAACTGTACGGCCGCGTCCAACAGTTCGTTCCTGCGCACTTCGGGGTCCTTCGTGATTCTGGGCATAAAAACACACTCCTTCGCCGATTGGGAAAATTGCTCGCTTCGCACTTTAAATGATCTGCACAGCTTCATTTTACTTATTGACTGACAATCGGTCAATCAACTATAATGCATCATATATTCAATTGACTGATAGTCAGTCAAAAATGAAAAAGGAGTGATCGTTCTTATGAAATCCCGGTTGATCTTATATTTAATCGGCTTCAGCGCCTTGGTGGGGTCGCTGGCGCAAAATTTATATTCTCCGCTGCTGGCGGAGGTTCAGGAAAAGCTGCATACGACGCAAGCGATGGTCAGCTTGACGGTCACCGTATTTACCGCAGCGCTCGCGGTTATGCAGCTGGTTTTCGGTCCGCTGTCGGACCGGAAGGGCCGCAAAAACGTCCTGCTCCCGGCCTTAGCCGTCTATGCGCTGGCTTCGCTCGGCTGCGCCTACGCCGGCTCGGTTCATGCGCTGCTCGCCTTTCGTCTGCTCCAGGGCATCGGTGCGGCAGCCGTTCCGGTCGTGGCGGCAGCCGTAATCGGCGACGTGTTCGAAGGAAAGGAGCGGGCCCGAGGGATGGCCACTTACCAGCTGCTGCTCGGATTGTCGCCGGCCGTCGGCCCGTGGGTCGGCGGACTGATCGGCGGCCGTTACGGCTACGGAAGCGCATTTTTGCTGCTGGGTGCCGTATCGCTGATCCTGCTTGCAGCCAACGCGTTCCTGCTCCCCGAAACCCGGCCGAAGACGGCGGCCGTGCGCAAAAACATCGACTGGAGCTCGTTTGTCCGCTTGGCCCGCCATTCCCGGGCAGCCGCCCTGCTAACCGTCGGGTTCGTACAGTTTATGGTCTACTTCGTCTTTCTCGTTTATGTTCCGATCATCGCCCATCACCGTTACGGGTACGAGCCGGGGCAGACGGGAACGCTGCTGCTGCTTATGGCGCTGTGTTCCATGATAGGCGTCAAGGCAGGAGGACGGGTCCAAAGCCGGTTCCCCGGAGAAAGCGGCTATTTATGGGCTTGCGCGGGCAACGCCGCAGCCGTGCTGCTGTTCGCCTTCACCGCCGGACTGTCCCTGCCCGTTCTGGCTGCCGTGTTCTGCCTGTTCGGCTTGACGATGGGACTCACCATGTCGATGCCGGCCACGCTCCTTACGGAAATGTTCCCGGATGACCGGGCGACGGCGATCGGCGTCTACAATTTTGTCCGCTATTTGGGCATGGCGGCCGGTCCGATGCTCGGATCGCTCCTTTTTATCGGCGAAAGCATTCCGCTGCTGTTCGGCGTAAGCGCCGTCTTGTACCTGGGGGGAATCGCCATAGGGGGCCGTCTGGCCGCCCGCAAATCGGATGCGGCCTCTTCCTGAGGGTAAACGGCAAAAGAAGAGCGTCCGGCGAATGTGCCGGACGCGCTCTTCTTTTGCCGTTATAAGGTTTTCATAAATTGATAAATTTTGTCCTGCATTCCCGGAAGCCCCTCGTGTCCGAAGTCCGGGTATATTTCCAGCTGTACCGGCGACGTAACTTTGTTGATCGCGGCGAACTGAGTGGAGGGCGGACATATAGGGTCCATCAGCCCGACGCCGACCAGCAGCTCCGCCCGAATGCGGTGCGCCAAATGCTGGATATCGATGTAGCCGAGCTTGGTGAAAATTTCGTCTTCCCGCTTATGCTGCGGATCAAAATGACGGAAATACGTGCGCAGCTCGCCATAGGCGTCCTTGGCCAAATCCATCTCCCATACCCGCTTATAGTCGCTGAGGAACGGATACACCGGCGCAGCCTTGCGGATTCGCGGCTCCAGCGCCGCGCAGGCCATCGTCAACGCTCCGCCCTGCGACCAGCCCGACGCCCCTACCCGATTCTCATCGACCTCCGGAAAGCTCATCACAATGGAAGCCAGCTGCGCCGTATCCAGGAAAATGTGGCGGAACAGCAAGTTGTCCGGCTCCCCGTCCAAGCCGCGGATAAAATGGCCGTGGTGCGTCGTCCCCTTCACCCCGCCCGTATCCTCCGACAAGCCGCCTTGGCCGCGCACGTCCATGGCCGCTACGGAGAAGCCCAGCGCCGCATATTGCAGCTTATCCTGCCAATCTCCGGAATTCCCCGTATATCCGTGGAATTGGAGCAACGCCGGATGCGGACCGACCGTTCGGGTCGGACGCACGTATTTGACGTGAATCCGCGCGCCCCGGACGCCGGTAAAATATAAGTCGAAGCACTCTGCGAACGGCGTCGTGAACTCCGACGGCACCAGCTCGACCTGAGGGTCGGTCGCCCGCATTTCCCGGAGCGCCGCTTCCCAATATTCGTCGAGGTCGGCAGGGCGCGGATTGCGTCCTTGGTACGTTTTCAGTTGATCCAGCGGCATGTCCAACAGCGGCATCGTTTCATCATCCTTTTTGTAATGTGTGGAATTTATTCTTATTCTCAATGTAATTCAGGACGGCCGAAATCTCAAGCCTCGGCTTGGACTCTATCTTGTCTTTTTTCGAGGCTCCGGCCCGTTCGATTATAATCGTTTTTGCCGTTGACAGTACGAGCCGCCCAATGGTAAAGTGACATTTGTACATTATTTCCAAAAGAAAGGATGGCTGCCGTATGCTGCTCGCCAGAGACCGAAAATTTCGCGCACTTCTTCAATGCAACCGGATTGTTCGGTGCAGCCACTCCGCGCTGGAATCGTAACGGCTGTTTCGCCGTTCTGCGAATTTCTTCCGTACACGCGGCGCATGGTTACGCACCCTCGTAATCGTGCGCCTTATTGATCGGTCCGCTGCCTATAGCCCATTGCGTGGTGTTTATTGCGAACCGGTATGCATCCCTTGATACGGATGCGTTAAGGCATATCGCTTACGAGCGGTATGCCTTTTTTGGCGTCGTTTTCCAAGCTCCGCCGCATAACCATTCTTTATGGAACGAGAAAGGAGTACACTTGCATGTTTATCGTATTGAAAAAACTGCGCTGGTTTTTCGCCATGCACTGGAAACGATATAGTTCCGCGATCCTGCTGCTGCTGATCGCCGGGATTTTGGAGGTCATTCCCCCGAAGCTGATCGGCTATTCGATTGACGGCATTCATCAAGGGACGCTGACCGGTTCACAATTTTATCAGGTGCTTGGCGTATGGGCCGCAGCGGCTCTGCTGTGTTATGGGCTCACTTACGTCTGGATGTATCAGCTGTTCGGCGGCGCCTTCGTGCTGGAGCGTCTGCTCCGCTCGCGCCTGATGCGCCACTTCGCCAGAATGACGCCGACGTTCTATGAACGAAACCGGACGGGCGATTTGATGGCCCGGGCGACGAACGATCTGCATGCCGTCTCGGCGACCGCAGGCTTCGGGATCTTGACGCTGGTCGATTCCAGCCTGTATATGCTGACAATCTTGACGATGATGGCGGCGTTTATCAGTTGGAAGCTGACGCTCGCTTCCCTGCTGCCGCTGCCGGTCATGGCGCTGCTGATGAGCGGGTTCGGCAAGCGGATTCACGAGCGCTTCACGAGCGCGCAGGACGCGTTCGGCCAACTGAACGACCAGGTGCTGGAGACGATCGGGGGCGTTCGGGTTATCCGCGCCTTCGTGCAGGAGAAGGCCAGCGAGGAACGATTCCACCGCATTTCGGACGACGTGTTCCGGAAAAACATCGCCGTCGCCCGCGTCGACGCGCTGTTCGATCCGACGGTGAAAATTTTAGTCGGCATCAGCTACTTGATCGGTTTGTGCTACGGCGCTTATCTGGTGTTCCACAACGAAATTACGCTCGGCGAGCTGGTTTCGTTCAACGTGTTCCTCGGCATGCTGATTTGGCCGATGTTCGCAATCGGCGAGCTGATCAACCTGATGCAGCGGGGCAACGCCTCGCTGGACCGGGTCAACGAAACGCTGGCCTACGAGCCGGATGTGGAAAGCCCGGCCGATCCCGTCCCGGTCGATGTGCCGGAAAGCATCGTATTCGACCGCGTAACCTTCCGCTATCCTTCTTCGCCCACCGACAATCTCGCCGATATCTCGTTCAAGCTGGAGCGCGGTCAGACGCTCGGGATCGTGGGCCGGACGGGAAGCGGCAAAACGACGCTGCTCAAGCAGCTTTTGCGCGAATTCCCTTCGGGTCAGGGGGCGGTCCGGCTGTCCGGCGTACCGGCCGACCGGATTGATCCCGATACGCTTCAAGGCTGGATCGGCTATGTGCCGCAGCAGCCGATTTTGTTCTCGCGGTCGATCCGCGAAAATATTACGTTCGGCCGCAGCCATGCGGACGAATCGGAAGTGCAGCGGGCGCTGGAGCTGGCCTCGTTCGCCAAGGACGTGCACTTCCTGCCCGAAGGTCTGGAGACGCTGGTCGGCGAGAAAGGCGTCGCCTTATCCGGCGGGCAAAAGCAGCGCGTCTCCATCGCCCGCGCCTTGATCATCGATCCCGAAATTCTCATGCTCGACGATGCGCTGTCGGCTGTCGACGCCAAGACGGAAGCGGAAATCATCGCGGGCATTCGCCGGGAGCGCGCCGGCAAGACGACCCTGATCGTCACCCACCGGCTGTCGGCCGTCCAGCATGCCGATTGGATCATCGTGCTGGACGAAGGCCGGATCGCGGAAGAAGGCACCCACGAGCAGCTGCTCCAGGCAGGAGGCTGGTACAAGGAGCAGTATGACAGACAACAGCTCGAAGCATACATCGGGGCGTAGATCATCCCCCCGTTCAAAATAAGCTTAGCGGACCGCGCCGCTCCGGCATGGCGAACGGTCCGCTAAGCGGAAACGAAGGTGATTCTCATGAAACTAACCGGTATCCGGTTGTACCGCTATGCGGCGTTATTCAAGCGGCCGATCCTGATTGCGCTCGTCCTGCTGACCGCAGCCGTCTGCGCAGAGCTGGCCGGACCGCTTGTCGCCAGACAAATGATCGACCGTCATATTCTCGGTATCGAATATCCATGGTACGAAGCCGCCGAAGGAGGCAAAGACACCGTCGTCTACGAAGGCAAAGCGTACAAACGGCAAGACCGCTGGGCGGAAGGCGAAACGAAGGGACGCGAAATCCGCGTGCTGCAGGTCGGGCGCAGCTATTATTTTGTCGACGGCCCGCTCCGCTTCGACGGTCAGCGCAGCGTGCAGGGGAACGAGCTGAGAGTGGCGGGCGAAGGCGGGCAGGCCGTCTATCCGGTGCGGGAGCTGACGACGTCGCAGCTCTACGCCTTTTACGAACCGGAATTCGGACGGCTCGTCGTGCTGGCGGTCTGTTATTTCGGCCTGATCGTGCTGAGCGCCCTGTTTGCATACGGGGAGAAATACCTGCTGGAAACGACCGCCAACCGGATCATTCAGACGATCCGCAAAGACGTGTTCGCCCAGATCGGACGGCTGCCCATCCAATATTTCGACAACCTGCCTGCAGGCAAAGTCGTCTCGCGCATTACGAACGATACGGAATCGATCCGCGAGCTGTACGTCAACGTGCTGGCGAACTTTTTCTCCGGCATCGTCTATATGGCGGCCATCTTCGGCGCGCTGTTCTTTCTCGACGCGAAGCTGGCGCTGATCGCGCTGCCGCTGGTGCCGATTCTCTACGTGTGGATCGTCGTGTACCGCCGTTTCGCTTCCAAATACAATCATATGATCCGGTCCAAACTGAGCGATATCAACGGGATGATCAACGAATCGATTCAAGGGATGCCGATCATCCGGGCGTTCCGCCGGCAGAAGGAGACGCTCGAAGAGTTCGAGCAGCTTAACGAGCAGCATTTTACGTACCAAAGCAAGCTGCTCAACTTAAATTCGATCACTTCGCATAACCTGATAGGCATCGTCCGCAACGTTATTTTTCTGACGGTCATCTGGATGTTCGGGGGCGGCTGGCTCGGCACGCTTGTCACGGTCGGGGTGCTGTACGCCTTCGTCGATTACATGAACCGGATGTTCCAGCCGATCGTCGGCATCGTAAACCAGCTCAGCAACCTGGAAACGGCCCTCGTGTCGGCGGAGCGCGTGTTCGAGCTGCTGGACGAGAAAGGCACCGATGTAGCCGAAGGCAAGCTGGAGCGTTACAAAGGCAACGTCGCCTTCGAGAACGTCTCGTTCGCCTACAAGCCCGGCGAGGACGTGCTCAAAAACATTACATTCCGCGCCCGATCGGGCGAGACGGTCGCGCTTGTAGGCCATACCGGCTCCGGCAAAAGCTCAATCCTGAATCTGCTGTTCCGGTTTTACGAGGTCCGGGAAGGAAGAATTCTCATCGACGGCCGGGACATCCGGGATATTCCGCAGCAGCTGCTCCGCCAGCATATGGGAATCGTGCTGCAGGATCCGTTCCTGTTCACAGGTACGATCGCTTCGAATGTCAGTCTGGACGATCCTTCCATAACGCGAAAGCAGGTGGAGCAAGCGCTTCGCGATGTCGGAGCGTACGAAATGTTCGCCGCCTTGCCCGGGGGCATCGACGAGCCCGTCATCGAGAAAGGCAGCACGCTTTCCGCCGGTCAGCGGCAGCTTGTTTCCTTCGCCCGGGCGCTCGCGTTCGATCCGGCGATTCTCATCCTGGACGAAGCGACCGCCAGCATCGATACGGAAACGGAAGCCGTCATTCAAGCGGCGCTGGAGGTGCTGAAGAAAGGCCGGACCACCTTCATCATCGCGCACCGGCTGTCGACCATCAAAGCCGCGGACCAGATTCTTGTTCTCGACCGGGGCGAAATTAAGGAAAGCGGGACACACGACGAGCTGATGCGAATGGGCGGGAGGTATTACCAAATGTACCGGCTGCAGTCGGGAGAGCTGTCGGCGGAGGAAGCTTCCGAAATCAGGACCTCCGATGGAGAAGTTCGGGGGCCGGCTATGGTATAATATGGTCATCACGCTCCGAGGAGGTACGATATGACGGTTATTTTTATCCTAATCCTTATTGTTATCGTAGTACTGATCGCTGCCTCTTCAGCCAAAGCCGGAAAATCGAACCGGCGCCGGCCAGGGCCTGGCCGCAGGACGAGGCCGCCCGCGCGGAAGCCGGCGAAGCCGGATTACGGGAGCGAGCAGCTGCCGCCCGGACTCGGACTTCAGCCCGGCGTCCCGCTGCAGCCGGCGGCAGACCGGTTGGAGCAAGCGCTCCGGTCGGAATACGGCAGCCGGCTCCGGAATCGGGTGCGGGCCAAATACCCCTCCATGAGCGAGGCCGAATACGAATGGAAGCTGCTTGAGCTGAAACGATACTTTTTGATGACGGCCGTACTAAAGGAAGTGCCGATGTTCAGCGAAGCGGTCGACGACATCTGGCACGAAATGCTGATGTTTACCCGGGAGTATCAGCGTTTCGGAGAAACGCTGCTCGGCTCGACGATTCATCACGCACCGCATACGAGCGGCTCGCCGGACCCGGGCGGGCGCGCCTGGTTCGATTGGGTGTATGCCCACCTGTTTACGGCTACGCCGTTTACCGGGCAAATCTGGGGAAGCTTTTTCCGTTACCCGCTTGATCGGCAGCGGATCGACTCGCTGAGCTCGGAAAGCGAGGAAGAGCTTGAGCAGCGTTGGTTCAACCGGAAAGCGGCTGCCCAATTCCCGGAAATCGGGCAAACGGTCCGGTGGTTAATCGGGCAAGCGAAGGATCAGCTGCGGCAGGCCGCGGTCAATCGGACCTATGCGGAGCGGCCTTCCGAATCGCACGGTCCTTCCTTGATGCCGTACCTGGCCGGCGCTATGCTGTTCTACTCGGTAGCGGAATCTACCAATTTCGACGAACAGATGCAGGAGCTGTTGCCCGAGGAGGAAGCCAAACGCGCAGCGGGACAGCAAACGACGAATTCTTCGTCCTCCTGCTCCACCAGCGGCTGCGGCACCGGCAGCTGGTCCGACGACCGCGGCGACGATGGCGGCTCGTCCGGAAGCTGCTCGTCTTCAAGCTGCTCGTCCTCCTCAAGCTGCTCCTCGTCCAGCTGCTCTTCCGGCTGCGGCGGCGGAGGCGACTGATCTATAGACTACTAGGTAATGGAAAAAGTCAAGGGCCCTTAAAAAGGGCCCTTGACTTTTTCTACTCCCAATAACCGAGCGCTTCGCCGACGCGCACCTTGCTGCCGACCTCCAGACCGACGCGGAACGCGAAAGCTTCCTTCTCGATCAGCAGGACAACCGTCGAGCCGAATTCGAAGAAAGCCAGCTCCTCTCCCCGGTCCAACCGGACGCGCAGCGGCTCCGTATACCGAATGCTGCTCACGTTCATCGCTCCGACCTTGACGACCGTCATCATGCCGAACCGGTGCCTGATGCAGGTAATCAGCCGTTCATTGCGGCTCAATACCTTGGGCATAAGCCGCAAGCTGCGCTCGTGAACCGGATAGACGGTTCCCAAGATACGCCGCGTGGCGGTCACCTCTCCGGCTACCGGAGAATGGACGCGATGGTAGTCGGCCGGGCTCAAATACAGGACGATAAAGTAACCGCAGCGGTATCGGTCTTTCATGGGCAAATCATGGAGCAGCTCATCCAAGCCGTATTCTTGACCTTTGACGATAAAGCGCAGCCCGTCGTTCAGCGAACCGATGCCCGTGACGGTGCCGTCCACGGGGCTGACCAGCGAAGCGGCGTCGGGATCGACGGGACGCAGCCCGGCTTTTAACCGACGGATAAAAAAGTCGTTCAACGATTCGTAGGCGTCCAATGGTTGTTCGGCCTCCTCGGCCCGGATGCCGTACGTTTTGGCAAAGCGCCGGATCAGCCGGCGGCTCGCTTTCGACTTCGTAAACGAGCCGATTCGCTCGGACAGCCATTTGTGCGACGACAGCTCCGTTAACAGACGAAATAATTGCCGATTCAATGGTTCATCGCCAGCCTTCGTTATAATAAATATACGAACGAGACGAATTATAAAGGCGGCGGACGGCTGCATCAATGACGAATTTCCTATCGTTACGATAGGTGTGCCGAATGAATGAATGAATGGATGATTCAGAACAGCCCGGTGACAGTATCCCAATAGTAGCGGACCGGCAGTGCAATGCAGAGCAGCAGCAGGATATAGCGGAATCCGGTTTCCATGAACGACCCCGTTTCGATCGCCATAAATTTCGGCAGCAGCCGGAATTTGAGCTTGATCGGCCACAGCAGCTCGACTCCCTGCTCATTGAACAAATCGACGAAAGAATGGGACGCGTACGCAAGCAGAAAGCTCCAGAACAGCGGTTCCGGCAGCAGCGGCAGCAGCAGCGCGCCAATACCGAACAGGAACAGGACGGAGTGCGTCAGCGTCCGGTGCCGGACGTCTATGAGCCGCAGCACGAAGGACAGCGGAAAAAATACTTTGGCCATCGTCGATCCCTGTTTGTCGATGTCGGCCAAAGGTCCTGCCAAGCAGCCAAGCAGAAGCGCAGCGGCGGTGTCCCAGGACAGAAGCGGCACCTGAAAGTGCAGCAATACCCCTTCCGCGGCCAGCAAACCGGCGACGCTGTGCGTTTTTTGCAGCATTGTTAGATCCTCCTCGTTATTCTGTGTTGTCGCGGCCCGGTCAAGAGCTTCCTCATTATACCAAACATATGATCGCATTTCTACATATCTATCAAAAAACGGAAAACACATCCTTTCGCCGGCGGACCCTTTTTTCCATCCTCCCGCGCCTTCCTCCCGCATTTGTTAAGAAACCGTTAGCGCATCGGTCCAAAACGCCGGGACATGCTAATTTTTATCTAACCGAACTATGTTAATCTTTTTTTGCCCGGACATGAGGAATTTGTCGATCCCGGATCGTCTAGGATAGAGGACGCAAGCGATGCCGACTTGGAGCTTCGCACGGTCCTGTGCAATTTTATTTCATCAGGAGGCTGCTTTATGCAAAAATTCATGCTGGTGCTTGCCGTTGTATTCGCCGTCAACTTTACCGCTGCGGGCTCGCCGCCTGCCACGCGCGCGGATAGCGGCGACCTCGTTACCGCGCACCGCGGCAGCTCGCATGCCGCGCCCGAGAACACGGCGGGCTCGATTCGCCAAGCGATCAAGGACGGCGCAGGCTATGCCGAGCTTGACGTTCAGGAGACGGCTGACGGGGTGATCGTGCTGATGCACGACGATAATGCCAAACGGACGACCGGCATCGACAAGCCCATGTGGAAAATTCCATTTGACGAGCTCCGCCAAGCGAGCGCCGGCGCTTGGTTTCACCCGCAATTCCGCCAAGAACGCGTCCCGACGCTGGAAGAAATCATCGAGATCGCCCAGGGCAAAATCAAGCTCAACATCGAGCTGAAAAATAACGGTCATCAAAAACGGCTGGCCGAGCAAACCGTCAGCATGATCGAGCGCCGCAAATTCACGGCGGATTGTACGGTAACTTCGTTCGATGCGGCGCTCCTGCGCAAAGTAAAGCAGCTCAATGCCAACATTCGAACCGGCTTGATCGTGGGGCAGAACTCCGCTAACCGCGAAGCGCTGTTTACAAACCGCGACTATGAAGTACTCAGCGCCGCGTATCCTTTGGTCGATGAAGCGTTTATGCGTCTCGCCGAACAGCATCATAAGCAAGTGTTCGTCTGGACCGTCAACGATAAGAAAACGATGAACCGCATGCTGAAGCTCGGCGTCGACAGCATCATCACGAATGAGCCCGCGCAGCTGGTCGAGCTTCTTCGTCAGCACCGCGCCAACCCCTGAATCTCCGAAGAACGCAAAACCCGCCTTGCCGCAGTCCGTCCGGACCCGAAGGCGGGTTGATTTTGTTCGCATGCTTCAGATGCGTTTATGTCGCGCTCTTGCGAATGACGAATTCGTTCTCCATCATCGTCCACATGCCGGGATCTTCCATGCCAAGTCTCCATAGAGCGATGCCGCGGATGCCCAGACGGTGGGCAAGCTGCATTTTCGCCCGGATGCTGGCCGCATTTTCAAACCAGACCTCGTGATTGTTGCCGGACTCATCCGTATAAGCGAACATCGGCGTCTGCGTTCTCTCGTCGAAGATGACTTCTTTATTGTATCTTCTCGCCAAATTCATCGCCATGGAATAGGTCGCATACGTGTTGCGTCCCGTCGCTAAGTTGAAGTCGAAGCCGAATACCGAGACGGCAGCCGTAATTTTGGAGGCAGGCATTTTCGTTAGCGCGTACCGGACCACCCTCTCCATCCAGCCGATCGACACGACGGGACCCGGACCGCTTCCCGGCCAGCCGTGCTCGTTATACAGCATGACCACGAACTCGTCGACAGCCTCGCCGAGAACGGCATAATTGAACGGCGCCGAGAACGGATTCGTCGGTTCGTCCGAGGTGCGCGACGGCGTATCGACCGAATAAAAATAGCCTTGATCCCGCAAAGCCCTGCCAAGCTCCCGGTAAAAGGCCGAGAGGCGCTCCCGGTCCTCGTAGCGGACATCCTCGAAGTCGATGTTGACCCCGTCGAAGTTGTAACGCTGGATCAGCGCAATCACGCTGGAGATGAACGCCCTGCGCGTATCCGGCGTGGCCAGCATACCGCGGATGACTTCCTTGTTAACCTCCTGATTTCCTCTTTCGTACAACAGATTATGCACCGTAGGAAGCATTTTCACATTATGGCGATGGCCGTAATCCACGACCTGCCGCATGTAGGCGTCGGTGAACGTTGCCGGAAATTTCTCGATTTCCGTCGGATTGGCCCGGTTGATGCGAAAATGAAACATGCCTACGGCGGACAGCTGCGCGGTGTTCTCCGCAAAGACTTGATACGAGCTGGGGAGCGTCGGTCCTTCCCTTTCCGTGTAAAAGCCCAACACCTGCTGCACCGGGCGTTCCCCGCCGTGAGGAACGACCCGGACGAGGTCCCGGAGCACCCAGCCCACCCGTCCGTCGTACAGCTGGACGCGCACCCAGTCGCCTTCGATTCCCGTCACCGGCAGCCTGGCTCCCCGGTCCATCTGGTTGATGAGCGGCGATGTCGTTCCCGGATATTGGCGGATGTTCGCCGTGTTCACATTGACGACGGCCTCCGTATAAACGGGAATCCGCAGCCTCTGGCCGATCTGCAAAGCGGTGGACGTCAATCCGTTCAAAATCATGATCGCTTGGTACGTCGTTCCGAACCTTTGGGCAATCGAATAGAGCGAATCGCCGGCCTGCACCGTGTAAGTCCTTTGCCTGGAAACCGGAACGGTCAACGTCTGGCCCACATAAATGATAGTCGAGGTCAATCTGTTCGCTTCCATCAGCGCGTCTACCGTGATCCCGAACCTTTGGGCAATCGAGTAGAGGGAATCCCCCTGCCGAACGACATAAGTAATCATGGTCTTCTCCTTTACGAAGCATGTTACTACTATTCGTATTCAGCGGAGGGAGGCAATACGATCGGTACGGATAATTTTTTTGACTGCCGCTGAAGCCGGATTAAATGAATCCGCCGTTGACGCGCAGCGTCTGGCCGGTGATCCACTGCGACTTGTCGCTGACCAGAAGCTCAAGATTATCCACTTTCCCGAACTCGGCGATCGTTTCGGCGAACAATCGTTCGATATCGCTGACCTTGCCGAGATCGGCACGAATGGCGGTCGCCTGACTGCCCTTTTGTACGATGCCTTCCACCACTTCGGCCGCCTTCTCCGGACTCCCGGTATAATTGATCGTCACCTTGGCGCCCAGCCCGGCCAAACGTTCGGCAATGACACGGCCGATGCCCCTCGACGATCCGGTGACGATAGCTACTTTACCTTCCAATGGCTTCGTTCGCGCTTCCCTTCTTTCTTATTCGTTGATGTGAAGACCTAGCTCGATCAGAGACCACACCTCCGAAAACTCGGCGTCGATCGCCGGGCTTTTCCATTCGTAAGCATGGGCCGGATGATGAAAACGCGCCGTAGCGTAGAAGACGGCACGGGCCAAACGCTCGGGATTGCCGGCCTTCAGACCGCCGCGAAGCATGATATCCGTCAGCTGCCCGACAATACGGCCAATGTGCTTGGAGACGAGTTCGGCGGATTGATCCGTGACATTGGCATACATGTCGAACAATGCTTCATCTTCGCGGGCATAGTGCCGCTTTAGCCCGATGAGCCTCCGGATATACGCTTTGACATGTCCGGCTCCGCGCAAAGAGGGATCATGACAGACGTCCGCCAGCGGCGCGACGATGTTCTCCTCCAGCCATCGTTCCGTCGCCGCTTCCAAAAGCTCCGTCTTGCTTTTGAAATGGCGGTAAATGCTGCCGTGACTGACGCCTAACGCTTTAGCCACGTCCGTTACCGAGGTTTTCGCCATCCCATATCGTCTGACCGTTTCTTCCGTTGCCGTAATGATTTGTTCTTTTGTTAACACTTCCGAGGACTTTACCATAAAAGTATGACCCTCCTTGCAATCAGAATAGCACATTGTAGTTACAGATGACAAATTTTATTTTTTGTCATTCGGTGTTTGATATTTTTCTAGCGCGCCTTTCCGTACTATTGGTTAAAATGATAGTATGGAAATTCAGAACGAAAGCAAGGTGGAGCAAAACTTATGGTCGATTTTGAATGGTATCGAAGCTTTGTTGCGATTTACAAGCATAATTCGGTGTCGGAAGCCGCGAAAGCCCGGATTATGACGCAGCCGGCCATGAGCCAGCATTTGGCTTCCCTGGAAGCGGAGGTGGGGGAAGCTTTATTTGTAAGAACGTCAAGAAAAATCATCCCGACGGAAAGAGGAAAACAGCTATATTCGCAGCTGGCGCCTCTGATCGAATCGCTGGAGGAAACGACGATGGGGTTTAAATCCGCCTCTCTGCCCAGTTTTCGAACGGTCCGCATCGGGTCGGCGCATGAGTTTTATCTGGAGAAAATCATTCCCCGGTTACCTCAGCTCAAAACGTGCACCATCTCCAATTTCGGGACCGCCGATCAATTGCTGGAGCTGCTGAAGGAAGATAAAACGGATATCATCATTACGTCCAAAAAGTATGTGACTCCGGGAATTGAGTATGCGAAGCTGTACGACGAACAGTTTGTCGTTGTAGCCCCTGCCCGGCTTGAAGTACTTGAAACGGATAGTCTAAAGCGAAGAGAACAGTGGCTTGCCGCCCAAAAGTGGATCAGCTACGGCTTGGAGCTGCCGATCATACGAAGGTTTTGGAGAGAGCATTTTAAAAAACGTCCGCTGATTAAACCGACCCATGTCATTCCTAATCTACATATCATTTTAAAGGCTGTCGAAATCGGCGAGGGCTTAAGCTTAATGCCTACCTACCTGCTGGAAAAATCGATGAGCGAGCGAACCAAAGTAATCTACGGGGACTTGACCGTAAAAAACGAGCTGTTTTTCGCTTATAAAATGAAGCATAAGCATCTGCCCGAAATTCAGGAGCTGATGACGCTTATCCGTGAAAGCAATCTATAAATAAAATTATGGATGAAGTGAAATTTCATAATTTGTTTTATGTCCGATCCGAATTTAAAATGTAGACTATCGATTTCAAACGGAAGGAAGGCGGATGCGGGCAAATCGCCTTCCTTACTTGTAAGGAGGGACTTTTCTTGAAATCGCATAGTATAGCCGATCCATCGACAGCCGCATCGGGCACAGGCTCGACCATCGCTTTGTACGCATTAACGGCAGGCGCCTTTGCCATCGGTATGACGGAATTCGTCATCATGGGGCTGCTGCCGGAGGTGGCGGCGGACCTTCAAGTCTCGATTCCGTCGGCCGGCCTGCTCATTACCGGCTACGCCCTCGGAGTCGCCCTGGGCGCTCCGTTCATTACGATAGCTACGCACAAGATGCAGCGCAAAGCGCTCCTGCTCCTGCTTATGGCAATCTTCATCGCCGGGAACGCGCTCGCCGCGCTTGCGCCGAATTATGCGGTGTTGATGGTCGCCCGCATTGTGGCTGCGTTGACGCACGGCTCCTTTTTCGGTGTCGGCTCCGTCGTTGCAGCCGAGCTGGTGCCTAAGGAAAAGCGCGCCGGCGCTATCGCCATCATGTTCACCGGGCTCACCTTGGCGAATATCCTCGGTGTCCCGCTCGGGACGTTCCTAGGTCAGGCCTCGGGATGGCGCTCGACGTTTTGGGCCATTACCGCGATCGGTTTCGTGGCACTGCTTGGCGTCATTGTGCTGGTGCCCAAGGTGAAAGCCGCCTCGTCGAGCTTGGGGCAAGAGCTTGGCGTGCTGCGCCGGCCCGCGGTTCATGTTGCGCTGCTCATGACGGTGTTTGGGTTCGGAGGCGTGTTTACGGCCTTCACTTACATTACGCCCATTTTGGTGGACATCACCGGATTTTCGCCGGGCTCGGTATCTTACATTCTTGTCTTATTCGGCCTCGGGATTACTATAGGCAATATTTATGGGGGAAAGCTGGCGGACCGGAATCTGCTGCCCTCGCTCACCGGGATTCTCGTCCTGCTCGCGGCCGTTCTCGCTTTGTTGGGAATGACGGATCATTCCAAGATCCTGACGCTGGTCACCGTATTTGTTTTGGGCATAGCCGCATTCGGAACCGTGCCGGGGCTGCAGCTTCATATGCTGAATACGGCTAAGGAAGCGCCCACCTTGGCTTCTACGCTGAACATCGCGGCCTTTAACCTCGGCAATGCTCTCGGCGCTTATCTCGGGGGTATCGTGATCGACATGCAGCTTGGCGGAGGGCTTCGCGCCGTACCGTACGCCGCCGCTCTGGTGACGGTGGTCGGAATTTTGTTTACCCTCTGGGGGATGCGTCAAAGCAAAAACGCGTCAAGCGCGGCCTCCAGGTAAGAGCGTTTCGCATATCAGGCTGCCGGCATAACGGCGGCCTGATTGCTTTTTCTCACCTGTTAACGGCTGTGGTCGCGTAGCAAAAAAGAGCCCGACACCTTAATAACGGTATCGGGCTGGGATCGGGCTCATTAAGTTTTTTTCGGGCAATTAGAATGGTTGCCGTCTATCCTTCCATTCGTCAACCTCTCGCGGATCGATCCCGAGCACTTCACAAATACGCAAAGCTATCGTTACGGTTGGTATTGTCATGCCGTATTCGATGTTTTGGTAGTGCTTCAATGATACATTTATGATTCGGCTTATTTTTTCTTGAGATAACTGCTTTTGTTTCCGCGCGTCAACTAATTTCATTTCAATGGTTTGAAGCTCCCTTATCGGTATTTATTTTTATGATATACACTTCGTGAATTTTTAAATACTAAATATATTTGGCGAATTATAATATACGTACTATAATTACTTATATCTTGCTAAGTATTTACAAAAAATACGCCAAAATAAAAAAGGGACGAGCTACTGTCTACATGCTGAAGGCTGTTTATTATCGCCACCATGTTCTATTATTGGTTTGCATTCTTGTGCCAGCCTCACTTAACCATCATTGCTTGTTCTCCAGAAGTTTCATCAAAGGTAGTTCTCTTTGCCTAGCACACATCATATGCAAGACGAAAAAATCCCGACCCTTCAAGAAAGGCATAAGGAAAAAGAGCAGGATTATTCTTTTGATCTTGTGGGAAAAATGTTCTAATTTTTCTCATAATTATTAATTTTTCATTTTTATAAAAGGATTATTATGGTAATATTGCTTTATATTTTTAGGGGAGGTTTTTTTTGTGCGGGTCGTTAATCGCTCTTTGCGTTGGGAAATTGAAGCCCAAATGAAGCTGCATAAGTACAATATGCATCAATTGGCTGAACTGACTGGAATTAACCAAGGTAATCTTAGCATGGCCTTGAATGGCATTTCCCGATCAATGACGATTAACCAACTGGATGCCTTGGCCAAAGTTTTCGGAAAGGCGCCTGGATGGTTGTATGAGCTGTACACAGAAGAATGCATCTCCGAAGAAAAAGTGTCCCGGCCGCGATTAGTTCCCTATTTGGTGCGATGTGCGGAAGTAGGCCGAAATGATTGTATTGACGCCGTCGTTCCCAAGATTCTCGATAACCCGAAAAATGTGCAAATCATCTTTGCTGCGGCAGAGAAGCTATTCAATAAAGGAAAACAAAAAGAATCGGAACGCTTCTATGAGATTGTCGTGGAGAGTGTCAAAGACAGTTTTTCCGAAATGCTGGCGGTGAGTCACTACCGGTTATTTACGGTCACGCTAGGTACAGATGCGGAAAAGAATTGGAAGGCCGTGATCCGGTTTGATCCGTTTCGAAACCGGTTACCAGAGGGTTATCGATTAGACGCTTTATTCCAATTAGCGCGGGTTTGCTTTTCATTAAAAAAGTGGAGCGAGGTTGATGAATACGCAGGTGAACTGGTCGAGCTAAGAACGGTTCTACGCGATGAAATGGTAGCACATAAGCGTCATCCCGTGTATTATTATGGCATGGGGCTTTTGTATAAAGGCCTCGTGCTTGAAATGAAAGGGCTCTATGAGGAGTCGAAAAAATACGTTCATCGCTATGCTAATCTGGAATGGTTTGAACCTCTCGATGAATCTGGCCAAAAAGAAGTGCAGCAATTTAAAATTTGGGGCAAGGCGAATTTATACACGCTTGAAGTATTATCTGGAAACGAAGGTATCATTAACGAATATGCCGACTATCTGGCGAGCCTGAACCGGTTAAATGACATTGTGGCCGGACTGATTGCTATCGTTTCATCAGCAAATACTCACGGGTTTAATGTTGATCATGTGCTGGCACGGTTTTCTGGCTTCATTGATCGTTTCGATATATTTAACAATCATCTGATTCTTTTGGATCGGCATCTGCAATATAGATATCATAAAGCTATTTATGCGTTCAAGAACAGCCGTGTTGAAGAAGGGCTCGATGAGACGTTGCATTGTCTTTCCTTGGCAAAAGATACGAAAAAGTATGAAGATTTTTTTCAATGTGTTTCGTTGTTTGAATCGTATCGGGACCGAGCATCGGCACAGCAATTGAAAAAGTATCGATTAGCTATGGGCGTGAGAAAGGAGGTGCATTTAGAATGAAGGCTTATTTCTTGGCCTTGGTCATCGCCTTGGGACTATTTGGCGGTACAGTTGGACCTTTTGTCCCGGGTCCGACTGATGGTCCGATAGTTAGACCGCTTGACCAACATGGATCTGAAGGTTGACATGAATACCCCATCCCCTGGCATTCTGCCCAAAGCAGAATGCTTTTTATACGAAAATGTGGTTTTAGGGTGGCTTTTCACGATTTTGGGACAAAAAGACCCACTCCCCGAAAATTTTATTTCTGAAATTTTTAAAAGTTAAACAGAATGGTTATCCTGTATTTGGATAGAATATCCCATGGACTTGATTTTACTGACCCAGTAATCAAGTCCTTTTTCTTTTTTGGGCAGATAATTCGATCCTAATTCTTGGTAAGCCATTCTGTCTTTCAGCATGAAAAAACATATCTTCAAGATGAGATGTGCTGTTGCCATGGCTGCCTTTTTCGGCCCTCGTCGTTTCACAATCCTGCTGTAGAAAGCGGCAATGCGGCTGTTTTTCGTTTTAGATGCAGCCCAGGCCGCTTGACAAAGGACAGCTTTTAGTCCCTTATTGCCTTTGTTTGTTTTGGAACTTCTCTTTTTGCCTGCACTTTCGTTATTTCCTGGACAGACAGCGGCCCACGAAGCCAGATGATTTTCAGAAGGGAATACCGACATATCTGTACCACTCTCCGCTAAAATGCTCGCCGCAGCATCTTCTTGAATTCCCGGAATGGTTAACAGTAAGTCCACTTCCTTTCTGTATGGCTTTAGTAAACGTCGATCTCTCCTTGCAGAGCCTCGATATGCTCTTCCACTTGACGCATGTGTTCCAAGTGCCTTCGAATCATAAAGCGGTGATAGATGCGCACGCGGCCGTTTAATGCCTCGATCAGTTCCGGTACCTTCTTCTTTAACTGAGTGAATACCATGCCCTTGACAGAGTCAGGGTCAAGCACTTCCCCATTGACAATAGCATCCAGCAATGCCAGTCCTGACTTGCCAAACAAATCTGAAACATAAGTGGTCAGCTTGATGTTTGCATCTTGCAAAATCTTGTGTATGCGGTTCTTCTCTGATGTCACTTGCCCTTGAAGTTTTCGACGGTATCGAGTCAGATCTCGAAGATCCCGAATGTCTACAGGCGGTACAAAGCTTGGTTCAATCAGTCCGCAACGCAACAGACTGGCAATCCATGCGGCATCTTTGACATCGGTTTTTCGCCCCGGAACATTCTTAATCTTCTTGGCATTGCCGAGAACAAGTGTAAAATCTCCTTCGAGGATGTTCCAAACCGCTTTCCAATAGACCCCCGTACTTTCCATGGCAATGTGAGTGCATTTCTTTTCCGTCAGCCAATCCAACAACTGTAAAAGCTCCTTCGTCGTAGTCCCGAAGGTTCGTATTTCTTGTTGTGGCTTCCGATCCAATGGACCACTTACGACACAAGCCACAACGGTTTCTTGATGTACGTCTAACCCCGCACATCGTTCTAATACGGCATCCATCCTCATCCCTCATTACTTGGATTGTACAGGTCATGCAACGAAGTGAGGTGTATTTTTATACACGTGCTCGGGCAACAATCGGCGGTACTCATCGTTGCAATAGGGCGGTTTTTTATTCGGGTTTGATTTCACCAAAAAAGAGTCGAGCTTCGACCTGCCATTTACCAGTATCGGATGGGTATTCGTCTTTGAAACAATTTTTTCATTTTCATACATTGCGGTGACCGATAGGTCATGAAAGTTTTTTATGGACATAAAAATTCAAAAAATATTTCAAGAACCCTTAAACCCTTAATTTGGAAATAGAGCATTATAATTGAATCCAGGGGATGGTTTATGAATAAAAAGTTAAAGCGGAAAATCAGAAAGCTCCAGCGGCAATTGGTACGGTTAGTTGAGAAAAAAGGCTCGTTTTCCGACAAGGAGGGGTGCAGCTCAGCCAGCGTTTAGATCGGTATATTCTGAGGGTTCAAAAGTCTTCTTCTAAGCTGAAGCTGAAGGTGTGTGGATGATGCAGTACGAAAAGTTATTGGTTGGGGAAAGTCAGGAACGCATTCAATACCTTGCCCGGATCGGTGCCATCTTTGAAAAGCTATACGGTATTAAGGATTTGGATGACGCAGTATACAGGGCATCGTCAGGTGCAGGATTTGCTGCCCGAATATTGGCCGAGCTTGGCTATTCCGACGAGGAAGTTGAGAAACTGTTGCGCAAGAGAATGTTTATTTATCGGGCGAACAACATGAGGCACTAAAATGAAATATGCTTTGAAAAATCTCAATAGCGAGGAGAAGTAAGAAATGAAATTAAAAATCGGCTCCCTAATGTTGTCAGCATTGCTT
Source organism: Paenibacillus sp. (assembly GCA_031180825.1). Lineage (GTDB taxonomy): Bacteria > Bacillota > Bacilli > Paenibacillales > NBRC-103111 > Paenibacillus_G. The sequence continues at coordinate 85,109 of JAPSLM010000001.1, read as the reverse complement.
GTGTTTAGTTCTAGCGCTATGGCTCAAGATTCTACAATTGATGTTTCAAAGACGGAGCTATTTCAGACAAGTGCCGCTGTATTAAAAAAGCACGGCCTAACGGATGAGGTCATTTCGAAACTTGGACAAGACATTTACCCTCTGACAAATGAAATCCAAGCGAGAAATTTGACTCAGGAACAAATCAAAAATTATGTTGACGGAATCGAAAAAGCAAACGAACAAGCCCGCAAAGTCAAAGTAAACCGCGAAAAGGGCATTTTTGATGAAAGTGTGCAAGAAACACGAGAAGTTGTAGACGGAATGGTTACCCTTTCGAATGGTCACAAAATTCCAGTTCCTCAAAGAAACAAGGGATCGGAAGACAAAATTGCACCTACGGGAGCTACTGCCCATGGACCATATTATAATGTTGACGCACGAGTTGGTTTCAATTAAGTAACTCATTGGGTTGATTTACCTTGGGTTTATAGCGCTACTCCTCGTGGAATCATCCCCTACGTCCTTGGAGGGGCATACGTTACAAATTGGAATAATTCTGAATATTTTGGTGGTGCTGATGTAGGTGCATACTTTGAAAATGGAGTTTGGAGGCTGGAATAAACGGTAAAAGCAAAGCTGGCCGCGAATATTGGACAAACTCAACAAAAGAACTTCCAAGTGGAAAGATATATCTAAACTATAAAGTTTCCGCAGACAATCAGCTCCAAATCACTGCTTCAGATTCCAATTACGTTTATATTACCTCTATTTCCTACTGGTTCCGAGACATTTACCTCAAAGCAGATGGTAGTAACGTAGAAATGGCCATAGGTTTTTCAATGGCATATAAAAATGTGAACTCAGTAACTGACGGCTCTTTCCTCAGAGGTGGACATATCTATAATGCCTATGTGTATGGTCCAAACTGGAACTCTCTGATGGATTCATCCGTGGTCGTTCATGAACAGAAAATAGGCACTCCTATAGAAATCTCTAAGATAACCGTCACTACGATGGCGAATTACCACGATTACTATGTAGATATTAATTGAATTAAATTAGACATAGACGAATACCCATTTTTTGGGATGAGTCTCAATTTTTGTGCAACAAATTGACTTGAATCGCGTCTAATTTCATATCAGAAGTAAAAGGGGAGGCTTATGAATGCGTTTATTTCATAAGAAAAAAGGAAAAGCACTCACTATTATGTTAGGCGCGTTATTGCTTTGCAATGTAATGCCGGTAGGTGCTTCCGCAAACGGAAGTGAATTTAAGGATGTGAGCCCGGATCATTGGGGATATGAAACCATTTCGTGGGCCAAAGAAAATGGCATTGTTGATGGATACCCTGATGGTACATTTAAACCCGAGCAGTCCGTAGGACAGACTGAATTTCTTGCCATGCTTATTCGGGCTTACAAACCGAAAGGATTTTCTGAACAATCCAGTGACAACGACTGGAGAACACCCTACATTCAATACGGATTTAAAATGGGATGGGCTGGAAGTTATATTACACCTCCAGCAAGTAAACTATCCTCTTTCCCCAAACCTGAAATTTCGGAACCGCGTATGTACGTTGCGAAACTCATCACAAATGCAAGCGGTAGAAGCTACGGTTTTGATGATTCCATACGTTTTCTTTTGGATAGCGGAATATCCGAGGGAAAAACAGACAATACCGTAGCAGGATTCCAAGGAAACGAGTTATTAACACGAGCCGAAGCCGTCACATTTATTAGAAACGTGAAGTCAAAGCTGGATATGCTATATCCAGCGCCAGAATTTATAACTACGTACGATCCAAAAACCTTAACACTCAGCCCTTTTGAAGCCTTTCCGCTAAATGTAAAGCAACCGGTTGAATACGGGGATTATAGTCACATTACTCTTACGATACCTTCATCAGGCTACAATTTAATCCACGATCCCTCCTATACAATTTCTGGTACGGTTCAAAAAGCGGTTGGCGAAGAACTTATTACGACAGTGGAGTATTGGGATAATGGAGAATTTATTTCAGAAAAAAGTTTGAAAACTCCTATAACAAAGGGCGACTTTAAAACAACAATTGAGTTACCTAAACCGGGAATTTTTCGAATTATTATCTATTCGAATCAGGAAAAAGTAACCACAAACAAGGCTATAACAAAGTTTTACGTTGAATATAAATCTAAGTGAGCTATCAACGGGACACTTTCACACGTACCACTTTCTCAACAAAGCTCAGCCCGGCACCTTAAACGGTACCGGGCTTCATTTGCCTCACAACTTGCACGCTTTACGTTCGTCGGCAGGCGATTAGTTTTTCCGGGAAGTCAATTTGGCTTGCGTAAACAGCAGCAAATAATCGTAGCCGCCCGCTTTGGAGTCCGTGCCGGACATGTTGAACCCGCCGAACGGATGCACGCCGACCAAGGCGCCGGTACATTTGCGGTTGATGTACAGATTGCCGCAGTGCATCGTTTCCAGCGCTTCCTCGATCCGCTCTTCGTCCGAGGAGAAGAAAGCGCCCGTCAAGCCGAATTCGGTATCGTTATACAGCGCAATCGCTTCTTTCCAGTCCTTCGCTTTGCCGATGGCGAGCACCGGCCCGAAAATCTCCTCTTGCATAATCCGCGCTTTGCCGTCCACGTCGGCAAATACCGTCGGCTCGATATAGTAGCCGTTGCCTTCCGCCTTGCCGCCACCGGCAAGCAGCTTGCCTTCCGTCTTGCCGATCTCGATGTAGTTCAAAATTTTATCGTAGGAGCCTTGATCGATGACCGGTCCTACCGGCGCATTCGTTTCCGGCAGCCCGACCTGCAGGTCTTTCGTCAATTCGACGACCTTCTCGACCACTTCGTCGTACACGGACTCGACGATAAACGCGCGCGAGCCGGCGGAGCATTTCTGGCCTTGGAAGCCGAAGGCCGAAGCGACAATCGCTTGGGCCGCCGCTTGCAGATCGGCCGTTTCGTCGACGACAATCCCGTCTTTTCCGCCCATCTCCGCAACGACGCGCTTGATCCAGATTTGACCCGGAGCCGTCTCCGCCGCCAAGCGGTTGATTCGCAGCCCGATTTCCTTGGAGCCGGTGAAGCTGACGAAGCGCGTTTTCGGATGCGTCGTCAAGTAATCGCCGACTTCCGCGCCGCTGCCCGGGATATAGTTGATGACCCCGGCAGGCAGTCCGACTTCTTCCATCAACGCGACGAATTTATGAGCGATGACCGGCGTCGTGGACGCAGGCTTGAGCAGAACGGTGTTGCCGGATACGACCGCGGCCGTCGTCATGCCTACACAGATCGCCAGCGGGAAGTTCCACGGAGGGATCACAACGCCGACGCCAAGCGGAATGTACGTCAGGTTGTTCGTCTCGCCCGCGATTTTCGTCAAAGGCTGGGTTTCGTTAATGCGGCTCAGGCGCAGCATTTCCCGGGCGTAAAACTCGATGAAGTCGATCGCTTCGGCCGTATCCGCATCGGCTTCCGCATAGTTTTTGCCGGATTCCAGAATCATCAGCGCGGAAAACTCATGCTTGCGCTGACGCATCAGCTCGGCCGCTTTAAACAAATAGTCCGCGCGCTCCGCAGCCGGAACCCGCTTCCACGATTCGAACGCCTGCAAAGCAACCTGCATCGCCTCTTCGGCCAATGCCTGGTCGGCTTTGCTGACGCGGCCGATCACTTGATCCTTATCTCCCGGGTTAATCGATACGATGCGCGCTTCGGTCATTACTTTTTTGCTGCCGATATGCAGCGGATAATCCCGGCCAAGCTCGGCCTTGACCTTGGCGATTGCGGCCTCCATCGCCTTCTTGTTCTCTTCCTTGCTGAAATCCGTAAAGGGCTCATTTACAAACGGGCTTACTTTCGTCAACATGTTCATGGATTAGTCCCCTCTCAATAATTAGGAATGGATTATTTAAACATATTTTTCAGCACAAACCATACATTCGCCGGACGCTCGGCCAACCGCCGCATGAAGTAACCGAACCAATCGATCCCGTACGGAACGTAGACGCGCACCTTGTAGCCTTCGGCGACCAGCCGGTTTTGCAGCTCCTCGCAAATGCCGTAGAGCATCTGGAACTCGAAGCGGTCGTTCGGGATGCCGTGCTCTTGGACAAGCTGCTTGGTAAACGCGATCATGTTCTCGTCATGGCTCGCAACCGCGGTATAGTTTCCGTTCAGCAGGTGCATCTTGATGATCTTCTTGTAGTTCTCGTCGACATCTTTCTTTTCCGGGAAGGCCACCTTCGGAGACTCCTTGTAGGCTCCCTTCACCAGGCGCAGATTGGCCCGCAGCTCGTTCAGATCCTTCATATCCTGCTCCGTGCGGTACAAGTATGCCTGAATGACGATCCCGACATTGTCGTAGGTCTGACGAAGCTCGCGGTAAATATCGAGCGACACCTGACAGTGGGCGTAATCCTCCATATCGATGCGCACGAAATTACCGTATTCCCGGGCTCTGTCCAAAATTCTGCGCATGTTGCTCATGCACAGCTCTTTGTCGATATCCAGCCCGAGCGAAGTCATCTTCAGGGAAAGGTTGGACTGAACGCCGGATTCCGCGATCGCGTCCAAGGTTCGCAGACACATTTCGGTCGATTCCATGGCCTCGGCCTCGGTGGAAATAAATTCGCCCAAATGGTCCAACGTGACGACCCGGCCGGATTGATTCAGCTTGCGAACCGCCTCAATCGACTGCTTGATCGTTTCGCCTGCGACGAAGCGGGACGCGCCGAAGCGCAAGCCGTACCTTTTAGCCAATTGATTCGCGGAACGGCTCTTTCCGATCGCTTGAAACATATTCCGCATGAGCACTTCCATGGACTACCGAATCCTCCTTCTGAACCATGCATTGTTGTCGTATGAAAGCGTTATCTGTATTTACACTATACAATCAAATGACGAAATTGTACACACATTAACCAATAATTTTGTTTATTTTTAATTATTGTGTCTATTTTTGAACACTCTTGGGCTTGATTCGAAAGTAAATTCCTACGCCGAGCATGGTTAAAAGCCCGCCGGACGCCTGAAGCCAGGTAGGCTGTTCGTTCAATAACAGATAGGCCAGAATGATCGCCAACACCGGTTCTCCGATGACCGCCATGGACACCGTCGTCGCGTTTACGTAGGCTAAAAGCCAATTGAACAGCATCTGCCCCATTACGGTTGGAATCAGCGCGAGCAAAACAAAAATGCCCCAGTCCGTCAAGGAATAATCCGTAAATGTATAATGATTGAACATATTAAACACAAACAGCAGCAATCCGGCAATGATAAAAACAAACAGGCTGTACAGCATGGACGGAATTTCTTTCATCAGCTTTTGCCCCGCCATCAAATAGAGCGAGTAGCTGAGCGCTCCGGCAATCGACAGCATATCGCCGTAAAGAGCCTGCTCCGAGAAGCCGATATCTCCCCAGCCGATCAATGCCGATCCGACCAGGGCAACGATCAAGCTGGCTACGCCTTGCACGGAAGTCCGCTCTTTAAACAAGAAAAAGGAGCCGATCATAATAAAAACAGGCTGCAGCGTCAACAAGATCATGGAGCTGGCAACGGAAGTATGCTTTAACGACTCCATCCAGAACAGAAAGTGCAGGCCAAGAAACAAGCCGGACAGCACCAGCAGCAGGCTGCCCTTAAAGCTCCAGGAAAACCGGCCGGCTCCCGTTTGCTTCCACGGCCTGAACGGAAGCAGCAGCACAATCGTGAACAGCAGTCTGTACATGCCCATGATCGAGGCCGGAGCCGACGACCACTTAATAAAGATGGAAGATAACGCCACGGAGAAGACCCCGATAAACAGCAAGGCATACGGCGACACGGGCAGACTGCCGCGTTTCGTGGTCACGGCCGGTTGGGACAACGGTTCCTCTAAAGGACGAGCCATCAATGAACTCCGAGGTAAGCCTTGACCACGTTGTCGTCCGCAAGCAGGTTGGCGGCGCTGTCTTCCATCGTAATGGAGCCCGTCTCCAGCACGTAGCCGCGGTGCGCCAATTTGAGCGCCGCCTTCGCGTTCTGCTCGACCAGCAAAATCGTCGTGCCCCTCTGTTGGTTAATCTGTTTGATAATCTTCATAATGTCGATGACGACGATCGGGGCAAGCCCCATCGAAGGCTCGTCCAGCATCAGCAGCTTAGGCTCCGACATGAGCGCCCGGCCGATGGCCAGCATCTGCTGCTCCCCGCCGCTTAACGTTCCCGCCATTTGCTTGCGGCGCTCGGCCAGCCGGGGGAACATTTGAAAGACCATGTCCAGATTTTGCGCCAGCTTCGCCTTGTCCTTTTTCTTGATGAAAGATCCGAGCTCCAGGTTTTCCGTCACCGTGAGGCCTCCGAACACCCTCCGTCCCTCCGGCACGTGCACGACGCCCATTTCCACGATCGCATGAGGCTCTTTTTTCGTCAGGTCTTCGCCCATAAACGCGATGCTGCCTTGAGCCGGGCGGATCAGGCCGGATATCGTTTTCAGAATCGTGCTTTTGCCGGCGCCGTTGGCCCCGAGCAGCGCAACAATTTCCCCTTGCTTCACCGTAAAATCGACACCGCGGACCGCCTGGATTTTCCCGTAAAACGTTTCCATCCGCTTCACATCGAGAATGGTGCTCATACCGCCTCATCCTCCTCTTCTTTGCCCAGATACGCTTCGATCACCCGGGGATCGTTCAGCACGTCCTGCGGCGTGCCTTCCGCCAGCTTTTGCCCGTAATTCAGCACCATGATGTGATCGGAGACTTTGTTGATCAGCCCCATGTCGTGCTCGATCAAGACGACGGGAATGCGGTAAGCTTCGCGGATTCGTCCGATCAAACCGATCAAATCCTGCTTTTCGCTGAAATTGAAGCCCGCTGCCGGCTCGTCCAGGAACAGGATTTTCGGCTGAATCGCCAAGGCGCGCGCAATTTCCAAGTAGCGCTGGGCGCCGTAAGGCAGGTTCTTGGCAAGCCTGTCGGTGTACGCTTCAATCCCGACAAAACGGATGCATTCCTCGGCCACCTGCCGAATCCAGGCTTCTTCCTTGCGGTGACCGGGCGTGCGCAGCAGCGCTCCGACGAGCCCTTGCTTCGTTCTGGAGTGCATGCCGGCCATCACGTTCTCCAGCACGGTCAGGTTCGGAAATACGCGCAGGTTCTGGAAGGTACGGGCCATGCCCATCGCCGTAATCTGGCTCGGCTTCTTCCCGACGATATTCACGCCGTCGAACAAAATTTCGCCGCGCGTCGGCCGGTAAAAGCCCGTAATCATGTTGAACAAAGACGTTTTCCCTGCCCCGTTCGGTCCGATAACGCTCATCACGGCATGGTCCGGAATGTCAAAGCTCAGGTTGTTGACAGCCGTCAATCCGCCGAATTGGAGATGCAGATTGGAAATTCGCATGTTCGCCATATCTCTCACCTCGGATTGCTTATTCTTTACCCCGGCTCTCGGGAACGAGTCCTTGAGGGCGGAAAATCATCAGGATCACCAGCGCGACCCCAAAGATAAGAAAACGGTAGCGGTCGATATCCACATCCAAATGAATGAGCTTATTCAAATCCCGGAGCGACTCGGGAAGAACGATGACGATGATCGCGCCGACCACGACGCCGGAAATCCGGCCAAGACCGCCCAAGATCACGGCCAGCAAAATCATGACCGACTGCATGAAGTTGAAGCTCTCGGGCGCAATCGCCGTCATTTTGACCGCAAAGATCGATCCGGCCAAGCCTCCGAACAAGGCTCCTACCGAATAAGCGGCCAGCTTGCTGCGCACCCGGTTGATGCCCATCGCTTCCGCCGCGTCCTCATCCTCCCGGATGTACGCCCAGGAACGCCCGATTCTCGACTGCCCGAGCCGTTTGGAAGCGATAATCGTGATGACCGCCAAAATCAGAATCGCCCAATAGCAGTACGTCAGGTTGTTGATCGTGATTCCCATGAAGGTCGACGGGGCGGGAAACGGACTCATGATGCCGTAAATCCCGGAGGCTCCGCCGGTAAACTCCAGATTTTTGGCCGATATTTTGACAATTTCGCCGAAGCCCAGCGTGACGATCGCTAAGTAGTCGCTGCGCAGCCGCAGGGTCGGCGCTCCGATAATGAAGCCTGCCACGGCGGCGAATATTCCGCTAAGCGCCAGGGCCAGGAAAAAATTCATTTGGAACTGCGTCATAAAAATGCCCGTTGTATAGGCGCCAACCGCGAAAAACGCGGAATACCCGAGGTCGAGCAGCCCGGCGTAGCCGACAACGACATTCAGTCCGAGCCCCAGAACGATATAGAACACGGCGAGAAAGCCGACGTCCAGCCAGTAAGGCCCGGCGAAGAAAGGGAAAAACGCGGCCAGCACCATCAGCGCCGCGAGCGCCGAGGATTTGGCATTGATTTTCGGGCGGTTTAAAACAACGGTTTGCTTCGTCGCATTTTCCATACCTTACATCCTCTCCGTTACTTTTTGGCCCAAAAGGCCCGTCGGTTTGACCACCAGCAGGACGATGAGAATGAAGAACGCAAAGACATCCTTCCATTCGCCGCCGAATTGGTACGTGCCGATCGTCTCCAGCACGCCCAGCATCAAGCCGCCGAGCATCGCGCCGCGAATGTTGCCGATTCCGCCGATGACGGCGGCCGTGAAGGCCTTCATTCCGAAAATAAAGCCCATCGTAAACGTAAGGCTGCCGTAATAGCTCGCATTCATCATGCCGGCGGCCGCGGCCAGGAAAGAACCGACGAAGAAAGTCAACGAAATCACTTTCGTCACGTTGATGCCGACCAGACTGCTGGCCGTCTGATCGATCGCAATCGCCCGCATCGCTTTTCCATAAATTGTCCGATGCACGAACCATTGCAAAGCGATCATTAAGATGGCCGAGAATACGATGATTCCGATCTGGGCATACGTAATTTTGGCGCCGAGCAGCGAAAACCCGTCCGTCGGCAGCGTTACGGGCATAATATACGGCTTGGCGCCGTATCCCGCCATAATCGCATTCTCCAGCACGAGCGACATGCCCACCGCGGTAATCAATATCGATAAACGGGGAGCCTTAAGCAGCGGCCTGTAGGCGATCCGTTCGATTCCCATCCCTAAAAATCCGGTAACGATCATCGCGATCACAAAAGCCAATCCCATCCCCAGCAAACTTTCCCCCGTACCGGTCAGCTTGGCCAATACCGTGTAGCCGACGAAAGCGCCGACCATGAATAAATCGCCATGCGCAAAATTGAGCAGTTTGATAATGCCGTAGACCATCGAATAACCGAGCGCGATTAAAGCATAAAAGGAACCTACGATCAAAGCGTTAATCAGCTGCTGCACAAAAATGTCGGTGGTAAGATGAAATTCCATCGGACCGCTCCTTTTTGAAAAAATACGCGGCACGATCTTCACATGCCGCGCGTTCGAGTTTCAAGACTCAAGCTTACTTCGAAGGAGCAAAGGTGCCTTCTTTGACCTGCAGGACGACAAAGTTGGACTTCGTCAGCGTGCCCTGCGGGGTAAAGGAAACTTGCCCGGTGAGCGTTTTCAAATCGGTTTTGGCCAAGGCTTCGGTGATCGCCTTCTTGTCCGTAGAGCCTGCGCGCTTGATGGCGTCGGCCATCAGCTTAATTCCGTCGTATTGCAGAGCGGAATACGGGCCCGGCTCCTGGGAGAACTTGGCTTTATAATCATCCAAGAATTTCTTGGCTTCCGGCAGGAATTCCGCCGTCGGACTGTTGGTGATGAACGTGCCTTCGGCCGCCTCTTTACCGGCAATGTCGATCAGCATCTTGTCGTTTGCGCCGTCGCCAACTCCGATGATGCCGGAAACGCCCTGCTGCTTGAACTGTTTAATGAACAGGCCTCCGCCCTTATAGTACGCCGTCCAGTACGTCGCGTCCGGCTGCGCTTGCTTCAGCTTGGACACCAGCGAAGAAAAATCCGTCTCGTCCGGGTTCACGGCGTCGAATACGACGACTTTCCCGCCCGCGCTCTCTACCTGCTTCTTCGTCACTTCCCCCAAGTCTTTGGCGAACGCGGAGTTGTCATGAATGATCGCAATTTTTTTCGCTTGGTTTTTGTTGACCATATACTCCGCCGCCATCTGCGCCTGGTGCACCCCGGTGCCGTTGATCATGAAAATTTCCGGAAATTTCTGATCGGCGATTTTTTGCGAGTTGGCTGCCGTAATGACCGTCGGGATGCCGTTTTGATGGAACACGCCGGTAGCCGGGATCGCCGCGCCGGAGCAATAGCCGCCGACGACGGCGGTGACGCCTTCGGATACGAGCTTGTTGGCGGCAGCCGTAGCGGTCTGCGGATCGCAAGCGTCGTCCTGGGCGACAAGCTTGATTTTGCTGCCGTTAATCCCGCCGGCGGCGTTGATCTCTTCAGCCGCCAATTCCGCAGCCTGCTTCATGTCCTGTCCCATTTTGGCCTCGTTGCCGCTTAAGGCGAACATCATTCCGATTTTAATTTCCTTGCCCGAGGCCGACCCTTCCGCCGAACCTGATGCAGACTTCGCTCCGTCGGGATTCCCCCCGCATGCAGTAAGCGCTAACATTCCCAAAATAACGGTTGCAATTCCAATCGAAGTTTGCTTTTTCATCGTTCTAGACGACCTCCCGAATTTTGTCTTTATGAAGTAACCGCTTTCATTAACCTTCTGCAACGAATACATTTCTTTTTATCTATCGTGTTCTTTGTCAGATCGGTCGTGGCCGTTTCGCAGCAATGGCGCCGGCGAACGAAGCGGATAAATCAACCATAGGGTACTAAGCATGAATGGATCGTTGTTCAATAGACGGAGTGTAATGCATTTACGCGCTTGGAGTTTTAATTCTGATGAGTGACGTTCAACTAAATTTGTCGGAACACCGTCCTCTTTCGGACGGCATGAGGGCTTGAGCCGGAAGATTTGATTAATTTACAAAAACTTGACCTTTTCTTTGTGAAATGACATCGTTCCACAAAATGTTTTATTTCCTCCCCTTTGCAGTGTTAAATTTGTTTACACAGCCGATTATACACAGGCATCGTTATTTTGTACATACTTTTGACAAAAAAAGTTTCACATTTTGTCCTTATGTTCAAAAATGAACATTTTTTACATGGAAAATAATCCAATTGGCGGATGGCCTTCAGTTGTAACCCGTTCTTTTTCATGTTAAATTTAATTATAAAACCCCATGCGAGGCTGCCTATGTTCAATGCTGAACAATTACCTATTCATCGACAAATGCATATGCTTCCTCTTCATTCGACAATTCGCGACATTGCGGCATACCTGCGTCGAGACGCTGCCGTCTGCATCCCGAAGGATAACAGCGCTTACTTGTTTACCTCCGGGGATCTTTGGCTTTTCGAGCAGCGGCAGGATACAACGATCGACGACTTGGCGCCCTGCCCGAATCTGCTGTCTCCCGTTCTCCCTCATTCGGAGGTCGCCGCAGGGAACTACGAAAGCTTCATGCAGCTGCCCGCCGCGACCCAGCGGCCCGTCGTCTTCCGGGAAGCCGACGGAACCGTGGTCGGTTACAGCTTTATGGCCGAGCTGCTGACTTTCGTTTATCAAGAGCGGCAGCGGCTCGCTTCCTACTTCTTCACGCTGGCGGAGACGGTAACCGATGCGGTAACGGTCGTCGACCAGAGCGGCACGGTGATTTGCTGGAATACCGTCGCCGAGGAGACGTACGGCATCGACAAAAAAGATATACTGGGCAGGCGCATTGGCGAGCATTTCCAACCGGAGGCGCTCATGGTGCTCCGGATGCTGGACGAAGGCCGGATGATCCGGAATACGTATCACCGTCCGCGTCCCGGCAACCACGTGCTGGTCAACGCTTCTCCCGTTGTGGATGATAGCGGCCATATTATCGGCGGGATTGCCACGGAGCAGGACATCACCCAATTGGTCCGTCTGAACGACGAGCTTTCTTCGACCCATATGGCGCGCTTCGACGAACAGGCAAGCCATGAGGACCCGTTTTCCTTCATCAAGGGCAAAGGCGAACTCATCGGCAATGCGATCCGGCTGGCGAGAAAAGTGGCCGGAGCGGAAAATCCTCTGCTGCTGATCGGGGAAGCCGGAGTAGGCAAGGAACAGCTTGCCCAAGTGATTCATCAAGCCAGCCCGCGGGCCGAAAAGCCGTTCATTACGCTGCATTGCGGTTCCGTCCCCGCCGGATTGCTGGAAACGGAGCTCTTCGGCTTTCAGGGGGGCGCTTTTTCAGGAAATCAGACCGGCAGCGCCGGAAAATTGGAATTGGCCGATCAAGGCACGCTGTTCCTGAACGAAATCGACCGGCTGCCGCCGGACATTCAAGCGAAGCTGGCGCAATCCATTCAGACGCAAACGGTCGTTCGGACGGGCGGGACCGCCCCTATTCCGGTGCATGCCCGCATCATCGCGGCAACGGATCGGGATTTGCACAAATTGGTCGAAAAGCAGCTGTTCCGGTCCGATTTGTATTACGCGCTGAGCGTCATTTCCATCGCCTTGCCTGCGCTTCGCGAGCGAAAGGAAGACATCCCGTCGCTCGTTCAAACGTTCGTCAGACAATTTGCGCTGCAGTATCAAAAGCCGATTCCGCAGCTTGAGCCCGAAGTGATGCTGGCGTTCGCCAATTACGATTGGCCCGGCAACATCAACGAGCTGATGAGCGTCGTGGAACGGTGCCTGATTCTCAGCGAAAACGAACGCATTGCGATGACCAGCCTCCCTGCGCATTTGCAAAAGGAGCAGCCGCATTTGGACAAGACAAGGGCGGAGCAGCCCGACCCGCAATTGCGAATATTGAAAACGCGGAATACCGAAGAAGAGGAAAAATCGCTGATCGAAGACGCCTTGGCCAAGACGCTCGGCAACAAGAGCGCCGCAGCCAAGCTGCTGGGCATTTCCCGGGGAACCCTGTACAACAAGATGAAGGAGCTTCACTTGGGATAAACCCGGCCGGCGTGAAAAATAGAGCGGCAACTCCGCGGGCATGACGATGCTGCCCTGCGGGGTTGCCGCTTTTGCGTCAGGTCCCGCCTTCCTGCTTGCACAGGACGGAGCCGAGCCTGAGCCATGTAGCGCCTTCTTCAATCGCGACTTCAAAATCGCCGGACATGCCCATCGAGAGGTGCCGGACTTCATATCCGAGCGCCCCCGCTTCGTTCAGCTCGTCGCGAAGCTGCCGCAGTCCGCGGAATACGGGGCGGGCCGCCTCGCCGTCCCGGTCCAGCGGAGCCATCGTCATCAAGCCGACCACCTGCACGGCATCCAGCTTGGACACCTGCTGCGCGAACGAAACAAGCTCCTCCGGCGGCAGGCCGTATTTGCTCTCCTCTCCGGACACGTTCACTTGAATGAAGCAGCGGACCGGCTCGCCTAACGCGTCCGCTTTTCGCTGAATTTCCGTCGCCAGCGACATCCGGTCCAATGAATGGATGTACGCGAACTTGCCGATGACGTCCTTCACTTTGTTCGTTTGCAGATGGCCGATAAAATGCCAGCTGCCCTGTCCTCCCAGCGCCTCCCATTTCGGCTGCGCGTGCTGCCAGCGGTTTTCGCCGATGTGCGCCATCCCGAGCTGCAGCATCTTCGCCGTCAAATCGGCGGAGCCGTATTTCGTGACGGCGATGATCCCGACGTCCTCCCGGCGCCGCCCGGCGCGAAGACACGCAGCTTGAATGCGGCGCTCGACCGCGGCCAAATTAGACGCTATAACGTCCAACGTCTCCCCCTCCTTCCCCCTATGAATTCCGCCGTCCGCACCGCTAATCCGCAAAATACGCCCTGGCCCGGTACAGCGCTTCCACCAGCCGGTCGACTTCCTCTTCCGTGTTGTAGGCAAAAAAGCTCGCTCTAGTGGTTGCTTGCGTCCCGAGCCGTCTCATCAGCGGCTGGCAGCAATGATGCCCTGCCCGGACGGCCACCCCGTAGGCATCCAGCGCCGTCGCCAAGTCGTGAGGGTGGATGCCGTCCAGGTTAAAGGTCACCATCCCGATACGCCCCTCTGTCGGGCCATAGATGGTCAGGCCTTCGATTCGCTTCATCCGGGCGATAGCATAAGCGGTCAGCTCCAGGTCGTGCTTCTCGATCGCATCCATGCCGATTTGCTCCAGCACATCGATTGCCGCTCCCAGACCGACGGCGCCGGCAATGATCGGCGTGCCCGCCTCGAACTTCCACGGCGCCTCCTTCCACGTCGCTTCCCGCAGGTCGACATGGCCGATCATCTCGCCGCCGAATTCGACCGGCTCCATCGCCTCCAGCAGCGAACGTTTCCCATACAGCACGCCGATGCCGGTCGGACCGCACATCTTATGCCCGGAGAACGCATAGAAGTCGCAATCCAGCTCTCGCACGTCCACTTTCCTGTGGGCGACCGCCTGCGCTCCGTCGACGAGCAGCTTCGCCCCGCAACGATGAGCAATCCCGGCGATCCCCTTGACCGGATTGACGGCGCCGAGCACGTTGGAGATATGGGAGACGGCGACGATTTTCGTCCGGGACGTAACCGTTCTCGCCACATCCTCAAGCGAGAGCGTGCCGTCCTCCTGCAGCGGAATATAGTTCAAGACGGCCCCCGTCGCCTTGGCCGCCTGCTGCCACGGGATAAGATTGGCGTGATGCTCCATCGGCGTCAGGACGATCTCGTCCCCTTCCCCGCATATCGTCCTTGCACATCCGGCGGCGACCAGATTAATGCTCGACGTCGTCCCGCGGGTAAAGACGATTTCCGCCTCCGAGGCGGCATTCACAAAACGCGCAACCTTGGCGCGCGCCCCCTCGTACGCCTCGGTCGCCCGCGAGCCGAGGGTGTGCACTCCGCGGTGCACGTTCGCGTTGTCCCATTCGTAGAAGCGCTTCAGCGCTTCGATGACTTGTACCGGCTTCTGCGCCGAAGCCGCGCTGTCCAAATACGTCAGCGGATACCCGTTCACCTGCTGCTTCAATATCGGAAACCATTCGCGCAAGGCCGAAACGTTCATCCGGCTCCCCTCCTTTTTCCCTTAGAAAATCGCGTTCGCTTCGACGATCACCTTGACCTCGCGCAGCGTCAAATCCTCCGGTCCCTTCACCGGAAGCCCGACCTCCAGATGGTCGGCGATATAAGCGATGTGCCGCTCGCCGATCACTTCCCCGGGAAGCAGAATCGGGATACCCGGCGGATAGACGTAAATCGATTCCGCAATGATGCGGCCGGCCGATTCCCGGAACGGAATCTTCTCGGTGTCCCCGTAGAACGCGTCCCGCGGCGTTAACGAGAGCTGGGGAATATCCGGCAGACGGATATCCCGCTCCACCGCCCGGCCCCCGCTGCCCCGCTCCCCGGCAAGCTCCTCCAGCGCCCGCAGCAGCACGTTAATCGATTCCTCCGTATCCGCCGGAGTAATCAGGCACAGGATGTTGTACAGGTCGCTCAGCTCCACCTCCAGATTGTGCCGGTCCCGAAGCCGGTTTTCCGCTTCATATCCCGTCATGCCGAGCCCCCGCACATGGATCGTCAGCTTGGTCGGGTCGAAATCGTATGCCGTTTCCGTCCACAAAATCTCATCGCCGAAGCAAAACAGCCCGGAAATCCCGTTGATTCTCCGCCGGGCCTCCTGGGCAAGCCGGATGGTCCGTTCGGCCATTTCCCGGCCGTTCGTAGCGAGATTTTTGCGGGCGGCGTCGAGCGACGCGAGCAGGATGTACGAGGTCGACGTCGTGGTCAGCATGCTGAACAGCGTCTGTGCCCGCTTGACCGAGACGAGCCCCTCCCGCACATGCAGCAGGGAGCTCTGCGTCAGCGAGCCGCCCAGCTTGTGCATGCTGGTCGCCGCCATATCGGCTCCCGCCTGCATTGCCGACATGGGCAGCTTGTCGTGAAAATGGAGCAGCGCCCCGTGCGCTTCGTCCACCAGCACGGGAATGCCGTAGCGGTGGGCCGTCTCGACCATGGCCTGCAGATTCGTGCAGACGCCGAAGTAGGTCGGATTGATCACAAGCACCGCTTTGGCGTCCGGATGCATCTCGATCGCTTTTTTCACCGAGCGGACGGACACTCCGTGGTCGATCCCCAGCTTCTTGTCCCGCTCCGGGGACACGAACACCGGCTTGGCCCCGGAAAAGATGATGGCCGACAAAATCGACTTATGCAGATTGCGCGGAACGATGATTTTATCCCCGGGGCCGCAGACCGTCATGATCATGGTCATAATGGCACCGCTGGTGCCCTGCACCGAGAACAGCGTATGATCCGCCCCGAAGGCGAGCGCCGCCAAACGCTGCGCTTCCCCGATGACGCCCGTCGGCTGGTGCAAATCGTCCAGCGGCGCAATATTGATCAGATCGATGGACAAGGCGTTGTCGCCGATAAACGATTTAAAGCCGCTTTCCATCCCTTCCCCTTTTTTGTGTCCGGGGATATGAAATTGGTGCGGCTGTTTTTGCGCATGCTCCAGCAAGGCGGAAAACAGCGGCGCGCGCTGATGATCGATCATGAAGATTCCCTTTCTTTCTCTCTGGATGGTATACTTACGGAGTTCAGTATAAGCCCGCCTGGTCTATCGTTCAATTCAATTATTCGTATCATAATCATAGCTTGAACCTATCGTTCATCTGCCTGCAGGTGCCGCGGCAGCCTTGCCGGCCCGAGCTTGCGGTCCTTGGCATCGTTTTACAAAATCCGGGAGTTGCAGTATCATGATATATTGTAATTAAGAGACGAGGGTTAACCGGAATGAATGGAGGAATACAGATGAGCCGTATCGCGAAAAACTTAACGGATCTGATCGGAAACACCCCTTTGCTGGAATTGTCCAATTATCATAAAAAGCAAGAATTAAAAGCGACCTTGCTGGCGAAGCTGGAATTTTTCAACCCGGCCGGGAGCGTCAAGGACCGGATCGGCTACGCCATGATCATCGACGCGGAAGAGCGGGGACTCATTCGTCCGCAGGAATCCGTCATCATTGAGCCGACAAGCGGCAATACCGGGATCGCTCTTGCTTCCGTAGCGGCAGCACGGGGCTATAAGCTGATCCTGACGATGCCGGATACGATGAGCCGGGAACGGATCAATCTGCTGAAGGCGCTCGGCGCGGAGGTCGTGCTGACGCCGGGCGGCGAAGGGATGCCGGGCGCGATCCGCAAAGCGGACGAGCTGGCGGCGGAAATTCCGCATTCGTTCATCCCCCAGCAGTTTAATAACCCGGCCAATCCGGCGATCCACCGGAAAACGACGGCAGAGGAAATATGGGCGGATACGGATGGCAAAGTCGATATTTTTGTCGCGGGGGTCGGAACCGGCGGAACGGTGACGGGCGTCGGCGAGGTGCTGAAGGGCCACAATCCGGGCGTGCGCATCGTCGCGGTAGAGCCGTACGATTCGCCCGTGCTGTCCGGCGGCAAGCCGGGCCCTAACCGCATTCAGGGGTTGGGCGCGGGCTTCGTGCCTGAAGTCTTCGACCGGTCCGTCGTCGACGAGATCGTCAAGGTACGCACGGACGACGCTTACCGGACCTCCAGGCTGCTGGGACAGCAGGAGGGCCTGCTGGTCGGCATGTCGTCGGGCGCCGCGGCCTTTGCCGCTACAGAGCTGGCGATCCGACCCGAGAATGAGGGGAAAACGATCGTCGTGCTGCTGCCGGATTCCGGCGAGCGGTATTTGTCGACCGACCTGTATCACGAAGAATAGCGTGCAAAGCGAAAATGCGCGGTAAGCTGAAATGCGCGCCGGATAGTATCCGGAGAGCGAAGCCGCGCATGCTAAGAGGACGTGCGCCGGAACCGATCGCCAAGGCGATTGCGGTTCCGGCGCACGTCTTTTTTTCGCGGAACGCTGCAAGACGCCGGCCCCTCGCGGCACTCCAAGCCGCCCACGCTCCGCCGCGCCTTTATCCGCTGACCGGTGCCTTTTCCGCGGTGAAGCTCGAAACCTGTGTCATGCCTGCTCCCCTCCGCATGGAACGCTGTCATATCCTCCGTCCCCGCGCAATAAACAAAGAGACCTGGCAGCCTCCTCTCAGGCCCCGGTCTCCGTTGTTTCGGCATTTATGCACCATTTTCGAAAAATGAAATATGAATCAAGTGTGCCCGCATTGCACAGGCCGGGAACGCGCTTTTCCCCTATTTTATGACAAGGACGGGAATTCGGGCGTGCTGCACGACATGATGGCTCACGCTTCCGAGCACCCATTCGTTGAGGCCGGTCAAGCCCCGGCTTCCGATCACGATAAGATCCGCCCCGATCTGTCCGGCATAATCCAGCACGGCGTCCGCCGGCTGGCCCTGCAGCAAGCTGGCCTTCGCATTCGGAAGCCCGGCGATTTCCCCGTTCGCTTGGTCGATGAGAGATTGCGCATGCTGTATGTATTCCGCTTCATAGCTACGGGGAGGGGATACGACCGCTTCGCCGATGACGACAACGGGATGGTGCAGCACATGAACGGCCTCAAGCTTGGCGTTCGACTCGCCGGCCAGCTCTTTTGCTTTAGCCAAGGCTCTCCGGGACAGCTCGGAACCGTCGTAAGCAACCAATATACTTGTAAACATGATAACCATCCTTTCGGAAATCGATAGCAGGCAATATAACAAGTATAGCACACCTGACGGACAATTAAACGAAAGCTTGTCCAAGCCCGACACCGGAATAGCAGCACGGGCGGAAGCCGGCATCGCGATGGTAAGCAGCCCCCTTATAATCCCTACTATTCCAAAATGACTAATATGATAAATACAGACCTCGTGCTCTATAATGGATTTACGACAGAAAGCCAAGCTTGCACTCTTCACACGGAATGGGGCTTTTTCGATTGACTGACCTCGCCAGGCACATTCAAGGGCAGGAAAAACTCGTGCCCGATTTTCATCGGCATTTAAAAGTCATTTTACTCGGGACCTGATCGCCGCGAGCGGTCTACGGGGTCGCCAAACCGGGGGTGGCCGTGCTTGCCGGCGGCAAAGTGTTTCTTGTCGATGGGCGCTCCCGTTTCGCCGACGGCATAAACTAACAAACGCCAGCCTTTATATCGGCTGGCGTTTGTTTAGATCGGAAAAATAGCGGAACACGAATACGTTAACCCTTACGGGCGGTCGAGTCCGCAACAATTAGCGGAACCAGGGTGAGCTATCGGCCCGAACTTCGTGCAAACGAATGTTTACCGATAAGAATAAAGGCATCCGGGTTCCTCTATACAGCGGCGAGTAATCCAAACGTTCCGTTTAAGGCACCGCAGTTCCTTTATGTCCCAAGCTCAGGCTGACTGGCCGAAGCGGTCTCAAGCCGCCTGGAACGCAGCGCCCCAATGACGACCGCACGATGAGCATAGCGGAGCCGCATGCAAATGAACTGTTGCTGGTCCCGCCCCGGTATTCTGCGCCTGTCGGCCGGTTCCCCGCCGTTTCCTCGACGTCAAGCAGGCTGCATACAGAACGGTTTCGTCCCGCCCTCGTAAGCGGCAAACACAAACGAGCGGCTCAGCTTTCCTTCAAATTGCGCACTTCCTCGATGCTCGAATAAAAATCCGGGCTCGCGCTCAGCAGCCAATTGCGGTGCTGCTTCGCCGTTTCGTCCTGCTCCGGCTCGCCGTACGGCCACTCTTCCCCGATGCCGACGGCATAATCCTTCATCAGCATGAGCAGCGCGGCGCTCCATTGGCGCGTGCCGCTGATCGTCGGCACAAGCGGATAGTACTCGTCATGCGCGGCGCGGATGAGCGCATGCGACACTTCCTGCAGCAGCGGCGGAACCTCCGCTTCGTCCAGCTTCTCGACGATCTCGGGCGGCAGCTCGGCCTCGTCCGTCGAAGCGTACCGCTCGTACACTTCCGGCGTTACGAGCCCCTTCTCCTTGGCCGCCCACAGCTTCACGCGGTCCAGCGCAGGCTTGTAAACGGCCGGAACGGAAATGGTCAGCTCCGGCTTCGGATTGTCCAAGTCGATGACGAACGACTCGTTGAACTTGTACAGCCGCGCATTGCCGCGGACGCCGAGCCAGCGGAGCGCCAGCAGCGCGTGCGTCCGCACCTTCGGCTCGATGGCGACGTTGCGGCAGACGCGGCGCAGCAGCTTTTCGCTTCGCGTATCGGGCAGCATGCAGAGCAGCCGCACCGCCGAGAGCGCCGAATCCTTGTCCTCGAGCCACCACTGCAGCTGCTCGTAGATGGTCTCGACCGGCGCTTCCAGCAGCCAGTCCAATTGAATCGGACGCGCTGCATACTCTTCCAGCGCCAGCATGCCGCGGCTGTGCAGCGATTCCGCGCCGTACTTGGCGACCAGGTCCTCGTAAGCCCGCTCCGCATCCTCCGCAATTTCCGTGAACGCCAGCTTGTCCTTTTCCGGGATGCCGTTGAACTGCACGACCCGGCGCAGCCATTCGGCCAAAGCGCGCGGATTTTGCTGCCACATCATGAAGACGAAGGTCAGCAGATCGCGGTCGAAATCCAGCCCCGGCTGCAAGGCGAAGCGGGCGAGCGTCGTGCGGATCTCTTCCTCCCGGCGCATCAGACTCAGCGAAATAATCAGGCCGTTCCACGCGTTTCCGTTGAATTCGTTTTCTTTTATAGCCCGATAAAAACAAAAGGCGGCCGCTCCGTACGATTCCATCTGGAGATGATGGCGGCCATACCCGGTAAGTTCGTCGTTTCGACTCATGTTCTACCCCCGTGAAATATGGATATCCCCAATATACTGGGAAACGGGCGCAGACTCAAGTTTTTTTGCAAACTCCGCCGAGCTCAATTGTGGTAAAAGCGAGCGGCAGCTCCCTCTCGACTTCTCCCGGATGCCGCCACTTCTCCCGGTCTCCCAAGCAGACGCAGACAAACTCCGCCTCCCGATGCCGCTAAACCAGGTGACAGCCGACCTCATGCCCCGGCTCGACCGTGCGCAGCGCAGGCGCGGCCGCCCGGCATCGCTCCAGCGCATGCGGGCAGCGCGTATGAAATGCGCAGCCCTGCGGTACCGCCAGGGGACTCGGAAGCTCGCCTTCCAGCACGATCCGCTCCCGTTTCCGCCCCCGATGCTCCGACGGAATCGCCGACAGCAAAGCCTGCGTGTAAGGATGAAGCGGATTCTCGTAAATCCGGTCAACGTCCGACAGCTCGACGATTTTGCCCAGGTACATGACCGCCACCCGGTCGCTCATATAATGCACGACGTGAAGGTCGTGAGAAATGAATAAATAGGTCAGCGCAAGCCGCTGCTGCAAGTCCTTCAGCAAATTCAAAATTTGCGACTGCACGGAGACGTCCAGCGCGGAGACCGGCTCATCCAGAATCAAAAATTCGGGATTCAGCATCAGCGCCCGGGCAATGCCCACCCGCTGCCGCTGGCCGCCGCTCAGCTCGTGCGGATAAGCGCGCTCGTACGGCTCGCCGAGCCCGATCGTCCGCAGCATCTCGCGCACCCGCTCCCGTCTCTCCCGCCGGCTGCCGAGGCCGTGAATCCGAAGCGGCTCCTCCAGCAGCGCGGCGACCGGAAGCCTTGGATTCAGCGACGTGTACGGGTCTTGGAACACGTACTGAATCCGCTTGCGCAGCTCCTTCGCCGCGCCGCCGCGAAGCGCCCGGATGTCGGTCCCCTTGAACCGCATCGCGCCCGCGGTCGGGGCTAGCAGCCGGGCCGCCAGCTGCCCGGTCGTCGATTTTCCGCAGCCGCTCTCGCCGACAAGACCGAGCGTCTCGCCTTTGCGGATCGACAGCGACACGCCGTCGACGGCGCGCAGCACTTGCCTGCGCCCCCATAAGCCGCCCCGTGCATAGTGCTTCACGAAGTGCTCGATTTCGACCAAAGGCTCAACCGGCGGCATGGGAAGCGCCTCCTTCCGGGACGGCAAGCAGACAGCGGACGGCATGCCGGCCGTTCAGGTCCGTCAGCCGCGGCGGCTCGGCCAGACAGCGGTCCGAGGCTTGCGGGCAGCGGGAATAAAACCGGCAGCCGCCGCTGCGCTCATGGAGCGCGGGGACGGTTCCGGGAATCGAATAGAGCCGCTCTTTCGCCGTCGAAGGGATCGAATTCAGCAGCCCGATCGTATACGGATGGCGGGGCGCATCGAAAATGTCCTCCACCGGCCCCTCCTCCACGATTTGTCCCGCGTACATGACGGCGATCCGGTCGCACATATCGGCAATGACGCCGAGATCGTGGGAAACGAGCATGATCGCCGTCCGTTCCTCGGCGCTGATCCGCTTCAGCAGCTCCAAAATTTGCGCTTGAATGGTCACATCGAGCGCCGTCGTCGGCTCGTCGGCGATCAGCAGCTGCGGACGGCACGAGAGCGCCATCGCGATCATGACCCGCTGGCGCATCCCGCCGGAGAGCCGGTGCGGGTATTCGGACAGCAGCGCTTCAGGGCGCGGCAGCCCGACGTTCCGCAGCAGCTCCGCCGACCGGGCCTTGGCCTCCCGCCGCGTCATCCCCAGATGCAGCCACAGCATTTCCGCCAGCTGCTCGCCGACGGTCAAGGCGGGATTGAGCGACGTCATCGGGTCCTGGAACACCATCGCGATTTCTTTGCCGCGCAGACGGCGCGTCTCTTCTCGACCGAGCCGGTGTACCGGCGCGGATTGATACCAGATTTCTCCTTGTCCGATACGCATCGCGCGGGGGAGCAGCCCGACGACCGATGAAGCCAGCGCGCTTTTTCCGCAGCCTGATTCCCCGACAATTCCTATCACCTCGCCGGGATAAACAGCAAGCGAAATGCCGCCGAGCACCGGCAGCGCCGCTCCCTTCCTGCGGGAGGGAACCAATTCTACATGCAGATCCCGAATGTCAAGCAAGGGCTTCTGTTCTAACGGTGAGTTCGGCATGCGCCATCTCCTTCCTTTCTAGGCCCGGCGGTCCCGCAAATCCCGGATGCCGTCCCCGAGCAGATTGAAGCCGAGCACGGTGACGGTAATGAAGATGCCCGGGGCGAGCGTAAACCACGGGGCTTTGCCGATGTAGCTCTGGGATTCGTTCAGCATGCGCCCCCAGCTCGGGTCCGGCGGCTGTACGCCGAGCCCAAGATAGCTCAGCGCCGCCTCCACCAGAATCGCCGTGGAGAAGCTGAGCGAGGCCGTCACGATGACGGACGACAGCATATTCGGCACGATGTGGCGGACGATCACGGAGGCGTGCCCGGCCCCCATCCCCCGCGCCGCCTTGACGAATTCGGCTTCCTTGAGCTGAAGGAAGCCGCTGCGGATGACGCGGGCGAACGACGGCACGGACAAGATGCCGATGGCGATCATCGTTTGGAACAAGCTCGGCTTGAAGATCGAAACGAATATCAGCGCCAGCAAAATGCCCGGAAACGCCATCAAGGCGTCGACGAGGCGCATCAGCAGCTCGTCGGCCCATTGGCCCAAATAGCCGGCGAGCGAGCCGATCAGGAACCCGCCGGCCAGACCGATGGCGACGGATACGGCACCGACGGCGAAGGCGGTCCGCGTCCCTTCCATCACCCGGCTAAGAATGTCCCGGCCGAATTGATCCGTGCCCAGCAGGTGCCCGGGCCCCGGCGCCTGCAGCCGCCCGGCGATGTCCATCTCGTTGACGCCGTAGGGGACATACGCGAGGCTGACGAGCATAAGCAGCAGCAAGGAAGCGACGAGCGTCACGCCGAGCCATAACGTGATGTTATTACTTTTATTCATGGCGGCCCTCTACTTTAATCGAATTTTGGGGTCCAACCAGCGGTAGGACAGATCGACGAGAAAATTTATCGCAATGACGGCAAAGGCCACCAGCACGACCATGCCTTGGATGAGCGGATAATCGCGGTTGGCAATCGCCGTAATGAAAAGCCGGCCTACCCCGGGGAGCGTGAATACCTGCTCGATCACCAGGCTCCCCGCGAGAATTTCGCCGAAATTCATCCCGACGACGGTAACTACCGGGATCAGCGCATTTTTCAGCACGTGCTTGTAATGGATTGTAAATTCCGTCAGCCCTTTGCTGTAAGCGGTCCGCACGTAATCGAGGCCGAGCTGCTCCAGCATCGTCGTCCGCAAATAACGCACGACGATGGCGATTTGCGGAATCGCTACGGCCACGGCGGGCAGCAGCAGCGACTTGAACGCGAGCCACGGATCCTCCGACCAAGGGACGAAGCGGCTGACCGAGACCCATTTTAACGTCAGGCCGAACAGCAAAATGAGGACGATCCCCGTCCAGAACGACGGCACGGCCAGCCCGAGCTGCGTCCCGATCGAGACGATCAAATCCGCCGCTTTTCCCCGAGCCCGTGCCGCCGCAATCCCCAGCGGGATCGAGACGGCGACCGTCAGCGCCAGCGACATCAGCGCCAGCGACAAAGTGACGGGAATGCGCCCGCCGATCAAGTCCAGCACCGGCGTGGCGAAGCGCAGCGATTCCCCGAAATCGAGCACCGCGACGCCCTTAAGCCAGCGCGTCAGCTGCTCGAACAGCGGCAGGCCGGTGCCCAGCTTGGCCTCCAGCGCCTCCACCTGCTCCGGGGTCGCTTCCGTCCCCAGAATCGCCAGCGCCGGGTTCCCGGGAATGATCCGAAAAGCGGAGAACGTCAGCAAAATGACGAACAGGACGGTTAAAAGCAGCGTCATGACCCGCCGCGTCACGTATCTGTAGTCCATCGGCGCTCTCCTCTTCTACCGGGTCCAATAAATCGACGACATATCCTGCACGTACAGCGGATACTGCTTATAGCCGGATAGCGTCTTTTTGAGCGCGACGTTGAGGTTCGGGTCCATGATGTACACGGCCGCAGCCTCTTTGGCCAGAATCGTCTGCGCCTGCTTGTAGGCCTCCGCCCGTTTGTTCGGATCGAGCTCGGTTAAGCCTTGCTTCAACGCTTTGTCGAAATCCGGACTTTTGTAATTGAAGAAATTGTTTTTGGAATCCGATGCGTATTTGTTCAAAATGTCGTTCGGATCGAGCTTTCCGTCCAGCCCGATAATCGTCAGATCGTAGTCCCGGCCCTTGTACACGCGGTCCAGCCATACCGCCCATTCGACCGGTTCGATCTTCAGCTTGATGCCGGCTTTGCCGAGCTGCTGCGCGATCACCTGCGCCGTATCGACATGGAACTGGTAGTTGGACGGCACGGACAGCGTTGCGGAGAAGCCGTCCTTGCAGCCGGCCTCGGCAAGCAGGCTTTTCGCTTTTTCCGTGCTGTATTTGTACGTGTCCTGCAGACCGTCCAAATAATACCGGCTCATGATCGGGCTCATGTTCGAGCCGAGCTTCGTGCCTTTGCCGAGCGCGACGCCCTTGATGATCTCGTCCCGGTCGACCGCGTAGTTGATCGCCTGCCGTACCCGGATATCGTCGAACGGCTTCCTCGCGATATTGTAGGTCATCAGCTGCACAAGGTTCTGCGGGGCGCTGACGGTCTGGAATTCGGGGCCGAGCCCGTCCAGCTTTTCCGTGCCGATGCGGGGGAAAATATCCGCTTCGCCCGACTTCAAGGCCGCGAGCGCCGCCTCCTGATCCGGAATAATGCGGAATTCGACCTTATCCAGAGACGGTACGTCTTTGACGTAATAGTCCTTGTTCTTCTCCAGGACAAGGCGCTGTCCCGGCAAATATTCGACGAATCGGAACGGCCCGGTGCCGACCGGCTTCTTGTTGCTGTCCTGATAGCCCTTCGGAATGACCGGCGCCGTCAGCGAGGTCAGGAACGAGGCGTTGTTTTCCTTAAGCTTCACCGCGACCGTCGCCGCATCCGGCGCTTCGATCGACTGCACGCCGGCAAACGCGGGCGAGAGCGGCTTGCCCGTCTCTTTGCCGGCCAGCCGTTCGTAGGAATACTTGACGTCCTCCGCGGTAACGGCGTTTCCGTTGTGAAATTTAACGCCCTCCCGCAGCTTGAACGTATACGTCAGCCCGTCCGGCGCAATGTCGTAGGACTTGGCGATGGCCGGGTAAATCTCGCCTTTTTCGTTCGGCTTCAGCAGCCCTTCGTAGACGTTGAACATCATTTCCGACGTGCCGGCGGCCACCGCCAGATGCGGGTCCAGATAGTCCGGGTCTTGAGGAACGATGACGACGACGCTGCCTCCGTTTACTTTTTCCCCGGCCGTCTGGGCCGGCTGCGCGGTTTCGCCGCCCGAGCCCGCCGCAGGCTTGCCGCTGCCGCCGCTGCATGCGGCCAGCAGAGCCGCGATCGCCAAACCGATAATCGCCGTATAAAGCTTTCTATAATTTCGCTGACGCTTCATTTTGCATATCCCCCTGCTCGTTCTTGCCTCATTTTGATGTCCGTCGCCCTAGCCTTTTTTTACCTGTGCACGATGTCCGGCACCGCTTCGATGGAAGCGATCGTCGGCTCGTGGGCAAGCTCCTCGATCCCGAGCCGGCCGAACCGGTTGACCAGCACCGCGTCCATGCCGACCCGGGAGCTGCCGACGACATCGTCGTAATAGTTGTCCCCGACGTACAAGCAATCGTCAGCCGAGACGTCCGCCGCCTTCAGGGCGCGCAGGAAAATTTCTTTGGCCGGCTTCTCCGAGCCGACCTCGGACGAGATAACGATATGGTCGAAGTAGCCGGTCAGCCCGTTATCCTCGAGGACGTGCCGTGCGGTCGCATCCCAATTGCTGATGAGGCCTACGCCTACGGAATGCTTTTTCAGCCGGTCCAGCACCGTGCTTGTATACGGGAACGACAGCCATTTCCGCTCCGACAGGCGCTGAATTTCGCGCATGCGCCCGCACTGCCTGTGCAGGTCGAAGTGAAAGCCGAGCCTGTAGTTCACGACGCCCAAATACCAGGGAAAAAACGTATGCGCTTCTTTGCCCAGCGCCCCCGGATATTCCCGCATGAACAGCTTGTCGGTCAAGTGATACGCCCGTTCCACTTCGCATAGCGAAACGTCCGCCCCCTGCTCCTGCACAAACTGCCTGTAGACCTCCTCCCTTTGCTGATAAACAAGCGTGTAGCCCAGATCGAACCAAACGAACGATTTGCCCATGCGTTCCTCCCGATGATGGATCAAAGCTCCTCCAGATTATTGACGACCGGCAGCAGCACATGCGAAGGATGCAGCCGATCGTGATAAACCGTTTGCGTTGCGGTCGCGAAATCGGCCTCCGTCGCTTCCCCGGGCGGCATAAACCGGTTCGGATGACGATCGAACGTCGGGAACAGCGAACTGGTCACATCCACGCGGATCGCATGATGCTTCTTGAATACGATCGCCGTCGGGCCGAGCGGAATTTCGTATCGGACGATTTCTCCCGGCGTTACCGTCTGCGGCTGCTCCAGCGAATGGCGGTAGCTGGCTCGCACGATCCCCTCCGCCACGTTGTAGGCCCGGCCGTCCGGGTGAACGTCGACCAGCTTTACGACAAAATCGGTGTCCTCCGCCGTCGTCGCCGCATACAGGATGGCCGTTACATTTCCTTCGATCGCCACCTCTTCCTCTAGCGCCGCCGACGTATAGACCAGTACGTCGTTGCGGACCTCGACAGGCAGCTGGTTCTTCGGCCCCATCGGGGTCAGCTCCGGCACGGCGCCCGACCGTCCGCCGAGCGCAGGCACCGGGATGGACGGATGGTAGACGAACCTGTCCGGATGCTCGGCTTCGGGCGGTTCCGCACTTAACGCGCCGTCGCCGTTCACCGAGTTGGCCCGGCTCGCGCTGCGCAAATAAAAGGGCGTCTCCGCCGAAGTCTGCGGCGGCCAGAGCTCCGCCCGCTTCCAGCGGTTGTCGCCCATGACGAAATATTGAACCGGAGCAACGCCGTTCCATTGCGAGGCGTCTTCCTTCAGCCAACGGGCGAACCATTCGAGCTGCAGCCGGTCGATCCGGTTGGCCGCTTCCGGCCCGAAATCAAGCTCGCCTACGTACCTCGACCAAGGCATATGGTACCACGGCTCTACAACCAGGTATTGGTTATCCCGCGCCTGAGCCGTCGCACCGTGCGTCCGCACGCCGTTAAAATTTTCAATCGTTCCGTCGACGAACAGATCGTACCACCCGCCGACATGCAGCGCAGGCACTTTAATCGCGCCGTAGCGATCCCGCAGCGAGTGCGCCGTCCAATAAGGGCCGCGGACAGGGTGCTCCAGCCATTCCCGGTAATAAGGCGCCAGTTCCTCCCGGATCGCCGCCGTCGTCTTCAGCGGCAAGGAACGGTACACCCCGTGGATGCCTGCCAGACTTGCGGCGAGCTCCGCCGCCCAATCGGTCCGGCCCTGCCGCAGCGCGGCGTCCTGTGCGACAAACAGCACCCACGACTGGATGCTGGCCAAGGCGAACGCGCCGCTGCGGTACGTTTTCCCTTGATACGAATCGGACCCGATCATCGCGGGCGCGATACAGTTCAAATGCGGAGGCCGGCCGACTGCAGCCAGCCATTGCACGGCGGCGACGTACGAGAAGCCGTACATCCCGACCTTCGGGATCGCATAGGGCAGCCCGGCCGCCCATTCGATCGTATCGTACCCGTCGTCCGTCTCCGTCCGGTAAGGCTGAAATTCGCCTTCCGATTCCCATCGCCCGCGTGTATCCTGCACGATCACGACATAGCCGTGCTGAGCATACCAAGACGGATGCGCATAATTCATCGTCTGCGCGTCGGCCTTATTGTACGGCGTCCGCATCAGCAGCACGGGATGCCGTTCCGGCGAATCCGGCCGGTAAATGTCGGCGTATAACGTCACGCCGTCGCGCATAGGCACGGGAACATTGGGTTCCGTGATGATTTTGCCCAGCGGTATTCGATTTATCATGGCTTGCTTCCGTCTCCCTGCCGTACGTTTTTGAGATCGCGATGCGCCGGCAAGCCGCCTCCGCCCTCCGCCGACCGGACGGCGCGCGCGATCGCTTCCGCCACCACCTGCGCCGATACCGCCCCGACGACGTCGACCGAAGCGTCCACCCCGCCGGTCGAGGCGGCGAATACGGCATCGCCGTCGTACATCGTGTGCACCGGATAGATTGTGCGGGCGAAGCCGTCGTGCGTCATCTCGGCCACCTTCTTGAGCTCGGCTTTCGTCAGATTGGCGTTGCTCGCGACGACGGCCAGCGTCGTGTTCGTCCCCTTTGCCACCCCGGTGAACGAAAAGGGCTGGCGGATAAGCAATTCGTGGCTGTCCTCCAGACGGCCGTTTGCATTCAGCGGTCCCGCCAACACTTCGCGGGTCGCGGGGTCCCGCACCTCGCCCAGTGCGTTCACGGCGACGACGGCCCCGATCAACAGGCCGCCGGGCAGCCGGACGGAGGCCGAGCCGAGCCCGGACTTCATCGCTTTGGCGAACCCGCCGATCTTCCCGACCGAAGCGCCGCAGCCTGCGCCGACGTTGCCTTCCTGCACCGGAGCGTCCGTGGCCCGGCTCGCCGCCGCATAGCCCATCGCCTTGTCCGGCCGGACCGTCGGATCGCCGACGGACAAATCGAACAGCACGGCGGCCGGGACGATCGGCACGATGCCGTAGCCGACGTCGGCGCCGATGCCACGCTCCTCCAAATAGGCGGCCACGCCCGTCGCCGCGTCAAGACCGAAGCCCGAGCCCCCGCTAAGGCAGACCGCGTGCACGCGGTCCACCAGACAAGTCGGGTTCAGCAAATCGGTCTCCCGCGTGCCGGGCGCCGAGCCGCGCACATCGACGCTGCACAGCGCCCCCTTCTCCCATACTATAGCCGTACAGCCCGTCCATGCCCGGGGATCATGCGCATGTCCCACTTTGGTACCGGGTACATCCACAATGGAACCCGCCGTTGTCATCCCATCGCCTCCAAGACATCTCGAGAACAAAAAAAAGCACAAAAAAAGATGCAGCTCGCCCTAAAGGCGCAAACTACATCTCCGGTTGTCCGGTCGCTTTTTTTAATTCCAATCGATTTAGTCGGTTATTTTGAAATTCATACTAGCACAGCTCTCAGCTTCCGGTCAATATCATTTTAACTCGATTATTCCTCTACGCCGAATGACAGCATTTTAACCGCCGGCAATACCGGAAACGCCGCTGCCGGGAAAGTGCTGTTTGGGGGAGCGGCCTTTGCCCGAACGCATTTGCCCGGCAAATTTGGCATTGACAACGAAAACAAGCCCGGATTATGATACATATGATTCATATTCCGACTATTTCCATCGTATTTATTCATTATCGACCAGTCCACTGGAGAGACATGAGTGTGCCTTGCCTTCGGAGCTTGTTCCGCTTTCGGCGCCTGGTACTATCGATGTCTTTTTTATTTCATCTGCTGCGGAGGGATTAGCATGTCGCTGGACAACATCGAAATCGACGAGCGATGGTTAAAGGAAATCGCCGAGTTTCCCTTGGTGGAAGCGCTGTTCGGCCGCCGTTCCCGGCGTTTTTTCCGGGGAGCGGAAATTCCGGACGGATCGCTCGCCTATAAATCCGGGCACGAGCCGCTGCCGCTCGACAATCTTGAAAAGCTGCTCATTTTGCTTGCGGTCGGGGGCGTCACCGGATGGCACCATTCCGTCACCCGGCACGACCGGTATAAGCCGCATTTGTCCAATTATTCCGGATCGGCTTCGGGGAGGACGTTCCCTTCGGCCGCCGGCTTCCATACGTCGGAAATCTTTTTCACGGACGATACGGGAACGTATATTTTTCAGACGAGAGACGCCAAGCCGGAAGCGGAGCGTAACGAAGACGGCAGACACAGCATCGCCGAGCTCATCGACAAGTACAAAAAACGCATCCGCAAAATTTCGGACAAGCGGCTGCACATTCCGAACTACGAGCCATACATGGAGGGACACAATTCCTGGGTCGCCAACCGGCCCGGCACGTTCCTCGCGTTTCCCGTCGGCGATCTGGCGCAGCATACGATTGCCAACCTGTGCTTCTACGTGCAGAACGGGCTGAGCATCTACGACGACGTAAACAATCGAAAAATCCCTGGACTCGAGAAATTTGCCGATATCATCGACGTGGAAAATCCGCTGCCGCTGACGTTCCTCGATCAATATTCGCTGGCCGAATTGTCGGCGGAATTATCCACGGCCACCTACGCGGGCATGCTGATGCAGCAGGCGCTCGGGCTCGGAGGCTGGATGTTCGACGGCATCGACCGGCTGACCGTGCTGGGCGCAAGCGGCGACCCGGACGTGCCCGGGCTCGGCTTCCGGTACGATACGGACGAGCGCTGGCCGCTGCCGAATCCGACCGGGCTCGAAGGCGTATTCGTCTCGCACAGCCGCCTCACTTCAAAGACATGCGCGCCGCCGTCGACGCGTTCTGCGAGCGCAAGTTCGGCCCGAACGGCCCGTTCCATCCGGACACTCCGGGACCGTGGAAAGACCCGCGCAAAGTAAGAAGCAGCGCGCAGGTACACGATGAGCAGTTCCGCGCTGCCGTGGCGCATATCGCGCAGTATGTGTACGACACGTTCGGCAAATTCCCGGCGACGGTGCCCTCCGTGTACTCGCTGATGTATTTGCAGACGCATCATCTCGATTTGGACTATTACGACAAGTTTTTCGGGCCGCACTCGTATTTGCGCACCCACGCAGAGCATCTGGAGAAGCGGCACGGCATCAAACGATAAGGTTCGCTCGCACGTACAAGACCGCCCCCTCCCGCCTGGGCCGAACAAGCGCCAGCCGCCTGAAGGGGGCGCCCTTATGCCTATGAATTGACCGCCAGCCAGCCGTATCCGTCCGCCGTTCCGGCATCGAAACGGCCGTACCGCGCGCCGCCTCCTCGCAAAGCGCTTCCAATTCCCCGGCGTCTTCTTCCTTTGCGCGCTGCGCCGCCACGCGAATCGCTGGCCCTTCGCCGGCCGCCCCTCCGGCACCTTATCCGGAAACGTCTGATTTTTTCTTCAACGACCGTTTGGAAAATTTTGCAAAAACAATCATTTTGCTTTATGATCAATAAGTGTAATAAGTAGCTCGACCATATCCATTCCGGAGGGACACGAATCATGTCGTCAACCCGTCTGCTCATTCTGGGCGTTCTGCTGAAACGTCAACCGATTCACGGATACGACGTGCGCAAGGAGCTGGAAGCTTGGCATGCCGGCAAGTGGGCGAACATCGCTTACGGGTCCATCTATTTTGCGCTGAATAAAATGGCTTCCGAAGGGCTTGCGGAAACGGCCTCTGCCCCGAAAACCGTCGAAAATAAAAAAGGACCCGCCCGAATCGCTTATCAATTAACCGATAAGGGAAGGCAGGAATTCGAACGGCTGCTGGATAAGGCCATCTGGGAATACCAGCCGGGGTTCGATTCGTTCCACATCGCGCTGATGTTCATGAACTGTATTTCGAAGGATCATCTGCTCGGCGCCTTCCGCCGGCGGATCAACCTGCTCCGCGCCGATATCGAGAGCTTTAATGCCACTGCCGATTTCAACCTTTTTCCCGCCAATGCTCCGCCGTACTTAAGCGAAAATTTACGCCTCTTCTCGGCGCGGCTGGAAGCGGAGCGGCAGTGGATCGAAGGCATGGTCGGCAAAATCGAGCAAGGCTTGGCGCTCTGATGCAAGCGGGAATTCGGATAAATACCGCCCGTCCTTTACGCCGGACCCGGCAGCCCCGTCAGCCGGCCGCCGCGACTTTCCGCCGGCCGGCGGCTTGAATCCTGACGGACATGAAAGCGGCGATGAAGCAGGTCACGCCCGCCAACATAAACGTCAGCGTATAACTGCCCAGCCAATCGCGCAAAACGCCCGCCGAATAAGCGGCCGTCGACGCGCCGATCTGGTGGGCGACCACAACCCAGCCGAAAATCATGCCTGCGCGTTCTTTACCGAAAGCATCCGTCGTAAGCTTCACCGTCGGCGGAACGGTCGCGATCCAATCGAGGCCGTAAAATACGGCGAACACAAGCAGATGCGTCGGACCCAGCCCCAAGGCCTGCGGCAAGTAAATAAGTGAAAGACCCCGGAGCGCGTAATACCAGAACAGAAGCCACCGGTTGTCGAAGCGGTCGGAAAGCCAGCCGGACAGCGTGGTGCCGATCAGATCAAAAACACCCATCAGCGCGAGAAGTCCGGCACCGGTTACCATCGAAATATCGAAATCGCCGCAGGCGGGGATCAGATGCGTCCCGATTAACCCGTTCGTCGTGAAGCCGCAGAAAAAGAACGTGCCCGCCAACAGCCAAAAGGTGAAGCTGCGGGAAGCCAAACGAAGCGAGATCAGCGGCTCCAGGAACAAGTTCCCGCGAAACGGACTCGGCTTCACCAATTGCTCCTCGCCATAAGGAGCGGAGCCCACCTCATACGGATGATTCCGCATCCAGATGACGACAACCGGCAGCAATACCAGAAGGACGGCCACCGCCGCATAAGCGGAATACCGCCAGCCGAGCTCTTCCGTGATTTTGGCAAGCAAAGGCAGGAACAGCAGCTGTCCCGTAGCCGCGCTTGCGGTAAGCATCCCAACGACTAACCCTTTTCGTTTGACAAACCACCGGTTGGCTACTGTTACGCCAAGCACATTGGCGAGTGTACCCGTTCCGATGCCCGCCACGATCCCCCATACCAGCTCAAACTGCCACAAAGAAGTCATGAAGGGAGTCAAGGACAGGCTCACGGCCAGAAGCAGCAGCGAGACCGCCATCGTCCGGCGAATCCCCAGCTTCTCCATCCATGCTGCCGCAAAAGGCCCGATTAAACCGTACAAGAGAATATTGGTCGCTACGACCGTCGATATATCGGAACGGCTCCAGCCAAACTCCTCCTGAAAAGGAAGCATAAACAGGCTCGGAACGGAACGGATTCCCGCCGATACCAGCAAGGTTACAAATACGATTAAAACGACAACCCACCCATAATACATGCGGGATGGCCCCGGTCCGCTTTTCATCCTCCTCCACCCTCTTATCAACAAAATGCATTCTGCCGCCGGCCTCTTGGCGGTATTATTACGATACGATAATTAGCGTCATCGGTAAAATTGAAATTATTGAACCTATCCATTGATTTTTATGATAGGATGGGACCAGAACTTTCCGTAAGGCTGGTGTAACCATGGAAATACGTCATTTTGTCACCTTCAAAAAAATTATCGAGTGCGGCAGCTTCACTCATGCGGCAGAGCAATTGGGATACACCCAGTCTACCGTCACCTCGCACATTCAAGCGCTGGAAGCCCATTTGGGCGCCCCTTTGTTCGAACGGCTGGGACGAAAAATTCGTCTGACGGAGACCGGAAGCCGCCTTCTGCAGTATTCGCAGGAAATGCTGAAAACGTATGAGAAAATCGAAAATATGGCCAACGAAACGGGAGAGTTGAAAGGAGAGCTGCGGATCGCCGCCCCGGAATCGCTGACCGTCTATCGTCTGGAGCCGATTTTAAGCGAGTATCGAAAACAATTCCCGCATGTGAGCATCAAGCTGAGCAACGCGACGTGCCGGACCAACAAACGAGCGCTGCTTACCGGGGACGCGGATGTCGCCTTTCTCATCCTCCCGGAGCTTCTGGAATCCGATCTGGTCGTTCATTCTTTGGCGGAAGAGCCGATTGTCGTCGTCGGAAGTCCCGACCACCCGATCTACGCCTTGGACAGCCGTTATCACAACCGGACGCTGGAAGAGTGCCTCATTGCCAATGAGCGGGACTGCAGCTACCGGACGATGTTTGAAGAGTATTTGCGAGACCGGCACATCACCCCGTCGCACATTATGGAGCTCTGGAGCATCGAAGCGATGAAACGCTGCGTCGCCAGCGGCTTGGGCTTCGCCTGCCTGCCCCTGATGACCGTCACGGAGGAGCTGCGGGAGCATAAGCTCAAGCTCATTCCGGTCGAAGGAAGCTTCAGCAAGGTGTTCTCTCAAATGATTTATCATAAAAACAAATGGCTCTCCCCGGCCCTGGCCGCGTTTATCGACATCACGCTAAGACATGCGAAGAATTGGTCCTACGAAGAACATACGGTTTGATTCGGTCCGTGCAAGCTCAAAAGCCTTACACCGGCTATTCCGCCCGGCATGAGGCTTTTTTTGCATCTTATGTCCTATCAAGCTTTGTGCGAAAAACCCGAGCCGGGCCGAGGCTTCCCGCTTGCTCCAATTCCCGTTCGCGCCGCAAAATGTCTTCCATCGACGTATTCAGCGCAGCCAGCGGACCGGGGAAATGATTTTTGTAATAAGCGACATCCATGATCACAAGCAGGATCAGCATGGCGGCGAGCGCATAGCCGGCCGTTTCGTTAGGCGGTATGACCATCACGATGCAGATGAAGACGATCCAGATCAAGGATACCACGGAAACGAAATCGCTGTACTTGCCGAGGTTCCACGGGCCGAGATGCTTTTCCTGAAACCGTCCCTGCGCCTTCGCGCGGAGTTTCAGCCAAATCGGGATGCCATAGGCCACGTACAAGCCGACGACGCTAACGGCGGTCAGAAACGCGATCGTCGTATAGGCCGCGTCCGGATTAACCGTCTTGATGATGTAATCGACGAAAGCCAGCAGGAACGAAAGAATAATTGCCAGCCAGATGGCTTTGGCGGGCGTGCGGAATTTTTTGGAGATTTGCGCCCATTGGCCGCTGAACGGCATGCCTTTGTCGCGCGAGAAGGCGTACATCATCCGGGAAAAGGAAGTAATCGAGGACAAGCCGCAAAACCACATCGCGGCGGTAACGAGCCACAGCACGACGGACCCGAAGGTGCCGCCCAGCGCTTGGCTGATCACATAAATAAACGCGTTCTCGGAGCCGGCGGCGGCCGCGGCGTCCTTGATCGAGAGCGTGACGAAGGCGAGCATCAGGAAGCCGATGGCAAACGAATACGCCACCGAGGTGAAGATGCCCCAAGGCGCGCGGACGCGGGGATTGATCGTCTCCTCGATCGTATGGGCGGAGGCGTCGTAGCCCGTAAACGTCCACTGCGCTTGCAGCAGCCCGATCAGGAAGGCGAACAGGTACGGCTTGTCGGAGAACGTCTCGCCCACCTTGAATAAGTAATCGACGCTGTTCAAGCCGTTTTTCGTAAAAAAGGCCAGCGATACGACAAGTACTGCGACAATGATAATGTGGTACCACGCGGAAAAATCGTTGAGCTTGGCGACGATTCGGATGCCGATGTGATTGAGGATGCCGTGGGTAAGCAGAATGACCGTGAAGGCGATCAGGACGGTCGTATTGTTGGAGGTGTAGCCGAATACGCCGGCAAGCAGCGGATCGGCGAAGAGTGCGACGGAGTAGTCAATCCCGGCGACGATGCCGATCTGTCCGATCAGGTTGATCCACGCCGTGTACCAGCCCCAGCGCTTGTTCTTGAGGATCGCCGCCCAGTGGTACAGCGCCCCGGCCGTAGGAATTGCGGAAGCCAGCTCCGCCATAGCGGCCGCTACGAACATGACGAACAGCGCAACGATCGGCCAGCCGAAGCCCATCATGCCCGGCCCGCCGTACATTAAGCCGTGACCGTATAAAGATACCGCGCCGGTCAAGATGGAGATGATCGAGAACGAAATCGCAAAGTTGGAAAAACCGCCCATACTGCGCAGCAGCTCCTGCGCGTAACCGAACTTGTTCAAGTCTTGTTTGTCCTTGTCGTGATGATGGAGATGTTCGCTCATGGTTCCCAGCCTCCTTCATAAGGATAACAACAGGATGACAGTGGAAGGTCCGGTCGGCTTATTTTCCGAGGAAGCTTTCATGCTCGCTTTCGTCATAGGTCCGAATGCTGTTTCCGGCAAGCCGGACAATCCACAAAGCAAACAAGCAAGTGACGGCAATCAATGCGATTCCGGTCGTCATAGCCATGCAGTCTCACCTCCCTCCCCGGCGCGCTCCATTGGCAAGCTCTCTTCACGGTTATGCGGGTTCGTCTGTGAACATGTCTTTACTTGCAAACGTTTTCTCGTTAGATTTCCAATCGGACTCCGCTTGCTTGCTGTTCGATCATTTTTTTCAGGATCGTGCCGATATGCGCGCCCGCTTCAACCGGAGGCGTGCCTCCGCGGTGAATGTTGGACACGACCGTACGGTCGCTTTCCACCGTTCCCTGCCGGGGCCGGAAGCACATATAGGCGCTCATCGATTTCGACGACACGAGCCCCGGCCGCTCGCCGATCAAGAGCACAAGCACCTCCGGCTGCAGCAGCTCGCCGATCTGGTCCATGACGGCCACACGCCCGCCGCGCACGAAAAACGGAGTGCCGGTTTTCAAGCCGTACGCCTCGAGCGAATCCAGCAAGGACGGATAGACGTCGCGCAAATTGGCATCGACCGCGTTCGCGCTCAAGCCGTCCGAGACGACCACCTGCACCTGCGGCTTCATGACGCACCGCTTGCGGATCAGCTCGATGCCCTCGTCCATCACGATGCGGCCCATGTCCGGACGCTTCAAATAGTTTTCCGTGTTCCCGTAGCGCGTCTCCACGGTAAACATGCCGAATTCGTCCAGCACCGCTTGATTGACCTCGCCGTATATGGAATCGACGGCGGCGGCATGATCGCAGCGGAATTTGAGCACTTCCCGGGTCAGCGGCCGCGTTCCCGCCCGCCATACGCCGATCCGCGCGGGCGTGCTGGCCAGCAGCTCGTTCATGCCTTCGGCCCACTTCGGATTCGGGACATTATGCGCTGCCTGTTCGCCGAAGCCAAGGATACCCGGCTCCTCCGCATGGGACCCGGCGTCCATCGCAGGAGTTTGGCGCGCATCCTTTTGGCTTCCGCCACCCGTGCTTGGGGCCGCGGCTTGCTTTGAATCGCCTGCGTCCGCTGTGCTTTTGGGAGCCGGCGCGTCTTTTGTGCCCGCCAAGCCGGCCGCGCCCGCTCCAAGCTTCTTCTCCAGCTCCGCCATCACTTGATCGACGAGCCGGTCCAATGAAATGGTCATCGCGTCTCTCCTCCTCTCGCAGCGTTATACGAATGGTTACATGAACAGGGTCGGATCCCCGGCCAGCGGGGTCAGGCGTCCGTTTTCCATAATGCCCATCTTGACCAGCCAGCGCTCGAATTCCGGCGCGGGGCGGCGCCCCGTCATTTCCCGCAGCGTGGCGATATCGTGAAAGCTCGTGGACTGGTAATTCAGCATGCAGTCGTCCGCCATCGCCACGCCGATAATGAAGTTGACGCCGGCGGCGGTCAGCAGCACGGACAAATTGTCCATGTCGTTCTGGTCCGCTTTCATATGGTTCGTATAGCAGACGTCCACGCCCATCGGCAGCTGCTGCAGCTTGCCCATGAAATGGTCTTCCAGTCCGGCGCGGATGACCTGCTTCGAATCGTACAAATATTCCGGTCCGATGAAGCCGACAACCGTGTTGACCATGAACGGGTTATATTTTCTTGCGAGTCCGTAGCACCGCGATTCGAGCGTCACCTGGTCGATGCCGTAATGCGCCTCGGCGGACAGCTCGGAGCCCTGCCCCGTCTCGAAGTACCACAGATTCGGACCGGTTCCCGTCCCTTCGCGCCGGATCAGATCGTCCGCCTCGTCGAGCAGCGCCACATCGATGCCGAACGCTTTGTTGCCCGCTTCGGTGCCCGCCAGGCTCTGGAAAATCATGTCGGCGGGAGCGCCCTGCCGGATCGCCCGCATCTGCGTCTTCACATGGGCGAGCACGCAGTTTTGCGTCGGAATTTGCCACTTCGCCATCACTTCTTTGGTCGCGTTCAACAGCTCCTTCACGCTGTCCGCCGAATCGATGACGGGATTGATCCCCAAGACGGCGTCCCCGATTCCGTAGCTTAACGCTTCGAACAATGACGCTTTCATGCCTTGGATGTTATCGGTCGGGTGGTTCGGCTGGGCCCGGCCCGCAAGCACGCCCTTCTGCCCGATCGTAATGTTGCAGTGGGTCGTCACTTCCATCTTGGACGCCGCCTGCATCAAATCGAGATTGCTCATCAGCTTGGCGGCGGCCGCTACCATTTCGCTGGTAAGCCCCCGGCTGATGCGGCGTATTTCGGAGCTGCCCGTCTCGTGCCGCAGCAGCGTTTCGCGCAGCTCGGCTACGGTCCAGTTGCGGATTTCCGCATAGATTTTCTCGTTGATGCCTTCCTCGATGACCCGCGATACTTCATCGGTTTCGGGCGGCAGCAGCGGATGGTTGCGAATGTCCGCCAGCGTCAGCTCGGACAGCACCAGCTTGGCCGCCATCCGTTCCTTGGCGTCCTCGGCCGCGATCCCGGCGAGCTGATCTCCGGATTTTTCTTCGTTCGCCTTGGCCATCACGTCTTTTAAATCGCGAAATTGAAATGTTTTGCCGAGCAAAGCCGTTTTCAGCTTCAACGTCGGTCCCCCTCTCTGCCGTGAAACGCCAGCGTCTTGACGACCACGGGAATCATAATGCCCGCGATCGGTTCCCCTAAATCGATATAGTCGCCGTGCTCGACCTTGATCTGATCGATGCAGACGACCTTCGTCCGTTCCTTTAACCTTTTTTCAAGCGACTGCCCGAGCGCCTTGGCGATGTCGGTGTCGCAAACGACGACCATTACCCGGCTGTCCGGAAAATAGGCGGCGAAACTTTCGCTGAGCCGGTCGGCCAAGCGCTGAAGCGAGGCGTAGCCGCAATGCTCAAGCCCGGCCACAGCCAGCGCGAACGGCGGCGAAGCGTCCCGCTCGAACAAGGCGGCGCCGCTCTGCATCGTCTGTCCGACGGCCGCGGCAAGCGAGGCCGGCTGCTCGAGCAGCGAAAGCGACAGCTCCAGCTTGCATACCGGGAGGTTGCGGATCGGCAGCAGCGAAGGGTCCAAATGCACGGTGGCCCCGCTGATTTCCGTGCTCTGCATGCCTGCCCCGATGACCGTCGCCCGGACGGTCTGAGCGGGCACCGCCAGCCGGATCGGATATCGTGCGGCGCACGCTTTGAGCGTATGCGCCAGCAGCGGTCCGATATCGCCATGCCTGGCGGCTTCGGCCAAGCTCTGCGGCTTCGCTTCCTCCATGAGCCGCCCGATGCCGCCGGATATCGTCCATTCTTCGATCGGCGGCACCTGCGGCAGCGGAGCGCCGAGCGTCAGCTTGCGAACCGCATCGCGCTCTTCGGGAGCTGTCATACCCGCCAAATCGTCCAGCATGGCGAGGCTCATCGCCCGGCACAGGTCCTCAAGCAGAGCGTAGCTGACGGTATGCCCCGGCTCCAGCCGGTATCCGGCGGCCTCCAGCCACGGGCGGATCGAGGGCGAGACGCTCGTCACCGTTCCTCCGGCGTTCAGCTCGATCAGGCGTCCGCCGATGTGATACGTCACCGTGCCGACCGCTTTCCCCCGGTAAAACACGGCCGCATTGGCCGTACCTCCGCCGATGTCGATATTGGCGACGGCGCCGCGCACCTCCAGCGAGCGGCGGTCCGCTCCGGCGCCTTTGCCGGCGAGCAGCCCTTCGAGATCGGCCCCGGCTGTCGCGACGACGAAGTCCCCCGACCGCTCGGCCAGCAGGTGCACGATCCGGCGCGCGTTCGCTTTCGTCGCCGTCTCGCCAGTGATGATCACCGCGCCCGATTTCAGCTCTTCCGGGCGGACGCCGGCCCGCTCGTACTCTTCGGCCAGAATGGCCCAGATCCGCTCCGCGTCCACCTCTTCTTCGCCGAGCAGCGGCGTGCCGTAGATCGGACTCGCGTAGATCAATTCCCGCTGCGCGATGTCGTAGCGGGGAAGACTGAGCGCGCCTGACGTCCGCACCAGCTTCAGACGGCTGACGATCATTTTGGTCGTGCTCGTGCCGATATCGATGCCTACGCTGGCAATCCATTGTGGCTCCATGCGTCCGCTCACCGCTCTTTCACGGACCGAGCCAGCGCTTCGGCCCGTCCTTCAAGATTCCGTCCGCCAGCTTGACCAGCGGCATGCTGTCCGCCATCGCGGCCGCGCGCATCTTCCGGTACGCTTCTTCCTCATCCAGCGCGAAAGTTTTCATGACGAGCCCTTTCGCTTTCTCGATCCGTTTCCGTTCCTCGATCGACTGCTTGAGCTGCTCCAGATCTTTTTTGAGCGAATCGATCCGTTCCTTCTGACTGAGCGCAATTTCGACCGCGGGGATCAAATCCTCCTCCGACACCGGTTTGACCAAATAGGCGGCAACCCCCGCACTGCGGGCATCCTGCACCAGCTCCTTCTGGCTGTATGCCGTCAGCAGCAGAACGGACGTTTCCGTGTCATGCAGACTGCGAATGATACGGGACGCTTTGATGCCGTTCATCACCGGCATTTTCACGTCCATAATGACCAGGTCGGGCTTGAGCGCGGCGACGAGCTCGATCGCCTCCTCGCCGTTCTTGGCTTCCCCTGCCACCGCATAGCCTTCTTCCTCCAGCATTTCACGGATATCCATTCGAATGATCGGGTCGTCATCCACGACGACGATCGAGTTCTTCATCCTGACACCTCCTCATAAGTCCGGCGAATATGACGCCGCTTGATCGGCGGGCGCGCTTAGACCGGCTTCGGCTCCGCCGGGAAAAGCGGGAACGTGACCGTGACCTGCGTGCCTTCCCCGGTGGAGGCCATCTGCAAGAGGCCTCCGAGATTTTCGCGCACGAGCGTTTCCGTAATTTTCAAGCCGAGATGGCCTTTTCGGGCGCTATCGCCCGCGGCGGGCAGCCCGATGCCGTTATCGGCTACCTCCATGCGGACGATCTGCCCGCTGCAGTACAGCGAGATCCGAATATCACCCTGCTCGCGGTCGACGAATGCATGCGTCGCGCAATTTTGCACAAGCTCGTTGGAGACGAGCGCCAGCGTGGTGGCCATGTCGGACGGCAGCGTCAAGGCGTCCCCCGCAATGGCGACGCGGATCGTTTGATCCGGCTTCGCCGTGGAGGAGACGACGTTTTTGGCGATACGATCCAGCACATCGTTGAACTGGATCGTTTCCAGCCCGTCGTAGGCCAGCATCTCGTGGATGACGGCGATGCTGTTGATCCGGTTGATGCTGTCGCGGTATATTTTCTCGACCTCGTCCAGCTTCGTGCGGCGCATTTGCAGCCGAAGCAGACTGGAGACGGTTTGCAGATTGTTTTTGACCCGGTGATGAATTTCCTTGATGACAGCCGATTTAATGACGAGCTGCTTCTCTTTTTCCTTCAGATCCGAGATGTCCCGGATCAGCATCAGCCCGAGGGCTCCTTGGTGCTGCCGGTTGATGGAGACGGTTTTCAGCTCCAGCGCGACATGCCCGAGCACAAGCTCCTGACGGACGATGCCGGCCGGGGCGAGCAGCGAAGCGCGGTCAAGCTTGCCGTAAAAAAGCTCGGCCAGGCTTGAGCCTTCCGGCGCGCCGCTATGCCCGATCTCCTGCAGCATTTCCCGGGCTCGCGGGTTCGCATAGGTAATGTGCGCCTGCCCGTCGAACAGCACGATGCCCTCGTGCATAAGTGATTGAACGCTGCTTTCCGACAAAGCGACCGCAAGCAGCGTTTCGCTGAGCTGCTCCGTCGTTTCGCGCAGCCGCTCCACGTTTTTTTCCTGCTCGACGAGCTCCGAAATGTCCTGCTCCATGATCAGCACGCCGATCACCCGGCCGGTCTTGGCGCGAATCGGGACGACATTTTGCCGGATTGCGATCTGCTCCTGGGAGATCCCGCGGGAACCGATGACCGGCTGGCCGGAGAGCAGGCTAAACATGACGGCCGGCTCGTTGTGCGCATAAGCGTGCAACCCGACGACCGACGAACGGTAGAGCGACGGAGCCGTCGTCGGCTTGGCCTCGGCGACGACGAGCGCCGTGCCTTGATCCGCAAGCGGACAATCGATGAACACGTCCGACTGGAACACGTCGGCGAACAATTGCAAATGCCGTGACAAATCTATAATAATGTCCGCTTCTTCCGGAGATAATGGGGTGCGCTCCGCGCACAGTTCGGCGATCGTTGGCATAGGCAATCCCTCACGAAGTATCGATTTGTACATGCACCGATTCTATTGTCACACAAACCGCGCTGTGAAGAAAGCCCTTACACAAAGTGAATTTCTTCCAGTTTCCTGCGCTTCCCGGTATGGTTCCGTTCGTACCGGATACCGCCCGTCAGATAGCTATCGCTTGACGATACCGAGCAGCAGCTCCTTCAGCTCTGCAATTCCATCGCCCCCGGCCGCCGACGTCAAGAAGATTTCCCCTGCAGGCAGCGATGACCGGAGCAGCGAGACTGCCCGGTCCGGATCGGCCTTCGGATGATCGATTTTCGTGACGGCCCCGAGCGCCGGAATCGGAAAGCCCCCGGCAAATCCGGGCGGAAAATAGCTCCGGTCGCGGGTCGCGTCCTGTACGAGCAAAATCGCCGCCGCTTGATGCGATGTCGCCATCAGCGACCGATAGTAGAGCGGATTCTCGCTGTATTCGCCGGGCGTATCGATCAGCCAGTCGCGGAATACGAGGCTTTGCGTTTTGACCGCCGGTTCCTGCTCGCCCATCAGCGCTTTGACCAACGTCGATTTGCCGGCGCCGACGGCGCCGATGATCATGACTTTGCGCATGGCTTACGACCTCGTCAGCGGAGCGATTGAAAATTTCAGCTTCTCGTGCAAAAATGCGTTGACCGACTCGACGGCCATTTCCACCGCGGATACGTCTCCCACAATGACCAGAGAGCCGGTAAAGCGGTCCAAATAGCCGATATCGACGTTCGCCGCTTTCGTGGCAATATCCGCGGCGATGATCGCCGTTTCCGTCGGCGTCAACGTCAGAATGCCGATCGCGCTCGCCTTCTCGATCCCGAGCTTCGTATACAGCACGGGATCGGGGTTCGCGATGACATGCGCCAGCGTAAGCTGCTTGCCGGGCACATATTCCTGTATGACCCGCTGTTTCTCCTGTTCCATAGGCCTCCTCCTAACCGCCGCTGTCGCCGCCGACCTCGAAGCTGTCTACAATGCCGACGATCATGGCGTCGATGGGCACCATTTTACCGCTGAACAGCACGCGGGCCGGACTTCCCCGGGATACGATCACATTCTCG
This sequence comes from Paenibacillus sp., assembly GCA_031180825.1. Lineage (GTDB taxonomy): Bacteria > Bacillota > Bacilli > Paenibacillales > NBRC-103111 > Paenibacillus_G. The sequence continues at coordinate 41,385 of JAPSLM010000001.1, read as the reverse complement.
CCGACGCCCGCTCCTATACGGTCTGCGGCGATGACCGGCTGCCCCGCTTCGCGGTCCTTGAAATCGATCGGCTGGACGACCATCAGCTTCAGGTTATCCATGCCTTCTTCCTTCTGCGTGGCCCACACGCTGCCGATCACTTTCCCCATAAACATAGGACTTCACCCTTTATCCGCATACTGGACCGTGACGTCTTTCTCCCTCAGCAAATCCGCCGCCAGCGGTGAAACGATCGTTCCCTTGCCGAGAATCAGCTTCCGTACGTCCGGCGCGCTATCCGTCTGCCGCTTGACCCATTCGGCGGTCAGCAGCTTGCCTTCGAATGCGGCGCTGTCCCCGGAAGGAGCGGCGCTGCCTGCCGCTGCCGTACCGCCGTTTGCGGCTCCGGCCAGGGCGCCGGCCGCTTCCGGCGACGATGAGCCTCCGGCCGGCGTATCGTTCTCCGGCTTGGGCTGCGCCGCGGCGCATCTGCGCACCACCGCTTCCGCAAGCAGTTTTTGCGGAGCGAATTCCGCGCCAAGGTCCGCAAGCTCGCGCTTATAGCGCTCGAACAGCTTGACGTAAGGCTTCGGCAGCGTCAACGTTTTCAGCGTGCGCCGGTCCGCCCGTTTCAATCCGGGTATATCGTCCCCGATCAGCACAAACTTATTCAAGACGAGCGCGGAAAACAAGATTTCCGCCTTCACCGTCCCTTTCAACCCCTGCGCAGCCCGCGCAGCATTATCAAGATCGATCTCGGGAATGACGATGCCGTCGTATTCGAGCGGCAGCTCCAGCGGCGCAGGCGCATATTCGTCGGCGGCGATGATTTTGCCCGGGCCGCCGCATTCGATTTTATGCAGGCCGAGCCAGGAAGATGTTTCTCCGTCGAGAAACAGCAGATCGTAGCAGATTCCGCTGTTTTTGAGCAATATAAAATGGTCCGTGAACGCCTCGTGCGCGGTGCTGTCGCAAAACAGATACAGCACTTTGGGCTTCTTCGCCTGCTCCGCCTGCATCGCCTGCACCAGCTCACGGACGATCGATTCGATCATCGGTTTGATCTCCATCCTTCGCTACCCCCTTTCCGCACGCGTGAAAACGCCGTTTTTACCGATCATTAGCATCATGTCTCCGGTATTCAATTGAGCGGCGTTCGCTTCGTCCGTATCGAGATGAACGTCAAGCGCATAGCGAGGATTCACCCGGACCACGACGTCCGTAAACGCCAGCGGCCGATCGCCGCGGGCCTGCAAGATGATGCGGTCCCCATCGGACACCTGAAGCCTCAGGGCGTCGTCAGGCGACATATGGACGTGGTTTTTGGCGACGATCAAGCCCTGCGCCAGCACGACCGCGCCCTTCGGGCCGGCCACCGTAATGCCGGGCGTGCCTTCCAGATCGCCCGACAGCCGGACGGGAGGCTTCACGCCGAGCGCAAAGCCGTCCGTACGGGAAATCTCGACCTGGGACGCCCCGCGCGAAGGTCCGAGGATGCGCACGTTCGGCAGAACGCCCTTCGGACCGATCAGCGTAACCGTTTCCTGCGCGGCAAATTGTCCGGGCTGCGACAGCTCCTTCAGCGGGGTAAGCTGGTAGCCCTCGCCGAACAGCGCCGCGACATGCTCCGGCGACAAATGCACGTGCCGGCCCGAGACGCCGACGGGAAGGAGCGGCGCTTCGGGCGCCGGCTCCACAGGCAAGGCCGCCGGAGCTTCGGCCTTCAGACGCTGGATGGCAATGCCCCGGCTTTTCAGAAAATCATTGGCCGCCGGCGTCAGCAGGTCCCCCGCCGCGATCGGAAACGGATTCGGGAGCCCCTGCGCCAGCCGGCTGCGCAGACTCGTTTCCGTAATCAGCGCCATAGGGATTAGCCTTCAAGCTTCGGCAGAATGAATTCAATATCCGTGTGAGGACGCGGAATGACGTGTACGGAGACCAGCTCGCCGATTTTTTCCGCAGCTGCCGCGCCGGCATCCGTAGCCGCTTTCACTGCGCCTACATCGCCGCGCACCATAACCGTCACCAAACCGCCGCCGACATGCACTTTTCCGATCAGCTTGACATTCGCCGCTTTCACCATCGCGTCCGCCGCTTCAATCGATCCTACGAGTCCTTTCGTTTCCACCATACCCAGTGCCGCCAATTCTCCTGCCATTGTCTATTCCTCCCTGGAATAAAATTTTAGTTGAAGATTCAAAATTGAACTTATCGGATTAAATTTACCTTGCTTCCAGCTGCAATTCAGAAAGGACGCTGCGGACGATCTGCAGAACGTCCTCCCGCGAAATCCCCGGATTGCCCGAGGCTTCCGGCTGCAGCTTTTCCATCGTCCGCTCTGCCGCCTGCGCCGACGCGGGGGCGATATCCATCTCGCGGATGCCGAAGGCAACGCGCTTGATGTTGAGCAGATGCTGCGGACCGATATTGTCCGACGTAATATTGTTGCCGAACGAGCCGCAGCCCAGCGTAAACGACGGCGTAATGCCGGTCGTGGCGCCGATGCCGCCGAACGTCGTCCCCGAGTTGACAACGATGCGCGAGGCCGGCTTTTCCAGCCCGAACGCTTCGATGACGGATTCGTTCTCGCAGTGGATGCCGAGCGTATGCCCGAGTCCGCCGAGCTCCAGCAGCTCCATACAGCGGCTGCAGCCTTCCAGCCAATCCTTTACGGTGTAAAGCGCCAGCACCGGGCTTAGCTTCTCCACGGAGAACGGGTACTCGTGTCCGACGCCCGTTTCTTCCGCAATCAAGACCCTCGCCTCCGGCGGAACGGTAAAGCCCGCCATCTCCGCGATCACCTGCGGCGAACGGCCGACGACCTTCGGGTTCAACCCTTTGCCGATCGTCAAAATCGAACCGACCTTGCGCTTTTGCTCCTCATCCAGAAAATAGGCGCCCTGCCGCTTTAGCTCTTCGACGAGCTGCGGCTTGATCGAGGCGTCGGCGACAATCGCCTGCTCCGAAGCGCAAATCGTGCCGTAATCGAACGTCTTGCTTTGCAAAATCAAGCTGACCGCGCGGGACAGGTTCGCGCTGTGGTGCACGTACACCGGGACGTTGCCCGGCCCGACGCCATACGCGGGCTTGCCCGAGCTGTAAGCGGCCTTGACCATCGCCGTGCCGCCGGTCGCCAGGATCACATCCGTCCGCTTATGCCGCATCAGCTCATTGCTCGCCTCGACCGAGGGCTTCGACAAGCAGTGGATCAAACCGGCGGGAGCCCCCGCCTTCTCCGCCGCCAGCCGCATCGCCTTGGCCGCTTCCTGCGAGCAGCGCAGCGCCGACGGATGCGGGCTGATGACGATCGCATTGCGCGCCTTCAGCGCGATCATGCACTTGAACATGACGGTCGACGTCGGATTGGTCGACGGGATGATCGCGGCGACGACGCCGACCGGCTGCGCCACTTCCCACACCTTGCGCTCGTCATCCTTGCGGACGATCCCGACCGTCTTCATGTCTTTCATCGACTCGTAAACGTTTCGGGCGACGAACAGATTTTTAGCCGTTTTATCGGCAGCTTTGCCGTATCCGGTCTCTTCCACAGCCATTTCGGCCAGCCGTACGGCTTCCGCCTCGGCTGCCCGGGCCATCGCAGCGACGATGTCGTCAATCTGCGACTGGGTCATTTTTTCCAGCAGCTTCTGGGCCTGACCCGCCTCCTGCAGAAGGCTGCGCACTTCCTGTATCGCCTGCAAATCGGCGTCCAGCTTCATATCGGGTTCTCACTCCCTTCAGTCCTTCTTCTCCGTAAGCAGCCGGATCAGCTCAGCCTTCGCCGCCGTGCCGATGCCGGAAGCGTTCAGCGGGAATCCGGGGGTATTGCGGGCAAGCTCGCGCAGTTGCTGAAGCGATAACTTGGCCAGCGCCTCGGCGGGCGCCGCATCTCCGCCTTCCATGCCGCAAAGGCCCGCCGCTTCGTCCGCAGCCGTCCCGGCGCCCACTGGCTCCGCGGAGGACTTCGGCTCCGCCGGGGCTTCCTTCCGCCATATGCTTTCCAGCATGGCCGAAACGGAAAGATCCGGCCGCGGGATCACATGCGTCCCGACCAGCTTGCCTACCCTGCGGGCTTCCTCGGCGCCCGCTTCCACCGCCGCCCGGACGGAGGCGACATCCCCAACGATATATACGGTAATGAGTCCGGCATCCGCTTTTTCATATGTCATAACCCGGACGTCCGCCGTCTTCGCCGCCGCATCGGCCGCAGCGATCAAGGCGGGCACGCCGATCGTCTCAATAAGACCCAGCGCGGTTATCGACTGTGTCATCTCCATCACCCGCTTTCGTTCATCAGATTATTTCGGCTCCCGCGCGACGCCGAGAACCGCATCGGCAAAAGCGCTAGCCGCCGCGGCGCAAGCCGACTGGCTGCCCGTCAGCAAGCCTCCGCCGAAGTTCGTCTCCGTCGGCGGGCCGTAAAATTGGCACAGCCTGACGTCCGCCGCCTTCAGGGCGGCATCCAAGCCATACACCGCTTCAAGCGGGGGCGCGATCAAATACGCGAGCGGCTCGCCTTCGGCGATACCGGCCACCCCGGACAAGTAGGAGCCCGTTCTCGATATGACGTGAGCGTAGTACGCATGCGTGCCCTCGCTGTTCAAGGAATAAAAGCACGCGCCGTTCTCCATCAAAGCGATAGCCGCCTCCAACCCGCTTTTCACTTCGGCCGGCGTCCGGCCGCCCAGCATCCCGATAAATTCCCCCGACAGCGGGCCCGAGGCATGCGCCGACCCCGCGTAAAAGGAACGGGCATAGACCACTTCCACCGCCGCCTTTTTGGTCGCCTCGTCCAGCGCCGTGTAACCGATGTCGTCGATACTCGACGTTAACATTCCCAGACTCCGGATGTCCGGCTTCAGCTCCAGCTGCCGGGCCAGGGCCGGGTCCACATTCGGAATGATGCGGACGGCCAGCGGCACGGCACGAATCGGCTGCTTCACTTGGTTCACCTCCCGCTGCATTCGTCAAAAGACGACAAAAAGGCGCCCCCGGACCGAAGAACGTGCAAACGCGTTCTCCGATCCAAAGGCACCGTTGCCTTCGTGCTATTTTTTTATGGTGTTGATAATTGGATTGTAAAACAGATCGCGCTATTTTGCAAGCGTTATCACGACGGCTGCCCCGCCACAAATTTTACCTTGACCGCCCGAACCGCCGCACTCGGCCTTCTTTCTTCTCCCGTTCGGCCGCCTCATCTTCGAGCTCGGACATCCACAGCAAGCCCATCGACAGCGCAAATGTGATGCCCACCAGCGCAATTCCAAGCATCAGCTCGCCTACGATTTGCAGATACATCAGCACGGCGGCGGAGGCCATCATACAGCCGAAAACGGTCCATCCGATCCGCCGTGCCGTGATTCGCTTCATTTCCGTTCCTCCCCCCAGCTCCGAATTCCATACTACAGCTTATTCGGGGAAAAGGGGCTTTAGAATCTGCAGGCGCATCAAAGCTTGAAGGCATTCACCTGCCGCTGCAGCAGCACGGACATTTCCTTCAAATGGCCTGAAGCGGAAGAAATCTCTTCCATCGCCGCCAGCTGTTCCTCGGCGGATGCCGCCACATTCTGCGTATTGTCCGCGGCCTCTTGGGCGATGCGGGCGAGCTCTTCCAAGGAAGCGGCGACTTCTTCGGTGCCTGCCGACATTTCCTCGGAAGCTGCCGATACCTCCTGCACTTGACCGGCCACCTGCTGAATGGCGTGCAGGATGCGGCCGAACACTTCGCCGGCCTGTCCCGCCGCCGCCGTTCCCTTGGACGTTTCGTTCACGCCCGCTTCCATCGAGGCGACCGCCCGCTTCGTGTTGGCTTCGATCTCCCGCAGCAGCGCGGAAATATGCTCGGACGACTCCTTCGACTTTTCCGCCAGCTTCCTCACCTCGACAGCAACCACGGCAAATCCTTTGCCGTGCTCTCCCGCCCGGGCCGCTTCGATGGACGCATTCAGCGCCAGCAGATTCGTCTGGTTCGCGATATCCGCGATCAGCGCCATAATCTCGCCGACTTCCTCCGAGCGGCTCCGCAGCTCGTGGATGACGCCGCCCGTCTCGGTCATGACCGATTCGATGCGGTTCATCTGCGCGATCATCTGCTGCACGACCTCGTTGCCCTGCGCCGCGTCCCGCGACGTCTCGGCGGACAGGTCCGCGACAACGCCCGCCGATTCGGCAATCCGTTCGATGCCAGTCGCCATCTCCAGCATCGCCCGCTTGCATTCCTCGGCGCTCTGCAGCTGATTCTCCGCGCCCGCAGCGACCTCTTCGACCGCCCGGGCCGCTTCGCCTGTCGCTTCGGCCGTTTGCTTCGCGCTGACGGTCAGCAGATCGGACGATTCCGCCACTTCGTCGGAATGGGTCTTGATGCTGGCTACCAGCTTGCGGATATTTTCGACCATATGGTTGAAATGCTCGGAAACAAGCCCGATCTCGTCGCGTCCGTTCACCGGCACGGAGACGGACAAATCCCCTTCGGCGGCGAGCTCCGACACCTCCGCCATCCGCTTCAGCGGACGGACCGTGCGAATCAGCAGCCAAATCATCAGCCCGATAAACAGACCGCCAATGGCAAGACCGATCAAAATATTGGTCAACAGCGCGTGGTTCAAATCCGACTGAACCAGGCCATAGTCGAAGTCGAGGCCGAACACCGCAACCGTCTCGCCCTTATCCGTCCGAATGGCGCTCAGAATGGAAATCCACGTGCCGGAGGCATCCGTATACACGTCCGTCATGCCCATCCCCTTCTTCATCGCTTCCTCAAACGCCCGCTGAAACTGGGGAGACAGCTCGTAATCATCCAACACCTTCGCTCCGTGTTCGTTCAAAGCCCGATTGGCCTGCATCATTTTCACATAGCTCTTATTATCCTTTTTAACCATCTCGGTTGTCATCAGGTAGCTGTTGGTGACCATTTTGTTGGTGAGCATTTTCTCCAACTGCTGCTGAATGCGAACGTTCGCCGGGTCGGCCATATATTGGTCGTAGCTCAGCGACATCTTTTGCCCGGCCGCCTGGATGTCTGCGCTCTGCAGCTCCAGCTGCGCGTCCATCGCCTCTTCAATATACGTTAACGATTCGAAATACATGGCTCTTTCACGAAGATACGCCTGCGAGGTAAAGGCAACCGACATGGCGATCAGCAAAACGACCAGGACCCACCCGGCTTTCACGACTAAACTGCGATTTTTCATCACATGCACTCCTTAATGCTCAGATGTTACGCCCGCTGTGAATGGCCCGGTTCCCCGGCTCGGTTCGCGAACGCGATTTATTACTATATATCGTTGAAAACCGGACGGGAGTTTAGATGGAAATGGATGGAATTCAAAAAAATTTATCCTAGCGCCGGAATAGAACAAAAAAACAGGCCGCCCGGGCGTAGGTAAGGCTGCATTTCATATCCCGAACTTCCTGAAAATGATCGAGGAAGCAAATGGCTGTGCCCCGCTTCACTATAGGCTGGGCAATTTGTTTATATTTGACGCGCTCTGTAGCATCAGTAAAGCACACTACTCCGGAGCAGTTTGTGATAACGGATGGTGATGGAGCGCCGTCTACCATAGCAAATATTGTGTGCCGTCGTATTTTTATGAGTTTTCGAGAGATCGTTTTAATCGCCAGCATCAACATATAGTATATGTTGTCGAAGTATGTGGTCAAACGTTGAAATTCGTCCTAAAATAGGCTACAGTAAAAATGAGAACATATATTCGCCCTTGCGGAAAGGGGGACTTCAATGAGAATAAATCGTAAACAGGGAAGCCCGACAAACTAAAAGTTCTGAAACCCACTTTCCCGGATCTGGAGTTTTTTGTGTATTTATTTGGGATGAAATCTACGAATTATATAAAAGCTATGACGGAAAAAGCAAGAAAGGAAGAGGCTTATGATTACCATTTATGATTGGTTTGGCTATGAATTGCCGATTAAAGAACGTATCAATTCATAAAAGAAGCCGGTTTTGATGGCGTTTTATTATGGTGGAGTGAAGACTTTAACCGGAACGATTACCGCAACGGGCCACAAATTGCGCGAGAAGCGGTCTTTTTATAGAAAATATCCACGCGCCTATCAAAAATCAAAACAGCCTCTGGCTTGACAATCTGGATGGTGAAGCCTTAACCGATTGTTATTTGCAATGTGTTGCAGATTGCGCCGATTTTGAGATTCCAACAATGGTGGTGCACCTGCCCGACGAAGACAATCCATATAACGCATTGGGACTGGATAGAATCAAGAGAATCACTGAAAGAGCTGAACAGCTTGGTGTAAATGTTTCACTGGAAAATTTATGGACCTCGCCAATTTGGCACATGTGCTTGAGCAAGTCGATTCCCTGCGTATCGGATTCTGTTATGACTCCGGACATCACTACAACTACTATCCGGGCGATGATTTATTATCCATGTACGGTTCCCGGCTGATGGCACTACATTTACATGATAATAACGGAAGTTATGCCCAACACGGGTTACCCTTTGACGGCACGATTGATTGGTCTGCAACCATGAAAAAAATTGCGGAAACGAATTATTCAGGCGCGATTGCAATAGAGGCCATGAATTGGGATTATGAGGATTTATCGGCTAAAGCGTTTTTACATAAAGCGTTTGAGCGGGCAAAGCTGGAAGCATTAAAAATTCCATAATACATGAATACGGAAATAATCTGCTGGCGTGCAATAGTTAACCAATAAGAAAAGCGGGAGCCGAGGTATTGCCGTCAACGGTAAAAGGGATAAGGGAGGCATCGGCTACTATTGAATATTTTTACGCCATGGACGTAAAGTACGAACTTTGTCAATATATCTAATGGAAACCCAAGCTTGGAAGTTCTATCGGTGACCCACGTCCCACGTAGACCAGCCCCGTCTTTTATAACTATAACCGTTTTTTCGCAAGACAAACTTACCGTGCGCCTACTCAGAAGAGTCGAGCACGGTAAGTTTTCGTCTATCATAACGTCATCTAATTAGGAGGCGCTGCTTCGTTATTTCCCAATGTTCACTTATTGCCCGGCGTCCTCAATGTTTAAGCTCAATATCCTTCCAGCTAGTATGCCCCTCCTTGTCGTAACCAGTCATCTCGGAGGCGTTCAACATTTCGCCTGTTTTGACATCAAAGAATACGTTCATCCTCAAGCTGTCATTCTCACTGTTGGGAGAATTCGGTGAGATGCCCGTCACCCTTAGAAGCAAACGCGTTTCGGAGGAGTTTGGGTCAGTAATAAATCCCCTGATAACAAAATGATACCCCTTGATCCAGTCATCCTTTATTTCAGGATCTCCGGGCCGCATACCCAGTACTTCAATAGCTTTTTTAACGGCCTCGGGAGAATCAATTTTAATATCAGAAATAGCATACTGCCCTTTCTGGAGTAAATTGTTGTCGTCCTTTCTCACTTCATTAGCATTTGCTTCTCCATTATTGATCGACATGGTAATACTAATATTACCCTTCTTGCTGCCAAATTGAAGATTCCACGCGTTCCTTTTTCCGTCCTCACCATCGTTTTTCCCCTGCGGTACAGTAGTATTATCTGTGCTTGTCAAGCTAATAAGCAAAGGTTCTTCTTCAGTATGCTTCTTTGCCTCCTCATATCCAAGGCGCAGCGCTTCCATCGCGGTTAAGCTTTTTTTGTCGGTCTTCTCGCTGGTTATTGACGCAGTCTGTTCCACTGATTTGTGGGCAGAACCGCCGAATGGGCCGATCTTGAGTGCGTACAACAGAAAGACCGCACTCGCAATCAATATAATAAAGCCTATGCCGACATACCTCTTCTTTAACAAGTTTCTTCTCCTAGGGTGTAAAGTTAGTTTTACGTCGAATAAGTATAAGAAAGTTTGACGACGCCATAATTAATTGCTGATTTGGTATCCTTAGAAAAGTAGATATCTATCCAATAATCTGTCCTTTTCGAACCGGAGCCTGTATCATCTACTTCAAATGAGCTTTTATAGCCGACACCGTCAGGCAGCCAAATGTCTTTGTTTGTCTTTAAAGTTGTACCAAAGGGAATTACGGGATTGTTGCCGCTGCCGCCGATATCTTTTTTCCTATGGACGGCACAAATCCCTAACACCGGCCAATTACCATTCGCTGTTTTTTTCCCTGTCCAATTATATGCCGTGGAGTCTTGGTCTTTTTTGGTAACAGTACCCAGAGGGCTTATCGCAGACTTTTCTGCTTTAGACTTAATGAGAGGTTCTCCCGTAGAGGATAGCTTTTGCGTATTGGACTTATCTAACTGTTCTTTCGCAATTTCGTTATTTTTGAGGGGAGCAAGCTTTGAAAATGGAGAAAATCTTCCTTCTTCATCCGGTCCGCTTTCAATCGCTTTCCTTAATTCATTAGGATCGACATTGTTTAATTCCGCCAGTCTTTTAATCTCTGAACTGGTAAAGTGAGTTGTCTGTCCGTCCAATGTTACAGAAACATCGGACGTTTCCTTCGTCACCTGACTCGATGGTTGAGCAAATGCGCCGGAAGAAAGAGTCAACAACATTGCAGATGATAACGCCACTCCGGATACGACTTTGAACAGTTTCATTGTTTCAAACCTCTTTTCTATTTTTGGAATGGATGTTCCGCCAACAAAACGCGGATTTGGTACGCGAAGAAGAATAATGGTTTACTAGTGGAACAACTGGTTTAAGTATACCTTATATGGGTTTATTTGGAAATGGGACTATCCTCTCATAGTTTATGTCGAAAAAAGGAGTCAGAGAAAGCATTACATACCATTAGTGGTGATAATCGTACAAAACTTCTTTTCTTTCCACGATGATGTAAGTTATAGTTCTGATTAAAATCCTTATCTTCTCTTATGAAATCCATACTTGGTTAATCCCCTTTATTTTCTCTAGTTTAATCGAATATGTAAAAAAGATAACCTCAAGATTTTCTCTTGAGGTTATCCAAACGAATCCGTTGTGGCCCCTTGAATATACGTGAACCGGGTAATCAATTTGACTCAATAATCTTCCAATATACAACAAATCTAGCCAGTATATTCTGTAGCTTATTTCAAGCGTATTCCCTTTTTCTATTTCCCTCCTGATCTCTTTTACAATAGTGTCCAAGAGCTGGTCCTCCGTCAAAGCCCGCCGGCAGCCTGTCTTTTTGAGCAGGCAAAAAAGACGTTCCTTCTTCCAAACTCAGCTTTGATTAACATAATTGTTCAGCACGAGCGAGGCCGCGCCGATGACAATGGATTGCTCCTTTAAATCGGAAGCGAGGATTTTGAATCCGCCGCGGAACGGCTCCCATACGACCTGCGCGCACTGCTCCTCGATCAAAGGGACGATATCGCTGTAATTTTCCACCATGTTGCCGCTCAAAATGACAGCGTCGGGGTTATACATGCACACGATATTGTTGATCGCAATGCCGATATACAGCGAGGTCCGCGAAATAATCTCCTGCGCCCAGCTCTCGTCGCCGCGGGCCGCTTCGAACAGCTGTCCGATATCGCCGATTTCGACGATCCGGTTCGCTTCGTGCAAAATCGCCGATTCGTCGATGTACGTCTGCAGGCAGCCCCGCTTGCCGCATTCGCATAAATTGCCGTTCGGATCGAGCGTCGTATGTCCGAGCTCTCCGGCACTGTTGGAGCCGCCGCGAAAAATTTCCCCGTCGATAATAAGCGAGGAACCGACCCCGGTGCCAAGCTCGATCAGCGCCGTTTTCTTCGAGCCCCGGGCGGAGCCGGACAAATATTCGGCCAATATTTTGACCTTCAGGTCGTTATCGATCACTGTATCGATCCCCGTCCGCTCCTTTATATGAAGGGCAAGCGGCACGTTCCTCCAGCCCAGCGTCGACGAATATTGGACGACACCCCGCTCGTGATCGATAACGCCGGGCACGCCGATGCCAATGCCGATCAATTTCGAGCCTTCCAGCCCTTGCTCCCTCACCAGCCGGTTGATCGTGTCGGCAATGAGATCGATCGTACGCCCGGCTTCCGTTTCGACGGCGGTATGTCCCACCGGAAGCTCGTACAGCAGCTTTCCGCTAAACTCCATCACGCCGAAGCGTACGACCTTCTTGCCGATATCGACGCCGATGGAAAAGACGGCCTGCGGATCGATATCGAGCATAATCGCCTTGCGCCCGACGCCGCCGGACGAAAGCTCCGTTTCCCGGACGAGCCCCTGCTCGCACAGCTCGCCGACAATACGCCCTACGGAGGTCGGACTGAGCTTGGTGATCTTCGTGATTTCCGCCCGCGAGATGGGCCGCTTTTCCTTAATAATGTCAAGAATCATCTGCTTGTTATGCTGCCGGATGACGTCTTGATCGTGCTTCACAATTTTTTTCATATGCCGAAACCTCTTTATTCCACCCATGTTAATTAGGGACTTGGCAAGCTCTGCTCCCGAGTCATCACAAGACATAAAAATGAGGACCGTCAAACTGAAAGCGGTTAAAATTAATATAACTTATATAATTAGTCCATTGGTGTTAATAATTGAATCATAGCATGGATTTTTCATTTGTCAATATTTGTTTGTAAATCATGGAAGATGCCAAAAGGCCCCTCTTAAGCGATAATGCCTAAGGATGGGGCCTCTCATTGTACTTTGTATAATTCCGATCATGCCGGGAGCGGACACGGTCCTTGAAGCAGCTTCAACCGGGCGCGGTAAAGCCGGCTCCTCACTTCGCTCTCGTCGACGTTCAAGATCGAGGCAATCTGGGGAATCGTGAGCTGCTGGCAATACGTAAGCGCCATGACGATGCGGTAAGGCAGCTCCAGCGTCATGACCGACCTTAGCAGGCCGTCGTTCCCCGGAAGAGGGCTGTCGGCGCCGGTCGGCGTCCCCTGATTCAGCCGCTTCCCGGCGGCGTCCAGAACGGAGCAGGCGAGCCTGTCGTCCAGCCAAGCGCGGAACGGGTGAAGGTCCTTCCGCTTAAGCTTGCGGTATGTCTCGACGAATACGCGCTGCACCGCTTCCTCGGCCAACGGCTGCGAGCCCAGAATCGCCAGCGCCGTGCTGAAGGCCCGTTGCTCGTACGGACGAACCAGCTCCCGGAACGCCTTCGTATCCCCTGCTCTAACCTTTTTCATCAAGCTTAATTCAGCCGTACGATCCATGATGTGCCTCCTCTTCATTGCCTTCTCATAATATTAGACAATCAAAGGATGCATTTGGCTTCCAAACGGCGAAATTTTTTTGGAGTTAAAAAAATCGATCCGGATCCCCGATGAGGGAACCGGACCGATTGGTTACGGCGTTACGGCTAAGTCCTCGCTTAAAGCAAAGTCGACCGCACCTTCCGCATGGATTCGGGTCGTATCGTACAGTGGAATACGGCAATCCTCCTGCGATATAAGCAGCGAGATTTCCGTACATCCCAGAATGATGGCTTCCGCTCCTTGTTGGCTGAGACTATCGATGATCCTTAAATAAGATTTCTTGGATGCTTCGTTCACGATTCCAAGACAAAGCTCTTGATAGATGATGTCATGTACAGTCTTCCTATCCGTTTCATCGGGCACGATAACTTCAAGCCCGAACTTTTCCATGAGCCTGCCTTTGTAAAAATCTTGTTCCATCGTAAACGAAGTCCCCAGCAAAGCAACTTTCTTCATGCCATCCTTAACGATTTCCTGTGCCGTTGCATCCGCGATATGAAGCAGTGGGATCGTAACCGATTCCGCCACTTCTTGGGCCATCTTGTGCATCGTATTCGTGCAAATGACGATGACGTCCGCACCGGCAGCTTCCAGTTTGCGCGCCGAATCGATCATGATGCCGGTAGCTTCATCCCATTTCCCTTGATACTGAAGCGTCTTAATTTCTTGGAAATTTACCGAGTACATGAGACTCTTGGCGGAATGATGCCCGCCCAGCTTTTCTTTCACGCGCTGATTGATGATTTGGTAATAGAGCAAGGACGACTCCCAGCTCATGCCTCCAATAAGACCGATGGTTTTCATAGGTAAGCACCTCTATATATAGTTTGCACAGCTCCTCAACATCTTAAATCTTACTTCGCCATTGAGCAAGACCGTGCCGCTGATGGCGTTCCGGGACCGTTTTACCTTTGAAGATTGAAAATAAATAACATCCCAGAATTACCATGCAGCCTCCGATCCCTTGAACCCACGTCAGTTGTTCACCCAAAAATAAGAACGCTAAAATCGTCGTGAACACCGGATTAAAATTCAAAAACATTCCCGCTGTCGTCGTGCCTAGTTTTTGGACTCCGATATTCCATAACACGATACAGACTACGGTAGAGATGACGCCCGTATATAAAATCGATTGAATAAACGAAAGGGTTATGTCGGATACGGTGAAGTCGGAGAAGTTAAACGGAAGAAGAACGATAAGCCCAAATATCCCGGAGTACAACGTAGACTTCATGGGCGATGTCTTCGTCATGGCCCATCTGCTGCAAACGGAATAGATTCCCCACACGCCTACGGAACCCATCATCCATAAATCGCCCGTATTCAAATGAAACGACAGCAGCAGATCGGCATTTCCTTTGGAAAGAACGAGAATCACGCCAACAAGCGATAATGTCATGGAAAATATTTGCAGCCTATTGATTCTTTCTTTTAGAAATAAAAAGGAAAAAACGGAAATCGAAATCGTATTTAATGCGGAAATTAATCCGGCATTCGTCGCGGTTGTCCGTTCCAACGCCATAAATTGAAAAAGATTAAACAGCACGACTCCCGTAACACCCATAAAAAACAACGGAAGAAGGGCAGCCCGCGAGGGGAATATCGTTTTTTCGTTCCAGCAAACGATGGGGAACAGACACAACACGGCAATCATCCATCGGATGCTCGTTAAAGTCATCGGAGACGCATGGCCCACAAGCGATTTTCCGACGACAAAATTCCCTCCCCACAGCAAGCTTGTTACAAGCAGCAGCAAAACGTACCTATTCGGCATGTCATTAGCTCCTTTAAATTTTTCACCGTGACAGCGAAAAAATAGAAGCCATTGTGCACAATGACATTTACATCGAATTCATTAACGATCATACCATTTTTATTGATTGAACTGCACATCATTTTGTAAGATATAGATAATTCAAAATATTATAAATCAAATGGGATGTTTTATCGAATTATATTCGTTTTTCGAATGAAATTCGCCCTGTTTTCCGAATATTGTAAAGGGGGAGAAGAAGGCATGGATTATTTCGCAAGCAAAAGCTTGGATGATGTAGATCTTCAAATTTTGGATATGATGCAAAAAGAAGCGCAGCTAAGCAATGCCGAGCTGGCAAGGCGGGTGAACTTGTCTCCCCCGGCTACGCATGCAAGGGTAAAACGGCTGGAAAGCGAAGGGTTTATCAAGCGTCAGGTCGCAATCTTAAATCAGGAGAAGCTCGGCTTTGATTTATTATGCTTTATTTTTATGAGCACGAATATCCATCAAGCCGAACAGCTGGAAGTTCTGGAGGAGGCATTAAGCTCCATGCCTGAAGTATTGGAGTGTCATTGTTTAACGGGAGAGTATGACTATCTTTTAAAGGTAACGCACAAGGACCGCAAGGAATTGGAAAGCTTTATCCGAAAGCTGAATAAGCTCGGCATCGCGCGAATTCAAACGAGCCTGGCGTTAAGGGAAATTAAATATTCGACCGTTTTGCCTATATGGGAAAACTAATAAATCAAAAAGGCCCGTCCCAAGCCATGATTGCCCGGGACCGGAGCCTTTCCTTTTATACCATTCAACAAGCCTAATTCTGCTTTCCAAACTCCGTATTCAAGGACAATCGGTACAACTGGCCGCCACTCGTAAAGTTGGCTACGATGGTATCCTTGCCCTCGCTGCTGAACTTATAGTCTCCCCAATCGTTATCTACGGTTAGCGTGTAGCCTGTCAGATCGGTTCCGTAAATTTGTTGTACGGCGCCCTGTACGATAGCCGCAGCTTGTTCCTTGGTCAAGGAATGTTTCGTTTTGTCGCCCAGTGCCTTCCTAAATTCCACCCGGTACACTTTTCCCGTCTTGGCGCCGATCGTTGCCGACGCTACCAGCTGCTTGCCGCTTTCATCAATGCCTAACGCTTTGTCATTTCCGGTTACAAGCCGCTTCAATTCCCACACTTCTCTTTCATCGTAACGCTGGAACTCGGCATCGGTGAAAGGCTGATCCTCCCCCTTCGACAACAGCCGCAGCGCCTGCTCGGCCATCGAAACGGCCTGCGGATCGACATCCGCCAGCTTATATTGGAGGAAGACGGCTGTCGCTTCATTCTTCCCGGCATCTACCCTTACAAATTGGCGGTCGTTCGTGG
Source organism: Paenibacillus sp. (assembly GCA_031180825.1). Taxonomy (GTDB): domain Bacteria; phylum Bacillota; class Bacilli; order Paenibacillales; family NBRC-103111; genus Paenibacillus_G. The sequence goes on along the minus strand of JAPSLM010000001.1, from coordinate 25,136 downwards.
AAAAATGGAAGTCGCTCGTACCCAGCGTCTCATCCCTCAAAAAGGAAGCCTTCTCGAAGTTCACATCCGCGTTCCCGTACAATTGCCGAACGGCCGTTTCCGCTGTCGGCAAATATTTGGCGTATTCCCCCGTCATTTCGGCAAGCTCGAATTTCAAGCTGACTGTCAGTACTTTGTTCGAGTCGGCGTCGACCGTGACAATCGCATCGCGGGTTTTCGACTGAATGATCCAGCGTACTCTTTTCGTCGTATCATCTGCAAAATATTCGTCCTTTAACGCCTCTTCCAGTTGGAACGATTTGCCGTTCCCGTATTGCTCGACGGCTTTTTGGGCTGTCGTCACATAGCGCTGGTCCACTTTTGCGATCTGGATAAGTCTGGGGTCGCGGAAAGATTTCTCCACATTTGCGGCGATTGCCGGTGTGGCGGAAAGGATGCTTAAAGCAAGCATCGGTGCGAGTAATTTTTTTGTCGTTTTCATAGAAAAATCCTCCTCTTTATTCGCTCTTGCCTTGCTCGGATTCCATTCGGTATTCCCAAAACTCGCCTTTGGCATTGACCTTCGCTTTGACGGTCGCCGCCCCTTGCTTCGTAAACGTGTACTCGTTCCATTGAACTTTCGCCCGATAGCCCTTCAGATCGATTCCGAACAGCTTCTTCACCTCCGGACCAACAGCTTCCAGAGCCTTCTCCGCCGTATAATACGGGGTTGCGAAGAGCGTCCGGGCTTTCGCCTCGTTGCCGTATACATCGTCCTTATAGGTTAGGCTGGCCGACGTCACTTGATGGGTAACCGCTCCGATATCCGCAATGAAACGTCTTCCCGGACCAGCGAGCTCCCATACGTCTTTGAGCGGCGTCTTCACCCGCACCGCACTTGCTACACGCAGTCCCTTGCCGTTCGATAGCGCTGCATACGCTTGCTCGGCGGCAGCTTTAATTTGCGCGTTCACCTCCTTGGGGGAATTTGTTAAGAAAGCTTTCGTCACGGCTCCCGTGACTGCATCGATAACCACTTGCGCACGCTCGCCGCGAATGATCCATTCGTTCTGCTCCTTCGTCTTGAGCCGTTGCCCTTGCTCGAACCACTCGTTCTGTCCAGGGTCCAGCTCCCGCATCGCCTGCTCCGCCTTATGCCGCAGCGCATCATTCAGCTTGTCGTACGCATAATTGCGGCGAAGAAGAAACGGCTCGCCTGTTGCTTTATCTACGATGACCATGCCGGCATCCTCCCCCTTCAAATGGAGGAACCACCGGTCGCTCAGCTCGGTCACCCCGTACATTTCGATAAGCTCGCCGGGAACCAGCTCGCGCATGGCTTTCTCTGCCTTGGCTACGATCTCGGGCTTGTTCAAGTCCTCTACGGTCATATCGAATGCCGCGGGGACTTCCTGCAGCGCCGGATCGGACGACGGTTCGAGAGGAATGCTCCAGCTTACCGGATTGGCCTTCGTATACCGGTTGTAGGTCATCGTCACACGATCGGGAACGGCAGCGTCGTCCTGGAAGAAAAACAGCGTTCGGTTGCGGTAATTGCCCTTCTCGTCCTGCGATAGCAGAGCCACCTGTTGCCCGGGAGTCATTTCCCGGCCTTGGCCGTCTTTCAACGCCCACTTCAAATCAAGCGTATCCGCGCCAAGCTGCTGGTCGGCTTCAATGACCCACCCTTTCCCCTGGAACACTTCGCGGCCGTCGGACAAGCGCTCCTTGGCCTCCTCTGTTTTCATATGCGCCGTAAAGACCAGCTTTTTGCCCTCGGTCTCCTTCGTCAGCGGCTGCTTCATGACTTCTTTCGGGTCCAACAAGACGGAGAAATCCTTAGCCGTCCGCTCCTCCGTGTACACCGTCGTTAATTCAAGCTTCAAGTCTTTGGCATCGCTGAAAGGCAAGAAAGGATGCCAAAAGCGCATTTTCCCACCGCTGCCCTGCCCGTTTGCAAATTGACGAAGGGCGTTTTTGCTTTCGATGGCCAGGTCATACAACGGTAAAAAATCCTCCGCTGCAATCACTCGTCCTTGCCCGTCCTTAATCTGGTAGCGGAAGGCAGGATCGGCTTTATACGATCGTTTCCACTCCTGCAATTCATTGACCTGAATAAGCATCTCCGACTTGCTCGGTCCGTGACGGAGCTGAAGGAAGTCGAGGCTGAATCCGAACGGCGACTCATATCGTTTGTTCAGCGGGATGATCGCGGACGCCGCCTTCGCCTTGGCCAGATCGACCGGCACGTTCAGATGCCACTTCCCCGACGTCTTTCCGATTAGCGTTACATTTAAATCGACGAAGAGCTTGTTCGGAATATCGGCCAGGGACTTCACTTCTTTCCCGGGCCCGACTTCATCAAGCGAAATGTAAAGCATCAGGTCGTTCCCGACTTTTTTCCAGTGCCGGCTAAGATTTAACTCTTTCCCGTTCTCATCCGCAAACGTATATTCGTTCACGTGCGGGTCTTGCCCGGGATCGGTCGGCGTAAAGTTTTCGAACAACAGGTCTGCATCCAGCGGCTGCCCGTCCTTTTCCAGTCCGTACACAATCGACAGGCGGAAGACGTCGTTCACCACTTCCTTGACCTTGAGCGTAATGCCCTGATCCGTCACCTCGCGGTTTACCTGCTCGGCGAAGCCTTCGTCCGCCGCTTTCTTCAAGCCTTCGTCCACGTTGTAGAAAGTAAATAACGATTTGACATATGAGGCGAAGGTCGGAGACGTGGCCGCCCCCAGAGCGACGATCAAACCGGCGCTTGCCGCAGCGATGGCCGCCGTCTTGGCCAGCTTGCTTCGCCAAGTGCGACCTCCAAGCTCCCGCCGGGCCTGCTCGATCCCCAGCCTGCTCCGCTCGCGCAGCTCCCGCGGAATTTCGATGGATTCGATTTCTTCGGTCACTTTGTTGCTCATGAAATCTCACCTCTCGTTAAACGTTGCCGGAGCTTGTTCAAGCCTCGGTACAGGATCGTCTTGGTCGAGCCCAGCGGCAGATTCAGCAGCTCGGCAATCGATTGAATCGTATAATCCTGGTAATATTTCAGCATAATGACGCTTTTTTCGTTCGTATCGAGCTTCTCGATCAAATCGTTCAGCGTCACCGAAAGGGCAATCTCCTCGTCGCTGCCATCGTCCCGAGCCCCGCTAAATTGCTCCGCATCCTCCGTTTCGAACGGAATGATCTTGTTCCGCTGCCGCAGCACGTTCATGGAACAATTTATCGCAATTTTGATCAGCCAGGTTTTAAAATATTGCGGCTCTCTCAAGCTTTGAATCGATTTGAAAGAAAGATAGGCGGTTTCTTGCACAACGTCCAGCGCGTCCTCCTTATTGCCGACGTGAACGTACGCCGTCCGGTAAATCGTCTCTTCGAAGTGCTGGAACAATTGCAAATACGCCTTGTCGCTGCCCTTTTGCGCCTTCTTGACCAGCTTTTCTATATCCATGCAGTCACCCCCGGCTCCTTGCCTTCTCATACTATTAGACCATCGGCAGACGCATTTGGCTTTTGAGGGAGGGAAATTTTTTTTTTGCGCCCTGTGTTTTAGGTTGTTCGTTGACTTGTCCCCGTGGGACATGATAGGTTGGTCTTACCCAATTTATGGAGAAAAAGGAACGAAAAAAGAGGCGATGAATACGTACACGATCTTAATTGTCGAAGATGACGCCAAGCTGTCCGGGATGCTCCGTTCGCATATCACCAAATACGGCTTTGAAGCCAAAGAAACCGACAACTTCGACGACGTTCTGGCAAGCTTCCGCTCATCCGGCGCCCATCTGGTGCTGCTCGATGTCAACCTTCCCAAATATGACGGCTACTATTGGTGCCGGCTTATTCGCGCGCACTCGCTCTGCCCTATTCTGTTCATCTCCGCCCGGGAAAGCCAAATGGATCAGGTCATGGCGCTGGACAACGGGGCGGACGACTATATTACGAAGCCCTTTCATTATGAAGTAGTGATGGCCAAAATCCGCAGCCATTTAAGAAGAGCTTACGGTTCTTATTCCGCGGGTCAAGGGGAAAGGAAGATCGAGGCAGAAGGGCTCGTGTTGTACCCGGAGCGATTCGTCGTAATGCGCGGAGAGGCCGCAGCCGAGCTGACGCAGAAAGAAGCGGTTTTGCTGGAAGCGCTCATGAACAAAGCGGGACGCGTCGTCAGCAGGGACCGGCTGCTCGATCTGATGTGGGAGGAGCACCATTTTATCGATGACAATACGTTGAACGTCTACATCACGCGGGTGCGTAAAAAGCTGAAGGAGCTGGGCGTTGATCAAGCGGTGGAAACGGTCAGAGGGGCGGGATACCGTCTGGGCTCCGCGATTGGAGGCGCGGGATGAGACTGTTTTGGAAGGAGCACGTTCCGCTGCTGCTGTTCTATTTTGCTCAGATGCTGCTGGTGCCCTTGCTGTATTGGCTTACGGGCGAAGGGCGACCCTTGGCGATCGTGCTTTACGGGATGCTGCTCAGCGCCTCGGTGCTGGCGGTCTATTTGGGCTGCCGCTATGTCAGCCACAGAGAAATGTACCGGCAGCTCAGCCACCCGCCCGCAAGGGGAAACGACGGACTCGTGCCGATGGGAGAAGCGGCGCTCCCCGAAGCTGTCGGCGAGCTTCTGGACCGCTACGACCGGTATTACCGGGAGCAGCTTCACCACCACCGCAGCGGCATGGAGCAGCATGTCGTCTTTATCCACCGCTGGGTGCATCAGATGAAGACGCCTTTATCCGTCATCCAGCTTACGGCGCAGGAGCTCGAAGGCGCGGCCGCAGACAGCATCATGGAAGAACTGGAACGGCTTAGAAAAGGGCTGGAGATGGTCATCTACACGTCCAGGCTTGAACGTTTCGAGCAGGATTTTATGGTCGAACGAACGCCGCTGCGGCAAGCCGTCAACCAGGCCTTGGCGGAGAATCGCCGGCTGTTCATACGCAAGGGAATTATGCCGAGCATCCGATTGGATGAAAGCCTTGCGGTTTACAGCGATCCCAATTGGCTGCAGTTCATGGTAGGGCAGCTTCTGATCAATGCGGCCAATTATACGGAAGGCGTCGGCAAAAGTGTCTTCGTGCGCGCTTATGAGCGTGAAGCGGCGGTGATCCTGGAAATTCGCGATGAAGGCATCGGAATTGTCAAGGAAGATCTGAACCGCGTATTCAATCCGTATTTTACGGGCGAACGCGGACGGCGGCATCACGAGTCTACGGGAATGGGTTTGTACCTTGTCCGGGAGGTGTGCCGAAGGCTCGGACATCAGGCCGAACGGAGCGGGTAAAACGACGATGATGCGCATGATGACAGGTCTCATCCGGCCGACAAGCGGTCGCATCCGCATCGACTCGTTCGATGTGCTGACGCAGCGCGTGCAAGCCTTGTCCAAAGTCGGCGCGATTATCGAATCCCCGGTCTTTTTCGAATATATGACGGGCAGGCAGGTGCTGCGCAATTTATCGCGGCTGCATCCTTCCATACCGACTGCGGAGAGAGAACCGCATATCGAGCGGCTGCTGCACACGGTAGGGCTTTCCGGCCGGGGGGACGACCGGGTAAAAGCCTACTCGCTCGGGATGAAACAGCGTCTCGGGATCGCCCAATCCTTGCTCGGAAGCCCGGAGCTGTTACTGCTGGACGAGCCTTCGAACGGCCTTGACCCTATGGGCATGCGGGAGCTGCGCGACCTTATTCTCCGCTTGCGCGATACGGCCAATTACGCGTTTTTCATATCGAGCCATTTGCTTGACGAGCTGCAGCAAATGTGCGACGAGCTGATTATCATTCGGGAGGGCTCCATCCTTTGGAAGGGACCGACCGGGCAATTGGTCGCGAACGGGCAGCGGCTGGAGGACGCCTTTATGGAGCTGATGTATTCATGAGGCCATTGATCTACAGCGAGTTTACCAGATTGTGGAGCCAAAGGTGGCTCTGGTTGGTCGTTCTCGCCTCCCCCTTCCTTGCCTATATGCAAGGGAGCTATTTTTTATGGGTAAGCTCGTTAGGCAGCAACATATCATCCGTCTTGTTTCTTTTTCAAGGGCTTCGTGAAATGTTGTTTTTGCCGTGCAATATTGCCGTCGCCGCGCTTGCGGCTGCCGTCTATACGGAACCGTTTCGAAGCGGACAGCTGCGCCTTCTGTTTTTACGCCGGTTTTCCAGAGGGCAAATCTTTTTTAGCAAGCTGTTCGTCATCCAAGCCTCCATCTTGCTTCTCCTGCTCGTCTTGGGAATATCCTTGGCGGTGGTCGGCATGCTTCGCTTTCCGCAAGAGGAAGCCGGCCGGTTCTGGCCCTTGATGGGGTATGCGTTCGTATACTATCTGCTCGCTTACGCCACGCTGGCCGGAATTAGCTGCCTCTTCTCTTTTATCGCGATGTACAGCAAGAATGTGACGCTTGCCCTGGGCGTATGCATGACGTATATTTTGGTGTCACTCTTGTTTGACGGCCTGTATTTGAAGGCCGCTTCTTTGTTCTCGGCCTGGCCCTATGTGCGCGATCTGCTCGCTTATGGATGGATTCCATTCATGCAGCACACCGGATTAAACGAAGCGTTATCCGGGAACGCGTCCGTGAATTGGGCCATTCCCACGATATTGCTATTGCATGTGGTTGTATGCAGCGCCATCGCTTATCGCCGCTTTGTCGCGGAGGATTATATGCATTAAACTAAGGAGGATATCCCATGTTCGGACTATGGCTAAGCGAAATGGAACGAATCTGGAAACGAAAAATGATGCTCGTTCTGGGCAGTATTTATTTCCTGCTATGGATCTTCAATACGAGTATGCTGCACAGCAGCGGATGGGGCGATTACCGATTCGGGGGCCGCGAACTGCTGCATGACTTAAATACGCCATGGTTCGCGATGGAAGGAATCTCGCTGCTGCTCGTTCTGGCGATATTCCCGATCCTGTTCGTGGACCATTTGGGCGGTGAGATCTTTTCGGGAGCCTACCGGCTCTACATGCTGCGGGCCTACAGCCGTTTTCAGCTCTGGCTTGCGAAGCTGCTGGCGCTGGCGGCGACGGTTCTGATCTTTGTCGGAGTCACCGGCTTCCTCTCGACCGTTAGCGCCAGGCTGTTCTTTCCGCATAGCAAGACTCTCGTAAAATACGGGGCGACTGAGCCCGTAAGCTCCGCGGAGGCTATGTGGTATACGATAACGTTTTATTTGCTGTTTGCGCTCGTGTGTCTGGCGAAACTTCTGATGAGCAGTATGGTATGCCAGTTCGTTCCCCGGCCGCTGGTCGCCTTTCTCGTTCTCTTCGTCGGTTCGATAGCCATGATCTATGCGGTCAATGAGCTCTCGATTTATTTCGATCCGTTTTACCCCATCGTTAGGGCGCTCAGTCCGGACGGTTCGCCGAAATTTTGGTTTTATTTGCTCGGGTCGATGGTTGCTTTTGCGGCAGTCAGCCTTCTGCGATGGCAGAGGAAAATCGTTTAAAGCCGATTAAGATCGGGGGATGGTATGAATGAGCATGGTTTACGTGAACGGACTGAACAAAGTATACCCGGGCAATATCGCTACGCATGCCCTCACCGATGTTCACCTGACTATTGAAAAAGGAGAGTTCGTCGGCATTATGGGGCCGTCCGGCAGCGGGAAAACGACGCTGCTCCACATGGTGTCGACCATAGACACGCCAAGCTCGGGGACAGTTCTGATTAACGGCGCCGACCCTTATCAAATGAAGAAAGACGAGTTGGCGGTATTCCGGCGAAGACAGCTCGGATTCGTCTTTCAGGATTTCAACCTGCTCGACACGCTGACGATTGCGGAAAATATCGTGCTGCCCCTGACGCTTGACAACAAGCCGCTCGCCGAGATGGAAGCCAGGCTGAAGCAGGTGGCCGACCGGCTGAACATCAGCGATATTTTGAATAAACGCTCCTACGAAATTTCGGGCGGTCAGCGCCAGCGAACGGCCATTGCCCGAGCGATCGTCACGTCTCCGGCGCTGCTGCTCGCCGACGAGCCTACAGGGTCGCTCGACTCCAACGCTTCCCGCGTGGTCATGGAATCGTTGGAAAGCATCAATCGGCTGGAGCGGACCACCATCATGCTCGTGACGCACGACCCGCTTGCCGCCAGCTACTGCAGCCGGATCGTATTTATTAAGGACGGACGGCTGGCGGCTGAAATCCACCGGGGCGACAGCCGGCAAACGTTTTTCCAAAAAATCATCGACACGCTGTCCTTCTGGGGAGGTCATACGCATGAGCTTTCCTCAATTCGCGTTTAATAATGTCAAGCGAAACGCACGGGCTTACTTCGCCTATTTTCTAAGCAGCGCCTTTATGGTGATGATCTTTTTCACGTTTGCCGTCTTCGTGTATCATCCCGAAATCGGGCAGATCCCGATGGGACCGCTCAAGCGCGCAGTTTTGCAGATTTCGGAAGGTGTCATCTTCGTATTCGCCATCTTCTTCGTGCTGTATTCGATCGGCATGTTTTTGAAATCCCGCCAGCGGGAATTCGGACTCTTGCTTGTCTTGGGCGCAAGATCAAGCCAAATCAACCGGCTCGTCTTTATGGAAAACATGCTGATCGGCGCCGGCTCCATCGTTACCGGAATCTCAGGGGGACTGCTTCTGTCCAAGCTGTTCCTGCTGTGCGGCACCCGAATGATGGAGATCCGGGAGCTTCCTTTTTATTGGCCGGCAGCGGCGATATGGCTTACCGCCGTTTCCTTTTCGCTGCTGTTCGCGGGCATCTCGGTGTTTACCTTGTTCTTCCTTCGCAAAAGCAACGTCGCGGAGCTGCTGCAAGGCAGCCATAAACCGAAAAAAGAGCCGAGGATTTCGCTCTTCTTCGCGGTAACCGGGGCGGCGCTAATCGCTGTCGGCTTTCTGGCGCTTTATGCGGGAAAGCTGTCCCCCAACCTCGTCCTCCTTGCAGCGGCGACAGGGATCGCGGGCACCTACTTTTTTTATTCCCAGCTCTCGGTGCTTGTCATCCGTCTGTTGAAGCGAAGCCGCAAGGCTTTATGGCGAGGGACACACCTGCTCTGGGTATCGGAATTGGCGTATAAGATGAAAGATAACGCGCGGATTTTGTTTCTTGTCACGGTGGTGACCTCCATCGCCAGTATGAGCGCAAGCTTTGTGCTGGCCGTGGACGAAACGAATCGGAAGGAATACGAAAACAATCCTTTTGCCATCGAATACTACAGCTTCGACGAGCAGCATACGGAACAAGAATTGGCTGCCATTAACGAATTACTGGACAGGGAGGGAGTGTCTTACCGGTCCGTGAAGGTGGAGAACCTTTACCGGCGAACGGTTCACAATGCGGTTCCTTCCGTCGAAGTCATCGCCGCAAGCCGCTTTAACCAGTTCGCGGCTGCGATGAATCTCCCGGAAGCGGCGCCGGACAGCGGAGAAGCGATCCTGATAAGCAGCCCGGCTCAACCGTCACACGGCCATATGGCCCCGGGGGACAAAATCACGCTCGATTCCGGCCACACGATGTCCGTTACGGAAGTATTCAAACGCGAAGCTTTACCGTTCATGAGCTGGGCAAGCATTCTGGTCGTGAATGACAATTCGTATCGCACGATACAGGGGGATGCCAAGAGCAGCGTCCTTTTTGTATATCATGTGCCGGAGTGGAATAGTAGGCCTCCGTCCGGGACGGACAGTCCCGAGGCCGTCATCGGCGCCGAGCTGAAGAAACGGCTGCAGGAAAATCGTGAGCAGTACGGAACCTCTAACTCTTTTTCCATCCGGATCGGGAGCTATTTAAGTTTAAAGCAGGCAACGGCTTTATTCAGCTTCATCGGGATTTTTATCGCTTTCCTGTTTTCCGTGTCGTCCGCCAGCTTTCTGTATTTTAAGCTGTATACCGAGCTTGCTGCGGACAGCAGAATGTATCATGCGCTTTCCAAGATCGGTCTGAGCGCATCGGAGATGCGAACGTCGGCCACGCTGCAGATCGGCCTGCTGTTCTTTGTTCCGATCGTGATCTCCACCGTGCAAACGCTGATCGTGATGCGGCCCGTTCTCGGAACGATGTACGTTTATTCCGTATACAAGCCCGTTTTCATTGTCTCGGCAGCGTTTCTGGCTGCCCAGACCTTGTATTTTTTCCTTGTCCGCTCCCGCTATTTGCACCGCTTGAAAAGAATGATGGTCTGACCCTAACCGGACAAATGAACGAAAGCCGCCCCCGGTGAAATGCCGGGGGCGGCCGCCGATTCAATACGCCTTCAAAATTTCCTGAAGCTTCAAAGCCAAGCCTACACGCCCGTCCACTTTGAGCGAGCCGAGCATAAACGCCATCGTCGTGTTTAAATCGTTGCGAAGCAGCTTAACGAAATTGGACGACGACAGCTTGAGCGTGCAGTCGGCCGGATGCTGCGTTCCTTCCAGCACTTCGACAGTGCCGGAATCGAACCGGACCTGAAACGGCTCGTGATCGTCCAGTTCGAATTGATACACGTAATGAAGCGGCCGGATCGGCTCCGGATTCGCCTGCATCCGCTCCACCAACTCCCGCAAGCTTTCCTTGACCGTCATATAACGCCCTTCCCTCCTTTCTCCCAAATGATAATGCCCTTCATCCGGCTTATTGGGTCCCCCGCCATTCGACGATGCGGAACGTCCCGGTGCCGAACGCGCACAGCTGCCCTTCTTCGTTATACACGTGCCCTTGCGTAGTTATCATCCGCCCCGAGCTGTGTACGATCTCCGCTGTGACTTTCATCTCCCCCTTGGCGATTGGGGCCATATAATGCAGATTCAGGTTCGTCGTGACGACGCTCTCGTTCGGCTTGGCGGCCATGGCGACCAAGCCCATGGCGGAGTCGAGCAGCGTCGCGTGGACGCCGCCGTGCACGATGCCGATCAGATTATGATGATGCGGCTGGATGCTCAGCGATACGGCCGCCCGATCCGGGGCGAACGTATCAATCCGGGCTCCGATATGTTCCCAGAACGATCCGCGTGCCGCTTGTTCCAGGCGCTTGATAAATGCCGATGCTTGATTGTCCATACCAGGCCCTCCCGGAAATAGAATGAAAGCGTCCTAGCCGTTCTTCTTGAGCTTCTCCGCTTCTTCCTCCGCCAGCTTGTGGCGAAGCACTTTCCCGACGATCGTTTTCGGCAAGCTGTCCCGGAACTCGTACTGCTTCGGCACCTTGTAAGCCGCAAGCCGCTCCTTGCACCAAGCCTTGAACGCATCGGCGTCGCCCTTCGCCCCCGGCTTGAGCACGATATACGCTTTAACCGTTTCTCCGCGGTAAGTGTCGATGATTCCTGCGACGACCGCCTCCTCGACATCGGGATGCTCGTACAATACTTCTTCGACCTCGCGCGGATAAATGTTGTAACCGCTCGCAATTATCATGTCCTTACGCCGGTCCAAAATGTAAAAATACCCTTCCTCGTCCATCCGGGCCAAATCTCCCGTATACAGCCAGCCGTCCTTCAATACTTTCGCGGTTTCCTCCGGCTTGTTCCAATAGCCCTTCATGACTTGCGGGCCGCGGACCGTCAGCTCTCCGATTTCGCCGACGGGCATTTCCTCGCCCGTCTCCGGGTTCACGATCCGGGCATCCGTATCGGGGAACGGAATCCCAATGGAGCCGAGCTTGCGCCTCTCCCAAATGTTGTTGGCATGCGTCACGGGGGACGCTTCGGTCAAGCCGTACCCTTCGATCAGCTTGCCGCCCGTAATCGATTCGAACGATTCCTGCACTTCCAACGGCAGGGAAGCCGAACCGCTGATACAGAACCGGATGGACGACAAGTCGAAGCGCTTGATGTTCTGATGGTGAATGAGCGATATATACATCGTCGGCGCACCGGGAAAAACGGTCGGCTTCAGCTTATCGATCGTTTGCAGCACTTGATTTACCTCGTACCGGGGAATCAAAATCAAGGTGCCCGCCGTATACACGGCTTGATTCAGCAGCACCGTCATCCCAAATACGTGAAAGAAAGGCAGGACCGCCAAATACGTTTCCTTCGCAATTTGCGAGCGGTACGACCAAAGCCTGCTTTGAATCGTATTGGCGATCAGATTCGTATGCGTCAGCATGACGCCCTTCGGAATGCCGGTCGTGCCGCCGGTATATTGAAGCAGCGCCAGATCGCGGTCGGCATCGACCTTCGCCTCGTGCGGCGCGGCCGTCGCCTGCTCCAGCAGCTCCATAAACGCTGCGACGCCGTTCCCGTAGACAACGTCGCGTTTCAGATTGTCTTTTTTGGCCTTTAACGGATAAAGCACGTTCTTGGGAAAAGGAAGATAGTCTTTGATGGAAGTGACGATCACATGCTTGATCCCGGTCAGCGGGACCACCTTCGCGACGCGCTCGTACAGCAGATCGAGCGTAACGATCACATGGGCGCCGGAGTCCTTCATCTGGTACTCCAGCTCCCGCGGCATATACATCGGATTGGTCATGACGACGATGCCGCCCATCAGCAGCGTTCCGTAGTAGGCGATCACTGCCTGCGGACAATTGGGCAGCATCACCGCGACCCGGTCCCCCCTGCGAACGCCCAGGCTCGCAAGGGCGTTCGCAAAGCGGTAAGCCGATTGAAGCAATTGACGATACGATATTTTTTTGCCCAAAAAGTATAAGGCCGTATGGTTCGGATAGTCCGAAGCCGTTTGTACCAAAAAATGCGCTAAGTTTTGCTTCGGGTATTCGCAGGTCGATGGCACTTCGACAGGATAATGTCTTAACCATGGCTTGTCGGACAAGTTCGACCACCCCATTTGTCAGGTTTCAAGCTTAAACTACGTATTTTTCGGCTTCGATGACGCGGGAAGCGATTTCGCGCTTGATCTCGATCGCATTGATCGGGGTTTTGCGGGTCAGTTTTTTCAGGACGGACAATTGGGTGCGCAGCATGTCGCCGGATTCCATCGCGGCCAGCGCTTCTTTCGCCCACTCCTCAATCCGTGCGAACGAATCGTGTACGAAAACAGTCGTCATGTCGATGGCGTTCAGCGCTTTTCCTTCTCCGCCTGCGGCGATCAGCTTCTTCGTGCGCAGCAGCGCGCTTTCCATCGCGAAGACGGCAATCATGATGTCCGCCAGGTGGCTCAAAATTTCCTGCTCCTGGTCCAGCTTCGTTTGATATTTTTGCACCGCTTGCGCACCGACCATAAGAAATATTTTTTTCGCCATGGCCAGCAGATGGTTTTCCTGCTCCAGCGTTCCTTCGAACGTCTGCCCCGGCACGAGGGACAGCAGCTCGGACTGCAGCCCCATCGCTTTTTGCATCAGAGGCAGCTCCCCTTTCATGGCGCGCTTGATCAGCGTTCCGGGGATCAGAAGCCGGTTAATCTCGTTCGTGCCTTCGAAAATGCGGTTAATGCGGGAATCCCGGTAAATGCGCTCGATCCGGTACTCCTGAGTAAAGCCGTAGCCGCCGTGAATTTGCACGCCTTCGTCGGCCACGAAGTCCAGCGTCTCGGAGCCGAACACTTTGTTGATCGAGCACTCCAGCGCATACTCGGCGATCGCTTTGGCCGATTGCTGCCCGACGTTGGCGCTGCCGTGATCGACTTCGCTCAAGCCTTCGTCGAACAAGCCTGCCGTCCGGTACACCATGCTTTCCAGCACGTACGAGCGGGTGTTCATGTCGGCCAGCTTGGCTCCGATCAGCGGGAAGGACGAAATTTTGCGTCCGAACTGCGTCCGCTCGTTGGCATATTTGGCCGAAAGCTCAATCGCATCCTTGGCGGCGCCGACGCAGCCTGCGGCAAGCTTGAAGCGGCCGATGTTCAGGATGTTGAAGGCGATCAGGTGACCCTTGCCGACCTCCCACAGCAGGTTTTCCACCGGCACCTTCACGTCTTCCAGAATGAGCGGGCAGGTGGACGAGCCTTTGATACCCATTTTCTTCTCTTCCGGACCGATGCTTACGCCTTCCATCGTCCGTTCGACGATGAACGTGCTGAAGTCGGTTCCGTTTACTTTGGCGTACACGATGAACACGTCGGCAAAACCTGCGTTCGTAATAAACTGCTTCGTCCCGTTCAGGATATAGTGGGTCCCGTCCTCGGACAGCACAGCTGTCGCTTTCGCGCCCAGCGCGTCGGAGCCGGAGGAAGGCTCCGTCAGGCAGTAAGCCGCGACTTTCTCACCGGTCGCCAGCTGCGGCAAATATTTTTTCTTCTGCGCCTCGGTGCCGAAATACACGATCGGCAGCGTGCCGATCCCGACGTGAGCGCCCACGGTCAGCGCGAAGGCGGAAGCCTTCGTCAGCCGCTCGTTGATCAGCGTCGAGCTGACCTTGTCAAGGCCGAGCCCGCCGTACGCTTCCGGCACGTCGGCGCCGAGCAGGCCGAGCTCCCCGGCCTTGCGCAGCATTTTCACGGACAGCTCGTAATTCAGCTTCTCGATCTCTTCGTCGTGGGGGGCGATGTCGCCCGCCACGAAGTCTTCCGTCGTCTGCGCGATCATGCGATGCTCTTCCGTAAAATCCTCCGGGGTCACGACCCGGGTAAAATCGATATCTTCGATAATAAAGCTTCCGCCGACCACTTTGCTCATCATTTTGCTCATGTCCGAATCTCTCCTTCGTTTATTTGGGATAGGTGAAAAAGAATGTTAATTCGCATGAACCTCGAACACACCGGCCGCGCCCATGCCGCCACCGATACACATGGAGACGACACCGATGCCGCCGCCTCTGCGGCGCAGCTCGTGAATCAGCGTCGCGGTCAGCTTCGTGCCCGTGCATCCGAGCGGATGACCGAGCGCGATTGCGCCGCCGTTCACATTGACCTTCTCTTCGTCCAAGCCGAGCTGACGGATGATGTGCAAGCATTGGGACGCGAAGGCCTCGTTGATTTCAAACAAATCGACATCGCCGATCGAGAGTCCGGCCATCCGGAGCGCTTTCGGGATCGCCTCCACCGGCCCGACGCCCATAATTTCCGGGTCCACCCCGGCTAAGGCGAACGAACGGAACGTCGCGAGCGGCTTCAAGCCGAGCGCTTCCGCGCGCTCCTTGCTCATCACCACGGCTGCGGCTGCGCCGTCGCTCATCTGGGACGAGTTGCCCGCCGTCACCGTGCCGTTCAGCTTGAAGGACGGCTTCAGCTTGCCCAGCACCTGCGCCGTCGTATCGGCGCGGACGCCTTCGTCGGTATCGAACGCGAACGACTCGCTCTTGACTTTCCCGCTATCGTCCACTTGCGTCCACTGCGTTTGCACGGGAACGATTTCGTCGCGGAATTTCCCGTCGCGGATCGCAGCCGCCGCTTTTTCGTGGGAACGCGCGGAGAACCGGTCCTGATCTTCGCGGGAAATGCCGAACCGCTCGGCGACATTTTCGGCCGTATGGCCCATGCCGATGTAGACCTCCGGCATCTGCTCCACGATCTTCGGATTCGGCGACAGCTTGAATCCGGTCATCGGCACGTGGCTCATGCTCTCGACGCCGCCGGCGACGATTACGTCGGCCGTCCCGAGCATAATCCGCTCCGCCGCGAAGGCGATCGATTGCAGGCCGGACGAGCAAAACCGGTTGATCGTGAGCGCCGGCACGGTCACCGGAAATCCGGCGTAGAGCGACATGATGCGGGCAAAGTTAAGTCCCTGCTCGCCTTCCGGCATGGCGCAGCCGATAATGACATCCTCGACATCCTCTTTCTTCAGACCGGGCGCCCGCTCCACAGCGGCTTCGAGCACGGCCTTGCCCAGATCCTCCGCACGCGTTTGGGCCAAACGGCCCTTTTTCGCTTTGCCGACCGCGGTGCGGGCAACCGATACGATTACAGCTTCTCTCATGGGTTTCACCTCTCCCGGGATTATTAATTCCGCAGCGCTTTGCCTTTGGACAGCATGTGCTGCATACGCTGCTGCGTTTTCGGCTCGCCGCACAAGCTCAGGAACGCCTCGCGCTCCAGATCGAGCATGTACTGCTCCGTCACAAGCGAGCCTGCCGGCACATCGCCTCCGGCCAGCACGTGCGCCAGCTTATTGGCAATTTTCACGTCGTGCTCGCTGATATAGCCGCTCTGCCGCATCGAATAAGCGCCGAGCTGCATCACCGCTTTGCCGTCGGAACCGGCGACGCGGATTTTTTCTTCGCGAATCGGCTCGTAGCCTGCCTGCACCATGCGCAGCACGGACTGCTTCGCTTCGTGAATCAAATGGTCCTGATTGATGACGATCCGGTCCGTCGGTTTGAACAGCCCCAGCTTGAACGCATCGTGGCCGCTGGTCGACACCTTCGCCGTGCCGATCGTCTCGAACGCCTGGTTCAAGTACGGCTGCAGGTCGGCATCCGGATGCGCGGCATGCTGGCTTACGCGAAGCGCCATCTCCTTGCAGCCGCCCCCGGCCGGAATCAGGCCGACGCCGACCTCTACCAGGCCGAAGTACGTCTCCGCCGAAGCGACGATCTGATCCGCCGGCATGCACGCCTCCACGCCGCCGCCAAGCGTCATCCGGTGCGGCGCCGCCACGACCGGCTTTTCAAAACGCTTGACTTTATACATCGTGTTCTGGAAGAGGCGGATGATGCTGTCGATTTCGTCCCATTCCTCGTCCTGCGCTTCCATAAGCAAAATCATCAGATTCGCGCCCACGCAGAAGTTCCGGCCCTGGTTGGCGATGACGAGCCCGTTGTAGTTGCTCCGCACCTCGTCCAGGCTTTGCTGGATCATCGTCAGGATGTCCGCGCCGATCGCATTGTTCGGCGAATGGAATTCGAGGCACGCAACCCCGTCGCCGATATCGATGAGGCTGGCGCCGCTGTTGGATTTCACCACGCGGTTCTGCTCCTTCAGGCTGCGCAGCGAGATGACCTCCGGCGCCGTTTCCAGCTCCTTATACTGTCCGCCGTACACGTAGAACGCTGCGCCGTCCTGCTTCTTGTAGAAGGACGTGTTGCCCTGCGCGATCCACTCCTTCACCCAGCCGGGAACGGCCGTGCCTTCCGCTTCCATCCGCTCGACCGACCGGACCAGTCCGATGGCATCCCACGTTTCGAACGGGCCGAGCTCCC
This sequence comes from Paenibacillus sp., assembly GCA_031180825.1. Taxonomy (GTDB): domain Bacteria; phylum Bacillota; class Bacilli; order Paenibacillales; family NBRC-103111; genus Paenibacillus_G. Next base: position 8,184 of record JAPSLM010000001.1, on the reverse strand, counting down.
AGCCGAAGCCCCATCTCATCGCTTCGTCGATTTCGCGGATCGAATCGGCAATTTCGCCAAGCTTCGCGGCGGAGTAAACAAGCACCTTCTTCAAAATGTTCCACGCCAGCTCCGAGTAGCGGTCGCCCGCTCCGAGCAGCGCCTTCGTTTTCTCCCGCGCGCCCTTCGCCAGCTTCGCCGCTTCCAGCGAGGCGGAGGCTACTTTTTTCTGCGGCACGTAGTCCATGGTCGAGAAGTCGAGCGACAAAATTTCGCTGCCGTTCGGCCCTTTTTTCTTCAAATAAAAGCCTTGTCCCGACTTCTCGCCGAGCCAGCCTTTGTCCACCATGCCGCGCAGCACGGGCGATTCGGCAAACACGGCTTTTTCCGCTTCGTCCGAGACGTTCTCGTATACGTTATTCGCCACATGCACGAACGTGTCGAGTCCGACGAGATCGAGCGTGCGGAACGTCGCGCTTCTCGGGCGGCCGAGCGCAGGCCCCGTCACGGCGTCCACCTCTTCGACGCGGTACCCCTTCTCCTGCATTTCCTGCAGGGTGACTAGCAGACCGTACGTCCCGATCCGGTTGGCGATGAAGTTCGGCGTATCTTTAGCCAATACGACGCCTTTGCCGAGGCGGTTCTCGCAAAATTGCTTCATGCCGCTGACGATGGCCGGGTCGGTATGTTCGCCCGGGATGACCTCGAGCAGCTTCATATAACGCGGAGGATTGAAAAAGTGCGTGCCGAGAAAATGGCGCTTGAACGCTTCGCCGCAATCGGCGGACATGGCATTAATCGAAATGCCGGACGTATTCGAGCTGACGACGGTACCTTCTTTCCAGTGCGCTTCGATCTTGCTGAGCAGCTGCTTCTTGGCGTCCAAATTTTCAACAATAACCTCAATGACCCAGTCGACGTCCGCAATTTGCGCCAAATGATCCTCCAGATTGCCCGGGGTGATGCGCTCTGCGAACGTATCGTCGTACAGCGGCGCCGGCTTCGTCTTTCTCAGCTTGGCAATCGCCTGAACGGCCAGCCGGCTGCGCACGGCCGGATGCTCCAAGGTGAGCCCTTTGGCCGCTTCCTCTTCCGTCAGCTGCTTCGGAACGATGTCGAGCAACAGGCTGGGAATTCCCGCGTTCGCCAGATGGGCGGCAATGGCGGAGCCCATGACACCCGACCCGATGACGGCTGCTTTGCGTATCGATCTCATCATGATATTGCTTACCTCCCAATACGTTTTTGATATGGATTGCTTGAACAAACCTGCGAGTAAAGCATTCGGCGGCGTCTTGCAGCCGGGCAGGCGAATCTCATGGCGCAATATGTCGGCGCCCGCCGGCCCCCGCCAAGCATTCTCGCCTTGCGGGGATGGCGGGGGCCGGTCTTATGATCCGCCCACGCCGATTGCATCGTTCGCCGGTTGTATATGGGATTCGCCGAATACGGATTGCTCCAGTATTTCGGCGATATCTCTCGCCTTGACGCGGTCTTCCGCTTCCTTCATCTTCGTGCCGTCCTCCATCATCGTCAGGCAGTACGGGCACGCGCTGCTGATGACCGTCGGGTTCGTTTCGAGCGCCTGCTCGGTCCGCGCCAGATTGACGCGCTTGCCCGACGTTTCCTCCATCCACATCATGCCGCCGCCCGCTCCGCAGCACATCCCGTTCTCGCGGGTGCGCTCCATCTCGACGAGCTCGACGCCGGGGATCGCGCGCAGCACGTTGCGCGGCTGCTCGTAAACGTTGTTGTAGCGGCCCAGATAGCACGAATCGTGATACGTAATCCGCTCGTTCACCGCATGGCGCGGCGTCAGCTTGCCCGACCGGATAAGCCGGTCCAGCAGCTCCGTATGATGGAGCACCTCCACGCCTTCCAGCCCGAAGTCCGGGTATTCGTTTTTGAGCGTGTTGTACGTATGCGGACAAGCGGTGACGATTTTTTTGACGCCATATTTCTCGAAAACGGCGATATTTTCCGCGCACAGCTGCTGGAACAGCATCTCGTTGCCGAGCCTGCGCGGCGTGTCGCCGGAATTTTTCTCCTCGTTGCCGAGAATCGCGAAGCTGACGCCGGCTTCGTGAAGCAGCCGGACAAACGCCCGCGATACTTTGCGGCTGCGCAGATCGTAGGAGCCCATCGAGCCGACGAAGAACAGGTATTCGAAATCCGGATTTTCCTTGACCGTCGGGACCGCGATGCCGTCGATCTCGCCGGTCCACTTCACCCGGTCGCTGCGGCTCAGTCCCCACGGATTACCCTGCCGCTCGATATTTTGCATCGCGCGCTGGCCCTCGTGCGGCATGCTGCCCTGCATCAGGACGAGATGCCTGCGCAGATCGACAATTTTGTCCACGTGCTCGTTGCCGACCGGACATTGATCTTCGCAGTTGCGGCACGTCGTACAGGACCAGATCTCGTCCTCCGTCATCACATCGCCGATCAGCTCGGCTTCCTCCGCAGGCTTCTCCCGCACCTTCCAAGCGTTCTGCTGCCAGGCCAGCGTCGGACGAATATCGGTGATCCCTTCGGTCTCCCAGCGGACGCCAGGCTCGGCCGCCGCCTCCATCGAATGGGCGCCCGCAGCGGCGAACGCGTACTCCGGCACCCATGGGGATTTGGACGTCACGGCGTTGCCTTTTTCCGTCAGATGATCGCGCAGCTTGACGATCAGGTGCATCGGCGACAGCGTCTTGCCGGTGTTCGAGGCCGGGCATACGTTCGTGCAGCGTCCGCACTCGACGCAAGCGTAGAAGTCGAGCATCTGCTTTTGGGTAAAATCCTCGATCTTGCCGACGCCGAACGATTCGGCTTCCTCGTCTTCCAGATCCAGCTTTTTCAACCGCCCTACCGGCTCCTTGCGGCGGAACCATATATTAATGGGCGCGGTAAGAATATGAAAATGCTTCGATTGCGGCACATAGACCAGAAAAGCGAGCAGGATCAGCAGGTGGAGCCACCAGCATATATAGAACAGCACCGCCGCCGTCTGGGCGGAAATGCCTTCGAACGCCGCCGCAATCGCGGAGGAGATCGGAGCGTAGGCTGCGCTCGTATGCGGGCCAAGCCACAGCCGCTCGAAGGCGAGCGACAGCAGCACGGACAGCATCAAGCCGAAAATAAAGAAGACGACGATGCTCGGCTTCCAGCCCTTTTTCAGACGGGGCAGCTTCTCCACATAACGGCGGTAGACCGCATACCCCATCGCCACCAGAATCGAGAACACCGTAATTTCCTGCAGCAGACCGAAGAGGGCGTACCCGGGGAACGATACGCTCGCCCCTCCGCGCAGCCCCTTCACGATCAGGTCCAGGGCGCCGAACTGCAGGATGATGAAGCCGTAAAAAATAACGACGTGCATGATTCCGCTTTTTTTGTCCTTCAGCAGCTTCTTCTGGCCGAACACCTCGGCCATAAACTCGCCCAGCCGCTCCTTGCTCTGCTGCCGGAAATCTACGGGCTGCCCGAGCTTCATATACGCGTAGCGGTGAGACACGGCTTTCCAAAACAGGAAGACGGCGTACGCTGTTACAGCAAGAAAGGCGAGCAGGTTCACGATGAGCCACATCATTTGTTACATCCATCCTTTCCGTCCGATTAGGTCCAAGCTGTGGCATGCTTGTTTGAAAGCGATAACATGAGGCCCCCATAAAAATCTTATGAGCAAAACACATTGACAAGTAACAGCGTTTCCCATAAGATGAAATTGAAATGAATGAATGCTCATTCAGTTTCTGACTGAATAATAACATGGTGGTGATTGGATGGCAAGCAAAAAAATGGAGAAGTACAATTTGATACTGGATGCGGCGCTGAAAGTCATCGCCGAAAACGGCTATCATAACGCGCAGGTTTCCCGGATTGCCAAGGAAGCCGGCGTAGCAGACGGAACGATTTATTTATATTTTAAAAACAAGGAAGACATTCTTATTTCTCTCTTCCAAAAAAAATTGGGCGACCTGGTCGGTCAATTTCACAGCAGCATCAACGAAACGGACTCCGCGGACGAGGCGCTGCGCAAAATATGCGAGATTCATTACACGATGCTGGAGCAAAACGTCGATCTCGCGTTCGTCACCCAAATCGAGCTGCGCCAAAGCTCGCTGGAGCTGCGCAAGGAAATCGGCCTTGTCGTCAAGACGTATATCGAGCTGATCGAAAAGGTGCTGCGCCAAGGCATCGAAGAAGGCATTTTCCGGGCCAATCTGGACGTCAAGCTGACGCGCCTGCTCGTGTTCGGCTCCATGGACGAGGTAGTCACTTCATGGTTGATCGCCGGCCGCAAATATTCGCTCGCGGCGCAGGTCGATAAAACCGTAGAGTTTTTCATACAAGGGTTGAAGGCTTAATACGTTATATTGTCTTTATTTTGTATGGGAGGAGCTTGGGACTTATGAACATTTATGTATTGATGAAGCAAACGTTCGATACGGAGGAGAAAATCGTCATCCAAGGCGGCGAGGTATCCGAAGACGGGGCGAAATTCGTCATCAATCCGTACGACGAATATGCCGTGGAGGAAGCGATCCGGCTGAAGGAAGAGCATGGCGGCAGCGTTGTCGTCGTCTCGATCGGCCCGGAGCGCTGCGCCGAAGCGCTGCGGACCGCGCTGGCGATGGGCGCGGACGAAGCCGTGCTGATCTCGGACGATCGCATCTCCGGCGATGAGTATGCCGTGTCCAAGGTGCTGGCCGCATACCTCGGGAAGCAAGCGTACGATCTTGTGCTCGGCGGCAACTTCTCCGTCGATCACGGCGCAGGACAGGTCGCGATCCGCGTCGCCCACCTGCTGAGCATCCCGCACGTATCCTCCGTCGTGAAGCTGGAGCTGAGCGGCGGCCGGGCGACGGCGCAGCGCGACGCCGAAGGGGACACCGAGACGGTGGAGGTGGCACTGCCCGCCCTGTTCACGGCGCAGCAAGGCTTGAACGAGCCCCGCTATCCTTCCTTGCCCGGCATCATGAAAGCGAAGAAAAAGCCGTTCCAGCAGCTGACGCTGGATGACTTGGGCTTAAGCGAAGCGGACATCGCTCCGAAGACGGCGCGCGACTCTCTCACGCTCCCGCCGGAGCGCAAAGCGGGACAAGTGCTGCAGGGCGATCCGCAACAGCAAGTCGCGCAGCTCGTTCATCTGCTTCGTACGGAAGCCAAAGCGCTTTAATGCCAAAGGGAGGGAATCGATATGAGCAAAACCTATATAATCTTCGCGGAAATCCGGGGCGGCAAGCTCCGTCAAGTGACCTTCGAAACGATTCAAGCGGCCCGGCTGGCCAAAGACGACGGCGACCGGATCGTGGCGGCGCTTCTCGGCCACGGACTGTCCGCGTTTGTCCAAGAGCTGTCCGGTTATGGCGTCGACCAAGTCGTTTCCGTCGATCATGCGGAGCTCGCCCACTATAATCCGGAGACGTATTTCTCCGCACTGAAGGGCATTCTCGACACGGCGAACCCGCACGCGGTTCTGTTCGGCCATACGGCCATCGGCCGCGACCTGGCGCCGAAGATCGCCGCCCATCTGCAGGCGGGGCAAATTTCCGACGTCATCGCGCTGGAGAAAACGGGCGACGGCCTTTCCTTGACGCGTCCGCTCTACGCGGGCAAAGCGTTCGAGAAGAAACGGTTTACCCAAGGCCCGATGGTGATCACGATCCGGCCGAATAACGTGCCTGCCGCGGAAGCCGTCCCCGGCTCGCAGGCGGAAATGGCCGCCACTCCCTTCTCCCCCACTGCCGACCTGCGTTCCGTCGTGAAGGACGTGGTGCACAAAGCGTCGGGGAAGGTCGATCTGACGGAAGCGAAGATCGTCGTGTCCGGCGGCCGGGGCGTCAAGAGCGCCGACGGGTTCCGCACGCTGGAGCCGCTGGCCGAAGCGTTGAACGCCGCCGTCGGCGCCTCCCGCGGCGCTTGTGACGCAGGCTACTGCGACTACGCGCTGCAGATCGGACAGACCGGCAAAGTCGTAACGCCGGAAGTGTATATCGCCTGCGGCATCAGCGGCGCCATTCAGCACTTGGCCGGAATGAGCCAGTCGCGCGTCATTATCGCGATTAATAAAGACCCGGAAGCGCCGATCTTCAAAATTGCCGATTACGGCATCGTCGGCGATCTGTTCGAGATCGTCCCGCTGCTCACCCAAGAGTTCAAGAAGGTGCTGGCGTAATTCTTTGGTATAAATAGGCTGGCGCCGGGGCATTCTCTTCCAGGGCGAATATCATGGACTGTGAGAAACGCCCAGTTCATGGAGAGGAAGGTAGCCGATGATAGACCCTGCGCTCAGAAATTTTGTGCTTGGCTCCGTAGCTCCCGTCGTCCGGTACGGTTTGTACGAAATGACCTATACGTCCGTTGAGCATGCCATGTATGAGGTCGCCGCCATCACTTATTTGATGGGAAGAGGATACGATTTGCAAACCGCCCATCGAATCGTTGAGTCCTGGGAGGTTAACGAAACGTTCCCGCCTTATCAAAGGTACGACACATGGTATGCCGATTCTCCGCAACCGAGCTAGAAAGTCCTGCGGATGGCGCAACAAAGCGGGCGGAATCTAGTTCCGCCCGCGCATTAGTTCCTATTCACCCGATCGCCCCTCAATCCGTCAGACGGCAAGTAAACGTCGACTTCGCCACGCGCTTCCCGTCGCAGAAAATGTCCACTTCGATCTTCCCGTACCTGCGGCTCATCTCCAGCACGTTCGGCACGCATTCGATCACGCTGTCGATCGGGATCGGCAGCAGAAAATAATTCGAGGAGCTGTCCACGATCAAGTCGCCTCTTTTTTGTTCGCGGATCGTGCGGATCGCGACCTGGCTCATGAGGGTCGTCAGAATGCCTTCCGACACCGTCCCGATCGGATTGGTCATCTGGGCGGTTACGGTTCCCCGGTAATAAAATTCGCCGTCCTTGCCCCGCACCTTCTCCATCCCGGACCAGATTTGATCCTCAAGCGTTTCCCCGTGCTGCGGCTGCGTCTGCAAATACTGCATCGCCTTGAGCACATCGTCCCGGCTGATCACGCCGACCATTTTCCCGTCCTTGCCGACCACGGGCAGCAGCTCGATGCCCTCCCACACCATCGTATGGCTGACCGAGGCGACAGGCGCCTGATCGCTCACGGTAAGCGGGTCCAGCGTCATGAGCTGGTGAATCGGCTGCCCCGCTTCGGCCCCGACGACGTCCTTCGCCGTCACCATGCCGATCGGCTTGTTCCGTTCATCCACGACCGGGAAGCGGGTATGTCCGGTTTCGTCCATCCAATGCCGCATATCCGAGACGGTATCCTCGGCGCGCAGCGAATAGACTCGGGCATCGGTCCGGATAATGTCGCGGACGAGCATAATTTTTTTCTTGATCAATTGGTCGTAGATCGCGCGGTTGATCATCGTCGCCACGGTAAACGTATCGTAGCTGGTGCTGATAATCGGCAGCTCAAGCTCGTCGGCCAGCTCCTTGGCCTCGTCCAGCGTCTGGAAGCCGCCCGTCACGAGAATGCCGGCGCCTTGTCCCAGCGCATAGAGATGCGCCTGGGTGCGGTTGCCGACAATGAGCAAATTGCCCGGCTCAATGTAGCGTTTCATCGCTTCGAGCTGCATCGCCCCGATCACGAATTTATTCAAAGACTTATGAAGGCCGCCCGCGCCGCCGAGCACCTCGCCGTCTACAATGTTGACCACCTCGGCGAACGTCAGCTTGTCGATCGGCTGCGGTTCTTTTTTCTCCACCCGCACCGTTCCCGTACGATCCTTCGTGCTGACATAACCCAGACTTTCCGCTTCCTTCATCGCGCGGTAGGCCGTTCCCTCGCTGACTTCGAGGGCCTGGGCAATTTTACGGACGGAGATGTGCGTTCCTACGCTTAATTCCTCGATATAGCGAATAATCTGCTCGTGCTTGGTCAGCGTCTCTTCCTGCATCGCTTCACCCGCCTAGTTTACAACTGTAACAATCTTTAACAATTATACTATAAGCGGATGCACAAAAACAGAGCCCTTCTCCGCGCAGGATAGGAGTAACGCTTTTCATCATTGCGGTATTCGTCTTGGGAAGACTGCCTGCTACGGACAGGCATCGAGGAAATATATTTAGGGCTTGCTGAACGAATCAATTTGACTACAAAAATCTCACGTTCGAGCATAACCGAACCGCGTGTAGCCATGCGAGAAACGACAAAAAGAAAAGCCGCAGTCTTCGCTCCAGGTTCATCA
>JAPSLM010000021.1 GCA_031180825.1 Paenibacillus sp. | reverse complement strand
CCCGCCGCCGGCCTCTTCGGAAAAATATGTCATACAAGCATGATATCTCCATCTCTTAGAGATAGTCGATGTTGAAAACCTAAGAAAACGGGAGTAAATGAAAGAAAATATTAATTTATAGTGGGAGGATTTGAATGATTTTTCAGGAGGTTTTACTGATCGGCATTTGGCAAGAAAACAAGCAGAATTTAAAGGGCAGGATCGTAAAGTGAGGAGTTTATTTCGGTCGTATCTATTTTGGATTGCGATTGTAGGGCTCGTAGTTTCGATTGGATTGTCTTACGTATAATCATAAGTGACTTAAGTCTTGCGAATTCAAATGGATTTTGCCCCAAAGGGCAGACTTGTAGCGTGAAGGTGGAACAGTGTTTTAAGCCGAGAGCTTTAAATGGCGCAAAATGTTGAGAAGAAGTTTTTTCTCCAAGGCTTGCTCATAAACATAGACAACAATTTGCCCGAAGAATTCTTCTCGGATGCGACGTACGACAACGCCAAGCGTGAAATTTGCCTCATCGCTCATCCACTACTGCCGCTGAAACTCAAGGAAGTTCTGCGTCAGGAATTGAAACCCCAAAATCGCTGAATCCCCTTAAACGAAAGCAATTGATATTGGTCAAAGCCTAGCAGTTTCTTGAAATAGCGATACTCCGTCTCAATGTTTCAGCGCACGTGCTAATACCGCTGAATCGTAACGAGATTAAGCGATGGATCCATGCACAGGAGACAAACCTGCGGTTTGCTTGATGCGGTAAGCATAAACCCAATACACGCCCTGACCTGATCGGAGTATAGAGATGTCGGAGCTGTGGTTTGGAAAATTCCAATTTCAGTGCCTAAATGAACCTGACGATCGGCTTGCAGAGGGATACCATGAGAATGGGGCATCTCCTTTATATAGAAAATAGTTGGCCTGTTAACCGACCATTTCTCCACAAAGTGACGATGTCCTTTTACATATCTACTTTTGTAGCGCTAAATCGACAGCGCAGTTTTTGCAACACTCAAGTAAATATTATTAAATGAATCAAACAAGGTGAGTTTTTCCGTCAATTTCGACGCTAGAGGTTGGCGGGGACAAAAAACAAAACAGCGGCTCCCAAGGAACCGAATCGTCCTGGCGGGAGACCGCTGTTTTGGCGGCGTATGGAATGTATGATCGTTTTGTGTTGCGGCAAAACAGGGAGGCGACCCTATACGCGGATGGCTGCTGCCGGGGCAGGCGTCTATTTTTGCGAGGCTAGGTGAATACCGTGTTCCTAATGGGTGCTACACCATAGACTGATGGTGTGTTCGATGGGAACACGTAACCAGTCCGAGCGACTGCAAGTCGCAGGTCCGGCACCTCTGCCGGCCGTGCGATTTGGGTAAATTTCACGGAGGTGTTCATCTGTATGGAAAAGTTTCAACCGAATGCGCTCCCTAAACAGAGCACGCTGTCGCCATTATCTTCGAATTTTCCGCCTTCCCCGAACGTATCGCCGTTCTCGACTTTCCAGCCGACGCCGAACATTGCCCCCTTCTCGGCTTTACCGCCATCGCCGAATATAGCGCCGCTGCCGAACGTTCCGCCGCCGCCTTCCTACGCTCCTCTCTCGGCGCCGCCGGCGATCTATCCAACGGCAAATGTTCATAATTCCTATGAGACGGTCAACATTTATTGCCCGAAAAAGAAGAAAAAACGCCGCTATTATCCTTGGTACGGGTGCGGGACATCGACAGGCATTATCCTCGTCTTGTTTATTTTGCTGGTCATCGTCCTGCGTAGCAAGCACCGTCACCATCACCACTGCTGACGCGTAGCGCAGGCGGTTATGCTCGGTAGTTTTCTGCCGGCTCCACCGCCGCTATGCCAAGGCTCCCTGCGGTAACGCCCGGTCGTCCTTCGACCCGAGCTTAGCTCGTTGATTCGCCGTGCGTTACGACGGTTCAATCGCCATCGGCGAAACCGTCCCATCCCGCAAAGTGTGCAGGGAGCCTTGCGAGGGTGGAAAAAGGAATTGACAGAATGAAATTTAACATGGTATTGTTTTAAACAAACGTTTAATTTAAATAAATGTTTAATTATAAGTACATAGCAAGAGGAGAGAACACATGATGCTTCAAGCTTTGCGCGCGTATTTGAAAAAGCCCGCGACGATCATCGGAATCGTTACGGCGATGATGTTTCAAATTATTTTCAGCCTCGTTTGGATGTCCGGTTATCAAGGGGTGAACGAAAACGTCAAGCAGCTCAAAATCGCCGTTGTTAACGAGGATCAGGGTGTGGGCAAGCGGGTGGAGGAGCAGCTTGTATCGTCGCTTCCGTTTCGTATGATAAGCGAGCCGTCCCTGAGCCGGGCTCAAGAGCAGCTGAACAACCGGGAGATACAGATGGTGCTTCATCTTCCGGCCGATTTTTCCAAGCAATTGCAGGCGGAAGGAGAGAAGGGGCGGATCGATTATTTCATCAACGAATCCAATCCTGCGTTGATCAAAAGCATCATGCAGGGCGTGGCGAACGGGGTAACCGCTACGGTCGGCAAGGAAGCGTCGGCGATGGGCATGCAGGCCGTGCTGGTGCAAGCGAACATGCCTGCGGCCCAGGCGCAGAGCGTGGCGCAAGGGATATCCGATAAGGTGCAGTCCAACATCGAGTCGGTCAATCCGGTTCAAGGCATGCATAATCAAATGGTGCCGATGATGATGGTGCTCGCATCCTTTGTCGGAGCAATGATTATGGGAATGAACGTACAGCAGGCGACCGCTATGCTCGGCCCGAATTTTTCCAGATGGAGCAAGTTCGGCGCGCGGGTGATCATCAATGTCGTATCCGCCGTGTTCATCGCGCTGATCGGCTCGTCGTTGGTCATGGCGATGGGCGGACAGACGGCTGCGGGCTTCGTATCGCTGTGGCTGTTCCAAGCGTTGTTTCTGATGACGTTCATGTTTTTCTCGCAGATGTTCCTTATCGTCTTCGGCATGGCCGGCATGCTCTTCAATATTGCGATGCTGTCGATTCAACTGGTTTCGTCGGGGGCGATGGTGCCTCGGGAACTGCTCGGGGGCTTCTATCATACGTTCAGCGATTATTTGCCTGCGACCTATGCGGTGGAAGGCGGGATGAACCTGCTGTTCGGCGGCCCGTCCGTATCGTCCGATGCGGGAGCGCTTGTAGCGATCATGCTCTGCTGCCTCGTTGTCGGCCTGATTGCCACCGGACTGCGCGGAGAAGGGCGGACCGCCATGCAGCCGGCGGGGGCGTCGACCGCTAACGCCTAACCGGGGAACGGCCGCTCCGGCGGAAGCTTGGGCGCGATCCGTCCGCCTTTCGGTTTTATGGTACAATAAGGGAAGCTACAGTCAAAACGGAAGGGGACGCATCAGTTGACCCAGACGGAAACGGATATGAAAATGCGTATTTTATGCTCGGCCAAGAAGCTGTTTTCCCGGCAGGGCTTCGAGGGGACGAGCGTCCGGCAAATCTGCGAGGAGGCGGGCGCGAACGTCGCCTTGGTCTCGTATTATTTCGGGGGCAAGGAAAAAGTGTTCCATGCCATTTTCGAGCATTTTTTTCCGGGCCGGCAGCTTTCCGAGCACGAAGCCCATTTTACTCATCCGGTTCAGGGACTCAGTCTTATTGTCCGGGAAATCATCCGCTTCAGCCTCACGGACCGGGAGCTGAGCACGATCATTCAACAAGAGATGGTTCTGAACACGCCTCGTGCCGAGGTGGTCAACGCCTTTACCTCTCCCGTCTGGAGCAAGGCCCGCAGGTTGCTGGAACAAGGCCGGGAGGAAGGCCTGTTCCACTTCGAATCGCTGGATCAAGCGCTGCTGTTCGTCATGGGGGCGACGTTGGCCCACAAGCAAATCGGCTGCGGCCGGACGCTGCTGTCGCCGCAGGACCTGCTTGTTGACGAGACGGCGGAGCATACGCTGCATTTTATTTTAAAAGCGCTTGGCGCGCCCGGGTCACCCGCCTAAACCTTCCGGGCGCCTCTCCCATACAATAAAGCAAGTGGAGGAACAAACGAGAGGGGAGAGCGCAGGGTGAGCAAGCGGCCTACGGTATTCCGCAGCCTCAACGAAAGCTTGGATGAAATTTTGACCGCTTTCGACAAAATCAATTCGATCTACCGGTCGGCGAAGCAGATTTCCCCAATGCTGAAGCAGGCGGCCGACCTGATTGCCGAGGCGAAGGCGGCGGCGGAGCAGCAGCAATTGAGGCTAAGCGAAGCGGCAAAGGCGGCGGAGGGTAGATCGTTCTCAGGAAAGCAAGGCAGAAGGGCAGCGGCGCGCAAGCGGAGACGCATGCTCTAAATCGCATCGGACGCCGGGCTCGGAAGAGCCGGGCTTTTCGGTTTTCTGAACTTCGTTATCCTGCTCTTTCTTCCCGGTCTGTACACCGCCTAAAGAAAATATAGTAGACGTCGGGAGATATTGCCCCATGTATGCACCAATTTCCGCCAATTTTGTTTCTGCTGTCCGTCTCGCACAGCGAAAATCGATGATGTCTAACCTTTACCGAATTTCCTCAAAAGGGAGCATTGGCTTCTTATTTTCCTCGTCTAACTTCTAATGAAAATATTAATGAGGTTCGTATTCGAATCATAACCCATTACACTAAACCATTTTCTAAAAGGAATGATGACTTGAGCCGGAAGTCATTGATGATGTTATTCTCGATTGGAAAAATGTAAACCAAAATGTAGTACAATTATTTTAAGTAATAAGGATGAATTTTATGAGGAATAAAATGGATGTGTTATTAAATTTTTTTGTAAAAGACAGGTTTCTTATTGGTGCCAGTTTGCTAAGGCTAGGTTTTGGTTTATTAATACTATATTTTTATTTGATGCATTATTCTCAACGATATTTCCTTTGGAGTAATGTCGGGTATAATATTATCGATAACAATTTCAAGCGATCTGCCTTGTCTTTATATAACATAAGTGACGATCTCCTTTTCTTTGATATAATTTTTCATGCAGGGATAATTGTAGCTTTTATTTTCACCATAGGGTACCGTGGAAGATTGTTCTCTATTTTAAATTTTATTTTCTATTTCTCATTATATAAAAGAACCATGTACATAGGTGATGGCGGAGATAATTTAATGTGCGTTGTACTCGTTTATCTAATTTTTGCGAATTGTACAGCGTATTTTTCAGTAGATGCCGCCCGTAATAAAACCCAAAAGCCATTCCTGAGCATTTTGCATAATTTTTGCATATTTTGTTGTATAATACAATTATGTATCGTTTATTTTGCGTCAGGATTTTATCAAACGCTTATGTCATAAAATGTTAACCGGCTATACAAAAATGAAAAAGCCATTTATTGACCGGACTATCTCATGGGGGCAGAAACACCTTAGTAAACAGAAAATGATTGTATTTTATGATGGTTGGTGTCCCATGTGCCAAAAAGTAAAAGAACAATGCGAACAGAAAGATCTTTTCAAATTAGTGCAATTCGTTTCCTTTCGCAATCCTGAAGTCGCAGCGACGTATTCGTTAGACATCGCTAAATTAGAAAAGAGGATGCACAGTAAAGTTATAATCCAATCAGAGATTGTCGATGCAATTAATTCTATTATCCAATTAGCAAAACGAATCTTGGTATTTTGGCCATTGTTACCGTTTTTACTTATTTCCAAATATATCGGTATTGGCCAAGTTTTTTATGATTATATTGCCAAGCGAAGAAAAATCGTAGCAACAAATCATTGTTCTGAAGTTTGTATTAGGGGACCTATAGCATCTAACGATTCAACTATTGACTCTTAACATGGGTTTGGAGGATAAAAAATGGTTATAGCTGGTTGGATAGGCATTGCAGTCCTTGTTGCTGTTATTTCGTTTTGTGTATTGGCCGCAGTCCTTCAATATTTAGATAATAAAAAAACAAAAGAACACGTGTTAAATTATTTTATTAAAAATAAGCATAAAAGCTCCCTATATTTATTACATAATAATATTCCGGTTATTGACTACAATTCAACAAAAGTAATGCCCCTAGCCAGTACGGCTAAACTTATTATTGTTATAGAGTATGCGAAACAAGTAAGTCAAGGCGTCCTGAAGCCCGACACCTTAATCAATGTAGCTGACATTGAAAAGTTTTATATTCCGGGAACTGACGGAGGGGCGCACTCGAATTGGAAGTATGATTTGAAAGAACAGTTAGAGAAATCCAATAATCAGGTTACATTAAATGAAATAGCGCGAGGAATGATTCATTATAGTTCAAATGCATGCACTGAATATTTGTTCGATTTACTAGGTGGTGATTCGGTCAATAGGAATTTGCAAGAGCTGTCATTAACGCAACATACCCAACTATTTCCTAAGACTTCTTCCGTTCTAATCTCGACGTACATCAAGGAAAAAGAAAAGGTGGGCATTAAAGAGGCAATCAAGCGTATGCAGGAAATGGATCAGAGTGAATATATAGCTCTTGCCTACCAGTTACGAAATCAATTAAAAAGTGAAGATGACCGCTCCGCAATTACCAGACTCAATACAAAAGAAGCATTTCGCAGAGACATCCAACAGATTGAGTCGAACAGATTACCTAGCGGTACGACAAGGGAATATGCTTCCTTGATGAATAAAATAAACAGTGAAAGTTACTTTCCACCTCAGATACAAAAGATTCTCAATGAAATAATAGATCGAAAGCCAAATGAAAAATCAGAGTTTAGAAAATTGGGATTCAAGGGAGGAACAACCGCATTTGTAGTTACTTCAGCTATGTATGGGACTAAAAAAAACGGCGACACCTTAGCTTTAGCTGCTTTTATCAACGACGCACCGTCAGGAACGGAAACCCAATGGTTAAAAAATAAATTTGATGACTTTCTAGTTTCCCTATTTAAGGATGAAGATTTTAGAAATAAAGTTATTCATAAATTAGGAGAGACTTCGGACAAAGCCTAGCCCAAAAAAGTGTCAAATCATAGAATTGTGTATTTGATATTTTTGTTTTTTTTCTATTAAGCTGGAACTCGCATCACGGAATTCCGCCTGCAACTGGCATCCAAAGTAAAGTTGCTTCAATTCCCGCGTTAGGTGGCAGCTTGCTCAGGGGGTCTTCATTTTTTTGCTGCTCTTCTTCTGCCAGCGCCGGAGGTTGACCTAGCTAAAAATCCGTTTTTAGTCCGGGTCATATCTTTGATCTTGAAACACTTCCCAGTAGGCGTTGATGGTCTGATAGATTTGGAGCAGGATTCTTCAGTTTCTTTGTAGTATCGACCCTTCCAAGAACAAACGGACCGCATATCGCTAAAACAAATTATGAGTTAATCTTATTATCGATTGGATTTGATTAATATTGCTCGCTAAAATGCTTGTGATTCCTTTAATGGTAATGCTCATGCTATATTATCCTTTTAAATACAGGTTTAATTATTTGGATTGTTTTTTCAGTAAACTATTTTATTTGGTTATACATAACCGCTGTCTGGGGTATGTTTAATTATCATCTGAGGTACGTTTATATTATCATTCTTGCCTTATCTATCTTAATTTCAGGTATCAGAAACAGAAAGATGCATTTACAATCTACTGAAAAAAATGCACTATTTTGGATAGTAAGAGTAATGCTTCTCGTTCTTACGGTGTCTCAAATAGTTATGACAAGTTACTCAATTAGTTCATTGAAAGCACCTGATGAGATGGACCGTGTCCAACTAATCTTTCCATTTAAAGATCAAGGGACATACTACATATTGCACGGGGGTAATAATGAAGCCCTGAATTATCATAATAAAGACCCATTTCAGAAGCATGCTATTGACATAGTAAAACTAAACAAAAATGGTACAACATATAAATCATTATTTTCTGCTCATCTTTTGGAGGATTTTGAGATATTTGGCGAAGAGATATTTAGTCCTTTGGGTGGTAAGGTTATAAAAGTAATAAATGAATTAGCAGATGAGCCTTATAAAAATCCTAATGAAAATAATTTGGGTAACCTTATTATTATAGAGCACCGCGGCATCTACTTGTACCTCGTGCACTTTAAATCCGGAAGTATTGTTGTGAAAGAAGGGGATGAAGTGAAGGAGGGTGCTTTTTTAGGTAAGGTGGGTAATTCTGGAAACTCGTCGGAACCCCATTTGCACATGCATGCAGTACGCAAACGAAATGGTATTGAATCGATTCCCATGTTTATAGACGGTTCTTATTTAAGAGAAATAACCTTGTTAAAAGGGGAGCGTCAAATAGCCTGGTATTCTGATAAATTAGCTGAAGCCAATAAGAAGGATTATCGTTGGCGCAATAAAATCTACCGAATTCAAAGAACTACTGCGCCTTCGAAACGAGCTAATAAGATAGCCTGATGGGGTGCTTGTGACTCACATTATGGGGAATGTAGAGCCGCAAGGAGCAAAACCTTCTACATAATACGAGGGCTTCCTTGCAGATATGGATAATAACAAACATTAATCTATGGCTAAGGCAATTCATCATTTCCAACTGGCAGGTTTTCGTTGGCAGGGGATGTCCGTCCGAAGCGGTATACTGGGTTTGGAATTTACGGGATAAGATCCGATCCAACGGGGAGGGTAACTTAACACATGGCTTTTATCGATTGTCATTTTTTCTCCGAGTCGCTCGGCCTGTCTACGTCGATGTACGTCTTATTGCCCCAGACGACGGCAGGACAGATCGGTCTGACCAACCGGAGCACCGGGGGCAAGCACCCGGTACTGTTTTTGCTGCACGGCCTCTCGGACGATCATACGATCTGGCTGCGCCGGACATCGATCGAACGCTACGCGGCACCGCTCGGGCTCGCGGTGGTCATGCCGGCCGTGAACCGCAGCTTTTACGCGGATATGGCGAGCGGCCCGAAGTATTGGTCGTTCGTCAGCGAAGAGCTGCCCGCGCTTGCGAGGTCCTTCTTTCCGCTGGCGGAGGAGAGGGAACGCACCTTTGTGGCCGGCCTGTCGATGGGCGGATACGGTGCGCTGAAGCTGGCGCTCCGCCATCCCGAGCGGTTCGGAGCGGCCGCCAGCTTGTCCGGTGTTACGGATATCGAAGCGATGGCGCGGGAGCGGCTGTCCCGGGTAGAAACGGCCGCAATATTCGGATCGGCGGACAGCCTGCGCGGCAGCGATAACGAATTGTTCGCGCTGGCGTCGCGATTGGCGGGTTCGGGCGCGGAGCAGCCGAAGCTGTATCAATGCTGCGGAACGGAAGATTTTTTATACGAGAGCAACGTCCGTTTTCGCGACCATTGCCGGAAGCTCGGACTGGCGCTTACTTACGAGGAGGAACCCGGAGCGCATGAATGGGGCTATTGGGACCGAAAAATTCAAAGCGTGCTGAATTGGCTGCCGTTGGAAAACAATCCGGCGGACAATTAAAAAGGATCGGAATACAGGCTTGGGCATGTCCCTTTGTGGCGGGCGTGTCCAAGCTTTTTTTAAGAAGAATATAAGAGAAGAACGGCTTTGGAAATTATCCGGGTATTCATAGGGTTATTGTAGAAATTTACCCCTCGTTCTGGAGGAAATTATCCGTTACAACGTGGGAACGATCCCTGATAATGGAAGCTAGAATGGTGAGAGGAGGGATACCTGCGATAACCGACGATGAGGTCAGCCGGATTGTAGAAAGAAAGTAAAACGTAAACAAAAGGAGCTGTTGAAGTTAATGATGAAACGAAAAGCTTGGGCGCTGCTGCTGGTCGTCGCGGTGCTTGCCTCGCTGCTGCCGGCAGCCGCATTCGCCGCTGCCGCTTGGGCGCCGAATACCTCGTACAAGAGCGGCGATATTGTCTCCTACGGAGGCTCGGAGTATGAATGTCTTCAACCTCACACTTCGCTCGTCGGATGGGAGCCGCCGAACGTTCCGGCCCTGTGGAAGCAGCATAGCGGCGGGACGGATACCCAGCCTCCTACCGCACCGGCCAATTTGAGCGTTGCGGGCAAAACATCGACAACCGTCAGCTTATCCTGGGGAGTATCGACCGATAACGTCGGCGTAACGGGATATGAAGTGTACCAAGGCGGGACGCTTGTTGGAAGCGCTGCCACGACTTCGTATACCGTGAGCGGCCTGACGCCGTCGACCTCGTACACGTTTACGGTGAAAGCCAAGGACGCTGCCGGCAACGTATCCGCTGCGAGCAATGCCGTCACCGTCACGACGGACGGGGCTTCTTCCGATACGACGCCGCCAACGGCGCCGACAGGTGTTAGCGCTTCCAACGTAACGTCGACCAGCGTGACATTGTCCTGGACGGCATCGACCGATAACGTCGGCGTAACGGGATACGACGTGTACCGGGGCGATGTGCTGGCCGGGACGACAGCCGCGACCTCGTATACGGTAACCGGCCTGACAGCTTCGACCGCGTATACGTTTACGGTGAAAGCCAAGGATGCCGCCGGCAATGTGTCCGCTGCGAGCAATGCCGTCACGGTTAAGACATCCGATACCGGCAGCGGCGGCGGTAAGAAGATCGTGACGTACTACCCGGCTTGGGCAGTTTACGGACGCAACTTCAAGGTGCCGGAAATCGATGCTTCGAAGATCACCCATATCAATTACGCTTTCGCGGACATTTGCTGGAACGGCAGACACGGCAACCCGGACCCGACGGGACCGAACCCGCAAACATGGGCTTGCGCCGATGAGAAGGGCAATATTAACGTACCGAACGGTTCCATCGTTCAAGGCGATACTTGGGCCGATACCGGCATGTCGTATCCGGGAGATACGTGGGACCAGCCGATCAAGGGCAGCTTCAATCAGCTGATCAAGCTGAAGCAGGCGAACCCGCACCTGAAAACGCTCATTTCCGTCGGCGGCTGGAGCTGGTCCAACCGGTTCTCGGACGTGGCGGCCGATCCGGTGACACGGTCCAATTTTGCCAAATCGGCAGTGGACTTCATCCGCAAATACCAGTTTGACGGCGTCGATCTCGACTGGGAATACCCGGTCAGCGGCGGTCTGGCGGGCAACAGCAAGCGTCCGGAAGATAAGCAAAACTTCACCCTGCTGCTGCAGGCGGTCCGCAATGAGCTGAATGCCGCCGGCGCGGCCGACGGCAAGCAGTACCTGCTTACGATTGCAACCGGGGCAGGCCCGAGTTACGTGAACAATACGGAGCTGTCCAAAATCGCGCAAACGCTCGACTGGATCAACATCATGACGTACGATTTCCACGGCGGCTGGGAATCCAAATCCGGACACAACGCCCCGCTGTATTTCGATCCGGCGGATAACAGCGCAGATCCGGTCAACTTCAATGTCGACAAGGCAGTCGACAATCATTTGAACGCCGGCGTACCCGCCTCCAAGCTTGTGCTCGGCATCCCGTACTACGGCAAGGGCTGGCAGGGCTGCGCTTCGGCGAACAACGGCCAGTATCAGCAGTGCGCCGGCGTATCCCAGAAAGGCACGTGGGAGAACGGATCGTTCGACTTCTACGATCTGGAAGCCAATTACATCAACAAAAACGGCTATACCCGGTACTGGAACGACGTAACCAAAACGCCTTTCCTGTATCAGCCGAACGGCGGCATCTTCATCTCGTACGACGACGCCGAATCGATTCAGCATAAGGTCAATTACATCAAGTCCAAAGGTCTTGCCGGCGCCATGACGTGGGAAGTGACCCAGGACCGCAACAAGACGCTGCAAACGATCGTGAAAAACAATCTGAATCCGTAAAACAGCGACAACAAGAGAACGGCAAAACGCTTCATACCGCACTAATTGACTTTCCGGCCTTCGCCTTCATCGGGCGGAGGTCTTTTATTTATCTTTTAACGACGGGTGCAGGTACAGCAGCGAACCGGCCGTTGAGAGCAAGCCGCCAAGCAAAATCGTCCCGTGCGTCCCGAGCCGTTCGGCCAGGAAACCGGCCAAAAAAGCGGCCGCCGGCATCAGCGCCCACGTCATAAACCGGCTCGTCGCCTGAACGCGTCCCAGCAGCCGGCCGGGGGTCAGCGTTTGCCGGATCGTCACGATGCACGGATTCATGGCGGACGCGGCGATCGTCCCGGCCGCATTCGACAGCAGCAGCACGGCGTAAGTCTGCGACTGGCTGAAGACGACGACGGACAACCCGCCCAGGCAGGAAGCGGCGAATAAAAGAGTCCGGTAAGAGAACCGTTTACGAAGCACGGCCGTAACTAACGCTCCCCCGACCGCCCCCAGTCCTCCCGCGGACAATAACCAGCCGATGCGATCGACAGGCAGGTGAAGCGTTTCTTTGAGATGAAATACCATCATCGTCAAAAACAGAGTCGTTCCGAAGACGGATACGAGCATGGCCAAGTTTGTGAATAAAATCGGTTTCGTCCGCAAGACAAACCGAAATCCTTCTTTTAAATCCGCATATATGCCGTTTGCCGTCCGGGAACCCCCGGCCGTATGCCGGATGGGAAGAGTGAGAACGAGAACCGTCAAAAACGAGATGAAAAAAGTGGCGCTGTTGACGAGCATCGCATACCCGGGGTTGTATAAGCCGATCTCCATTCCTCCCAAACCGGGCGCAGCGAGCACGGCCAAGTTCGCAAGCCCCGAATTGACCGCATTCACCGTCTGCAAGTCGCTTTTTCGGACGAGATTCGGTACGGAGGCGATTTGCGCCGTCGTATAGATCTGACCGAGCAAGCCGGCGGCCAAAGCGCCTAGGTACACGTGCCGCATGTCCAGCGAATCCATGAGAAACAGCAGGCCCAGCAGGCCCGTAATGGCACCTCTGCCCAGATCGCAGAGCAGCAGCAGCGTTTTCCGGTTTAACCGGTCGGACCAGATGCCGGTTAAGGGCTGCAGCAGCACCGGCAGGCGTTCAAGCGCCGTAACGATTCCCATGCTGACCGGCGAGCCCGTAATCGCCAGAACGAGCAGAGGAATCGCGATAAGCTGAATTTGATCCCCACAGTAGGAGATAAAGCTGCTTCCTACGAAGCGGAAGACAGGGTAGTTTCTTTTGAATTCCGGCGCGAAGGCTCGTGGCTTCGTCCGGCCGCCGATAGGTCCATGTTCCGTCCACCTTTACTTGTCGTGTTGCAAAAAATCGGCCAGCTCTTGGCCCAGCGAATCGATAGCTTTCGTTCTGAGACGGTATTTGGCATCGCGGATGTCGACCAGCCTTGCGGCACGGAGCAGCTTCAAATGATGATGGATCGTCGATTTTCCGATATTCAGCCGGTCCGTCAAGTCTTGCAGACTGCGGTCCTCTTCGGACAGCAGCTTGACGATGCGGAGCCGGATTTCGTCACCGAGCGCCTTATGCTTAAGAACCAGCGAGGCGTCGGGCAGGTACTTGTCGGCAGGGTGGATGCTATCGCTCGCTACAGGATAATGGAACACCTTCGTTCCTTCGATATCCGCTTCGACGGTCCAAGGCCGGTAAACGATTTGCGGGATGAGCAGCACCCGGCGAACGCTCGGCTCGGGCGAATACGCGACGCCGCCCGTGGCCCATTCGACAAGCTCCTCCGGGGACATCCTTTGCTGCATGCTTCGTTTGGCTTCGCTATCTCTGATCAAGACGGCAAGAAGCTGCTCCGCTTCCGGTTCGATAACCGTCCCGTACCAGCCCGACATGACTTCCGTGAGATGGCGCTTCAGCTCTGCGGGATCGGTTTTGCAGATAAAAGCGATATAGGCAGGAAAAAACGGGTTTCCGCTTGCAAGTTTTTGCAGCTCTTGCATGGCCTTCCTGTCGCCGGAAGCCGCCCGCTTGCGCGGGTCCTGATGCTCTATTCCCAGATAGGGAAGACAGATGCTTTTCAGCTCTTCCGGAGCCAGACGCCCGATATAGTCCAGAAAAGCGGGCAGGGAAGCAAAAGCTTCCTGGTGAAGCAGCTGGAGCAAAGCCTTCCAAGTATTGTGCTTTTCCACAAATGCCAGTTGTTCCGGCATGCCTTCGGACAACGAGGCCTTGAGCCGCTTCCATTCTTCCGCAGGCTTCTCCAGCGTATGGAGAAGCGGCGTGTTCGTGACAGCCGCAATGCCCATCGCGCACTCCCACAGCAGCGAGTATTCGAGCTGCACATGATAAGTCTCCCGCTTCCGTCCCGTAGCTTGAATGATGTCCAACCCTATCACCTCTTCGCAGTTAATGACTCTCACATATTCTATATTATTCGAATTTAAAATTCAATATTTTTGGAATTCGAAATTCGAAAAAAACCGACGCTCTGCCCTTAGGCAGACCGTCGGCCGGGAAACGTTATTTCGCTACCGTTTTGTTATACTGCGCAAGCTTCGACGATATTTCTTTCGCGGCGCCGTCCAGCGCTTCTTTCGGCGTCTTTTTGCCGTTCAGCACTTCTTCGATCGCGCCTTCGGTCAGCTGGCGGGCTTCCGGGAACACGCCCATAACCGCGCCCTGCGTCGCTTTGTTCGCTTTCGTTTGGTGCAGCTGGTCGACGGCTGTTTTAAACTGCGGATACTTGGCGAGGTTATCCTTGACGATCTGCTCGTCATACGCTTTTTTCGTGATCGGGAAATATCCCGTATTGACGTGCCAGTAGGCTTGCTGCTTCGGATCGGCAAGGAATTTGATGAACTCCCATGCGCCCTTCTGCTCCGCTTCGGAACGGTTGTTCAGGATATACAAGCTCGCGCCGCCGACGATGACGCCGCCTTCCTTCGCATCCTTCGGCTTCGGCAGGAAGGCCGTGCCGACTTGGAATTTGCCTTCCGCCGCGCTGACGATGCCGCGCAGGGAAGCGGTCGAATCGAGCGTCATCGCGATTTGGCCGGCGGCGAACGCTTTTTTCGTATCGTCGGTTTTCCGGCCGAGGTTCAGCATCGTTTTGTCGTCGATCATTTGCTTCCACCAAGTCAGCGTGTTGACGCCGGCATCGCTGCCGAGCAGCGATTCGGTCGCCGGGCTGGTGCGGCCGTTGCCGTTGTTCAGCAGCTCGGCGCCTTGGTTCGCGAAGAACTGCTCCATGAACCAGCCGTAAATGGCGAAGGAAGCGCCGGCTTTGCCGTCCTTGGTCAGCTTTTTGGCTGCTTCGGCGACTTCCTCATAGGTGACGGGCGGCTTTTCCGGATCGAGACCGGCGGCTTTAAACATATCTTTGTTGTAATACAGAATCGGATTGGATGTGTTGAACGGCATCGAATTCAGCTTGCCGTCCAGCGTATAGTAGTTCAAAATGTTTTCTTCAAGTTGGGAGACATCGTATTTGTCGGCGTCGATAAATGTTTGGATTGGCATAATGGCTTTGGAATCGATCATGAAGCGGCTGCCGATTTCGTACACTTGAATGAGCGCCGGACCGCTTTTGGAATCCATCGACGCTTTCATTTTGTTCAAGCTTTCGTCGTAAGTGCCTTGAAATACGGCTTCGACGACGACATTTTTCTGGGAAGCGTTGAAATCGGAGATCAGCTTGTCCACCGCTTTGCCCAGCTCGCCGCTCATCGAGTGCCACCAGACGACCTTGACCGGCTCCCCGGCTTTCGGCGCTTCCTTATTCTCGGCGCCGCCGGCTGCAGGCTTGTCGCCGGCGCCGCCCGCCGTACCGCTGCCGTTTCCGCATGCCGCCATAAACATCATGGCGAAGGCAAGCAGGAGAAGCAGCATGCTTTTTTTGTTTCGGTGCTTCATTTCGGTTGATCTCTCCCTTTAATTGGTTATTTATATATAGAGCGAGGAGGCGTTTGGAAACCCGCTGACTCCGTTCTGCGGAGCGAGCCAAGAGACGGTCCCCGCGCTATGTCTTACCCCTTGATCGCCCCGGCGGTCATCCCGCGGACGAGCTGCTTCAGGCCGAGCAGCAGCAAGACGAGCGACGGCAGCAGCACCGTCACGACGCCCGCCAGCACGACGTTCCAGTAGGTCAGCTCTTCGAATTGCAGCATGCTGATGCCGATCTGGACCGTGCGCATCGACTGCCCGTTCGTGACGAGCAGCGGCCACAAGTACATGTTCCAGTGGTTCAGGAACGAATAGACGCCGAGCGTGGCGAGCGCGGGCTTGGCCAGCGGCAGCACGAGCCGGGCAAAGCTGCGCAGGTGGCCGCAGCCGTCGATTTTGGCGGCTTCGAACAATTCGCGGGGAAGCTGCAGGAAAAATTGGCGCAGCAGGAACGTGCCGAAGGCGGTGGCCAGAAAAGGCACGATCAGTCCCTGATAGCTGTCCAGCCAGCCCCAGCTTTTGACGGTCAAATAATTGGGGATGATCGTCACTTCCCACGGAATCATCATGGTGGACAGAAACAGCGCGAACAGGAAGTTTTTGCCCGGAAATCTCATATATGCGAACGCATAGGCCGCCAGGCTCGCCGTAACGAGCTGCCCCAGCATGATCGTGCCGGAGACGAGGAAGCTGTTGGCGAGAAACTGGCCGACCGGAATTTGCTGGAGCACCTGAACATAGTTCTCCCAGTGCAGACTTCCCGGCAGCAGCTTCGGCGGATACGAAGCCGACTCCGCGTTGGTCATGAACGAGGCCGATACGGTATACAGAACCGGATACAGCGTCAGGGCCGCGGCGACGATGAGGACCGCGTAGACGAAGACGTTTTGCAGGCGGGAACTCATTGGTAATGCACCTTCCTTTCCAGAAACCGGTACTGGAGGACGGTCAGAATCAGCACGATGGCGAACAGGATCAGCGCCTGCGCGCTGCCGATGCCGAACCGGAAGTTCACGAATGCATCCTGATAAATATTGAACACGATAACGTCGGTACTGTTCATCGGGCCGCCCTTGGTGAGAATGTGAATTTGTCCGAACGACTGGAAAGCTTGAATGACCGAGACGATCCCGACGAAAAAGAGCGTGGGCGAGACGAGCGGCACCGTCAACTGGAAAAAGGTGCGCAGCGGGCCGGCGCCGTCGATTTTGGCGCTGTCGTAGATTTCCTCGGGAACGCTCTGCAAGCCGCTGAGCAGGACGATATAATTGAAGCCGAGATTCATCCATACGGTCATGATGGAGACCGAAACGAGCGCCCAGGCCGGATCGGTCAGCCAGCGGACCGGCTCCAAGCCGAGCAGCGACAAGAAATAGTTGAGGGTGCCCAGCGTCGGGTGATACAGCATCATCCAAATAACCGAGCCGGTACCGACGGAGATGGCCACAGGCAGCGAGAAAATAAATTGGAAGCCCTTCATCCCGCGAAGCTTGCCTTGCGACAGCGCAGCGAGCAGCAGCGCGAGGGCGATGCCGGCGGGGACGGTGAGAACCGTGAAGGACAGGGTGACTTTCAAGCTTTCGTAAAATTTATCCGAGGCCAGCAGCTCGGTGAAGTTGTCGAGGCCGGCAAAAGCGGCGATGCGCCCCCGGGGGTCGGTCAAATGAACGCTGAGGTAAACCGACTTTAAAAGAGGATAGAACAGAAAAATGCCGAACAGCAGCAGGGAAGGCAGCAGGAAAGCATAAGCCAGCGACGCTTCCTTCCACCGGATCATGCGCAGGCTTCGCCGGCCGGCTGCCGCAGCTTGCCGTTTAGCTATTTCGGGGGCCGGACGAACCGCTGCGTTGCGATCGAGCAAGGTCATGCGGACGCTCCTTTCAGGGACTGGTCTGAACGAGCTAATTATAAATCGGTGGTGTTATCCAAAGGTTAATTGGATGTTAAGATATTGTAGAGATCCGTACGAAATTTACATTTTCTAAAAAAACGGCGGCAAATCGGTTGTTGAAATTTGGGTAAAACTATGATAATTTATAAGCAGTCTCATTTAAATTGTGCGGAAGAACCGCCTTATGTCATGCATTGTTTGCATGCGTAAGGCGGTTTTTTGTCGTTGTCTGCAATCGAAAGGCGGGGAAGCGATGCTGCATTACGGCTTACAGCCGGGCCAGACGCTGACGGGGCGCTACCGGATTATGGCTCCTCTGGGGAGCGGCGGGATGAGCCGGGTGTTTCTGGCGGAAGACTTGAAGCTGAAGGGGAAGCGGTGGGCCGTGAAGGAGACGTATATCGGGGACGACCCGTCCGCGGGGGAAAGCGGCCAGAAGGCGGCGCTGCGGCGGCACGTGCTGCTCAAGGAAGCGGAAACGATGAGCCGTTTGAGCCATCCGAATCTGCCGGATATCGTGGATTACGTTCCCGCTAACGCTCACGGTTTTTTGTATCTGGTTATGGATTATATCGAAGGGGAGACGCTGCTGCAGCGTTTCGAGCGGCTGGGCCGCCGCATGACGGAGGAACGGGCGGCGGAAATTGCGCTGCAGCTGTGCGGGCTGCTTGATTATTTGCATTCGCTCCGCCCGGAGCCGATCATTCACCGCGATTTGAAGCCGTCCAACCTGATGCTGGATGCGGACGGACGGGTGCGCTTGATCGATTTCGGGACGGCCCGCAGCTTTAAAGCGGAGCAAGCCGCCGACACGGTGCTGCTCGGTACGGTAGGCTTTGCCGCGCCGGAGCAGCTCGACGGCCGGCAGAGCGATCCGCATACCGATCTGTACGGTCTTGGCGCGCTGCTTTATTTTTTGTTGAGCGGGGGCGCGTACTATAATCCGCAAGGTCCTTACCGGGAAGCGGAAGCGGCGATCCCGCCCGGACTCGCGCCGATCGTGCTGCGGCTGCTGCGCGCAAGCCCGGACGGCCGGTTCGCGGACGCGCGCGAAGCCGGCGCCGCGCTGGCGGGGTGGCTGGCCGCGCAGCAGCCGCGTCCGGCGGCGCAGGCAGGCGCGCCGCCGCAGCCGGGAGCGGCGTGGACGCCGCCGCTCGTGGTCGCGGTCGGCGCCCTGTACCCGGGCGCCGGGGCCACCTTTGCCGCGCTCGCGCTCGCGCGGCAGCTTCACGATCTCGGCGTTCCGCACGCCGTGATCGAGCCGCCTGCTCCGCAGGCGGAGCTGTCCGCGCTGCTGTTCGCGGACAAGAACGCGCCGCCGGCGTACCGCTGCTACAACGCGGCGGGGCAGGGCGGCCGCCCGGACGAGCGGCCTTGGGCGGACGGCCACACGCTGTGGCTGCCCGCCGAGGAGCCCGCCCCCGGCGCGGAGGAAGCGCAGCTTGACGCCGGAGGCTGGCTGAAGCTGTTTCACGCCGTCCGGCGTCCGGTGTGCATCGTCGACGTCGGCGCGCAGTGGGAGCATCCCGCGGTGCGGGAGCTGCTCGAAACCGCGACGGACGTCGTCTACGCCGTCGACCCTTTCGCGCATAAGCTGGAGCTTTCCGCGACGCGCCGCCGCTTATGGCAGCTTGAAGCTTGGCTCGCGCCGGGCCGGCGGCTGCACTGCTTCGCGGTCAAGGCGCTGAAGACGCCGCAGACGGAAGCGTGGCTGCGCTTGCTTCCGCAGCGCCCCGCCTGCCTGCTGCCTGCGGTGGATTTGGCCGCGCTCGCCGAGGCCGGCTGGCAAGGCCGGCTGCCGCACGACACGCCGGCGGTTCGGGACGAGCTTCGCGAGGCGATGCTGCCGTGGCTCAGACGGTGGCTGCCGGACGAAGTGTGTCCCGCGCAGCGGGAGCGGAATCGTCCCGGTCCCGCCGCCAAGCTGCTGCGGTTGTTCCAATCCAACAAATAACCCGTTTATCCGGAAAACAGGAAGGAGGTAGCGGTTTGCAGAAAGCATGGATCGTCATTACGCTGGGGTGCGCGCTGATGGCGGGATCGATATACGGATATTGGCAGTTCATGAAGCATACCGAAATTCAAGTCCGCACCATGACGACGGTTAAACCGGTAAGGATGCTGCAAAGCGGGGAAGTCGTCGAAGCTCCCATGCTCCGCAAAGCGGTTATTCCGCTTGCGGCTCACAGCTCCGAAGCCGTGACGGACCCCGAAGCGCTGATCGGCAAGACGGTGCTTGTGCCGATTGCGGACAGCGAGGAGCTGGTCTCGTGGAAACTGTCCGACCGCAGCACGGTGCCCCGTGCCGGGGAGCGTTATTTCAGCTTCAAGACGGACGCGGCCGCCAATGTCAACAATATGGTTCGCCGGGGCGATCGCGTCGACGTGTGGGTCGAATTCGAGACGCCCAAGTTCGTCACGACCGGCTCCGGCGCGCTATGGAGTGTCGGTGCGGTCAAAATTATCGAGCAGCTTCCCGTTGCGGCAGTCAAGACGGCCGAAGGGCTGGAAGTGACGGACGGAGCGACGATTGAAACGGTCGTTCAGCCGAACCGGATCCAATTGCAGAATGCCCGTTCCAAGCCGAACGGGAAGCCCGAGCTGAACACTTACATGATGAACGACGAGGTGTACGAGGCTTACGTGCTTGGCGGCATCGGCGGAAAGATTAAGCTGGCGCTGCCCGACCTGTCCGCGTCCGCGTCCGCCTCGGGAGCGGTCACGGGATTGTATCGGGAGCTGAAGGAAGCGGATATCTTTAGTAAGGCGAAGCCCCAGATTCAAGTGAAGGGAGAGCTGGAGCGAAGCCAAGTCAACGGCAAGGAAAAGGAGCCCGCCGCCGCGTGGGGAACCGGCGGCGCTTCATCCGGGCTCAAAGCAACGGAGGTGAAACCGGCGTCATGAACTTATTGTTTGCACATCCGCAGGCCGGTGCGGCGGATCTTTTGGGGGCGCAATTAAGCCGTTCCGGCCCGGACGGCATCGTGACGGTACAGCATCGTGATCGGCTGCGTGCCCGTCTTGAAGAACCGTTCGACGTCATTGCCGTCCATACCGGTTTGTTCTACGATTCCTATCCTTGGGATTGGATGCCGGAAATCCGGCGCAAGCAGCCACGGGCTCGCGTCGTTATAGCCCCGGACGA
Source organism: Paenibacillus sp. (assembly GCA_031180825.1). Lineage (GTDB taxonomy): Bacteria > Bacillota > Bacilli > Paenibacillales > NBRC-103111 > Paenibacillus_G. The sequence goes on along the minus strand of JAPSLM010000021.1, from coordinate 24,303 downwards.
GGCCGTATACGATTCGTTTATGCTGGAGGCGCTGACGCGGCTGGCGGAGACACTCGGTTTCGCCGTTTTGCCGCTGGGCGGAACGGAGCAGGAGACGTTCGAGGCGCTTGCCGCATCCGTCGAAGGACGCAGCGTCCGCAGGGCGCCTGGCGATAAGCGAAGCGGCATCGTGGTTGCCGTCTGGTCTGCGGGCAGCAAGGACGGGGCGACGACGGTCGCCGTCAATACGGCGCTTGCGCTGGCTTCGGCGAACCGCTTGCGCGTCGGGCTGATCGATGCGAATCTGCGCAACCCGGAAATACGCTCGCAGCTGAATTTGACGGAGAATGACCGCAGCCACTTCAAGCTGCGGCCGAAGCTGCAGACGCATACGCTGCAGCCGGAAGACCTGCTCGATTCGTGTATGACGTATCGGAAGATGACCGGACTTCACATTTTGACCGGCTCGCCCCGCCGCGACACCGCGCTCGACATGACGCCGGAAATGATGGCGCATTTGCTTCAGACGGCCAGATCCGTCTTCGACGTGACGCTCGTCGACTTGAACGCCTACCCGGATAACGCCGCGACGGTGGGTACCGTCCGCGGAGCCGATGTGCGCTGGCTCGTCGCCCAGAACAATTATGCTTCCTACCGCACGAGTTGGCGCGAATGGTTTGACTGCTATTGGAAATATTGCGGTCTGACTCCGTCCGACATCTCGCTGGTTCTCAACCGCACATCGGCGGACGATAAGCCGGAACGGATCGCCGACGCGATGCGAATGTCCTTGGGCGCCTCGGTTCCGAACGCGCCTGGCGGCCTCGGCATGAAAGCCGTGCATGAAGGGGTGCCGCTTTACTTGATGCCGAAGGCGGAGCCGTTCACGGAAGCGATCGACGGGCTGGCGGCAGCGCTGACAAAGCGTGCGGAGGGCGAGGGGCAAGGAATGGAGCTTGCCGCGGGCCCGCGGCGTAAGGCGGGGTGGCTTTTCAGACTGGCCGCCTTGTTTGAATAGGAGGGAATGACTTGCCATTACCGACAGCCCATCGAGGGGGAGGGCGGATGCGCCCGAGAAACCGGTTTGACGCCGGGAAGTATTTGAAGGATTTGATGCAGGCGGAACAAGCGCGCGAGCGTATGCCGGTCCCATGGTCGAGCCTGAACGGGGCCGGGCATAAAAAAGGAGTCCGGCGTATGCCGCTCGCCGATGCGGTAAAGCTGGTATACGAGCATTTAACCGAGCGCTCGAAGAAGGACCAGGCGCTGTACGAAGATATTTTGCAAGCCGGACTCGGCGAGCCGTTGGCGCAGGTACGGATGAAGGCGGTCATCGATACGCTGCTGACCGAATACCGGATCGATATCGACCCGGACACGTTAACGCCGCCGTTGACCCCGACGGACTGCGTATTTGCCGACACGTGCGGTGCGGGATTGATCGAGGATTTGTACAGGCTGCCCGACGTGGAGGAAGTTCAGGTCATCGGCTGCGACATTTATCTGCTCCGCGGCGGAGAGATGGTGCGTCACGCGCGCCGGTTCGCTTCGCTCGCCGACGTATTGCTGCTGCAGGACCGTTTGGCGCTGTGCGGCAAAAAGCCGATCAACGAGCGGCAGCCGTTCATCCAGTCTTATTTGTGGAACCGCTCGCGCCTTGTGATGACCCGCCCGCCTTATTCCGATATCCCGAGCATTCATATCCGCAATTTTATCGTCAAGGACGTGACTCTTGAGCTGCTGGCTGACTTAAATACGTTAAACGGGCGAATGGTGCGTCTTTTGCGCTTGCTCGTCCGCTACCATGCCAGCTTTTTGATCGGCGGGGGCACGGCGACCGGCAAAACGACGTTTTTGTTCGCGCTGGCGCAGGAAATTCCAGAGAACGAACGGATTCGGACGCTCGAGAAAGAATTCGAGGTCGCGCTCCGCGAACGGCTGCGGGGGAACCGGAACATATTGGCCGTCCGGGAAGTGGATGAGATCGGGCTGAGCATGGAGGAATCGTTCAAGCCATTGCTTGTCATGAGCCCTCATTGGGTGATCGTCGGTGAAGCGAAAGGCTCCGAGGTGTCGCAGATGGTGCAGGGCGCACTGCGCGGTCACGACATGATGGGCACGATGCATACGAAATATCGCGATTCGTTCATTAGCGACGTCGTGGATATGATCAAGCAGGACGGGCGGCAGCATGACCAAACCGATACCGTCCGGCGCGTGGCTCGGGCCTTTAACGTCATTGTGTTTTTGCGGCTGGTGCGGATCGCAGGAAAGCCGGTTCGGGTCGCGACGGAAATTACAGAGCTTTCCGTGGACGAGCGGCAAACGGTCCATATCCGTCCGCTCGTCGAATGGGATTTTCAGGGGCAGACGTGGAGGTTTACCGGCGAGCGGTTCAGCCGCTCGCTGATGGACCATCTCGTGGCGAACGGAGCCACCCCCGACGAGTTTCGGGAACTGGGGGTATGGGGAGCATGAGCGTGTCGGCACAGCTCATTCAAGGCAGCCTGAAGGGCTTGCTATTCGGCTGTTGGATCGTCGGGTCGCTGCTGCTGGTGCTGTGGTTGTTGCGGATGACGGGGGCCGGAGCGGCCCGCCGCCGGCGCTTCAGATCGCTCGGGGGCGATCCCGGACGACGAACCTTCGGAGGCTCGCTTACCGGGCTTAAGCCGATCCGGCAATTGGCCGAGGAAATGGAAGTCGCCGAGCTCAAGATCGGGGTCGAGGGGATCGGCGCGGTCACGCTGCTATTGGCATTTGTCGGATTTTTCGGCTCGGATGCGGCCGTGCAGCTGATGCAGCAGCGTTTTGTCGTCGGTGCGGACCGGCTGCAGAGCTTTCACGTATGGACGCTCAGCGCCGCCATCGCCTTTTTGCTCGGCTCATTTCCTTATTTTTATGTGCGGTTTCGCGTTCAGCGCAAGCGTCACCGCATTGCGAACCGCATGATCATGCTGGTGCAGAACTTGATCGGCCATTACCGCCCCCGGCTGACGCTGGCCGAAGTGATCGTCAAAGCGTCGAAAACGATGCCGGACGAGGTGCAAAGCGAATGGAGGCGCTTGGAGCTTGCGCTGCATATGAAATCGGTTGATGAAGCGCTGTACGAGTTTGCACGCCGAATTCAAAGCGAATGGGCCGACGATCTCGCGGATTTGCTGCTGATCGGCTCGCATTACGGGACTGACGTCACCGAATCGCTGCATCACTTGGTTGGAAAGATGCAAGCGGCCAAGCGGCACGAAGAGAACCGGCTCGCCATGATTACGGTTTACCGGCTTGGTACGACGTTTATGATCGGCTTTGCTTTTTTTGTTGTCGGCTTCAATATTTATGCGGACGGGGCGAACTACCGCCACTATTTCGTCGACCCGGTCGGCAAGGCGCTGCTGATCGTCTCCAGCGCTGTCATGTTTATTTCGATGATCATGGTCATCAGGTCAGGCCGCAAAGCGTTCTAAGCGACCATCAGTCGGTCGGCGAAACGTTTGCAACGACGCGATATTCTTCACCCCGGAAAGGAGAATGCCCGATGACGGGGATAGTTTCAAACGGTTGGATGCTGGCCTTTCAAGCGTTGTTTACCTTGTTGTTCATTGCGGGCAGCGCGCTGCTGTGGTTTCCGCTCGTTGGACGCATCCGCTTCGGAAGGGCCAGCCGTTTAGCGATGATGCTGGAAGCGCTGAAGCGGCGGGAGCATCGGATGCTAGCCATGGACCGGCAGGAGGAAACGCTGAGTCCCAAGGCGCGTGCGTTTGCCGAGAAAGCCCGGCTGGCCGGTCTTCCTGCGGATTGGGGTTATCGGCGCTTTCTGCTGCTCCGTGCAGGGCTCGCTCTCATGATGCTGTTGGCCGGCTTTATGGCCCAGGCGGCGGCAAGCCCCGATTTGCTTGCCGATCCGGGGTTCGGCGCGTGGTTCGGATTGGGGCTCAAGCTGCTGCTTTGCACCGCCTTGGGCTGGTGGGTCCCGCTGTTGTTCGTCCATGCGGCGGCGGCGCGGAAGCGGACCGGATATTTGCTCGAAATCGCCAAGCTGTCTCAGCGGCTGTCGATCTGTATCAGCGAGAAGGCGGACATTCGGGAAATGCTGATTCGTGCCGGACGGCCGCTCAAGCTGTTAAAGCCGCATTTGCAGGAGCTGACGGTCATGTGGGGCAAAGACCAGCGGGCTGCCGTTTGGCGCTTCAAGGAAGCGGTCGGCATCTCGGAAGTGTTCCCGCTCGTTAACGCTTTGGATGCGGTCTGCCAGGCCGATACGAACGAAATGGCCAAGGTGCTCAAGGAGCAGACCGCCAGCATCGAGGCGACGTTGACGGCGGATATTCAACGGAAACTGGAGAACGCGCCGATCTGGATCAGCTTTTATATCATGATTCCGTTCGCCGTTATCGTTCTGCTGTTTTTATACCCATGGCTTGTCACCATATCCGAGCAGTTGATGACAAGCTTCGAAGGTTAGGTGTAGGGAAAGGCGGGGACGCACATGTCCAAAATCGTAATTGCCATGCTGATGGCGGTGCTGCTGGGCGGCGCTACGCTGTATGTGCTCGGCGCGCAGATCGTTCCGGCAACCGGCACGGCGGGAACGAAGACAAATACGCAAATCAACCATGCGTTTCAATGAGACGCTAACGATCACAAAGGGGAGAGAGCCATGGGGAAGCTAGTGATCGCCTGCCTGTTGACCGTCCTGCTGGGAGGAGCGGCGATGTTCGTCGCGGGATCGAAAGTCGGTCCGGCCGTGGGGGATAAGGGAGGCAAGCTTAATACAAGCATCTCGGGAGCGCAGGTGGATGTACACAGCGGCTCCGTCAGTACGACCGCACCATAATCTTAACAACAGAAAAGGATGAGAGCCCTGTGGGAAAACTGGTGATTGCCTGCTTATTGACGGTACTGCTCGGCGGAGCGGCGATGTTTGTAGCCGGAACGAAGGTTGGTCCTGCGGTAGGAGGCAAGGGGACAAAACTTTACGATAGCGTGACCCAGGCAACGGTTAATCAAACAAGCGGCGAAGCTACCTTGAAGCAGCCTTGAACCATGAGCAAACTAATTACGTTATGTTTGGCGGTTGTGCTCATTTTCGGCATTTCGATATATATTTTTCAACCGGCCGGCGGCACCGGCCTGAAGCAGCAGGTTCGCAACGGTCATACGACGGTTACGAATCAGGTGCGCAGCTTCGATTATGTCACAAATTGACGGTGATGTTGTAATGAAAAGCAAAATCGCTGCTTTTCTGCAGGACGAGCAGGGGATGGCCAACGTCCTCGTAACGCTTTTCTTAATGCCCGTGCTGTTATTTCTTTCGCTGGCGATCGTTCCGTTCTTCGTCTATACGATGAAGGCGGATCATCTGAATACGATTGCCAATCATGCGCTCAAGGAAATGGAAGCGGTCGGCTATTTAAGCCCGACAGTGGAGTCCAATATGAACGCCAGATTAGCTTCGCTGGGAATGGGGGACGTCACGGTGAACGGCATGGCGTATCCGTCCTATATGGGAAGCACTCGGAACAAAGTGCTTCGAGATGCCGCCGACCCGGCAGTGAAGCTCGTTCTCAAGTATCCCGCGCCGAATTTGAGCCGCATGCTGAACGCCATCGGAGGCGGAGGGAACGCATCGGCGCAAGAAGGGTTTTATTATTTGGTGCTTTACGGAAAGAGCGAAGCTTACGAATAACTTGAGGCGGTTTTTCAGAAAGGAGGGAATACGTGTGCGGCGGGCATGGCAGTGTCGGTTGAGAGCGGAAGCGTGCAGCTTGCTGAAGGACGAAAAGGGAAGCGCGCATTTGCTGCTGTTTGGCTTGCTCGGCATGATGACAGCGGCCTTTATTTGGGTCATAGCGTTCAATTGGATGATGCAAACGTACGGCATGAACAAAACGAAACCGCTGCTTGACCGCGCTACGCATGCCGCCTCGTTAGACATCGTGCCGGAGGAGGCGGCGCTCGGCCGGCTTGTGTGGGACAGTACAAAGGGGACGGATGATTTCTACCGGTACCTTCGGCTGAACCTGAAGCTGGACAGCGATCTGACGCCGGAAGAGGGAAGCCACCTTCGCGAAGCTCCCGTCGTGCACCATTTGGAATTTGTCACCAGCCCTGTATATCCTTATTTACTTCAACGAACGGTTACCGTACATACCGGCACAACCAAGCAAGCGACGCGCAGCGTACAGGTGACGATTTACGGGCCGTCCGTCGTTGCCATCGTCGAAACGAATCAGCCTTTGCTCGGTCTAGCTCGCAGCGAGCCGGTCGTGCTCAGCAGCGTCGCCAGCGTCCGATTCCGTTGACTCCTCGCGGGCCGGTACTTTTGGTCCAAGCTTTCTTTGCATTTTCCAGTTGCGGCAGGTAATGTAGAGATACAGGATTTTGGCCATAGGAGGGAACTGGACATGAACGACTACGCACAACGCATCGGACGCTTGCAGCAGAAGCTGCAGGCCCATCAGCTTGACGGCATGATGATTACGCAAAATGTGGACTTGTATTATTTGACCGGCTCTATGCAGAGCGGTTATCTGCTCGTTCCCGCGGAAGGGGAGCCGCGCTTTTACGTTCGCCGCAGCGTCTTGCGCGCACAGGCGGAATCCGCAGCCACCGTAGAGCCGCTCGGCTCGTTCCGCGCCTTCGGCGCCCAGCTGGCCCAGACGTTTCCGCAGCTTGCCTCCGGCGCTGCCGTGACGCTGGCCGCCGAATTCGACGTACTGCCCGTACAGCAGTGGCAGCGGCTGCAAAACGTGCTTCCGCATGTCGAATGGAAGGACGGCTCCATGCTGATCCGCGAGACGCGCATGATCAAGTCGCCGCACGAGATCGCTTGTATCCGCGAAGCCGCACGAATTATCGACGGCGCGCTTGAGGATGCGCTCGCAAGACTTAAGCCGGGCATGACCGAATTGGAGCTGATGAGCGCCGTCGAGCACTATACCCGGCTGCATGGGCACATCGGGGCGATGCGTCTTCGCGGATATAATCAAGAAGTGCTTACGGGGGTGATCGGCGCAGGCGAAGCGGTCGCCAAGCCGACTTACTTTGACGGCCCTGCGGGTGGTCAAGGGCTCGGTCCGGCCGTCCCGCAGAGCGTAAGCCGGCGGCCGATCGGGCGGAACGAACCGATCCTGATCGATATCGGATGCTGCATCGACGGTTACGTGATCGATCAGACCCGGACGGCCGTGATCGGCGACTTGCCGGACGACCTGCGGCAGGCGTACGACGTCTCCGAGGCGATCATCCGCAGCGTCGAATCGATGCTGAAGCCCGGAACGTTGTGCGAGCAGCTCTACTTGCATTCGCTTGTCATGGCCCAGGAAGCAGGGCTTGGCGAGCATTATATGGGCTTCGGCGACGATCAGGTCAAATTTTTAGGACACGGTATCGGTCTGGAGGTCGATGAGCTGCCTGTGCTGGCCAAAGGCTTCCGGTATCCGCTGGAGCCGGGGATGGTTATTGCGATCGAACCGAAATTCACCTTCCCCGGGCGGGGAGTTGTCGGGATTGAGAACAGCTACGCGGTGACGGACAACGGCTTCGAGAAGCTGACCGTATCGCGTGAAGGACTCATCCGGTTATAAGGCGTATATGCGCCAAATGATGCCGGCCGTGCCAAGCGTACATCCCAATATTTTGGTCGAGCCGGATGATGCCGCTGTCCGGGTGGCGAAACTCCCTTGCAAGCTCCTCGTCCGAGAGTCCCCGCAGCAGCAGCGCCCATCGTTCGTGCAAAGCATCCAGCAGCGCAAGCGATAACGCGATTGGGGCTTGCCGGGTATCCGGCAGCTCCGCCCAGCGTTCCTCCCGATACGGCTTAATCACGGGCACTTCCTCCGTCAATGCGAGCTTAAAGCGGATAAAGCTGTTCATGTGGCTGTCCGCCATATGATGAACGACCTGCCTTACCGTCCATCCGCCCGGGCGGTACGGCGTATCGAGCCGAGCCGCATCGGCTCCTTGAACTGCCGTTCTCACCTGCTGCGGCAGTTGGGCTATTTCATCGATCCAAGCCGCAATCGTCCCCGCATCCGGCTTTGCCGGAGTTTCGTACTGCCCGATAGGAAACCTCAAATGGTCCGTCATGAATCCCCCACACCTTTCCGCTTATTTGCTCCTCATTTCAAACGGAATAATGGACAGCATGTTTTCTATTACTTTAGCACAAAAAAGATAAAGTTGAAGGCCCATCTCCTTCAACCTGGCCTAGCAGATTTCCTTCTTTCAGATAGATCGGGCGGAAGGGCGACTGCAGTCTCTCCGGGCTACACAAGCGGGATGTTTTTCGTTCAAGCGGACAAAGCTGCCGCATTGCCTAACCCTCAAAAAGATGATAAAATTAATAGAATTCATCATAACGCATTGCGACCGTTGCAAGAAAGATTCATTGCGTCCTACCCAAATTCTTCTACTATGCATCCGTTTCATTAATTAGTAAATATAGCATGAATCCAAGGCAAGGGCCGGTTGACCAAGAGGGGGAACGTCCATGCTGCGTCTCGGACAGAAGATCGTTATTATTGGCGACAGCTTCGAACAAAATTTGCCGATCGGCGAATATGGATATATTATCGCGTACGACCGCAATGCGGACAATGTGTTCGACTACGTGATTCGGATTCCGAAAGTAAACAAGCATTACTTCGTACCGGGCGCCGATGTCGAGCTGGAGGAAGTACTCATACAGCAGGAAGTGGATCGTCTGGAACGCGAGGCGTTGATCGACTTTGCGCTCGCAACGAAGAATGAAGAGCTGTTTCGCCGCGTAATGAACGGCGAGACTGAAATCGTAACGGAGACGAGTAAAGAAGTGCAGTCTAAGGAAGACTTCATCAAGCAAGTCAATTTGAGAGCTTGGATTTGAAGCGAGCGTTCATAGCGGTAATAGAGTAGAGACGAAAGAATCGGGATGTGACCTCGACGGGGACGCTGCCGGTTCTTTTCTTTTGTGCGTAATCACGCGGTTTCCAATTGAGTTCGACCCCTAACTCCGCTATAATAATAAGAATGATTGTCAGTAGAGTGAGGTGCAAGAATGAGCATAACCGTGAAGGATGTCGAACATGTGGCCGCTCTCGCCCGACTGGAGCTGAGCGACCGCGAGAAAGAGCAGTTTACCGAGCAGTTGAACGCCATATTGAAATATGCCGGGCAGCTGGAGCAATTGAACACGGACGATGTCGAACCGACCAGCCACGCGATGCCGCTTGTCAACGTCATGCGCGAAGACGAGGTCAGACCGTCGCTGCCGATTGAGAAAGTGCTGCTTAACGCCCCCGACGAAGAAGACGGGCAGATCAAAGTGCCTGCCGTATTGGAATAAGTATGGAATCTACCGAGGCGAACCTGAAGGGAGGACTTGTGCTTGTCTTTGTTTAATTTGCGCTTGCAGGAACTGCATAACAAGCTTCATGCGAAGGAAATCACCGTCTCCGATCTGGTGGACGAGTCGTATAAACGCATTGCCGCTGTAGACGGCAAAGTGAATGCGTTTCTCACGTTGGACGAGGAGAACGCCCGGGCAAAGGCGAAGGAACTGGACGCCAAGGCAGGCGGCGGCGAACCGCGCGGCTTGCTGTTCGGACTGCCGATCGGCATTAAGGACAACATGGTGACCGAAGGCGTCACGACGACGTGCGCCAGCCAATTTTTACGCAACTACAATCCGATTTATGACGGAACGGCGGTCCGGAAGGTCAAGGAAGCGGATGCGGTCAGCATCGGCAAGCTGAATATGGACGAGTTCGCGATGGGCGGCTCCAACGAAAACTCCAGCTTCCATCCGACGCACAATCCGTGGAACCTTGAGTACGTTCCGGGCGGCTCGAGCGGCGGCTCCGCAGCGGCGGTTGCGGCCGGCGAAGTGTATTTCTCGCTCGGCTCCGACACCGGCGGTTCGATCCGCCAGCCGGCGGCATACTGCGGCATTGTCGGCCTTAAACCGACCTACGGGCTCGTTTCCCGCTTCGGCTTGGTCGCATTCGCGTCCTCGCTCGACCAAATCGGCCCGCTTACCAAAAACGTCGAAGACAGCGCTTATTTGCTGCAGGCGATTGCCGGGCACGATCCGTACGACTCCACATCGCTTAACACGGAAATCCCGGATTACGTCAGTGCGTTGACTGGCGATGTGCAAGGGCTGCGCATAGCGGTGCCGAAGGAATATTTGGGCGAAGGCATCGACCCGAAGGTGAAGGATGCCGTCATGACTGCTTTGAAGGTGCTGGAAGGCCAGGGAGCGATCGTGGAAGAAGTATCGCTGCCGCATACGGAATACGCGGTCGCGACTTATTATTTGCTCGCTTCCTCCGAGGCGTCCTCCAACCTGGCGCGCTTCGACGGCGTGCGTTACGGCGTGCGCGCGGACAATCCGAAAAACTTGCTTGATATGTATGTCCGATCCCGCAGCGAAGGGTTCGGCGACGAAGTGAAGCGCCGCATCATGCTCGGTACGTACGCGCTCAGCTCCGGTTATTACGACGCCTACTACTTGAAGGCGCAAAAGGTACGTACGCTGATCAAGCGCGACTTCGAGCAGGTATTCGAAAAATACGACGTGGTTATCGGACCGACGGCTCCGACGCCGGCCTTTAAAATCGGCTCACAGGTGGACGATCCTTTGACCATGTATTTGAACGATATTTTGACGATTCCCGTCAGCCTCGCCGGTATTCCGGCAATGAACGTTCCTTGCGGATTTGCCGACGGTCTCCCGATCGGATTGCAGATTATCGGCAAGGCGCTGGGCGAATCGACCATTTTGCGCGTCGCTCACGCTTACGAGCAGCAAACCGACTTCCACAAGCAGCGTCCGCAGCTGTAATAGAAAGGAGCCACCTTTAGTGACAGCAGCAACCGACAAGAAATACGAGACGGTCATCGGGCTTGAGGTGCACGTTGAACTGCACACGAATTCCAAAATTTTCTGCGGCTGCTCCACCGCCTTCGGAGCTCCGCCGAATACCCATACATGTCCGATCTGTCTGGGACACCCCGGCGTGCTTCCCGTACTGAACAGGCAAGCGGTGGAGTATGCGATGAAAGCGGCGATGGCGCTCAACTGCCAGATTGCAACGGAAAGCAAGTTCGACCGCAAAAACTATTTTTACCCCGACTCCCCCAAGGCGTACCAAATTTCGCAGTATGACAAGCCGGTCGGCGAGCATGGCTGGATCGAAATCGAAGTCAACGGCGAAACGAAGCGCATCGGCATTACGCGCGTGCATTTGGAGGAAGATGCGGGCAAGCTGACGCACGTGGACGGAGGCTACGCTTCGCTCGTCGACTTTAACCGCGTCGGCACGCCGCTGATCGAGATCGTGTCCGAGCCGGACCTCCGTTCCCCGGAGGAAGCGCGGGCGTATCTGGAGAAGCTGAAAGCGATCATGCAGTACTGCGACGTTTCCGACGTGAAAATGGAGGAAGGCTCGCTGCGCTGCGACGCGAACATCAGCTTGCGTCCTTTCGGGCAGAAGGAATTCGGCACCAAGGCCGAGCTGAAAAATATGAACTCGTTCCGTGGCGTACAGCGCGGGTTGGAATACGAAGAATGGCGCCAGGCGGACGTGCTGGACAGCGGCGGCAAAGTCGTGCAGGAAACGCGCCGTTGGGACGAAGCGCAGGGCAAGACGCTGACGATGCGGAGCAAGGAACAAGCGCACGACTACCGTTATTTTCCGGATCCGGACCTCGTGGCGCTGCATATCGACGACGCGTGGAAAGCGCGCGTCCGCGAATCGATTCCCGAGCTGCCGGATGCCCGCAAAAAGCGGTATGTCAGCGAATACGGCTTGCCGAGCTATGACGCGGAGGTTATTACTTCGTCGATCAAGCTGGCCGACTTTTTTGAGGAAAGCTTGAACTTCACCAAGGACGCCAAAGCCGTCTCCAACTGGATTATGGGCGATCTGCTCGGTTACTTGAACGCGAACAACCTGGAGCTTCAGGATGTGAAAGTGACCGGCCAAGGGCTCGGCGAAATGATCGGACTGATGGAAAAAGGAACGATCAGCAGCAAAATCGCCAAAACCGTCTTTAAAGCGATGCTGGAAACGGGCAAAGCTCCGCAGACGATCGTTGAGGAGCAGGGGCTTGTCCAGATCAGCGACGAAGGCGCGATTTTGGCCGTGGTCGAGCAGATCGTTGCGGGCAATCCGCAGTCGGTCGCCGACTACAAAGCGGGCAAAGAAAAAGCCGTCGGCTTCCTGGTCGGTCAAGTGATGAAAGAGACGAAGGGGAAAGCCAACCCCGGATTGGTGAACAAATTGATTATCGAGGTTCTGAACCGTTAAGGCTTGCAATAGCCCGTAAACAACAAAGAGGCCGTTCCAAGGCAAGTTCATCTGCCTGGAACGGCCTCTTTGTTGTGAGCTAACGTATCGTTTGGTAAAATATAGGGCAATCTTAATGTCTCCACTGTCGCAAGAGGCTGGAAGGAGGCTGCATCCTCGTGATCAGGCCGATTGATTTAAGCGATCTGGGCGCCGTGCTGGAGCTTTTGGCGCTTCAACAGGCCGCATACCGTATCGAAGCGGAGCTTGTCGGCTTCGAAGAGATTCCGCCGCTGCTCGATTCGCCGCTTTCGCTCCGGGAGTCGGGGGAAGCGTTTTTCGGCTGCTATGCGGATGAGCGACTTGTCGGTGCGGCGGCTTGCAAGCAATCGCCCAAGGAGTTGACCGTCTGCCGGATGATGGTGCATCCTGACTCGTTTCGCCAAGGAATTGCAAGCCGGCTGCTGGAGCATATCGAGCAGCATGCCCCGCCGGGAACGATGATCAAAGTCGCGACGGGCACGAACAATACGCCGGCGGTGCGCCTTTACGAAAAGCACGGATACGAGCCGGTTCAGGTTCAGATGCTGGCGCCCGGCATTACGCTGACGCAATTTCAAAAAATCGTATAGTCGTCAAAGGCCACCGCCATGCCGTCGACCGTGCGCTGTACAATAGTTTCCCCGCGAACGGCCAGCTGCAATCTTTCGCCGCGGCGAGTCGTATAAGCAACCGACAAAGCTTCTTCTCCGTCTTCGAAGACAGGCTGTCTGACCGGAGCGCCTGCAAGCGCGCGCCATTCATCCAACGTCTTCACGCCGGACGCTTCCGCTGTTCCCATCGCTTCGAGCACGACCGCGTTCCGTCCGTGAGAGAACGGCGAGGCCGCGGACAGGCGGTCGTGTCGCTCCGTCACGGTCAACGGCTGCATCAAGTGGATGGCTACGAAGACCTGCCCAAGCTTTCCGTAGGCACTTCGTTCTTCGGTATGCCATTCCCCTTTAGGCAGGCACCCGACCAACGTATCGGCGGCCTCGGTATCCGGCGGCACGTCCCATACGGCGATCACCGTATCTTTGTCCAGCAGCACCTGTCCGTAGGAGCTTGCGTGGCGGTCGTCGCCCGGCGTGTAATGGACACCGGGATGGAAGAAGTACAGCTGATTTACGCCAAGCGCGGTCTTTTCCGTATCCAAGGGCAGCGAAACATCCCAGCGCAGCTGTTCGTTGTCGAATTCGTCCCGGCGCTCCCAAATGCCGCCGACGGCGTAATCGTTCGTCAAGTAGGCATACGTGTGGGCTTCGGACTCGACCTTTTCGTCAGCTCCGGCAAAACGGATCTTGCGTTTGAATGCGCAAGGCGCTTTGCGGTTCATGGCCGCCTCCCGGACAGCCTCTGAGACTTCATAGGTGAAGAATGCCGACCCTTCCAGCCGCGGAAACGCCGTTGGCGCCGGAAAATCGCCGAATTGGATATAGTCGTGCGGCGTATTCGTGTCTTTCGGCGCATCGTGCGGCCAGATCCGGGACTGCGGCCCGACCCAAGCGCCGCGCAAATACGATTCCGCACGAAGTCTCCACAAATAATCGAGCAGTTCCTCCGCGGCCTTTCGCGCTTGCTCATCCTCGACAATTTCCCATACGCAGGTGAAAGCTTGAATCCAATGCCAATGCCACGGAAGACAGCCGTACTCTTTGAATCCGAACGTATGTACGTGATCGAGCAGGCGGCGGGCGCAAGCCGTTCCTTCCCGAAGCAGCGCCTCGTCGGCGAATTGATGCCCTAGCAGCAGCTTAAGCGCGGTATGCTTCGCTTCGTGATGGTGCATCGATGCCAGCGGGTGGCGGTATACGCCGCTTTTATAAATGTGCTGCAGTGCCGCTTGAAGCTCGCTGCCCAGTTCAGGCGGCAGCGCGTGCTGCATCCTTTCGTGAAACAGGATCAGAAGGCATCCCATGAGCTCCACCGGAAGCTTGTGAGGCTTCGCCGCCGCGGGATCGGTACCCAGATTCAAAGGCCAATGCCCGTACATCGGGCTGTCCGGATTTTGATCCTGCAGCGCCAGAACTTGACGAAGCATCCGGACCGACAGATCGGCCGCCGTTTTTTTGGTCTCCCCGGTCCAGCCGGGAGCGCCTTCCGCTGCGTAGGCGAACAGATGGGAAGCAAAATAAAAGTTGTCGCGCAAATCGTTATGAAACCAATAGCCGCTCTCGGTCAGAGGCAGAGCAAGAGCCTGCTCGGCCGCGAGCCGGAGAACGAGAAGTCTTCGGTCGTTCGTTTCCCTTTTCATGCTGCACCATTCCTCCAGTACTTGTCCCATGCTAATTTAAACGTTTCACTTCTTTAGTCTACCTGCAACTATCCCGAAGTCAATGACTTTTCTGCGGAATATTTTTATCGGGCCTCCATTGGAGGAGGATGACGTGTTACAATATTCATCATATCTTGTGTTGGTAAGGAGGCGGTTCTTTTATGCATGATCCATGGACGATCGATATGCTGCACATTACGCTCAGACTGGTATTGTCGCTTCTGTTCGGCGGCTTGATCGGAATCGAAAGGGAGCAGAGCAGCCATGCCGCCGGACTGCGCACGCATATGCTCGTGTGCCTCGGTTCCACGCTGATTATGCTCTTATCCATGTACGGCTTTTCCGAATTTTCCAAGCTGGACAACGTACGGTTGGATCCGGCCCGTCTGGCGGCGCAGGTCATCAGCGGAATCGGATTTCTCGGCGCGGGAACCATTCTATATACAGGCAAATCGATCACCGGTCTTACGACGGCCGCTTCCCTATGGGTCGTAGCCGCTATCGGGCTTGCGACGGGAGCCGGCTTTTATTACGCGGCCGCATTGAGCTGCGTGTTTGCTCTAATCAGTTTGTTTGTTCTTAACTTGGTGGAGAAAAAATACTTCCGCGCCAAAAAGCTGCACCATATTCAGCTGAAAGCGCTGGATACGCCGAGCTTGATCGGCAAAGCTTCTCTTCTGCTTGCCAATAAAGGAAGCGTAATCCAGAAGCTTTCGGTTGAAGAGATGTCTTCGGAAGAAGAGGACTTGATTCACATCACCTTTACGCTCAGGCTTGCCAAAGGGGACAATATCAGCCAAACGGTCGAAGAGCTGATGCGTCTCGATGGCGTTCGTTCCGTCTCCTGCGATTAGAAAAAATTTTTTTGAGTTTGTTTGAAGGGATTTGAACGGGAGCGGCGTCTAAGTTTACGAGAGCGCAAATCAAGGCGGTGAGCAATGTGGAGAGTATGACGGATGAACAGCTGGTCGACCTAATCCGTCAAGGTGATGAAGAAGCGTATCGGATATTAATGGCACGTTACCAGGACTATATCTATACGCTGATTTATCGCATGACCTTGCACCGTGAAACAGCCGAAGATTTGACTCAGGAAGTATTTATCAAGCTGTACCGTTCCCTCGCCAACTTTCGCAGCGATGCCAAGTTCAAAACTTGGCTTTACCGGATGACCGTCAATCTGGTCACCGACTACAGGCGCTCGCAGCGGCGCAAGCCGTACGAGGCGATTATGGACAAAATTAAGGGCTGGTTCGGAGACCGCCGGGAAGAGCCCGAGGCCCGCGCGCTGCAAAAAGAAGAGCAGGAAACAATGCAGCGGCTGCTGGCCGACCTGCCGGATAAATACCGGCTCATTCTGTATTTGTATCACTACAGGCAGTTGTCGTATCAAGAAATTTCGGACGTAACCGGGTTGCCGTTGAAGACGATTGAAACGAGACTGTACCGTGGAAAATCGCTGCTCAAAGAAAAATGGCTGGGGGTGCAGGGACATGACCATCATACATCCAAACGATCAAGAGCTGCTACGTTTTCTGAATAAAAGCTGCTCTGAATTGGAATACCACCGGATCGGGCGTCATATGAAGGCTTGTGCTCCATGCCGCAGGAGACTGTCCGACTTTCTGGACGTCGAACAGATGCTGGATCAGCTTGCCGTCGAACAGGCGCCTGCGGAGTTGACGGACCGCGTCATCTCCGCATTGCGTTCGGGAAGAGCGGATGCGCCAGCGGACCGTTCGTCGCCGGATTACCCGGCGTTCGAGACCCAAGCGTCCATGCCCCGGCGCAAATGGAAGCCCTATTGGCGTACCGAGCTGCTTCACGGAATGGTCGCCATGGCCGCTACGTTTCTGTTTATCGTTTCCGGCGTATTCGGGAAGCTGGCATCCTTGGACCCGAATCAATGGGAAGCCGGCGTTCGTACCGGCGCCCTTCAATTGTTCCACGTCGTCGAATCGGTATCGCGTCAATTGTTGTCTTAAGGAGGGAAACTACGAATGCAGGACCAGCCGAAAGGCCCGTACGATCACAGAGAGGATCGGGAAGACGAATTTTTGCGGGAGCGTATGGAGCGGTGGGGACAGTCCCGAAAACCGCTGTTCGATCCTTTTCTCAGACCGAAGCCTCATAAGAGCAAATGGTTAGCCGGGGTATTGTCGTTTTTTATTCCGGGCACCGGACAATTATATCTGGGCTTGATGCAGCGGGGCTTGGGGATCATGCTGCTGTTCATATTGAATATTTTCGCCATTGTGTATTTCGCTAACAACGGAGCGGATAATATTCCGCTGATCGTTTTGTTTTCGCTGCTTATCCCCGTCACTTACTTCTACAATATCTTCGATGCGCTGCAGCAAACGGACCGGGTTAACGGATACGGGCATCCCGTTTATTTTGACGAGCCGCGGATGGAAGGGGACGCTCCGTTTGCGCCCGAGAAGCCGCTGCGCAAATTGCGTCAGGGGAACCTATTCGGCTATGCGCTTATCGCGGCGGGGGCGCTGCTGTTTCTGGCCGGAGGCAAGCCGCAGTGGCTCGAACGCGTAGTTGACTTGGTCGGTTCGTCGTTCGGCGCCGTGATTTTGATTCTTATTGGAATCTACATGTTCTACAAAGAATCCAGGAAAAAGTAAGGAGAGAATGCGAATGCATAAGGCAGGCCGTTACACGGCGGCAATTTTGCTCGTATGTGTCGGCAGCGCCGTAATAGCCGACAAAATGACGGGCACGCACCTGACTGCAATGCTTGCGGATTGGTGGCCGCTGTTGTTTGTTTTGCTCGGAATCGAATATATTTTGTACAATATCAAATTTGGAAAAAGCGACCGTCAGTTAAAGCTTGACATCGGGGGAATTATTTTCGCGGTCATTATCGCGGCGATCGCCATTATTAGCACCCAGAGCGGCGAGCTTCTGAAAAAGTTCAACGGGTGGACGGTGAACGGGGCGATCGATATGATGGCCGATGGAAAGAAATTCGATAAAGGCATAACTGTCATCGAGCTTCCCGCCCCTGTCGACAACGTGAAGCTGGACAATGAAAACGGCAGCGTCGTTCTTAAGTCAGGGCCGGTCGATCAGCTTCAAGTCGATGTCAAGGTTTACGTTAAAGGGGTCAACGAGGACGAGGCGCAAGCACTCGCGGATGAGTCCAAGCTGGAACACGGCGTGAGCGGCAATACGCTCAACATCCGGGCTATGTCCAAAGAGTACTCAGGCGTCGGCGCTCTGTTCGGAAACCGCAAGCCGCGGATGGATCTGGTCGTCACGCTGCCGGAGCAGCATAAAATCAATCTGGATTTGCAGATGCGTAACGGCAAAATCGACGCCTCCGGACTGCCGATTAAGCAGCGCTTTACCGGGCGTACGACGAACGGCGAAATTCGGCTCGCGGATCTGCAGGGCGAACTGGATGTGGAGACCACTAACGGTAAGGTTCAAACTCATCGTACCGCAGGGCCGCTGACGCTCAAATCCACCAACGGTCAAATGGAAGTGACGGATCATCAAGGGGATGCAACACTGAAATCGACCAACGGGAAGCTTCGGATCGACAATGTGACGGGAGCGCTTGAAGCGGAAACGAACAACGGCGCCGTCACAGCACACGGTGCGTTTAAAGGCTTAAAAATAGAGTCCACCAACGGGGCCATCGAAGTGAGCAGCACCATTGTCGACGGGGACTGGGACATAAAAACGTCCAACGGCAAGCTGGAAATCAAGCTCCCGCAAAAGGGCGATTACCGGATTGAAGGGGAAGGGAACGATGGAGGCATCAAAACGGATCTGCCTTTGTCCATTCAAGAGGATAGTGTCAAAGGAACGGTGGGAGACGGCAAACACACGATTAAGCTGTATACCAACGACAGGCTTGTCATTCAGGGGTCCAATTGACATTTTTCCGAAAATCCGGGTAAAATAAATGGATACACTCCTTTCCCGGATGAGGCGGTGAACACCATGAACCATTCATTGGAGCAGGCGCTGAACAAACTCAAAACGATGGGTATTCGGATGACTCCGCAGAGGCATGCCATTTTATCTTATTTGATCAATACAATGTCCCATCCGACGGCGGATGAAATATACAAAGCGTTGTCGCCTCGTTTTCCAAGCATGAGCGTGGCGACAGTATACAATAACCTTAAGGTATTTATCGAAAGCGGATTGGTACGGGAGATGACCTATGGCGATCATTCCAGCCGCTTTGATGCGGATTTGTCCGAACACTATCATGCGCTTTGCGAGGAATGCGGCAAGCTGGTCGATTTCGCTTACAAGCCGCTGAACGATCTCGAGCAGGCGGCCGGCGAAATGACCGGATTCCAGGTGAAAAGCCACCGAGTGGAAGTTTACGGCATTTGTTCGGACTGTGCCAAGCAGACGACATGATAGATTGGTAGAATTAAGGTATAATGGACGTGTCTGGATTTCCGCGGCTGCGGATCGACGCGTCCTTTTTTCTTTATTCATCAGCTTTGCCTCATCAAGTGACGGGAGTGAAACCATGGAACCGACGTTCGAAGCGGGAGGCGGATCGCGCCGCAAAAAAAGAAAGAAGACGACCTTTGTCCTTTTGTTTTTTGCCCTCCTGTGCGGTCTTAGTTTAGGCGCTTATTTATGGGTGAAGTATGTCCCCAATTGGCAGCATGAGCAGCCCGACTTTAAAGGCAATCCCAAGCCGATCTTCTACGAAGGCGGCATGCTGGACCAACCGGCGGTGGGGCAGAAGGAAAGCTTGAAGCTTCCGTTTGATATTGTGAAGGAACGGATTGATCCGACGCTGGTCTACGAGAAAGCGAGCGAATCGACCATTATTACGACGCAAAACAAAGTGGTCCGGCTTCGAACCAGCCAATTGACCGGGGTGATCAACGAAAAGCCGTTTTCACTCAAGTTCCCGCTCGAAAAGAAGAACGGAATTTTGTATCTGCCGATTGATCCATTGAAAGATTTGTATAAGATCGACCTGCGGGAATCCCCGGAGACGGGAGCGGTTTTGCTTTTTAAGGAAGGCCAGACGATTCGTTGGTACAAAACGGTAACCATTCCGGATAAGCCCGACAAAACGATTGCCATGCGGCGGGATCCGACGATCAAAGCTCCGATTTATGCCGATCTGAAGCAGGGAGAGAGCCTGATCGTATGGGGCGAGGAAGGCGAATGGTACCGGGTGCAGCAGACGAACGGCTATATGGGATATGTCCGCAAGGATCAGCTGGTTGCAGACCGGGAAGAAGTAATCCCGAGGAAGGAACCGGAGCCTCCGTTCGTGGCGAAAAAGCCGATCAGCGGCAAGATCAATATGACTTGGGAGCAGGTCGTGACGAAAAATCCGGACACCGGTAAAATTCCCGACATGCCGGGACTGGATGTGGTCAGTCCGACGTGGTTTCATTTGGAGGACGGCGAGGGCAACCTCAAAAATTTGGCCGACCCTGCCTATGTCAAATGGGCTCACGACAGAGGATACCAGGTCTGGGGGCTATTCAGCAACGGCTTCGAGCAGAAGCGGACCACCCAAGCGCTTTCCACTTATGACAAACGAATGAAAATGATCAAGCAGCTGCTTGCCTTTGCGCAGATGTATTCGCTGCAAGGAATCAACATCGATTTTGAGAATGTGAATTTGAAGGACAAGCAAAACCTGGTTCAATTCGTCCGGGAAATGTCGCCGCTCATGCATGAGCAAGGCCTCGTCGTATCCATGGATGTTACCGCCAAATCAAACAGCGAGTCATGGTCCATGTTTTACGACCGGAAAGCGTTGATCCAATCGCTCGATTATATGATGCTGATGGCTTATGACGAGCATTGGGCGAGCAGTCCGAAAGCCGGCTCCGTCGCTTCGCTGCCATGGGTCGAAAAATCGATTACCACCCTGCTGAAAGAAGATGAGATTCCGCCGTCCAAGCTTATTCTCAGCATTCCGTTCTATACGCGGGTATGGACCGAAACGAAAAAGAACGGCAAAACCAGTGTGAGCTCGAAAGCCGTGTTTATGGACATGCCCCAGCGTATCATCAAGGAGAAAAAGCTTACCCCTGTATTTTCCCCGGAAACGGGACAAAATTACGTCGAATACAACGAAAACGGCAAGCTCAACAAAATTTGGATCGAAGACGAAACATCGGTAAGGGCGCGTATCGAGCTCGTGAAAAAGTACGATTTGGCCGGCGTGGCTTCGTGGCGGAGAGGCTTCGAGAATCCCGAGGCATGGAACTGGATTCGTACGTCACTGGAAGCGCCGAAGAAATAACGATTATTAACAAAAATAAACCGGCTTGCCTTATCGAAAGATAAAGGGCGAAGCCGGTTTATTTTATTCCTTCGCTCCATTACTGGAACCTGGCTAGGGTTACGGAGAAGTCGTTTCGCCGGTTTGGGCCGACGGGTTTGTTCCCGAATCGGCGGCCGGAGCGTATTTCGGGTCGAGCGTCAGAATCGTTTTGCAGAACATGCAGCGGTCCGTTTTCCCAAGCATCTTGGTCGGCTTTCCGCATTCCGGGCATTCGATCACCGTAGCGCTGGTCGACATCATGCCCGCGGCAAAATAAATTCCCATGCTCACCAGCATGGCAATCGCCCCAATCACCATACATACGGCTGCAAGCATACGGCCGGCGGCTCCCCATTCGAAGACGATCCCCGCAAGCCCGAGGATCATCAGAAGCATGCCGCCCATGGTCAGCAGGAGTCCCCACAGCCGGAATTCGTTTACTTTGCTTGACTTGAATCTCATGTCTTTCACTTCTCTCTCGTAAGAATTGTGAGTGTCGTCACAAAAGAATGCAGGAAACGGCGGTTTCATGTAGAAATAACTATCATGAAGAACGCATGTGGCTATCGTCAGGAGGCTTTCGCGATGGATTCCTTAAAAGCATATTGGGTGGAAAGGCTCCGTCAAGACGAGTCCGTTATCAGCGTAGCGGCCGTCGACAATCCTTCCTTGTTTTCGGCTGTCACAGACGGATTCGACATTGTGCTTCTGGTTGTCAGCAGCAATAACGAACGCGCTCATCAACAAGTTCATTATATAAAAGACAACCGCCGTATACAAGAAAGATGGATAAGCCCGGATACCCTGGATGAACTGATTTTGCGCGGCGAGTATCGCAATGTTATTTATTGGATCTTAAAAGGGGAGATACTTTTGGATCGGGACATGTATTTGGAGACTCTGCGGCATAACGTGCTTGACTTCCCGCCTCCACTGAGAGAGCACAAGCTGCTGATCGAGTTCTCCAAATTTTTGCGCTGCTATTCGCAAAGCAAAGAATACATCTTAGACGAGCATTTGCTCGATGCATACAACAATATATTGGAGGCCCTCCACCATTGGGCAAGAATTGTCATTATCGAGTCCGGCAATCATCCGGATGTAATGGTTTGGCGGCAAGTGAAAACGGTCAATCCCGGTGTATACAAGCTGTATGAGGAGCTGACGCAAAGTAAAGAGACGCTGAAACAACGCGTTCAGCTGGTGCTGCTGGCCAGCGAATTTTCCGTCATGTCCAAGATGGAGCGCTGCTGCAAGCCTCTGATCGAGCTGCTGGCCAGCCGCGAGGAAGCTTGGAGCCTTCAGGAGCTTCAACAGCGGCCCGAGCTGGCGGATATTAAAGCGGATCTCCCGCTTCTCTTGAACAAGCTGGTCAAAAAAGCGTTGGCCAAAGAAATCGTTTTCACCCACGACCCGGAACTATCCGTGCTGGAAATGCGGTATAAGGATGTCAAAAGCTGACCGCTGTGCTATAATGAATAGGATAATCAAATAGCCACTAGGGGAGCTCCGACTTGCGGAGCTGAGAAAAAGAAGCGTGTTCTTTGACCCTTGGAACCTGTTACGAAGTCTGCGTACGGCAGGCATCACTGGATTATACCAGCGTAGGGAAGTGGACGAATGCCAGCAAGCTGCATAGAGATATGCAGACAACATTCGGCCGGCCCGCCTGCGGGTCGGCTTTTTGCTTTTATCGGCAAAAGCGGCTGGAGGTGATAAGGATGCGATTGACCGTGAACGGGGAACTGAGGGAAGTGGACAATGCGGCTACCGTAGCCGAACTGCTCTCGGCGTTTAAATTGGACAATAAAATTTTGGTTGTCGAATTAAACCGGGAAATCATTGACCGTACCCGATATGAGGAAGCCCGCCTGAACGATGGGGACCAGATCGAAATCGTTCATTTTGTCGGCGGCGGCTGAATAAAACTATCGTTGGAGGAGCTACCAGCATGAGCGACACGTTAAAAATCGGACCTTACGAGTTTCAATCCCGGCTGCTGCTTGGGACAGGAAAGTTTTCGGATTTGAAGATTCAAGATCGGGCCGTTCAGGCTTCGGATGCGGAAGTACTGACTTTTGCCATCCGCCGGCTGCCGATCGATAATCCGGATGCGCCTAACTTTTTGGAAACGATAGATTTGAAAAAGTTCACGCTGCTTCCTAATACGGCGGGCGCTTATACCGTAGAAGAAGCTGTGCGCATTGCACGTTTGGCCAAAGCCTCCGGGCTTTGCGATATGATCAAAGTGGAAGTGATCGGAGATCCGAAAACGCTGCTTCCCGATCCGGTAGGGACGCTGGAGGCGACAAAAATTTTAGTAGAGGAAGGCTTTATCGTCCTGCCCTATACATCGGACGACCCGATCTTGGCCCGCAAGCTGCAGGAAGCAGGGGCCGCGGCCGTTATGCCGGGAGCATCGCCGATCGGTTCCGGCCAAGGGATCGTTAACCCAAATAATTTGCGTTTTATTATCGAGGAAGCGAAAGTGCCGATTATCGTCGATGCAGGCATTGGAGGTCCCGCAGATGCTGCGTTGGCTATGGAGCTTGGCGCGGACGGCGTGCTGTTGAACACGGCGGTTGCCGGAGCGCAGGACCCCGTTTTGATGGCCGAAGCGTTCAAGCTTGCGGTGGTTGCAGGGCGCAAAGGCTTTCTGGCGGGCCGCATTCCCAAAAAGCGCTATGCGTCTGCCAGCAGCCCTGCCGAAGGGATGATAGAGTAGTAGAGTGTTGTTATCGTCCGGCTGCTTTTTCGAGCGGTCGGACATTTTATTTATTTTAAGGGTTGACTTTCAAACTTAAGATGTGTTAAATTAATTTTCGCCGCTAAAAACGGCCGCCTTTAAAAACTTAATCAAGCAGCTTCAAATAAATGGTTTAAAAAAATGCTTGCATTAAGATAGGCGAATGTGATATATTATAAAAGTCGCCGCTAAATGAGGTGACAACAACCGACAAAGCTTGAAATGCTTGACAGCAGGCTTTTGTTGGTGAGATTGCCCTTTGAAAACTGAACATCGAGTGAGTGTCATAAAGAGAATGAAAATTCTCGTCAGTAGTACTTTTGAGCTTTAATCAGCTTTTCCTGTAGCATTTTCGAACCGTTCTCGGAATGATAATGCTACCTTAATGGAGAGTTTGATCCTGGCTCAGGACGAACGCTGGCGGCGTGCCTAATACATGCAAGTCGAGCGCTTGGGGAGTTCCCTTTGGGAATCCCCCGAGAGCGGCGGACGGGTGAGTAACACGTAGGCAACCTGCCTGTAAGACCGGGATAACTACCGGAAACGGTAGCTAAGACCGGATAAGTGATCTTCTCGCATGAGGGGATCAAGAAACACGGTTCCGAATTTATTCGTGGCTGTGGCTTACAGATGGGCCTGCGGCGCATTAGCTAGTTGGTGGGGTAACGGCTCACCAAGGCGACGATGCGTAGCCGACCTGAGAGGGTGATCG
>JAPSLM010000009.1 GCA_031180825.1 Paenibacillus sp. | reverse complement strand
AGAACGGCTCGAAATGGCTACAGGAAAAGCTGATTAAAGCTCAAAAGTTACTACTGACGAGAATTTTCATTCTCTTTATGACACTCACTCGATGTTCAGTTTTCAAAGGGCAATCTTCACTGTCATGTTTTCGACTTCGTTTCACAACCCATCGAAAGCGACCTCTTTAATATAACACATCTTCAATCAATAATGCAAGCACTTTTTTATAAAAGTTTTTCGAAGCTCTTCAAAAGCTTGTTCTTGCACCGTTTTGCGATGTCCCAGCTCATGGCCGGAAGACTAATATACCATGGCTTAAATCGAAAATCAACCCCTCTATATAAAAAAGATACAAACCAACGTGGGTTTGTATCTCGTCTGCAGAAATATTCGTTTAAATACCGGTGGCCGAAGCCGCCGACAGCTCCTTTTGGATTTCGTCATGGATATGCCCGTTCGTAGCCAGAACATCGCGCACATGCAAGCTGTACGGGTTCCCCGCCGTATCCGTAATCTTCCCGCCCGACTCGGAAATAAGCAGCGCTCCGGCAGCCATATCCCAAGAGTTTAATCCGATTTCCCAAAATCCGCTCAGTCGTCCCGCAGCTACATAAGCCATATGTAGAGCGGCCGATCCCGCGACGCGAATATTTCTTACTTTAGGAGCCAGCGCTTGAACGCCGCGCATGTTCACCGGCAGCGCATCCGCCCGATCCGCCGGGAATCCCGTAGCAACCAAGCTGTCGATAAGCTTCGTTTCGGAAGAAACCTGCATACGCTTTCCTTTAAGATAAGCGCCTTTTCCTTTCTCGGCGACATACAATTCGTTATGAACGGGGTTATAAACAACGCCGACAATGACTTCTCCTTTATGAGCAAGCGCCAGCGATACGGAAAAGAAGGGGAAGCCATGGACGAAATTCGTCGTGCCATCCAACGGATCGACGATCCACAAATACTCCGTGTTCCTCAGCCGCTCCAGCGCTTGCTTCGAAGCCTCCGGACCAGGAGCGACTCCTTCCTCGCCCAGCACAACGTGATGAGGAAAGTGCGTCTGTATCAAATTGCGAATCATCGTTTCAGCGCCCTTATCGACTTCCGTAACAAGATCATGGGATGAATATTTCGTTTGCAGCTTATTGAAATCGCCAAGTTTGCTTTGAATCCACTCTCCCGCTTTGGAAGCAATATTAATAGCGACGGCGGTAAAGCTTTTGCTGCCGACAGCAAAGGAAGGGATGTTGGAATTGGTCATTGCTAATCATTCCTTTTCTATACCAATAAATAGAAGTCTTTTTCAATCCTAGTGACATGGCAACAGATCGAATAGTATCAGTATAGTTAATATACGTAAAATATGCTACGGAGTTTCACCCAAACTGGAGTTCAATTGTGACAAAAACTTGATTTTTCCAAATAACCTAATTTATACAAAAAAAACCACCCGCCGGTATGACGGATGGCTCATTTAAAACAATTGTATTAAACGCCGACGATATGATAACCGCCGTCGACATAGAGCACTTCTCCCGTAATTCCGCGGGATAGATGGCTCATTAAGAAAAGAGCCGTATCTCCCACCTCAGCGGCTTCGGTCGTGCGGCGAAGAGGCGCTTTTTCCTCCACGGTTTTCAAGATCGAATTGAAATCCTTGATGCCTTTTGCTGCAAGCGTGCGGATCGGACCGGCCGAAATCGCGTTGACTCGGATGTTATATTGACCGAGGTCGTTCGCCAAATAGCGCACGCTGGCTTCGAGCGCCGCTTTGGCGACGCCCATGACGTTATAATTTTTCATTGCCCGTTCGGCACCGAGGTACGTCATGGTCATAATGCTGCCGCCTTCGGTCATAAGCGGGTAGAGCTTCTGGGCCACGGCCACCAGAGAGTAAGCGCTTATATCATGAGCTAATGCAAAGCCGTCTCTCGATGTATGAACGAACAGCCCTTCCAGCTCCTCCGTACGCGCAAAAGCGATGCTGTGCACAATACCGTGTAGAACGCCAAACTGTTCTTTAAGGGCTCCGGCCAGCTGCTCGATATCTTCGTCCGAAGTGACGTTGCATGGCAGGATGACGGAGTTCGGAATCGTATCGGCCAGCTTCCGCACCCGCTCCTCTACCCGTTCGTTTTCATATGTAAAAACAAGTCTTGCGCCGTGGCTCGCCAAAGATTGCGCAATCGCCCAGGCAATGCTGCGGTCGTTGGCGACCCCCATGACCAATATGTTTTTGCCGGCAACCAAATTCATACCATTCGTTCCCCTCTCATCCATATAATAGGGCTCGGACAACTTTCTCCCATCTCAACGTACTTCATTTCAACGAAGATTTCAAGAGCGTTGCTTGTCCGAAATTACAGCTCAAACGAGGCCTGTGATAATACCGCGATCCCTTCTTCCCGGCGAATGTCTTCCATTAGTCGGAACAATGCTTCGTCTTTCCTTTTGGCCTCAAGCATGATGTCGAGCCGAGGCGTTGTCGGGGCGATGGCACGTAAAAAAGGCATGAGAATGCCGGTATCGATGAAATCGGCATGGCCGCGGGGGTCTTTTTCGCTTTTGGGGCTGGAGACATGAATTTTGGGCGGCAAATCGTGCGCAGGAGCCGTGGTATCCGCCTGCGCTTTCTGACCGTGCCATGTCCGCTGAATTCGCGGCCACAGCTCTTCCGCCGTCTCTTCGCTGCGGTTCACTTGGTCGTGATGAATGTCAAGCACCATCGGAACGCCGATCTCCTCGCATACCTCCAACGTTTCAAGGGCGGTAAACGTCTTGTCGTCGTTCTCCAGCGTCAGCCGCTCCCGGATCCGCTCCTCCAAACCGTCGAAATGGCGAACGAACCGTTCTCTTGCCGTTTCCTTATTGCCGTAGGTCCCCCCGATATGAATGTTGCACTTGGCCGACGCGTCCAGCCCCATCGCTTCCAGCATGCGGACATGACGATCCAGATCGGCCAAGGAGTGCCGCAGCACCTCCTCCCGGGGAGTGCTTAACACCGTAAAGTGATCGGGATGAAAGCTGATTCGCATCCGGTGCGCCCGGGCATAGCTGCCGACTTCCGCAAACGGTTCCGCCAGCACTTCCATCGGGTCCCAATCGTCCAGCATCTCGTGACCGATTAATGGAATCAGCTTGGAAGAACAGCGGTAAAGCTCGATGTCATGCGCCCGGTTGTGCTTCAGCAGCCGCAGCGTATTGTGGAGATTTTCGGCGGCAATCCGTTCAAGCTTGCGCAGCGCCGCATCCCTGTCGTCAAGCTTGGCGAAGTTGGTATAGGTCATCGTTTTGGAAGGCGAGGCATTCTTAACAACCATGGACATCGCTACGTAACCAAGACGAACGATCACGATACAATCACGCTCCCGATAGGTAACTACTCTATAGCTTGTCCCCGGAAAGAAAAAAGCACCCTCTTCCATGGCTGGAAAAGGATGCCCCTCTTTAAGGTTTAAATTTCCGTGCGCTCGCCGAAAAACATCTCGTGAGCCAACGACGTCTGGACGCGCGCTTCTTCCTCGCTCAGCTTGCGGACCAGCTCCATCTCGACCTGCGTCACTTCTTCCCCCTGAAAATTAATTTCGGCGATAGAGGCCAAAATTTTGACAATGGCAATGGCCTGGTTATCCGGCGTGTAAGCGATGACTTTCTGCCCGGCGGGAAACACGCGGAAGCCGCTTTTTACCATTTTGCCGCGGCCGTACTCCAGCAGCTCGAACAGCTCCTGCTCGGATTTAAACTTGCATACGGAATTGAACTCGGTTTGGAATCCCATGAAGTCGCTCCTTTCGGCCGTTTTAGCTTAAGCATATCGAACCTGGGACGAGAAAAGCAAGTCAGGCGGCTTCAATCCGTGCGAGAGCTACTCCAACGTATACTGCAATCGCTGCTTTTCGGCATGACGCTGCAGCGCGAGACGAATCAAGTCGTCGATCAGCTCGCCGTATGGCTTGCCGCTCTCGCGCCATAACAGCGGATACATGCTGTAAGGAGTAAAGCCCGGCATGGTGTTTATTTCATTAATAAAGATTTTGTTGTCTTCTTTCCGCAAAAAGAAATCGACTCGGGACAAGCCCGACGCGTCGATCGCCGTAAAGGCGCGAAGAGCGAGCTCCCTGATTTCTTCCGCCGTCTCCTGCGGAATTTCCGCCGGAATAATCATGGATGAGGTTCCGTCGACATATTTCGCCTTGTAGTCGTAAAATTCGCTCGAAGATACGATCTCGCCGACGACGGACGCTTGCGGTTCGTCGTTGCCGAGCACCGCCACTTCCACCTCGCGGGCATTCACGAATTCTTCGACAATGACCTTCCGGTCATAACGAAACGCTTGATGTACGGCGGCCAGCAGCTCTTCGCGGTTGCGCGCTTTGCTTACGCCGACGCTCGAGCCGAGATTGGCCGGCTTGACGAAGCAGGGATACCCGACGGAGATTTCAATTTCCATCAGGAAATAGGCGTTGTCTTTTTC
Source organism: Paenibacillus sp. (assembly GCA_031180825.1). Taxonomy (GTDB): domain Bacteria; phylum Bacillota; class Bacilli; order Paenibacillales; family NBRC-103111; genus Paenibacillus_G. The sequence goes on along the minus strand of JAPSLM010000009.1, from coordinate 219,008 downwards.
CCACTGGCTTCGCGTGAAGTGGCGGAAAATGCATTGAGGCAGGCCTTCCTGGGCGAATATTTTTTTCATGGTGATTTTGTCCATGCCTACGGACGAAGCCAATACGCCGGCGCCTACGTAGGCAATATTCGCCATTTCGAGCAGCCCCTGAACGGTACCGTCTTCGCCGAATGTGCCGTGCAGTAAAGGAAATACGACATCCAGCGGGGCAAACGACGCAGGGGCGCCCGACACCTTGATCGGCATGTCTGTCGAAGCCGGCCGAGCGGCAAAAAACGGCTGAAGGGCAAATTCTCCCGAAGATTCGGACGAGCCGTCGAACGCAAGCGCTTCGACCGTTTCGGCCGGCGCCGTAAGCTGCGGTCCCGAACGCCAGTCCCCTTGCTTGGTTATGTAAAAGGGCTGAACCTCGTATTTTTCCAAGTCAAATGCTTTGATGGCGGCCAATGCCGTTTGGAGCGACACTTCATGCTCCCCGGATTTGCCGCCGTAAATTAAGCCTACACGTATTTTGTCGCTCATAAAAACCTCCGGAAGAATGTTGATCCAAACCCCTAAATCATGAAAAAGCGGGCTCTGCGCATGGCTGACGGCAGAAAAGCGAAGCCTAAGCTAAGGCACAGCTAAATTCGGAAAAATTAAAAGGAATCGAATAAATGCAGAAAACGGTAGCGAGTTCGCTCCGTCCAAGCCGGGGAATCCGTATAGCTCCAGTACCGATGCTTGCTGTTGATCGTCTGGGCGTTGACGAGCGGCATGCCGCTCGGGTCCTTGGCGGTAACAATCGTCGTATGCTGATACCGGCCGTCGCCGTCCCAATCGTAGCTGATCACGTCGCCCAGCTCGAGCTGCTGCGGATTCGCCACTTCTTGGGCTCGCAGCCCTCTGCGGCTCGTCAGCAAATAGAACTGCAAACTTTCGGCAACAGCCCAGCTGAAGCTCCAAAGCTCCCGACCGCCGACCCGGCCTTTGTACCACCAGCCCGAATCCCTTCTACCAGTATAGTTCATAGGCGCTCCGCCTGCAAAGATGCATTGGGATACGTAATTGCTGCAGTTGACTTCAAACGCAAGATAAGCCGGGTTCGTTTTGTCCCACCAACGATCGGCGTAACGCACCGCTTCGAGCCGGTCGTAAGGAGTTCGGGCGGCGGCTTGCTGAAAGCAGGAAACGATTTGGGTGTTCAAATACGGCACGGAAGGGGCGCGCATTAATCCGACGGCGGCAAACGAATCTTCCGCCTGCATGATTCCGCCCGCAACCGGAGGTCGCAGTCGCAAAGCCTGTTCCGTTTGAAGGTATTCGATATGGATAACGGACCAGCCGTCCGACGCCGGAGAAAGGATGATCCGCTCTTGTTCGATCCGCCGTTCTTCTTGGAGAACCTGCCGAACCTCGCCGACGGTAGTCCGTCTGAGCGTCACGTCGGCTATGATGCTGTCTCCGCGCTCCACCGCTTGATCGACGGTGAGCCGGGTCTCGCTCTTGGTCGGTACGAATTGCCGCTGACGGTCGGTCTCCGCCCGCCGGGCAAGCCTCTCGGTCTGCGCGCTTAAATAGGCGGCATCCTTCACAAAGGGCAGCATCGGTTCCACGGAATAATCGATGTCCATTTGATTGCGGTGGTGTACATAGTCGTGGAGGGTCGTTTTCCAAGACACGGCATCGGTCCCCTTTCATTCGGAAGCCTGTACGGCTTAGATCGGTTGTCTCAACAGGGCAGAAAACATTCATTCCAATGGTATGCGCGCCGCCGTATAAAAATGAGCGAAATCGACCTTTACGAAAAGGCCTTTCAGCATGTATACTAGAGCTATGGCTAATAATGAAATCAAGTTTCATACCGTGAAACAAGATCCATGCAGCTGATTACTTGTCTAAGGAGGAATAGCACCATGTCTAAAAAAGACCAATTCTCGGTCCGCAAGCAGCTGAACGTTGGCGGTAAATCGTACAACTACTACAGCCTGCAGGCGTTTGAAGAGCAGGGTAACGGCCATGTGCAAAATCTGCCTTTCTCCATTAAAGTTCTGCTCGAAGCGGCGATCCGTCAATTCGACGGCAAGGCGATCACGGCAGAGCACGTTAAACAAATCGCCGGCTGGGCTTCCGAGCGCGATGCCAACAAAGAAATTCCGTTCATTCCGGCACGGATCGTACTGCAAGACTTCACCGGCGTACCGGTCGTCGTCGACCTGGCAGCCATGAGAGATACGATGAAACGGGCTGGCGGCGACCCGAAACGGATCAACCCGCTTGTTCCGGTCGACCTTGTTATCGACCACTCGGTTATGGTTGACGCCTTCGGTTCCCCGGAAGCACTCGAGTATAACGAACGTATCGAGTTCGAACGCAACGAGGAGCGCTACCGCTTTCTGCGCTGGGCGCAGACGGCGTTTGACAATTTCCGCGCCGTGCCGCCGGATACCGGGATCGTTCACCAAGTTAACCTCGAATATCTCGCATCCGTCGCGGCAACGAAAACCGTTGACGGCGAAACGGAAGTTTATCCGGACTCCCTTGTCGGTACGGACTCCCATACAACGATGATCAACGGTCTTGGTATCGTTGGCTGGGGCGTCGGCGGAATCGAGGCCGAAGCGGGCATGCTGGGCCAGCCGCTGTATTTCGTAACGCCGGAAGTTATCGGCTTCAAGCTGACCGGCACGCTGGCGGAAGGCGCTACGGCAACCGACCTTGCGCTGACCGTTACCCAAATGCTGCGTAAAAAGGGCGTTGTCGGCAAGTTCGTCGAATTCTACGGCCCGGGCCTGAGCAACATCAGCTTGGCAGACCGTGCGACGGTGGCGAACATGGCTCCGGAATACGGCGCAACGATCGGCTTCTTCCCGGTTGACGCCGAGTCTTTGAACTACATGAGAGGCACGGGACGCAGCGAAGAGCAAATCGCGCTTGTCGAAGCTTACTATAAAGAGCAAGGCATGTTCCGTACCGACGCAACGCCGGATCCGGTGTTCAGCGATACGCTTGAGCTTGACCTCGGTTCGGTCGTTCCGAGCTTGGCCGGTCCGAAGCGTCCGCAAGACCGCGTCGAGCTGACGAATATGAAGGAATCGTTCAACAGCATCATCCGCACTCCGATCGAAAAAGGCGGCTACGGCTTGTCCGACGAGAAAATCGCGGAAACGGTCGAAGTGAAGCATCCGAACGGCGAAACGAGCACCATGGGCACAGGCGCCGTCGTTATCGCAGCGATCACTTCCTGTACCAATACGTCTAACCCAAGCGTTATGCTGGGTGCCGGTCTCGTTGCGAAAAAAGCGGTAGCTCTCGGCCTCAGAAAACCGGGCTACGTAAAAAGCAGCTTGACGCCGGGCTCCCTGGTCGTTACCGACTACCTGAAAAAAGCCGGTCTGCTTGAGTCGCTCGAGGCGCTCGGCTTCCACGTCGCCGGTTACGGCTGCGCAACGTGTATCGGTAACTCCGGTCCGCTGCCGGACGAAGTCAGCAAAGCGATCGCCGACAACGATATGACCGTAGCTGCCGTACTTTCCGGTAACCGGAACTTCGAAGGCCGCGTTCACGCCCAAGTGAAAGCCAACTACCTGGCATCTCCGCCGCTGGTTGTCGCTTACGCTTTGGCCGGCACGGTCAACATCGACCTGGCGAACGATCCGATCGGCTACGATCATAAAAACGAGCCGGTTTACCTGAAAGACATCTGGCCGACATCGCAGGAGATTCAAGAAGCGATCCAATCCGCGATGAGCCCTGCGCTGTACCGTGAAAAATATGCGAACGTATTCCGCTCCAACGAGCGCTTCAACGCGATTCAAGTACCGGAAGGCGAGCTGTACGAATGGCCGACTTCCACGTATATCGCGAACCCGCCGTTCTTCGAGAACCTGGGCGCCGGACTGTCGGATATCGCGGATATCCGCGGAGCCAAGACGCTTGCCCTGCTCGGCGACTCCGTCACGACGGACCATATCTCGCCTGCAGGTAACATCAAGGCCGACAGCCCTGCCGGCAAATACTTGATCGAGCATGGCGTGAAGAAAGAAGACTTCAACTCCTACGGTTCCCGCCGCGGTAACCACGAGGTCATGATGCGCGGTACGTTTGCGAACATCCGTATCCGCAACCAAGTGGCACCGGGCACCGAAGGCGGCGTAACGACTTACCTGCCCACCGGCGAAGTCATGTCCATCTATGATGCTTCGATGAAGTATCAAGAGCAAGGCACGAACCTCGTCGTTATTGCCGGTAAAGAATACGGCACCGGCAGCTCCCGCGACTGGGCGGCAAAAGGAACGTTCCTGCTCGGCGTGAAAGCCGTCATCGCGGAAAGCTTCGAGCGGATTCACCGTTCCAACCTTGTCGGCATGGGCGTGCTCCCGCTGCAATTCTCGGAAGGTCAAAGCTGGACATCGCTCGGCTTGACCGGCAGAGAAACGTTCGACATTACGGGTCTGAGCAATGACGTGCAGCCGGGTCAAAAAGTGTCCGTCAATGTCACGCGCGAAGACGGTTCGAGCTTCAGCTTCGAAGCCATCGTGCGTCTGGACAGCTACGTGGATGTCGATTACTACCGCAACGGCGGTATCCTGCAAACCGTATTGCGTCAAATCATGGCGTAAAGACGAAGCCTTTTAACAAAAGGAAGCCCCAATCCTCCTTGCGAGGCCTGGGGCTTCCTTGTTTGTTTTATTAGGCAGCGCTGCAATCACTTCAGCATCTTGCCCATTCGGCGGGCGGCTTCCATTAAGGCAGGCGCATGCTCCTTCATCTTCTTGAGCGTCAGCCGGTTCGCCGGCCCCGACACCGCGAGAGCGGCCACCAGCCGCTGGGCGCGGCCGAAGATCGGCGCCGCCACCGCCGCGGCGCCGGGTTCGCGCTCCTCGACGCTGGTGGCGTAGCCCAGCGTCTTCACTTCCTCCAGCTGCTGCAAATAAGCAGCCGGCGACACCGCCGTCGGCCAGGACGGATCGAGCAGCAGCTGCTGCTGCTCGTCCGGATCGGCGAACGCGACGAGGATCTTGCTCGACGCGCCGACGGACAGCGGCAGTCTCGCCCCGATCGGAGCGACCCGGCGGATGGCCTGGTTGCTCTGAACAGCCTGCACGCGGACGCGCTCCATGCCGTCGCGCACGTACAGGCTGACGGTCTCGCCGACTTGATCGCGCAGCCGTTCCATCTCCGGCAGCACGATCAGCGCCGGGTCGTCGCTGTGCGTCAAATTGGCGCTCAGCTCCCAGATGCGAAAGCCGAGGCGGTACCGCTCCGAGGCCGGGTCGCGGATGATGAAGCCTTTGCCTTCCAGCGAGGCAAGCAGCCGGTGAACCGTGCTTTTGTGCAGTCCGACCTTTGCGGAAATTTCCGTTAAGTTCAAATCTTCCGCTTCCGTAAAGCAAAGCAATATATCCAGAGCCCGTTCGACAGCGCGAACGGTTAATTTGCCATCTTCGACCATATTCCCACTCCCCGAAAATCCGTTTCACTGGTTGAAATCTATTATAGCCGATTTCCATGCGTTTTCCTATATGAAGGTCGTTCCTTCTTCAATAAAATATTGGTTTTCCAGTAGTTGTAACAATCGATGTTACAGGGAGATTACAGAAAGTTTACATTTTTCGCGCAATATTGACGCCCGGCCTTTCTCCCTATACTATAAAAATATAAGCATCTTACAAGCCTTGAATTTTCGGATCTGACCACAACTGTATATCGCAAGTTTTTCCCTCCGATCGCTCGGATAAAAGCTGCGTTTTCAAATCTTATCAGGGCCGCATCCGATCGTTATCCGCTCAGGCTGTCATCTTAGTTTCTTAGGGAGGGATCCGGCATGAAAACCAATTCTTTTTCACCCGTACCTTTAAACACCACAACCGTTGAAAGCGCTATCAAACGCACAACATTCCTCAGAAGACACCGGGGTCTGCTTCTCGCCCTGCTGTCCGTTCTGCTTCTGCTGTTCAGCTTAACCATAGCCTTCCACGCTTATGTCGCCTGGACGCTGGTCCGTCCGCATATCGATCCGCTGCGTTCGAATCCCGCCGTCGCCTTCGGCGCCGCTTACGAGGACGTGCAGTTCCCAAGTCTCAACGCCTCCTCCGACCTGTCCGGCTGGTATATCCCGTCCAGCGCAGCAACGGCGGCTTCCCGGCAAACGGTTATTTTCTCGCACGGCTACGGCGGCAACCGCGAAGAAATCTGGGTGCCTATCTACGATTTGGCTAAGGCCGCCCATGATATGGGCTACAATGTGCTGATGTTCGATTACGGCTACGTTCAGCCTCAATGGAACGTGACCGGCGGCTTGCGCGAATCGCAAGAGCTGCTCGGCGCCGTCCGGTATGCGAAAGACCGGGGAGCCGACAAAGTATTCGTCTGGGGCTTCTCCATGGGAGCAGGAACCGCTCTGCAGGCCGCTCTGCAGACGAAAGACATCGACGGCATGATTCTCGACAGCACGTTCGTACTCGAACCGGACACCCTGTACCATAACATGAAGCAGGCGGCGAATTTGCCGAAGTTTTCCCAGAGCCTTGTGCATATGTTTTTTCCGCTGATCAATGGCGTCAGCTTGACTCAGGTGCCTTATGACAAAGTGAAAGAGACGCAGTATTCGATGCCGATCTTCTTCATCCATGGCAAGAAGGATCTCCGGGCCCCGTACGAAATGGCGGAAGGCATCTTCCAGAAGCAAAAAGCCGACTCCGGCTCCGCGCTATGGCTGCTGGAGAACGACGGACACGAGCTGATCTACCGTGCTCACAGCAAAAGCTATCTGCAGATGACGACGGGCTTCCTGCATACGTTGTCCTCCGCTCCGGCACAGCCCTTGAAATATAATAAAGCCCGTTAGACAAATGTAACATAGCTGTACCCCTCCCCGAATACAATGTTCCTGTAGCGTCTGGCCGCGAAAGCCGGATGAAGCAGAACGACGGGGAGGTTTTTGCGCATGCTGTACGTTTACGGTTCCCTGATGCCGATCAGGGTGTTGGAGGAGATTCGGTTCTGGAAAATGCAGGAGAGAGAACATACGGTCGTCATTCGCGAACTGGTGCCGCAGCTCGAGCCGGAATATGCCGCACTGCTGCAGCAATGGGAAGGCGTGCTTGCGCAGACGGAAGTCGCCAGCCAGCAGTGGATCGAAGCCGTGCTCCGGACCAAGCCCCCGGTCGGCCCATATATTGTCGATAAAGTTAACGAACTGCTATACGCCTCCATTGCCCAGTCGCAGGAATTTATCCGGCAGTTGTTTCTCATTCTGGAACGAAGCCGGCCCGTTCGGGCAAATCCGGTCGTCCAAACCGTGTTCTTGCACATCATACGCGAATCCGAATATTTCCTGGGCGTTCTGCATGCGGTCCAAAACACGCCGGAAGGATACGAAGAGTTTCGCGCCGAAGATGAAGCAGATCCATCCACCCAGAGCCGCGCTCCGGATGAGGAGCAAGCGCACATTCACTTATGGCGCGGCGAAAGCGAATCGCAGCCCGTCGATTTGAATCAGCTAACGGCGACTCAGGAAGGGACGTGGTCGGGAGAACGGCCCCCATCCCCCTATGCAAGGCCTGTACCGATCGGCGGCCACAAGCTGCCGCCTCTCCCCTATGCCTACAATGCGCTTGAGCCGTATATCGATGCGGAAACGATGCGGCTGCATCATGACAAGCATCACAAAAGCTATGTAGACGGGCTAAACAAAGCCGAAAGCATGCTTGCGCGCGCGAGGGAAACGGGCGATTTTTCGCTGGTTACGCATTGGGAAAGGGAAGCGGCGTTCCACGGGGCCGGGCATTATCTTCATACGATCTTCTGGAATGTGATGAAACCGGGCGGCGGCGGAAAAGCGACAGGACCGATCGCGGCGGAGATAAAAAAATCGTTCGGCTCTTACGAAGGGTTCCGCAAGCAATTCAGCGCAGCGGCGGAGAAAGTGGAAGGCGGCGGCTGGGCTATTCTGGTCTGGAGCCCGCGCAGCCACCGGCTGGAAATTTTACAGGCGGAGAAGCATCAGAACCTGTCGCAATGGGATGTCATCCCGCTCCTCGTGCTGGATGTATGGGAGCACTCGTACTACCTCAAATACAAGAACGAAAGGGCCAAATATATTGAAGCTTGGTGGAACACCGTAAACTGGGACCATGTTAACGAACGGTTTGCGGCTGCCCGCCAGTTGCTGTGGCTGCCTTACTAAACCTTAATAATCCCCGGCCGGCAGGTCCGGGGATTCGCTGCGTTCTCGCCAGGTTTATCCCGCGACGAAATCGGCGTAATCCCGCTTACCGGAACCAAGCATCGAAATGAGCCAGGGAATGAAGACCAGCAGATAGAGCATCAAATAGAGATTGGGAGTCCACCAAGCCGGATCGAATTCGCCGCGAACGGCCCAGAATGAAATGGCCAGCAGTCCGGAGCTGGAGGTTAAAATAAGCGAGATCAGCGACCAGCCGACCCACGCGCTCCGGCCTTTTCCGTGCAGATACAGGCTGTACAGACCGGTAAGTGAGATGAACAGATCAATGGGCATAAACGACCAATTCCACGCCACGAGAATCGGGTTGGTGTAATCGTTGTACAGCAATTCCGGAGGAATCAGCTTCAGGGCGGTAATTCCCCAATACAATAAAAATCCGATATCCGTGATCCAAAATAATGCTCTCAGCGCCTTGAGCCGCATTGTTTTTCCCCCTTTCCCCTACGCCTATTTAGTCCTGTTTACCTGCTGTTCGGATGCAGATGCGCTTTCCGATTGAGCATCTTGCGTGCTTCCGTGAGCACCTCCGCTCATGTTCAAGCCGATGACGCCGAGAATGATCAGGACGATAGAACCGGCTTTTAACAGCGACATGGACTCGTTGAAATACAAATACCCGATGACCGCAATGACCGCCGTTCCGAGCCCCGACCATATCGCGTACGCTACGCTCACATCAATTTGCTTCAGCGAGAAATTGAGCGACGTGAAAGCCAGCAAATAAAAGACGACCATCAGGATCGAAGGCGTCAGCCGCGTGAAGCCTTGCGAAAATTTCATCGAAATCGTTCCGGCAATTTCAAGAGCAATCGCGGCCCCCAAATATAACCAATACATTTGCACATCATTCCTTTAATTTATTGCTCCATTTCCTGCTCCGGACGCTCCGGCATCAATCCTTGCACAAAAACGTCGGCCATCGTTCGGACCGCCCCCGCAAGCGTACAGTCCGTATTCATTAAAAAATCGGGGTCGAACAAGGAGACGGACGCTCCTTTCATCAATTGGATGATCGTCGGAACATGAACGGGCCGAAAGTGTCCGGCCGCAATGCCCTCCTCGATGATTGCCCTGACGGTTCCCCACTCTTCCTGAAGCAGTCTGTCGACCTTCAGCCATTCATCCGGAGCGAACCGCTTCAGGTCCGAAAGCAGCCGATGGTCGCCAAGCTGGAGCCCCTTGGGGAGAATCGACAAAATCGCGATCAGCTTCTGGGCGCAGGACAAGCTTTCGTCCCGGTAAATGCCTTGCTCGATTCGCTTTACTTCCGAGACCGCCTCATCGACGAGCGCGCCGACGATGTGCTCTTTGGATTCGAAGTGCTCGTAAATCGTGCGCTTGCTCGTGCCCAGCCCGGCGGCCAAATCCGCTATCGTAAATTTCAGCCCCTTCCGCTTCATGAGTTCCATGGCGGATTGCAGCAAACGTTCGCGCACAAGCGTTTTCCCTCTTTCTTAAGTTTAATCAACCGTTCTATTGGTACCAAATTATTTTTATTGGTACCAACCAGCATGGGTCAAGTATACCTCTCTAACCAGCGTTCGTCAATGCTTCGTCTTCCGCTCTTCTCCCGCCGAAAAAGAAAAGACGCAGGTCCCCCTGCATCTTCTTTCCCCAATTCAGTCCTTGACAAGCGATAAAAACTCCGAGCGCGCCGCCGCATCCGTTCGGAACAGTCCGCGAACGGCGGAGGTCACGGTTTTGCTGCCCGGCTTCTTGACGCCCCGTGCGCACATGCACAGATGCTCGCCCTCGACGACGACCATGCAGCCGTGCGGCTCAAGCTCCGACTCGATGATGTCGGCGATTTCCGATGTAATCCGCTCCTGTACTTGGAGGCGGCGGGTGACCGCTTCGACCAAGCGGGCGAACTTGCTCAGCCCGGCAATTTTGCCGCTCGGGATGTATCCAATATGGATTTTGCCGAAGAACGGCGCCATATGATGCTCGCACTGGCTGTAGTAGACGATATCCTTCACAATGACGAGCTCCTCATGCTTCTCGTCGAAAGCAACGCCTAAAATATCCTTCACGTCCGCTTCGTAGCCCGCAAAAATTTCTTCATACATGCGGGTAACCCGCGCAGGCGTGTCCAGCAGACCTTCCCGGTCCGGATTTTCGCCGATCAAGCGCAAAATCTCCCGGATATGATATTCGACTTGTTCCCGGTTATCGGCAACATGGCTGTTTCTGTACTCTTTGGCCGGCATGGTTATCCTCCTCCTGAATTCGTCCGGAGTCTCCGTTCCAATATAAGAAGAAAAGCCCGCGACCAGGCTTTTCGGGCTTACGGACGAAACTTTTGTTTCTTCATCATATTTTGCATTTTCTGCATTTGCTGCTTGTTCAAATTGTACCCCATTTGCTTGGCCATCTGCTGCAGCATTTCCGGATTGCTCTGCATTTTTTCAATCTGCTTTCGCAAGTACTGCACGCCGATAAAAAAACCGGCCGCCCCTCCGGCAATGAGGGCGATAACCGCGGTAATGACGTAACCCCACATAATCGTACCTTCACCTCAAACGATGGATGTCATTTCTTCATCATAGCATGTCAAAGCCTCGGTTACAAACCCCAATTTCCCTCTACATCAGCACGCTCTCGATAAACACGGTCGTCTGCTTGGCCAGATCGATCTCCTTGACCTCCATATCGTCTCCGCCGCCCTTGACCACACGGATGACTGGCCGGCCCGGCAGTCCCCGGTGCTGACCCACGACGACGCCGGTTTCCCGGGTGGACAGCTTGACCGACGTGCCTGTCGGATAAACCGACACCGTGCGCAAAAATTGGATCACGATCTCCCGGTCGAGCTTCTCTCCCGCAAGCGCCATCATGCGTTCGCACGCATCGTGCGGCAGCATCCGCCGGCCTTCGGACAAATCGAACAGCAGGTTGTCATACGTATCCGCCACGGCAACGATGCGCGCATAGAGATGAATTTCTTCTCCCGGCAGCTGGCGCGGCATCCCTTTTCCGTCCATCGTCTCGTGGTGCTGGAACGCGACGTGCGCGATCAGCAGGCTGAGCTCCCGCTTGTGCTTCAGCACTTCGAAGCCCCGCCACGTATGATGCTTTTTCGGATCGCCGCTGTCATCGTCCGTCACGAGCTCAAGCTTTCCTACATCATGCAACAGCGCCCCGATTGCCAGCTCTTTCAATTGAGTCGTCGGCAGCCCCATATTGATGCCGATCAAGGTTGACATCATGCAAACGTTGATCGCATGCACGTACATTTCATTATCGTGCGTCCGGATATCCGACAGCTGCACCAGCACTTCTTTGTTTCTCATAATTTCGTCCAGCAGCGTATCGATGCTTGCCCCGACATGCTTCATGTTGAAATCTTTCCCGGACCGGATCGAATCGAACGTCTCTCCCATCCGCTGCATCACGGCACGCTTTGTCTCCTCCGAGACAAGGTCGGCCGGTTCGATATCGTCAAACTGCTGGTCTTTAATATAAATCATCGTTACGCCGATCCGCTTCAGTGTCGTAATCATGAATACGGTCAGCTGCACCCCTTCGGATAGCAGCACCGCCCCGTTCGCGGAAAAAATCGTCCGCCCCAAATATTGCCCGGACTCGACGTTCTCGATATGCACGTATCTCACGCTAGGGCCCCTTTCCCCGAAAAACCTTCATGCTGAAGCAAAAACGTCTTAATGTGCAGTCCGCCGCCGTAGCCGACCATCGCGCCGCTTGCTCCGATCACGCGGTGACAGGGCACGACAATCGGAACGGGATTGCGGTTGTTCGCTCCCCCTACGGCGCGCACCGCTTTGGGAGAACCGATCCGCTCGGCAATGTCTTTATACGACCGGGCTTCCCCGAACGGAATATCGGTCAATGCCTTCCATACTTGCACCTGAAACGGCGTGCCGCGCAAATCCAGAGGCAGGTCGAACGTCCGTCTCTTCCCGGCAAAATAATCCCGCAGCTGACCAACCGCCTCGGATAGCGCTCCGGAGTCCTTTACCCAATCGGTCGTGGCGTACCGCTGACCCGACCAGGCGCGAAGCTTCGGCTCGACATCAGCGAACGCGCCGAATTCGATTTGGCACAAGCCGCCCTGCTTCTCCGCATTCCAGCCGATCGTCAACATGCCGATCGGTGAATCGATTTCATCGTATCGGATCGACATCCCGCTCTTCCCCCTCTTGCTCTCCCGTAAATTGCGCGCGCGCCTTGCCGATCTCCCGGCGGGCCGCCTCGTCCCGCTCCGTCTCCCAAGCGGCGTCCAGCGCCTCGCGCGCAACCGCGCCGCCAATGCGGCCAAGCGCCCAGGCCGCCGTGCCGCGAATCTCGGGACGCTCGTCCTTCCGCAGCAGCTCCGCGAGCTGCGGCACGCTGCTTGCGTCCCGGAAGTTGCCCAGCGCGAGGATCGCGTTGCGCTGGATCGGCTTGCGGCCGCGCCAAGCGGCGGCGCTGTGGCCGAACCGCTCTTTGAACTCGCGGTTCGACATCGACAGCAGCGGCAGCAGCAGCGGCTTGACCACTTCGGGGTCCGGCTGCAGCTCCGGATGATGCCCGGCATGAATGCCTTTATTTTTGGGACAGACGATCTGGCACGTATCGCAGCCGTACAGCCGGTTGCCGATCTTGCGCTTCAGCTCGTCATCCTCGATAAGCCCTTTCGTCTGCGTGAGGAACGAAACGCAGCGCTGCGCGTTAAGCTGTCCCGGGCCGACGAGCGCCCCGGTCGGACAGGCGTCGATGCAAAGCGTACACTCGCCGCAGCTTTCGGTTACGGGCGTATCCGGCGGAAACGGCACGTTCGTGATCAGCTCCCCCAGGTAAACCCAGGAGCCCCATTCCGGGGTAATCACGGAGCAATTTTTGCCGACCCAGCCGATCCCGGCCCGTTCGGCCACCGCCCGGTCGACCAACGCTCCCGTATCGACCAGACTCGCCGTGCGCGCTCCGGGCACCCGTTCGCGAATCCAGGCTTCCAGCCTGGCAAGCCGGCTGCGCAGTACATGATGGTAGTCCTGGCCCCAAGCGGAGCGGGACAAAATGCCCCGGTACGCGCCCGGCTCGGAGCGCGGCGCATTTTGCAGCTTCGACGGATAGGCCACCGCGATCGAAATAATGGACCGGGGCTCCGCAAGCGTCAGCGCCGGGTCCACACGCTTCTCGATATCCGGCTCCTCGAAGCCGGATTCAAACCCTTTTTCGCGGTGCCGGATCAAAATATCCTTCAATTCAACGAACGGGTCGGCGCTCGCAAAGCCGATCTTGTCAATCCCCAGCTTCGCCGCATCCGCTTGCAGCTGCCGCTTGAGCTGTCTCCAGTCCGCCGGCTGCAGCTCCTCCGCCGACGCAAAGCTTTCCCTCCTCGGCTCCGTCCCCGTTCTGCTGTCTTCTTTTTCCATTACAGGCTCCTCCACTTTTGCGGCGGCCATACGATCCATTCCGCCCGTCCGACAACCCGGGTTATCGGAATGGCGCCGAAGGTACGGCTATCATAGCTGGCGTATCGGTGCCGGTTGTCCCCCATGACAAACAGATGGCCTTCGGCTACCGTATAAGGCTCGAAGCGCCCGTCCTCGATGCTGGAATCGGTATACGCTTCCTCCGCCTCGCTGCCGTTGACATACAGCTTGCCGCCCCGGATGTGCACCTCGTCTCCGGCCACCGCCACCACCCGCTTCACCAAAAAAGGATGCATGGAATCGCTTCCCGGCGGTTCCTGGATGACAACGACGTCTCCTCGCCTGGGCGGCGTGCCGGCATATTGGATCGTTTTATTGATAAACAACCATTCGCCCTCTTCCAGCGTAGGCTGCATAGATTCCCCTTTGACTGTGGACAAATGAAACACGAATTGATGCATGAGCACGACCAAGGCCAACGCGAACGCGAACCATTTCATCCAGCCCAGCAGCTCCCGTAAAGGACTGGAGCTGACCGGACTTTCCGACGGGCTTTCGGCCCGTTCGCTTTCGTTGTTGCTCACAGAAAAGCTCACATCCTAACCCTCCGCTCCGCGTTCTCTCCACTGCTCATAATAGGATAGGACCAGCTCGTCCCGAAACGGCGCTTTAGCGCCTTTTACACGCTCCAGCAAATGCTGCAGACCCAGCTCGACCTTGCTCTCCACGACGGCGGAATAATGGTAGGCGAGCTTATGCTCCTCGTATTCTTCCCGGTCGACGACATGCACATCGCCCGCCGGCATGCGGATCACGTCCAGATCGTAGTCGATATAGGTAATGACGCGTCCGTTCACATACGGCGGAGAAGCGACGTTGCAATAGTACCGGACGCCGGCTTCCTCGATCAGCGCTACCACATTAAACCACTGCCCCGGGATAAAAAAAGATACTCCGGGTATGCGGCTGACCCATTCTTTGCCGTCGGCCTCGACGATCTTCGTCTGGCTGTTAATCAGCACCAGCATGGACTCCGCCCGATGGGATTCATGCAGCAGACGTTCCGGGACCAACCAATTTTCAAGCCACATGCGATGCAAGTGCCCATCGTGTTTAAAGCTTTTGATGACATGCGGAGTAAACGTCTCCATGCGGTCCAAACCCTTCTGCCTGCTGTTTTTCAAGTGACTGTTCTGCTTCCTTCTCTTGCTACTAGCATAAACTTATGTTGCACCGCTTTCAAGAGCCGTAATCTTGGAATTAAACAAAAAAAAGCATAGCCGGGAAGCCAAGGGGTCCGGATATGCCTGCTTGATTCTTTGTAGCTTGTTTCGGCTCCGATGTCAGCCGTTTACAATGCTGAGCCGCTGCGGGAACCGGGAAAAGTCTTCCGCCTGATAGCCGGCTTTTTCGTATACGGGAATGACCACTTCGTTATGCGCATCGATGGTAACCATAATGCGCCGCACTTTGCGTCCCACAAAGCGCTGGCGAAGGGACTCGATCAAGGTCTGGCCGATTCCTCTGCGCTGATGATCCTGGCCGACGGCAATACGATAATAGTAACCGTCCTGGTTATCGATCGTTCCGACGATAACCCCGACGATCGCGCCTTCGTCCTCGGCAACAAGGACGAGCTCGCTGTCCCAGGACAACTGTCTGGCGAAAGCCGACATCGTCTCCTCGTAACATTCCTCTGAAAGCACATTCCTGAAAAGCTCCGTGACTGACACGTAATCGGACAATTTAAACGTACGAACCAGATACGAACTTACAAGCATGTTAAACTCTCCCCGTCACTCATATGGTAGATAATAAAATACGACAAATAACGCAATATTCCTGCTAAATATCAAAGAATCGATAAAAAATCTTCATATTTTTTTCAAATCCTCTTGAAAGCGTTTAATTTTAAGCGTTTTCAAAGTTTGAAGCCATATTTAGGCTTTTTCCTTTGCAAATGATATATCTTCGCCCGGTTGACCACTCTACTATTCGGTTACCACTCTAATATAGGACGCGCAAAATATCCGCCAATCAAAAATTGCGAAATTTGCCGAAACATTAGATGTAACCGTTTCGTATTATTTGGTAATTTCCTTAGAATGGGAGCGAAATCCAGATGAACAAGCACGAGCCCTCCAATCCGAACGCTGCATCGGCATCGGGAAACAAGAAGCTGATCAGTCTGTTTGTGGCGGCCGCCTTGGCTGCAAGCGCCGGATGCTCCTCGCCTCCGGCTGCGAAAGCCCCAATGCAGCCGTCCCCGCCTCAAGGCGGGATAAATCCGCCTTCTGCCGCGACCGGAACCGGAGCCGCGTCCGGCGTCGGCGCTGCAGCCGCTCCGTCGGCAGACTACTGCCGGGACGATAATAACGACGATGACTGCGACGACGGCAGCGGCCGCATCAACCGCTCGGGCGGCAGCGCCTATTTCTACGGGGGCAACACCTATTACCCCCGATCCGGCTCGGGATCGAGCGGAACGGTCGCTCCCCCGCCGGCGACCGTCACGAAGCCGGGCGGCAATTCCGCCGTCCAGCCGCAAGGAAACAACGCGGGAGCCACTGCGCCCAAGAGCACGCCTGGACCGGCGAATACGCCTGCGCCGACAACCAGCGGACGAACGGGCAGCTTCAATACGAAAGACTCCGTTACGTCCGGCTCAAGCTCCGGCGTGAAGAGCGGCGGCGGCACAGGCACGACCAGCGGCGAATCCTCCGGTACGCCGGGCAAATCCGTCTCCGGCTCGTCGGCGTCGGCCGGTTCGTCCGGATTTTCGGGCAGCAGCAGCTCGAAGGGAAGCTCAAGCTCGTCCAGCGGCATTTCTTCGGGAAGCTCCGGCGGGCACGGCGGAATCGGAAGCTCCAGTTCAAGCAGCGGGGGTTAAGCTCGGGAGGCATAAGTGCCTCCTCTTTTCTTTTGCATAAAAGTCCGCACCGCGTGAAACGATAATCCGGTAATCTTTGGCTTGGCCCAGACGGAGTCACTATCATGCGGCAATCGTTCGGATTGCACTGGAGGAGGAAGACGATGACAAACGAAGCGACGAATGCGTCCGGCACTTTGCGCCGGATTGACGAGCTGAACGATATGCAGATGACGAAATGGACGTCGGAGGAGCTTCATTACCATCAACGGGTCATGAGCGACCTGTCCCCTTGGCTGAACGCTCAAGGTACCGCCATGCTCGGGCAGATTATCCATGAGATTGAACACCGCGGCGGGGAACGGTTCCGTGGGGAGGATGCTCCGGCCACGAACACTTAATATACATAAATGTTGATTTTATATGGAAAATAGGCGATAATAAATATTGGAAATCTCATATCCTCAGGAGGTAGATAGAAGATGGCACACCAATTACCGGCACTTCCTTATGCGAACAATGCGCTTGAGCCTCACATCGACGAAATGACCATGATGATCCACCACGATCGTCACCACAACACATACGTTACGAACCTGAACGCTGCGCTTGAAGGCCATGCCGATCTTCAATCCAAAAGCGTGGAAGACCTGATCGCCGATCTGAACAGCGTACCGGAGAGCATCCGTACCGCAGTGCGCAACAACGGCGGCGGCCATGCGAACCACTCCTTGTTCTGGGAAACGATCGGCCCGAACGGCGGCGGCGCTCCAAGCGGCAAGTTGGCCGACGCGATCAACAACGAGCTTGGCGGCTTCGACAAGTTCAAAGAAGAATTCGCCAAAGCGGCTACGACCCGTTTCGGCTCCGGCTGGGCTTTCCTCGCTGTGACCAAAAACGGCAAATTGAAAGTGTACAGCTTGCCGAACCAAGACAGCCCGATCATGGAAGGCGATACGCCAATCCTCGGTCTGGACGTATGGGAGCACGCCTACTACTTGAAATATCAAAACAAACGCCCTGACTATATTGCGGCATTCTGGAACGTTGTCAACTGGAACGAAGTTGGCAAACGTTACGAAGCGGCTGTAAAATAATCGGCTTTTCCGGAAAAGACTGCGGAGGTCCTCCTCTTGCAGTCTTTTTTTATCTTCGATATGCTTCGATGGAACCGTTTTTTGCTCCTAAACCGTCCGACAGGTATATCCAAGGCCCCTTTCCGCCGAAGCCGGAACGTAGTATGATAGACAAACAGGCGAATTTTGGAGAAAACGGAAACCGTGACCCAAAAACGCAATATATTGATCGGAAAAGAGTGAGACTCATGAGCAAACTGATCACTCTCCTGCACGATGTGCCGCTGTTTCAAGATTTGTCGGTGGCCGAGTTGGAGACGATCGTTCCTCTGTTCGTGGAACGGAAATTCAAAAAAGGGACCATTTTGTTTTTCGAAGGAGACGTCGGAGAGGAATTTTATTTGGTTCATTCCGGTGTGGTTAAAATTTACCGAATCGACAATTCCAAGGAAATTATTCTTTCGTTGTTCCGGGAAGGCGACTTTTTCGGGGAGATGTCGTTGGTTCAAAAAGGGCTTAAGCGCTCTGCGACGGCGGAAACGCTGGAGGCGTGCTCGCTTTATACGCTGAAGCGTTCGGACTTTCAGCAGTTTATGGAGCGAAGCCCCAAGCTGTGCCTGAAGCTGATGGAAGTTACCATGGAGCGGCTGCGCAAAGCGAACGAGAAAATATACGACCTCACTTTCCTCGACGTCCGGACGCGCACGATCAAAACGATCTGCCGTTTGGCGGAGGAATACGGCCAGCCGAAAGCCGGCGGCATGTTTATCGATATGAAGCTGACGCATCAGCAGTTGGCCAATATGGTCGGCACGGTGCGCGAATCGGTGACGAAGGTGCTTCAGGAGCTGCAGGAGGACGAGCATATCGCGATCGACAAAAAGCACATTCTGATCAAAGACATCCAAGCGATGAAAAAACAGATTTACTAGCTTCATAACCAAAAAAACGCCAGCCGGGGACGAAGAGCAGCAGCTTCGTTTCAGGCTGGCGTTTTTCGTTTGGTACGGGTTGTCTATGTCCTTTTTTACACTGCCATTTTTCTTTCACATTTGGAAAAGAAAAGCGTGATTTACATCACTTACGCATCCGGCCCCTTTTCCTATAATTCAGCTATAAGGACATCGCGGAACAAAAAAATGTGAAAAAGGGGAAATGAGCTATGGCAAACCTGAAAACAAATGAACCGAAGCGGCAAAATACCGGCCTTCTGCTGGTAGCAATTCTATTCTTTGTGGTTCTTTGTTCTCCGCTATTCTATTTCATGTTTCACCTGATGATGGGCAACGAAGATATGTTTATCTACAATCCCTACAAATAACAGCCGGCTTAACCACAGCGGGATTCTATATGCTATACCGGGCACTCTCGCGATCGCTTCAAGGGAGTGCTTTTCTATTATTGCCGGCCGAAATACGCGTTCAAGATGCGCAAAAAGACGTTGGGAAACGCGTACTGCTCCATCTCCTCGCGGTTTACCCAGCGATAATGGGGCGGCAGAGGCACGGGCAGCAGCAGCGCGGAGGCTTCCTCCAGGCGGCCGGTATACACGTCCATCTCCCACCGGATGTGGCTGAACGTATGCTCCGCCTGCATCAGCCAGCCGACCGGGCCGAGCCCGAGGCCGTCCCCGGCGAGATGCGCCGCCAGCGCGGCATGGGCCGCGGCGGGGTCTCCGCCTTCGCCGCGCGCCTCCGCGGCTGCGGGCGCCGTGGGAGCTGCCGCATGCGGCAGCTCCCACAGGCGCGCCAGCAGCCCTTCAGCCGGCCGCTGGCGGATCAGCACCCGGCCGGCGTGCTCCGCCGCGCCCTCGATCACTACCGCGCAGCGACGCTCCGGCCGCGGCGGCTTCGCCTTGGTCTTCACCGGCAGCGAGTCCTCCATGCCGGCCGCCCGTCCCGCGCAATGCGCCATGACCGGACAGGTCAGGCAGCTTGGCGATTTGGGCGTACAGACGAGAGCTCCAAGCTCCATCAGCCCTTGGTTGAAATCGCCGGCCGCTCCTTCCGGAATCAGCTCCTGCGCGAGCTTCTCCATGCCGACGCGGGTGCTCCCCTTCATGATATCGTCTTCGATCAAAAAATATCTCGACAGCACGCGCATCACGTTGCCGTCCACCGCAGGCTCGGGCTTGTTGTAGGCGATGCTCAGAATCGCCCCGGTCGTGTAAGGGCCGACGCCTTTAAGGGAGGACACCTCCTCCTTCGTATCCGGTACGACGCCGCCGTAACGTTCCTGTACCTCGCGTACGGCGCTCTGCAGATTGCGGGCCCGCGAATAATAGCCGAGCCCCTCCCAAGCCTTCAGCACTTCGTCCTCAGGCGCTTCGGCCAGCGCGGCGACGGTCGGAAATTTATCCATAAACCGGTTAAAATAAGGAATGACGGTATCGACCCGGGTCTGCTGCAGCATGATTTCGGATACCCAAATATGATACGGATTCCGGCTGCGCCGCCAAGGCAGATCGCGCTTGTGCCGCCGGTACCAGGATAACAGCTCGGTGGAGAAATACTGCTTTTGCTCTGAACTGGACATAAGATCTCCTTCTCTTTGCACACGTTTTCGGGATATAATGGAAATCAATCTCCGCGAATAACGGCTTTTTTGCAAGGACAATGACGTTTACCAAGGTTGAAGCGATGCTTGAAAATTTGAAAATAACCCTTACGGCGCTTATCTCAAAATAGAAAGGACGGACGCCGATGCTGACTCCCGGAGAGCTCGCCTCGCGCCTGAACAAGCTGGTCATCTCGATTCTGCTCGTCGGGCACCAGAAATGCGAGCCCGATTGGCGCCAGAAGCCGCGGACGATCAAGTACCACTCCGTATGGCTGATCATCAAGGGCAAGGGCACCTTTACGATAGGCGGCACGCATTATCCCGCCGAGCCCGGCAAGCTCTTCTGCTTCGCCCCCGGCATGGTCGTGGAACGTACGACCGATCCCGAGCAGCCGCTCGAATACTATTTTCTACGTTTTCATTATACGGAAGTTTACGAGGAGAAGGAACAGTGGATTTCCCGCAGCGCGGCCGAAGCGCGGTTTCCGCTTGAAGGGATGTACACGGTCACCAATACGCCGCAGCTCATTTATTTGCTGGAGCAGCTCCATATGCTGTGGAAGCGCCGGGGGCATATCACCGCGATGCGGCGCAAAATCGTGCTGCAGGAGTTTTTCCTGACACTGGTTTCCGATTTCCGCGCGCAAAAAATTACCGGCGATACGACGGCGGCAATCGAGCTGACGCAGGATTACATGGTCGGGCATTACCAGGAGCCGCTCACGCTCGAAGGGCTGGCGCAAATGGCCGGGCTCAGCGTGAGCCACTACTCCCGCCTGTTCAAAAAATACATCGGCTACAGCCCGATCGATTACCTTACGCATTTGCGCGTAGACCGGGCCAAGGAGCTGCTGGTGCTGTCGGACTACCGGTTGAAATCGATCGCCGGCAGCGTCGGCTACGCGGACGAATTTTATTTCAGCCGTATATTCAAGAAGGTAACCGGCTTCTCTCCCCGCGAGTATGCCAAAAAACACCGGTTCACGCCGGTAAAATAATCCCCGCGGAACGCCGCGGCCGGACGGTGCCCGCAAGGTCCGCGCCGGGTTTGACTTTCGCCCCCCGAAAGGTGTACGCTACCTGTAAATGCCGCCGAAGTTTCGGGAAATTGGCGGTTTTTGCAACGTTCGGCAAAGCGAGGCGATATGGATGAAACAAGCGAATGCGGCCGGAGGCTCCATCGGCGGAATCAGTGCGGACAAGCTGTCTGCCGAGACGCAGGCTTGGCGGGCCGCAGCCCCTTATTCGGCTTATTTATACATTTGGGGATTGGCGTGGATGGCTTCGGCCATTGTGACATTTGTCGGGCAATGGCGGAATTGGGAGCTGCTGCAGCCCGTCCTGTTTTTGCTTGCGCTCGCCCTTACGGGAGCCGTCTTGCTCCGCCGGCGGCGTACGTCCGCCGAACGCGCGGCGCAAAACGGGTTCCGGGGCGCGCTTTTCGTTGCAGCGGCTGCCGTCGCGGTCGTCTGGCTGCTCACACGCGGCCCTGTAGGAATCGCCCCGTTTTATTGGCCCGCGCTGAAAGGGCTCGCACTTACAGCCGCTTATATTGTCCTTTCGCAGCGACTGGGCTGGGTGCCCGGGGCGTTCGGGGCATGGATGCTTGCTCTGACGATAACGGTGGGTTGGATGTATCTCGGTTATGCGCCTGTATTGATCGGCGGCTTCGGCGGCCTCAGCATGGTTACGCTCGGCGCGATGATTCGTATGCGAAACAAGGGGATGAATGCGGAATGAAACGATGGAAGCCATGGACGGCCGCTGCGGCGGCTTTGACGGTTTTGGCGACGGTGACGGCATGCACGGCGAACAGCCCCGATCCGTTCGGCGGCGGCAAGAAGGAAAGCGGCCTTACGGCGGAACAGGCGATGGCCGGCTCTTCCGAGCAGGTGCAGACGCTTTATAAGCAGAACTGTCTCTCCTGCCATGCGAGCAATCTGGAAGGCCGGATGGGGCCGAAAACCAACCTGCAGCAAGTCGGCGGCCGGATGACCCAAGAACAAATCGTGAAGCAAATCGAACAAGGCGGGGGCGGCATGCCGGGCTTTCAAGGCAAGCTGAAGCCGGAGGAAACGGCGGCGCTGGCCGAATGGCTGGCAACCAAAAAATAAGCTGCTTCCTGTACCTACCCGCCCCGTGACTTCATAGATTCATGGACTAACCGCCGTCCGCTCGATCACGGCATAGGCCATTGCCACCGATTCACTATGCGTGATGCTGAGGTGAATGCGAATCGTGCTGGCCGATACGGGCTGGAAAATGGGCATCCAAGCGGCTAACCGTTCCCATGCCGCCTCCGACAACCGGCATACGGGCTTGCCCTTCCCGTCCGGCAGCACTTCCATGTCCTGAAACCTTACTTCTTTTCCGATCCCGCAGCCGAGCGCTTTCACGACCGCCTCCTTGGCCGCGAAACGACCGGCTGCGAACTCGGCCAGCCTCCCGTCTCTTACAGCCGCCAGTTCCCGCTCTGCAGGCGTCAAGACCCGCTCCAAGAACCGCTTGCCGGACGGCTGCCTCACAATTTTCCGCATACGCTCGATTTCCAACACATCGGTTCCGATACCGATAATCATAGCCGTTATTCCTCTCTTCGTCCTCTATACGCGTGTGCCCTCGAATGTCGTATTCCGTTTGGCTTTTATCGTATCCCATCGGAAGGACAAGTTCAAGAAGGCGCACAGCGGACATTTGCGGGAAGAGCATCATTTGTCGTTTCCCTCTTGACTTAACGCTTGGAGTGAAGTTAGAATATTGAACCATCAGGCGATGACCAAAGACACGATTCCCTGCAAGGGCTGCACAGAGAGAGGAGTCCCGGCTGCAAGCTCCTCCAGAGACCGGCATGGAATTACCCCTTTGCAGCCGTGACGCCGAACTTGCGGTCCTTATCATGCTCGCAAAACTAAGCGCACCGTCTCATCCCCGTTACCGGATGGCCATAAGGTCCGGCATGACTCCTTAGATTCTGGCAGCAGCCAGGATTCAAAGGGCAGCCGGTCGAATTAGGGTGGAACCACGAGCTGAACGCACTCGTCCCTTGGGCGAGATGCGTTTTTTTGCGTTCACATCCCATTTGACCGGAAACGGAGGACGAAAACCATGATGATTCAAGTGAAGCTCCCGGACGGCTCGGTCCGGGAATACGAAAAAGGAGCCACGATCGAGCAGGTGGCCGAATCGATCAGCCCCAGCTTGAAAAAACAAGCCGTAGCAGGCAAAATCGACGGAAAGCTCGTCGACCTGAACCGGCCGATCGAAGCCGACGCTTCTTCGGTTGAAATTGTGACGCTCGACAGCAAAGAAGGCCTGGAGGTTTACCGGCACAGCACGGCGCATCTGATGGCCCAGGCCATTAAACGTCTTTACGGACAAAAAGCGGTGAAGCTCGGGATCGGTCCCGTCATCGAAGACGGATTTTATTACGACATCGATATCGAAAAGCCATTATCCGTCGACGACCTCTCCTCGATAGAACGGGAGATGGAGCGGATCGTTCGGGAAAATATGCCGATCACCCGGCGCGTCGTCAGCCGGGACGAGGCCGTGCAAACGTTCGAAGCTTTGGAGGATCCGCTCAAGCTGGAGCTTATCCGCGATTTGCCGGACGAAGCGGTCCTTTCTCTCTACGAGCAGGGCGAGTTTGTCGATCTGTGCCGCGGTCCTCACTTGCCGTCCACGGGGCGCATCAAAGCATTCAAGCTGCTGAGCGTCGCCGGCGCCTATTGGCGGGGCGATTCGAACAACAAAATGCTGCAGCGCATCTACGGTACGGCTTTTCCGAAAAAGGCGGAGCTGGACGAGCACCTGCATCTGTTGGAAGAGGCCAAGAAGCGCGACCACCGCAAGCTTGGCAAAGAGCTTGGACTATTCATGTTCTCGGAGGAAGCGCCGGGGATGCCATTCTTTTTGCCTAAGGGTATGACGATCCGTACGGTGCTTGAAAATTTCTCCCGCGAGCGGCAAGCGGCGAACGATTACAGCGAGGTCCGCACGCCGTTCATGATGAACCAGCGGCTGTGGGAGGAATCCGGTCACTGGGATCATTACCGGGAGAACATGTATTTCACCGAGGTGGACGAGACGAAGTTTGCGCTCAAGCCGATGAACTGCCCGGGCCACATGCTTATTTACAAAAACGAATTACATTCCTACCGGGAGCTGCCGATCCGGCTGTGCGAATTCGGTCAGGTGCACCGTCACGAATTTTCCGGCGCCCTGAACGGGATGATGCGAGTGCGCACCTTCTGCCAGGATGACGCGCACCTGTTCGTCCGTCCCGACCAGATCGAAGAAGAAATCGGCCGTGCTATCGACCTGATCGGCGAGATGTATAAGGTGTTCGGCTTCCAGTACAAGATCGAGCTGTCGACACGGCCCGAGGACTCGATGGGCTCGGCCGAGCTGTGGGAGCAGGCGGAAACGGCGCTGCGCAGCGTGCTGGAGCGCCGGGGAATCGCCTACAGCCTTAACGAAGGAGACGGAGCCTTCTACGGCCCGAAAATCGATTTTCACATCTTGGACGCGCTCAAACGAAGCTGGCAGTGCGGGACGATCCAGCTCGATTTTCAAATGCCGGAAAAATTCGACCTGTCCTACATCGGCGAGGACAACCAGAAGCACCGGCCGGTCGTTATTCACCGCGCCATTTACGGCTCGATCGACCGGTTCATCGGAATTTTGACGGAGCATTACAGCGGGGCGTTCCCGCTCTGGCTGTCTCCGGTGCAGGTCAAGCTGCTGCCCGTCTCGGACGTTTACAATCCGTACGCCATGGAAGTGAAAACGGCGCTCGCGGCAGCGGGTATCCGGGTGGAAGCCGACCTGCGCAGCGAGAAGCTCGGCTACAAAATCCGCGAAGCCCAGCTTGAAAAAGTGCCGTATATGCTGGTCCTCGGCGAAAACGAGCAAAGCTCCGGCACCGCTGCCGTCCGCAAACGGGGCGAGGGCGACTTGGGCCCGATGCAAGTGCAGGAGCTTGCGGAACGGCTGCGCCGGGAAATTCAGGCGAAGCAAGCTTAACGAGAACGAGCCGCCTCCCGAGGCGGTTCGTTTTCTATATCATAAAAAACGCATGCCGCCCGTATGAGGCAAGCATGCGTTTTTCGTTTGGACGAACAACCGCTAAATGCCGGGAATCGGCACCCGTTTGTGCTCGGTCTTCAAATATTGCTTTTCCAGCTTCTCCTGCGCTTCGGGCGAAATCGTTTTGCCCTCCAAATAATCGCTGTTGTCGTCATAGGAAATACCGAGCTCGTTCTCGTCCGTCTGCCCTTCCCATAAGCCGGCGGTAGGCGCTTTATCCAGCACGCTGGACGGTACGCCCAGCTCGCGCGCAAGCTGCCGCACCTGGCGCTTGTTCAGACTGCTCATCGGAGTGATGTCGACGGCGCCGTCGCCGTATTTGGTGAAAAAGCCCGTGATCGCTTCCGATGCGTGGTCCGTCCCGACCACGAGCAAATTCAGCTCGAACGCAAGCGCATACTGCACGACCATCCGCGTTCTGGCTTTGATGTTCCCTTTGCCTCCGCGGCTCAGGTGCTTGTGCACGCCGATCGATTTCAGTCCGTACTCGGCTTCGAGCGCGATCTCGTTGACGGCCTCCTCGATGTTCGTTTCAATGCGATATTTCAAATCGAACGCTTCCGCCACCGCGTAGCTGTCGGAAATATCCGACTGCTCCCCGTACGGCTGGAACACGCCGACCGTTTTGTATTCCTTCCCTTTTTCGGCGGTCAGCTCATCCGTAGCCCGCTTGCATAACCCCGCAGCCACAGCGCTGTCGATCCCGCCGCTGATCGCGATCAGGAGCCCGTCTACGCCTGCTTTAAGCACGTATTCCTTTAAGAAATCGACCCGCTTGCGGATCTCCTCGTTGAGATCGATCACCGGTTTGACGCCAAGCTTCGCAATAATGTCCTGCTGCAGACTCATCGTTCTCCACACCTCTCCACGCGAATAGTCGCGACTTGCGGAAGCCCGCCGCCGTTTCGGTCTAAACTTCCGGCCTTCGATCTTTCCGCTTGTCAATTTTGGTTACATTATAGCACGATCCGGTACCGGGAGGAAAAATTATACGAAGCTTCTCCCCGGTCCAAGTTCCGGAAATGACAAAAACTCCTGCCTGACGCTTCAAGCGCCGGCAGGAGCCGCAAGGCGGGTTAACCCCTTATTTGCAGTACGTTTCGAAGGCGCCGATCAAATCGTTGGCGATCATTTCGGCGGAGCGGTCTTCCACTTGATGGCGTTGGATGAAATGAACCAATTGGCCGTCTTTCATCAGCGCGATCGAAGGCGAGGACGGCGGATACGGCGCAAAATATTCGCGCGCCTTGGCCGTTGCTTCCTTATCCTGGCCCGCAAACACCGTGTAAAGGTGATCCGGCTTCACTTCGTGCTGCAGCGCTTTGGCCACGCCGGGACGGCATTGGCCGGCGGCACAGCCGCACACGGAATTGACCACGATCAAAGCGGTCCCTTTCATATTGTCGAGCGCCTCGGATACTTCCTCCGGCGTACGAAGCTCGGTCACTCCGATACGCGTCAGCTCGTCTCTCATCGGCTGCACCATATCTCTCATGTATGCTTCAAATGACATGGACATGTTAAGCTTTCACTCCTTTGAACTAACATAAAGGTATATAAAGTTTCCTATGTCCATTATACATCGGCACGGGTCGAAAGCAAGGCATTCCCGGCAACTTCTGTATTCAACTTGCACCGGTTTGGCTTAAAACCGCAACCGCGGCAAACGTTCCGGCGTTATTTTTTATCGGCATCCTTCTCATCGGGCTCGCCGCTCTGGTACGTTTTGTAGGCGACATCTTTGTCCGAGTGCATGAACGGATAGCCCTGCGGTACGATCCCCTGCTCGAAAAGCTCCCGGTTTTCCGTCGTTTGAAAGCCTACGTCCTTGAACGGATGCACCCACTGGTCTCCGGACATGACGGCCGGATCGGTATCCTTGCTCCATTGTTCAAGCGGGGATTGCTCCGATTCATACACATGATCCCCGATCAGCACGCCGTATTCGTTCACGAACGCCTCGCGCGGCCCCCGGTCTTTATGGAATTCCTCACGAAAATTAATTTCAAAAGGATCAAGCTCCGGATCGTTTTTCGCGTTATACGATATGTCGGTATCGACCTGCTCGTACGATGCGTTTTTATCCCGATTTTCCCTATCGTTCATAAGCTGTTCCTCTCTTCGGCCTGGCTCAGGTTGACGGACGGTTCGGGCCGTTCAATTTCTTATCCCGCGTTTCGGCAGCCGCATTGTCCGCTCCCGCCTCATTTGCGTTCGCCTGCCGTTTTTGTTCCATGGAATCTCCGGATGATCCCGATTGTTGTTGTGCCATCGCGTATTCATCTCCCTTCATGATGATGTTAGTATGCGAAAGATTTGCCAAAATAATCAGTCTGGCGTTGCGAAAGCGTACTTTCTGACAAAAAATAAATTCTCAATGATTGACAACTGCGACAACTTGTCGTACATTGAACTTACGACAAGTTGTCGCAGTAATAAACCGAGGTGCGCACCCAATGAAAAATTTAGGAAAAATGTCTGAAACCGAAATGGAAGTTATGGAGGTGATATGGGGATTAGCTGCGCCCGTAACGGTTAACCAGCTGCTGGACATTTTCGAAAGCAAGGGCTGGAAAACTTCAACGTTATCGACCCTGCTGAAACGGCTGATTGAAAAAGGCTTTTTAACCAAATCAATGAGCGGCAAGGTGAACTATTACCATCCTGCCTTGACTTTTAAGGAGTACAAAAAGTACGAAACCCAAACTTTTCTTGGCCGCTTATACAACGGGAAAGTGAAAAATTTTATTGCCGCTCTGGCCGATGAGGATGAACTTACTCAAGATGACATTAAAGAGTTGAAAGAGTGGTTTAAGCGTGAGGAGGGCAAGAAATGACGGCTCTAATCTTGTCCTTGGTCATTGCGTCTGTCGTCGGAACGATCGTTTGGATTGTACAAAACGTTATAAAGCCTGTCACCCAAAAATTATTTTCTCAGACTTGGCATTATTATACCGGCTTGATTCCTGTATTTTTTCTTCTTGGCGGTTCGGAGCTTATAAACAAGCTTATCCTTTTTTTGCGTTCCGTCTTGCCTGACACAGACATCGTTCCGAAATCGGCGACGATTGCGGTACAAGATGTATACATCCCAATGGAGCAAACGGCAGCAAGCGGCTCATTCGTTATGAGGCAACTGTTTGCCGATCTGCCGCTGCTTGATTACAGCAAGGAATTTGTTCTATTCGCGACTGCGATCTGGGCTGTTGGAGCCGCTCTGTTTTTCGTTGCACATATCCAAAAATATCGGTCATTTAAACGTTCGATCCTGAAAGAAAGCCGGATATGCAGCACGGTATCGTGTCCTGTAAAGGTAATCGTAAGCGCTAATGCAACAACGCCAATGGTGATGGGGTTGTGGAAACCGATTGTTGTGCTGCCGGATACCCGATTTGAGGAAAAAGAGCTTGCCATGATTCTTTCCCACGAACTCGTTCATGTAAAGCGCGGCGATCTGCTCGTGAAGCTGCTGATGCTTATTGCCAATGCGGTTCATTGGTTCAATCCGGCCATTTATTCGCTCAATAAACAGATCAATACGCTTTGTGAACTCTCTTGCGACGAAAAAGTCGTTCAGGACATGGATCTGGAAAACCGGAGATTTTACGGGGAAACGCTTTTATCCGTGCTTGAGTATGGCGTTAGGCAGAGAAATGTCGTTTTCACCAGCCAGTTATGCAATTCTAAAAAAGAGATGAAAAGGAGACTGTTAAACGTCATGAATGTAAGGAAGACAAAGAAGTCTATTATTATGCTATCTCTGGTTGCGACAATTACATTGGTTGGAAGCGGCGGGCTTGCCGCACACGCCGCCGGGTTGGCAGCGCCGGCCAGGGCCGTGCCGGACAAGGCAGCGACGCCCGAAATCCCGACTGGCAAAGTGCCTGAAGGCCGCAATATTTACATTCAATTGGAGGACGGTACGGTCTTCTACTACGATAAGGATGGGAATGCATCAAAGGTACCGGACTTGAAAGGAAAGCCTTCGCCGAAAGAATTAGCCCCCGAGGAGCTTGCAGATCGTATTAAGCAATTCATCAAAGATAATGTTCCCGTACCTCAAGATTATGTCGATAAACTACCCCAAGAAGACCTGGATGCGATCAATAAGGCTTACGGCTTGAAACTTAAAAGCACAAAACAATTTACCGCCGAGGAGCTTATAGCGCTTACGAAAAAATTAATTGAGGAAGGTACAGGTGTACCTCAAGCCTATGTCAATGCACTCCCGCAAAAAAATGTGGATGAGATCAATAAGATCTATGGCTGGGAGCTGAAAAAGTCGGAATAACAGAAGTTAGCCTCGGTTCGGTTCACTGGATCGAGGCTATTTTTGGGGCATATGCTTATCCGGCCGGGTCATGACGGAGGGCGAACCGCCAGCACCAACCGCACGCAATCGGAAGCGGCGTCCAAGCTCACGGATTCCGCATGAAAGCCATGCGCCTGAAACCAAGCCGTCAACCGCCCGGATTCGGCATAATGCTCCTCGCCGGGTGCCGTTCCGCTTGCCGCGTACAGACCGTCCGGGGCATCCATCCAATCGACGATGGCGATGCGCCCCTTCGCTTTCAATACCCGGGCCATTTCGGCCAGCGCGAGCGGCTGCTGCGCTTCCGACAAATGATGGAACGCAAAGCTGGTGACGACGAAATCGAATTGCCCGTCAAACGACGGAACGGACAGCAAATTGCCGATCCTCGTCTCCAGAGCCGGCAATTGCACGCGGCAGCGGCGCAGCATTTCCGCCGACTGGTCAATTCCGACCATACGCACGCCGCTTTTGAGCAACCGGGAAGCGAATCCGCCGGTCCCGGTTCCGATGTCGAGTCCGCATTCGCCGGGCTGCGGAGCAACCCGATCTGCAGCCTGGGTCAAGATGCGCGAGTAAGCTGGCTCGGCCGGCACATGGGGCGTTAGCCCGGCGCTGCCGTTAAGCTCCCATTGCTCCGACAGCGCATCGAAGTTCCAGAGATCGACCCACGATTCGCGGATCGCTTTGCTTGCCTTGGCCCGCTCCGCCAGCGCATGCCACCGGTGCCGTAAAGATTCCGGTTCCTCTTCCATTCGCTCGATCATGCCGTCCAGCAGGGCAAGGATTTCCCGAAGCTCCAGCCACTGCCCGTAAAGAGCCGAGCGCTGCAGCTCCAAATAGCGCCGGACCTCGTCCGTTTCCGCCCGGTCCGTCCGCTCCAGCACGGTCCGAATATCGTCTACGGCAATGCCCGCCTCCCGCAGCGCCATAATCGTCTGCAGCCGCCAAGCGTCCTCCTCCGTAAACCGGCGGTAGCCGTTGTCCGGATGCTTGGCGGGCGATAGGAGCCCTTTTTCCTCATAAAATCGGATCGCCCGGGCCGAGACGTTCAGCCGCCGGGCCAGCTCTTGAATTTTCATCCTGTGATACGTCCTTTCCCGTGCGTCAGCCCGGCCTTGTCTCCGCATCCGCTACGACGAGCACATCCATATGCCGGGAGCGGCGAAGCAGCTTTTTCACGACCGAGCCCTTTATCGTTTCTTTCCAGGAAGGCTTGCTGGATTGACCTATGATGAGCTGCGTCGCCCGACAAGCATCGACCTTGGCAGCCAGCACTTCCGGCAGGCGCCGCCGATTGTGCGCCCGATGCACCTCGAAGACGCCGCCGAGCCGTTCCGTCAGCTTGCGGAGCTGCTCCAGTCTGGCGTCCAGCTCGCTGCTCTGTGCCCCGCTGCCGAGCTGCACGTAGGCTACGTGCCATACGGCTTTCAGCCGGTGAGCGATGCGAAAGCCGCGCCGGATCAACCGCTCGGCCTCCGGAGTCGCGTCCACGCAGACAAAGATCGATTCCTGCCTGCGCCACGGACCCCGGAGCGAGCTTTGACGCTCATACGCTTCCAGCCGTTCGTCGACATCGTCGGCAATTTCGCGGAGAGCCAGCTCCCGCAGCGCAATCAAATTCACGGTGCGGAAAAAATGGCCCAGCGCTTGATCCACTTTGTCGAGCGCGTAAATACGCCCCTCTCTCATACGCTGCTGCAGTGTCTGCGGCGCGACGTCGATCAGCTGAACTTCGTCGGCCAGGCGCAAAATACGGTCCGGCACCGTCTCCCGGACACGAACGCCGGTGAGCTTCTCCACGGCGTCATTCAAGCTTTCCAGATGCTGCACGTTGGCCGTCGAGATGACCGAAACCCCTGCCGATAGCAGCTCCAGCACATCTTCGAAGCGCTTCTTGTTCTTGCTGCCCGGCATGTTCGTATGCGCCAGCTCGTCGACAAGCACGACCTCGGGCTTGCGCCGGATAATCTCGTCCGTATCCATTTCCTCCAGCTTTGTTCCCCGGTAGTCGATCGCCTTGCGAGGGATCGTCCGAAGCTCGCCCACCTGCGCCAGCGTCTCCTTACGGCCATGCGTTTCCAGCAGCCCGATCTGCACGCCGATCCCCTTCTTCAGCAGATCGTTGCCTTCCCGCAGCATCGTTTACGTTTTGCCGACCCCCGGAGCCGCGTCGATATACACCTTGAACCGGCCCTTGCGAAGCTGTGCGATCTCCCGTTCGACCTCATCCGAGCTGAGCCGGCGGTACAGATCGGACGCCTTTCGCCGCTTGGCCTGCTTGGTCGGCAGAATACGCTCGCCCTCATGCGCTGCCCGGTCTGCCACGATAAAAATATCGATACTACGCGTCCGCTTGAGCATGTCGTGCACGATCGACCCATGCCACAGCTCCTGCCATAACGTCTGCTTCGAGTGCCCGAGGACGATGCGCGTTACACGATGTGCCAGTGCATAGTTCACCAGCACGCCGGGCAAGGAACGCCGCGAGCTAAACGGCAGCTCTTCGAACACCCCGCCAACCTTCTCCGCCAGCTTGACCATTGAGCGCTTGAATGCCGCCTCTTCTTTGGACAACTCCTTCTTCGGATTGACAAAAGCGACCACCAGCAGGTCGCCGTTCAGCCGCTTGGCGATCTGCTGGCCCCGCCGCACATAGATCGAGCCGTTCCAGTGATATTGCGCGGATACGAGAATGCGCTCGGCCGCGCCCGACGGTCCGATCCTCTTCGCGGTGTCTTTCAAGCGAATCGTTGACGCCTTCCGCCACGAGCCGCAGCGCCAGCTCCCGGAGCACCGCCAGATTGCCCCGCTTGAATACGCCCGTGCCCTTCTGCACCTTCACGCTGCCTTCCTCGACGCGGCTTAAAATCGTCTCCGGCGTCGCATCGACCAGCACGACTTCGTCCGCCAGCTCCAACGTGTCGGACGGCACCGTTTCCCGCACCTCGATGCCGGTCAGCTTCTGGGCCAACTCGGTGGCTCCCTCCAGCTCGTATACGTTGACCGTCGTGATGACGCTGATGCCCTTGCCGAGCAGGTGCCGGATATCCTCAAGCCGCGTCGGATACAGAGCCCCTTCGCGATTGCGGTGCGCCAAGCCGTCCACCAGCACGACTTCGGGATTGCGCGCGGTGAGCGCCTCCAGATTCAAGTCCTTCTTTTCCACGCCGTCTTTCTGCCAACGGATGCTGGACACCCGCTCCAAACCGCCGATCTGCCGCGCCGTTTCCGGCCGCTGTATCGTGGAAACGGCGCAGATGACAACGTCGATCCCCTGGTCCTTCAGCAGTTGTCCTTCCCGGAGCATGTGATACGTTTTCCCGATCCGCTCACCGCCCCGATATACACTTTAAAGCGCCCTCGATGAAGCTTGGAGATGGACTGCAAAATTTCCTCCGGCGTTTTTCGCTTGAACGTCTCCGTCCCCATCCCGACATCGCCTCTCTTCTCCCGGCGTCAGACGAACAGTTTGACCGTTCCCAGCAGCACTCCGATCAAAAAACCGCATAGCGCGCCGTTGACCCGAATCCACTGCAAATCGCTTCCGATTTTATCTTCCATTAAAGCAATTAAAGTCTCATTGTCGAACCGGTCCACATTTTCCCGGATCAAGGCGCCGATTTTGGAATGGTTGGCCTCCACCCAGCGGCCGAGCTGCTCCTGGACCCACTGCTCGAGCTTCTCCAGGCCCTGCTCGTCTTCCCGAAACCTCTGCAGCAGCCCCTTAAGAAAAGGAATGGCATAGCGCTCGGCAAACTCGGGCGCGCGCACCGTTTCCAGAAGCCGCTCCTTCAGCTGCTCTACCCACTTCTCCGCCCTGGCGGTGAGGTTCAGGTTATCCAGCAGCCGCAGCTTCCACACGTCCAGCGTGTCCGCCGTCTCCGGATCGGCCAGCCAGCGCTCCAGCCGGACGCGAAGCTCCGCCAGCAGCGCCAGCCGGTTTTTGTTCCCCTGCCGCTTCATGTCGCGGATGGCGTTCCACACAAACTGCTGGATCATCGCCCCAAGCTTTTCTTCATTATAAAAGCCGAGAAACGCATTCACCGCAAGCTGCATAAATCCATTCGTCTGCAGCCCCTGCATCGCCTGTGCGGCCATCGCGCCAAGCCGGTGCTGCGTCTCTCTCGTCAGGACAAGCTGCTCGGCCAGATCCAGAAGAATATCGAGCGCTTTCTCGTCCCCCTGGTACTCGTACACTTGATCCAGCGCTTTGCGGAGAGCCGGTGCGGCCTCCAGCGCGTCAATGCGCTGCCGGATTTCCTTTTCCAGCAGCGCGGGTATACGATTCCACGGGATATAGTCCAGCAGCCGCTCGCACCATACGGCGATGCTCTGCTGCGTCTTGCCGGATTCCAAAACCCGTTCGGCCGCTTCCAGTCCGCGCGAAACGATCTTCAGCCCGGCGAGCTTGCTGCGGATGCTTTCTTTGCTGATCAGTTCCTGCTCGACGGTGGTGATGAGCGCCTCCGTTACCCGCCGCCGGTTATTCGGCAGCAGCGCGGTATGCGGGATCGGAATGCCCAGCGGATGGCGGAATAAGGCGGTAACGGCAAACCAATCGGCCAGCCCCCCGACAAGTCCCGCTTCGAATCCGCTTTGCAGCAGGCGAACCCACGTGTGATCCGCCCACGGTATCGTCGCCGCGAAGCCCGCGGCCATGACGCCGAGCGACACGGCGGCGGTATGTTTGGCTTTTCCGGACAAGACACAACAGCTCCTTTTACGCTACTTTTTCGTCATCATTTCGGTAAGCGCCAGGTTCAGCTTCAGCACGTTCACGCGGGGCTCGCCGAATAGGCCGAGATCCCGCCCTTCCGTATGGCGCTCCACCAGCTGTCCGAGGTCCGCTTCGCCGATTCCCGTCAGCTTGCTGATCCGCGGCACCTGCGCCTTGGCCGCCTTCGGGGAAATGTGCGGATCGAGCCCCGAGCCGGAATTGGTCAGCAGGTCGATCGGAACCTCGCCGACCGATACGTCCGGATTGGCTGTCTTCCAGGCCTCGATCGATTCCTGCATCCGCTTCGCCAGCTCGGGGTTTCGACGGCGCATAGTTGTTCGAACCCGAGGCATCGGCCTTATAATCTATACTCGATACGCGTCCTTGAAAATATTTCGGATCGCTGAATTTCTGCCCGATCAGCTCAGAGCCGACGATGGCGCCGCTGCGGTCCCGAACCAGACTGCCGTTCGCCTGGACCGGAAAAATCGCCTGCGCGATTCCGGTCGAAACGAGCGGGTAAACAAGACCGCAAACAACGATAAACAAGATCGAAGCGCGTACGGGAACGAGAAGCGGGCCGTCTCGGCCCCTTCATGATTGACGCGGCTTGCCATAAGAATCATTCCCTTTCTATATATCATATCTCCAAGTCGATTTCTCTACAAATCTTGACAGTGAAAAAACGGATGCAAGTTTTTACCCCGTTAAATCCACAGGTGAACCGCCAGATCGATGAGCTTGATGCCGACGAACGGCACCAATACCCCGCCGAGCCCGTACAGGAACAAATTGCGGCGCAGCAGCTGCGTCGAGCTCATCGGCTTGTAGGTAACGCCTTTCACACCAGCGGAATCAGCAGCGGGATGACGATCGCGTTGAAAATAAGCGCCGAGAGAATCGCCGACATCGGCGAGCCGAGCTTCATGACGTTCAGGGCTTCCATCTCCGGAATCGCCAGCGTGAACATCGCCGGGATGATCGCAAAATATTTCGCCACGTCGTTAGCGATACTGAACGTCGTCAGCGCGCCGCGGGTCATCAGGAGCTGCTTGCCGATGGCCACGACTTCGATGATTTTGGACGGATCGGAGGCGTCATTCCGTCCGATTTGGATTACCGGATTTTTCATGCTTTTTCGATTCGAATTCATGGGTTACTCCTCTCTTCCTTCGCGATCTTCACGTTTAACGCAGCGTCAAATGCTCGGCCACGGGCCCAAGCACGATGGCCGGCAGGAACGTCAGCGCCCCGATCATCAACACCGTTCCGACGAGGATGCCGACGAACAAGCCGTTGTCCGTACGGAACGTGCCGACCGTCTCCGGCACCCATTGCTTGCGGCTGAGCGAACCGGCCACGGCCAGCAGCGCAATCATCGGGATGTAGCGCCCGAACAGCATCACAAGCCCGGTCGTCATGTTCCAGAACGGCGTATTGTCGCCCAGGCCCTCAAAGCCGGAGCCGTTATTGGCCGCCGATGACGTGTATTCATACAGCACCTGCGAGATGCCGTGGAACGACGGATTCGTGATCGCCGCTTTGCCAAGCTCGGTCGCAAGCGCAATCGCCGTCGGCGCCAAAATAATAAACGGATGCGCCAGAATCGCGATGGCGATCAATTTCATCTCGCGGGCCTCGATCTTCCGCCCCAGAAACTCCGGCGTCCGTCCGACCATCAAGCCTGCGAGGAACACGCCCAAAATGGCATACATGAGCATATTCACGAGGCCGACGCCTTTGCCGCCGAACACGCAGTTCAGCATCATCAGCGCGAGCGGCGTAATGCCTCCGAGCGGCGTCAGCGTATCGTGCATGTTGTTGACCGATCCGGTCGTCGCCGCCGTCGTAACCGTCGTAAACAAAGCCGACATCGGGATGCCGAAGCGTACCTCTTTCCCTTCCATACTGCCTTGGGAGGCGTCCATGCCCAGTTTGTTCAAGGCCGGGTTACCGTTTAATTCGGAGGTATAGACAAGCGACAGGAACAGTACGAACAATATCAGCATTGCGGAGAAAATAACCCAGCCCTGCTTCCGGTTTTTCGCGAACAATCCGTAGGTATACGGCAGCGCCGCCGACAAGCACCACATCGACAGCATCTCGATCACGTTCGTGAGCGGATTCGGGTTCTCGAACGGGTGCGACGAGTTGACGCCGAAGAAGCCTCCGCCGTTCGTTCCCAAGTGCTTAATCGATTCCAGCGACGCGACCGGTCCGATCGCAATTTGCTGCTCCGCCCCTTCGAGCGTCTTCACCGTCAGCATCGGCTGCAGCGTCTGCGGCACTTGCAAAGCTACGAGCGCCAGCGTAACAATCAAAGCAAACGGCAGAAACACGCGGGTGCGTGCCTTGACGAAATCCTCGTAGAAGTTGCCGAGCGTCTTGCCCTTGGTCGTGACGCCGCGGATAAAGGCGATCGCCACGCACAGCCCCGTTGCCGCGGAAGTAAACATCATCATGAGCCCGACGTATCGATCGTCACCACGTTCCCGACGCCAAGTTCGGCCAGCCTTCTACGCTCGGCCTTGCTGTTGGCAAGGGCCGCGAAGCGAAGCTGCTGTCTTTGCAGCTCGCGGATGAAGTTTTCTCCCGCCTTATTCGGCGCCGACACCAGAATATACCCGGATGATGCTTTGGTCATTTCCTCGTTCTCCTCTATTCACTCCAGGAGAAAAGACAACAAAAAAGAAGCCTTGGGCAAGAGGTGACTCTTCCCGCGGCTTCCAAGGCACGGTGAAACAACCCGTGTCTTATGAGCTCACGACAATCGTTGCCTCTCTCTATACGCTTACGAGGTTAGCTGACGGATTCGGGCGTGAGAGTCGCCCTACCCCAGCGCTTGCAAGGCAAGCGCGAAGGGATTCACCCCGGGGACGCACGGCTTTCGGCTCTCACACCGGCAGCGCAGGCTTCCCTTGTGGTTCCCCCGCTTTCCGCACAATGGCGGAAATTAAGCGATAAGAATTTGGAAACTGTAAATTTATGAATTGAATATTACGCTTGTCGGAAGCGACTGTAAAGAATGGCGGGATTGGCTCAGGAGCGAAATAGGGGAAGATCGGGCACATTAGAGCGCTTTCTCAGAGGCGGTTCTTTTCCAATCTCTACAAATCTCACTATCTCTTCGTTTTTCATAAATCATGAGCTTTTCGGCACTCGTTTCCGGCTACAGCCAGATCCCGCTTTCAACCCGCGTTAAGCCATCGCCGGAGGCATACATATAAGCAAAGGCGTCGTAGGTGACCGCCCCCGCAAACACTTGAACGGGCTTCAGCTCGAAACGATACGGCGGGTTCATCCGGTTAAAGTTGGAGGCCAGTTCGCGAACGCTTTCAAACGCGATATCCCCCATCGCCAGCAGCTTGCCGCTAACCTTGTCTTCCCCGGAGGTTAATGCGGGAAAACCGAGGCCTGTATCGTACAGAACGCCTCTTACCCAGGCTTCGCCGCTAAGAAGCCGAGAATGTCTGGAAATAAACGGGTTATCTTTATGACTTAAGGATACGATGCCATATACGAACACATTCAATTCCGCAACCTCTTTTCCCTGGAATGCCGTTTGAGCTTAACTATAGGGGAAAACTGTTAGAAATATATTAGGAACGGAAATTAACTCCGAATAAACTGCCCGCGGCAATCAAAAAAGACTCCGTCAGCGGATCTGTCCCTGACCGAGCCTTCTTTGTCGTTTAAAACCACCGGTTACCCTGCCTTACCCCAAAGCAAATCCAATTTCTGTACATGATGCTGCGCATACTCTAAAACAATGAAAGCCCTGCCTCTCTTCCATCCTTGCGGCTCCGAAGACCGCGCCAGTGTGAATCAGTGTAACAACAGTTCCTAATCATGGGAGTTCCTTGAATGACGATTAAACATGTGCGGAAATAACGCTGCTTTCTCGAGGAAAATCTTCCGTGTAGGGGTTGTATGAGGGTTTAAGTATATTCTTGCGAATATCGATTAAATTTACCATAGCCTGTCCCAGATGTCAACCTGTCAACTCGTTTGAATTTAAAAATGAACCGGGATTTCGCCATTTTCGCACGAAAACGAACAAATTCGCAGCAAATGGGGGGATATTCGTTAATACCTCGCGATTCAGAGTCCGCACACCCCGTGCATACCCCGCAGTGCCCCGCTCGCCGTTTGAGTGCCGGTATGCGTTCCGAGTATAATGGATTATAAGCAATTTTTATTTTTTTCTATTATTTGAACGTTTAAGGGAGGTGTACCTATCCACCTCACGCAGGGGATAGGGAATGATTGAGTAGTGACCCGTTACCTTTATTGCTTAACGCGGTTCTCATTATCGTCTTGGTGCTGCTGAACGGCTTTTTTGTCGCCGCGGAGTTCGCCATGGTCAAAGTTAGAAACAGCCGCATTGATGCGCTCGCCCAAAGCGGCAATGTGAACGCGCGGTTCGCGCAAAAAATCACGGGCAACCTGAACGCTTATTTGTCCGCCTGCCAGCTCGGCATCACGCTTGCGTCGCTGGGACTCGGCTGGGTCGGAGAACCGGCGGTGGCCGCTTTTCTCGAACCGATCCTTAAAGATTGGCTCGGCTTAACCCCCGTCGTCATTCATACGATCTCCTTCTTTGTAGCCTTCTCGCTCATTACCGCGCTGCATATTACGCTCGGGGAGCAGTTCCCGAAGACGTACGCGATCCGCCAGTCGGAGAACGTGACGCTTTGGTCCGCGCTGCCGGTGATCATTTTTTACAAGCTGATGTACCCTTTCATCTGGATGCTGAACGGCGCGTCGAACTGGATGCTGAAGCGCGCGGGCATTGAGCCGGCTACCGAGCACGAATCGGCTCATACAGAAGAGGAAATCCGCGTCTTAGTGAAAGAAAGCCATAAAAGCGGCTTCATCGACAATACGGAGCTTACGCTTTTTGACAATATATTTGAATTTACCGAAACGAACGCGCGCGAAATTATGATTCCGCGGACGGAAATGGCCTGCTTGTACGCCAATCTGCCGTTCGAGGATAATATGGAGATCGCGCTTCGCGAAATGCGCACCCGTTATCCGGTATGCGATCCGGATAAAGACAATATTATCGGCTTCGTTCACATCAAGGACTTGATGAAGTCGAACGGCGCGCTGACCGAGCTTCGCTCGATCGTGCGTCCGATCGCAAAAGTACCGGATTCGATGCCGATCAGCAGACTGCTCAAGCTGATGCAGTGGAAAAAAGTGCAGATTGCCCTGCTTATCGACGAATATGGCGGAACTTCGGGCATGGTGACGCTGGAGGATATTCTTGAGGAAATCGTCGGCGAAATCCAAGACGAGTTCGACCCGGATGAGCGGGCTCGTGTAGAGAAGAAAGACGAGTTCAATTACTCCATCGACGGTCTGATGTTAATCGACGAAGTGAACGATCAGTTCGGCCTGGAAATCGAGTCCGAGGACTATGATACGATCGGCGGCTGGATGTATTCGCAGGTGGAGCTTCCGCCCAAGCATGGACAGAGCGTCGTTTACCAGAACGAATTCGAGTTCGTGATCGAGGAAACGGACGATCTGCGTATCGCAAGGCTCACCGTCCGCAAGCTGCAAACGGATTCGCAAACGCAATCGGCATAATAAGTGGAATCATTTAAAAAAAGCGAGGCCCACCGGGACCTCGCTTTTTATGTTGAAGGTTGGACGATAGAATTGACGCTTGCGCGTCTTGCGTAAAAGCGATGAAGCATTTCTGCCGGCATTTGCAGAAACAATTCCACGTATTGCTTATCGAACTGCGTGCCGCTGTGCCGGCGCAGCTCTTCCTTTGCCTCCTCCAACGATATCCCTGACCGGTAGGGCCGGTCGGACAGCATGCTGTCGAAGGAATCGATGATGCTGCAGATCCGGGCGAATGCCGGAATGTCCGTCCCGCTTAAGCCGCATGGGTACCCCGTCCCGTTCCATCGCTCATGATGGAATTCGACGATACCGATGATCGTCTGCTCCTCCGGCGCATGAATTCTCAATATATCCGCACCCAACACCGGATGCTGCTTCATCATTCTCCATTCTCTTTCCGTGAGCGACGTCTTCTTTTTCAGAATCGAGTCGGGCATGTAGATTTTCCCGATATCGTGCAAGCAGCATCCGATCACCAATTGCCGGGTCTGTGCAAGATTCAGGCGCATCATCAGCGCCATGCCCTTCGCAAGCTTCCCCAGCCGCAAACTATGCTCATAGGTATCGACGTCCTTTTCCATTAACCGAACCAATTCTTGAGTGACTAAACGATCCCGCACGCGTTACCCCTCCTCAGCCTATGTGTCGCGCCTCGCCGAAATCCTTCGAGCCCCTCCTTTCCATAGTCAGGCGTGATACAATAGAGTTCGTACAATTTGTGTTGTTCGAACAAGAAAGGAGACCTTATGCACACCCTTCCCGCTCAAATCCATCTTCCCGAACAATGGAAACCAACCGAAAAATACACGGACGAACAAATCGTCAACATGTTTTTGACGACTTGCTCCCGATCCCCGTATACGACGAGAAATTACCGCAACGCGATCGCCAAATTCCGCCGCTTTATCGGCGATAAGTCCTTGCGTGACGTGACTTGGCGGGAAATCGAGGTCTATAAAATCGGCCTGCTGGAAGGGCTGTTAAACCCCGCTAACAAGCCGCAAGCTCCGGCGACGGTGGCTATACATATTGCGCCTTTGCGCTCGCTATATAAGTGGGGCAGCGATCCGAACATCGGCATGTTCCAGCATAACCCGACCTCCTGCATCCGTATCCCCAAAATCCCCGTGAACAGCAAAAATCATTATTTGACGAAGAGCGAAGTACTTCGTTTGTTCGAGCAGTTAAAGCAGCAAGGCCTGCGCGATTACGTCATCGGAGCTACGCTGGTGCTGCTCGGCATCCGGGTATCGGAGCTGATTTCGATTCGGTGGAGCCATTTTCACACGGACCCCGAAGGCGCTTCCATGTGGCTTACGATTTGCGGCAAAGGCGATAAAGAACGAGAAGTCAAAGTTCCGCATATGCTGTGGACGCTGCTTCAAGCCTACGGAGCAACAAGGCCGGGGCAGACCGGGCCGGATGACAAGCTCTTTCCGCTATCCGTCCGAATGGTCGAGAAAATCATCAAGAAAGCCCGCGAGCAATGCGGCTTGGAGAAGAAGGCGACCCCTCACTGGCTCCGCCATACGAACGCCACTCTCGCCCTCCTGCGCGGCGCTTCCTTGCAGCAGGTTCAGGAATCGCTCGGGCATACGCACATCAACACCACGCAGCGTTACCTCCATACGGTTCAGCAAATAAAAAAAGCGGCCCCCGATTATGTCGAAGACTGCTTTAAAGATACTTTGTAGGCATTTCATCCTATGTTTTTCCATAATTCTCTTGTTTCATTGGTTAATATTTACTATAATACAAAAAAAGAAATATTTGTAGAAATAGTATGAATTTCATAGATAAATGTCGAACAACACAAATTGTACGAACCTCATTGTAACGTATCGCTTCTGAAAAAGCACTCCATTTTCCGCCGTCCGGCGTTGCCCGCGAACGACCGCATTCCAGCCTGCGGTCACCTCTTTTCTTCTTCATGCGGCAGTCGTCTTCCAAAGCCATTTTGGGATCGTTTCGTTTTGGGCTATAATACTAGCAAAGACGCTTCATGAGCGGGAACAGAATGGAGAATTGATATGAAGTACGATGTCATCGTCATCGGCGGCGGGCCCTCCGGCTTGATGGCTTGTATTGCCGCCAGCAGGCAGGGCGCCCGTGTCGTGCTGGTCGATAAAGGCGACAAGCTCGGACGCAAGCTCGGCATTTCCGGCGGAGGCCGGTGCAATGTGACGAATGCGAAGGAAATCGACGAGATTATTAAGCATATTCCGGGCAACGGACGGTTTTTGCACAGCGCGCTCGCCCATTTCGGCAATCGCGAAATTATCGCTTTTTTCGAAAATCTCGGCATCCGGCTGAAGGAAGAGGACAACGGAAGGATGTTTCCCGTGACGGACAAAGCCAAAACCGTCGTCGATGCGCTCGTCGGCCAAGTCCGCAAGCAAGGCGTGGACATTCGGGTGAACTGCGCGGTGGAGCGCGTGCTCTATCGGGACGGGCGCACCTCAGGCATTCGCCTTCGGACGGGCGAGACGATCGCCGGCAAATGCGTCGTCATCGCCAGCGGCGGCAAATCGGTGCCCCATACCGGTTCGACCGGCGACGGCTACGCTTGGGCCGAGGACGCTGGGCATACGATCACGCCGCTGTTTCCGACGGAAGTCCCGCTGACGTCCGGCGAGCCTTTTATCAGGAGCCGGGAGCTTCAAGGCTTGTCGCTGCGGAATGTGAAGCTTACGGTCTGGAACGCCAAGGGCAAGAAAATCATCTCCCATCAGGGCGACATGCTGTTTACCCATTTCGGCTTATCCGGCCCGATCGCGCTGCGGTGCAGTCAATTCGTCGTGAAGGAACGGCAAAAAACGGCGGAAAAGCAGGTGTTGACCACCATTGATTTGTATCCGGACAAAAGCGTGCAGGAGATTTATGACGAGTCGATGGCTTTGGCGAAAAGCGAGCCGAAAAAAGCGGTCAAAAACGTGCTGAAGGGGTACGTCTCCGAACGCCTTGTCCCGCTTCTGCTCCGGCAAGCCGGACTGGATGAGCAGACGACGTACGATAACATTCCAAAGCAGCCGTGGATGGAATTAAGCAAGCGGATCAAAGCCCTTCCCGTGAAGGTGAACGGGACGCTGTCGATTGAGGAGGCGTTTGTCACCGGCGGAGGGGTGAATTTGAAGGAGCTCGATCCGCGGACGATGGGATCGAAGCTTATGCAAGGACTGTTCTTTTGCGGCGAGATTCTGGACATCCACGGGTATACCGGAGGCTACAACATTACGGCGGCCTTCGCCACAGGCTATACGGCAGGGACGTTCGCCGCACAGGCCGCGCAAGCCGCGCTTGAAGCTTAGAAGGCCGCTCTGTCTTCCCAATGGCAAAAAGAGGGTGGCCCGCAGGCCATCCTCTTTCGGTATATGACGAGCGGCTTGTCGACAGGTTACAGCTCGGTCAGCGCTTGAACCACCAAGTAAGGCAGCATCCCGACAGCAATAAGACCGAACAAAAACCCTTTTACGATGGACTTCAGAGCATGGAGCATGATGCATTCCTCCTTACACTCTTTTTATCTGTGTCGAATCTGCGACTTACTTTTATTGTAATTTTTAATTGTTACAAATTTATGACGCCAACCTGAAACGAAGGTAAAATCAAACAAAAAACGGGGGGCCCGTTCGTTAATAAGGGACTCCCGCCTCTATTCGACATAAGGCTCGATATGAACGTGCACGTTTCCGATCTGATGCTCCTCCAGCATCCGCTTCTCGATCTCGTCGCTGATCTCGTGACTTTCGCCTACGGACAGCTCGGCGCTGACCTCCACGACGACGTCCAGCAGCACGCTGCTGCCGTGCACCCGGGCCCGGATATCCTTGATCCGCTCTACGCCGGGCGTCTGGCGCACCGTCTGCTGGAATACCTTCAGCTTCTTGTCGTCGAACCCGTCGGTAAGCGCGTGGGCGGCATCGATGAAGACGTCCCACGCCGTCTTGCATATGACCAAGCCGACGGCGAGCGCCGCGGCGGCAT
Source organism: Paenibacillus sp. (assembly GCA_031180825.1). Taxonomy (GTDB): domain Bacteria; phylum Bacillota; class Bacilli; order Paenibacillales; family NBRC-103111; genus Paenibacillus_G. The sequence continues at coordinate 175,155 of JAPSLM010000009.1, read as the reverse complement.
CCAGGATCGGATAGCCGAAGCGCGATCCGATAATGCCTACGGCCGCTCCGACGCTCACGAGCGCGTCCGACCGGTTATCGTAAGCTGCCGCCGTCAACGACTGGCTGTTAAGCCGTTTCGCCAAACGGCTGTTATACAAATATACTCCCCACATCACGGCCGCGCACCCGAGCGCAATCCATGCGGCCAGCAAATCCGGGGCCTGACGGTCCGTTACAAAAAAGCCCCTGCACGCCTGCAGTACGACTTGAATCCCCGCCGCAGCCATAATGAACGATGCAACGAGCGAAGCGATCGTCTCGGCCCGTCTGTGTCCGTAAGGGTGGTCCCGGTCCGGCGGCTTGCGCGAGATGCGCAGTCCCATCAGCACGGCGAGCGATACGATAATATCGGTCGAGTTATTGATTCCGTCGGCGGTGAGCGCCTCGGACCCGGTCGTATACCCCATGCCGATCTTAAAAGCGGCAAGCAGGATATACGCGACAATGCTGACCCACGCGCCCTTTTCGCCTTCTTTTAACGGATCATGCGTTTCCACGGCGGTTCCCCTCCATCACTCTTGCCAAAATCAGCTTGCTTAAAGTCAGGCTCATCATATCAGACGAAAACCGTGTGGGTCTAGAGAAACAGTGTTTTACCCGCCAATAAAAATAGGTCACGTGCAACTTTGTTTTACCGGTCAAAGGATGTGAGGAACGTCCAACAAAAAGGAGCGGGCCAAAAAAAGAAACAGCGGTCCGGTCTCGCCGGGGAACCGCTGTCCGGACGCGGCTTCGGACCGCCGCTTGCCGCCTAGAAACGCAGGCCGGCATCGAAGCCGTTATAATCGTCGCCCGACGGATCGAACGGCACATCCTCGTCATTGTAAGCGCCGCTGGAGCGGTTGACATAGTCCGAAGCGGATACGGCCGGCTCGCTTTCGGTCCAATCCTCGTTCACGAAATGCGCCGGAATCGGGATCAGGTGATCTTGGTCGTAGGCCATGGCGTAAGCGGCGGTCTCGCTCAGCGAGCCTTCCGCTTCGATCAAGCGCCCCCCATACGCCTGAACGATTTCGAGCGCGGATGTCAGATCGTGACGGTCCACGATGACATGCAAGGTCGGCTGTTTCAGGTTCGTATGCGGACTCACGCGGTACCCGAGCTCCTCCAGCATATCCTGGGCCAAAGCGGCCGAATTCTGGGATTCGAATTGAAACAAAATCGGTGTGCTGCTCATAAGGTCCCTCCGCTTGTCGGTAGTAGGTTCACGTTTGGTTGTAGTTTGCCCCGATACAGGATGCTTATTCCAAGCGCGGCACATACTCCCACAACCGCAGGCATAGGATGATAGCGAAACCGCTGCCTTATCCGGCTTCGCCAAATCCTGATCCGAGAGAGGTGTACGCCATGAACAACGGACCGCCCGAAAGCCCCGAGCCGGAGGATGTGCGTTCGTACCAATGGATTGCCGCCGCGGCGTATGTTTTATTTTTCGTGCCGCTGCTGGCCGCTCCGAAATCGAGGTTTGCCATGTTTCATGCCAATCAGGGGCTGGTGCTGCTCTTGACCTCGATCGCCGCCAACCTGGTGCTCGGGCTGCTGCCGCTGATCGGACTGCTGCTCGTGCCCCTGGCCAATCTCGGCCTGCTCGTCTTATTTATCATGGGCATTCTGAATACCGTGAACGGGTGGATGAAGCCGCTGCCGCTGATCGGCGGCTTGACCTTGATCAAGACGCCTTAGAGGCGCAGGCAAGCCAAAAAGACGTTCCGTCTCCTCGCCTTGAACAAGGAAACGGAACGTCTTGATTTTTGCCCGGCATCTCGGCGGCACTTCTTAACGTACGACCTCCTGCAGCGGCCGCCGTTCGACGGTCAGCAGCTTTCCCTCCCGGAAAAAGCAGCGGTGCTCCGCACAAGGCTCTCCGGCCATCATCGCCGGAAGAAAGTGCCGGACATGCTGCACCACGCCGTCATTTTCCGGGTCGTTCACCCATTCGACCGGCTTCCACGCCAAAATGCCCTCGGCCGTCTCCACCGGCAAAGCCGGCAGCGCATCTTCCGGAGCCTCTGCGATAAAAGCGTACATCCCTCCGGCATCCCGGCCGTCCACCTCCCACGTCACGGTCCCGCCGAAACGCACCGCCTCCGCTTCCAGACGGAGACCGGTCTCCTCTTCGATTTCCCGTATGACGCTTGCCAGCGGCGTTTCTCCCGGCTCCAGCTTGCCGCCGACCCCGTTCCACAGCCCGAGCAGCGGCGCTTTGCCCCGGTTAAGCATAAGCAACCGACCGCCGCTACAGATAAAAGCGATATTATATTTCAGCATGTCTTCCCCTCCTGCCTGCAAAATCCTCATGTTTGTCTCCATTATAATGCAAGTTTCCACAAAACCCGGGAAAATCCTGCAACTTTTGCTTATTTTCGGCGAATTTGCGATTGTCACGGTACGGGGAATTTGTTATCATTGACAAGTGGCGAGCCATATGTAATATTAGTTATAAAAACGTATGCTTTACTGCTTAAAAGCTTAAAAGCCACGAAGCGGTCGCCTATTTTGGAGAGGAGTCAATCATTATGGTCAGGGAAAACCACAATATTTTGGACTGCACCATCCGCGACGGCGGTTTGGTCAACAACTGGGATTTTAGCGTCGAGTTTGTCAAAGACATGTATTACGGTCTAAGTGAAGCCGGCGTCGAATATATGGAGATCGGTTATAAAAACTCGGCCAAGCTTCTGAAAGGCGCCGAAGCGGGTCCTTGGCGCTTTTTGAACGAGGATTTCCTGAAGGAAGTCATCCCGCAAAAGACCGATACCAAGCTGTCTGCGCTGGTCGACATCGGACGCGTTGACGAGAAGGACATTCTCCCCCGGGAAAACAGTCTGCTCGACCTGATCCGCGTAGCGACCTACATTAAAGATGTGGATAAAGCGCTCGATCTGGTGCAAAAATTCCACGACTACGGCTATGAAACGACGATCAACATTATGGCGCTCTCCCACGTAATGGAGAACGATCTGAACGAAGCGTTCGAAGAAATCGCCAAAAGTCCGGTCGATGTCGTGTACATCGTCGATTCGTACGGCAGCATGGACTACCGGGACGTCGAATATCTCGTCTCCAAATTCCAGCGTCTTCTGCCAAATAAGAAGCTCGGCCTGCATATGCACAACAACATGCAGCTCGCCTTCTCCAATACGATCATGGGCGCCACCAAAGGCGTCGAGTTCCTTGACACATCCGTATACGGCATGGGACGAGCTGCCGGGAACTGCCCGACAGAGCTGATCGTCAGCCATTTGAAAAATCCGAAGTACGACGTTCGTCCGATCCTCGGCATCATTGAGAAGCATATGATCAACATGCGCGAGAAGTGGGAATGGGGCTACATTATTCCTTACATGATCGCCGGCGTATTGAACGATCATCCGCGTTCGGCCATGGCGGTTCGCGCCAGCGACAAAAAGGACAAGTTCGTCGAGTTCTACGACAAAATGACATCCCCCGAAGCGATGCCGGCCGGCGAGTAAGCCGGTCGCCGCTTGCGGCTCACGCAGCAAAAACCCGTTTTCCCCTTGGAGGAAGCCGGGTTTCTTGTCTATTCGCACGCCATTCTGTTAAGCTTAACCTTGTACGGAAAGGGGAAATACGCTAAAATGAAAACTTTTGAAGCCCGGGTCAAGGCCGTGCTGGCCGCCCGCGATCCGCATACGTTCGTCACCGCGCGGGAAAGCTCCGTCACCGTGGATCTTGCCGGCATTCCCGGCGACCGGCATTACGGGCTGACGCGGCCTGCCGACAGTCGGCAGCGGTTTTATCCGCGCGGCACCGACATTGCCAACCGGAGACAGATCAGCATCGTCTCCGTCGAGGAATGCGCCCAGATCGCGGAGCGGATGGGGCTGCCCGAAGTGCTCCCGGAGTGGCTCGGGGCCAATCTGCTGTTGGAGGGATATCCTTCCCTCACGCTGCTGCCGCAGGGTGCGCGCCTGCTGTTCCCGGCCGGAACGGGCTTGATCGGCGAAGGCGAGAATCTGCCCTGCACGGGGCCGGGCGAGGTGATCGCCGAAGCGACAGCCAATCCTGCGCTGGCTTCCCGCTTCACGGCCGCCGCGAAAAAGCGGCGCGGCATCGTCTGCTCCGTCGAGCGTATAGGGACGATCGCGGAAGGCGATATCGTGCGGATTATGATCGAATAACCGGTAAGGCCACCGGCCGCTTATCACATTCTACAAGCGAAACGAGGTGCGGAAGATGCTACCGACCGTTACGTTCAAAGCCCCCAAGCAGCTGCTTAATGCGGCCACCGGTTATTTGACGGGCTATACGCATACGCTCAATCCTTATTCCGGCTGCGCCTTCGCCTGCACCTACTGCTACGTGCGTGAAATGCCGGTGGCCAAGTTTCGCCCGGAGCCTTGGGGAAGCTGGATCGACGTCAAATCGTCGGCCGCGGAGCTGCTCGCCAAAGAACTCGTCCGGGCGAAGCGCAAAGGGCCGGTTTCCATCTTTATGTCCTCCAGCACGGACCCGTACCAGCCGGTCGAACACCGGACCGGACTGACCCGTTCGCTGCTCGAAACGATGGCCGGAGGCGACGCGCCCGATTTTGTGCTGCTGCAAACGCGCAGCCCGCTCGTCACCCGGGACATCGATTTGCTGCGGCGGCTCGGAACGCGAGTGCGCGTCAGCCTCACGATCGAGACCGACCTGGAGCCGATCCGCAAGGCGTTCTCGCCCGCCGCACCGCCGATCCCCGCCCGGCTGCGGGCGCTGCGCGGGCTCGTCGAAGCGGGCGTACCCGCGCAAGCGGCCGTCTCGCCCGTGCTGCCAAGCAGCGGCGGCTTCGCGCAAGCGCTGCGGGATACCGGCGTGACGCGACTCGTCGTCGACGATTTCTTCATGGGCGACGGCAGTCTCGGACGGCGCACGGAGCGTCTCGGCATCCGCCGTATGTACGAATCGCTCGGCCTGGAGGCGTGGTATGACCGGGACGCGTACCAACAAGTACTTGAGCAGCTGAAGCGGCATTTTCCGGAAGAGCGGATTTTGGTAAGTCAAGCGGGCTTTTTGCCGTAAAAACAAAGAAGCCCGGTCTCATGCCGGGCTATTGCTTGTTCAGGATCACAACCTTCCCTGCCACAGCCTGAACGGGGTAGGATTCCGCCACCGGACCGTCGAAGGAAATTTCCACTTCCGAGCCGACCGTCAACTCTTCGACGGCGGCGCCGGCAAGCTCCGCCCCCTGCTTTTTATAAATTTTCGTATGCTCGCGCAAGGACACCGATGCCTTGTCATAAGGCTGTTTTTCCGTCTTAGGCCCTTCCACCATAATGGCAACGGTCTTTCCTTCGGGGTTCGGCTCCGCCGGGACCGTATCTTTGCGGGATACCGAAGCATTCGGATCCGAATTGCCGGAAGAAGCGGATGCTGCCGCTTTCGGAGCTTTCGTCACAGCCGTAATTGTGCCGCGGATATCGACCCGGTCCGGAGGGTCCGCCTGTTCCGGATTCCCTATTTTCCCGCCTGCGAACAATGCCGTACCGGACATAACAAGAAAAAGCGCCAATCCCGTCAAAATTTTCCCCATGCTGTTTCCTCCCTAACCAACCATGAATGTCACTGCTTATCCTTACGGACGCTTTTTCCATGGCGTTTGTTGCCGGACATGCTCCCGATCGAAGAGAAAAAAAGAGACACCGGTAGTCCGATGTCTCCGTACCGAGCCGCTTATCCCTGCCCTGCTTCCGCTCGAATGCTCTCCATTAAACAGAGCAAGCTGTCCATACACTCCCGCGAAGCTTCTTCCCCGCCTTCCGAGAAGGCGCTGCCGGACGGACGCTTGAGCTGCTCCTCCGTCAGCTGCGAGCGCAAGCGGTAATGCGTCTCGACGACCAGATAGCCGTCGTAGCCGTCGGCCAGCAGGCGCTGGAGCAGCGCCCGGTAATCCACTTCGCCCTTTCCGATCGCAACGCCTTGCACGCCGTCCGCCGTCCGCACCGCATCCTTCAAATGAATATGGCAGATCTGTCCGCGCAAATGTTCATAGCCATCGGGGTAAGGCACCTCGCCGTCCGGGTCCCATAAGTCGTTGCCCGGGTCGTACAGCGCCCGAAGATGCGGGGAGGCCGCCGCCTCCAGCAGCCGCCGCACTTTGTCGCCGTTCGTCGCATAGACGGCGGGATCGAATTCGAGCGCATAGATAAGCCCCGCCGCTTCCATTACCCCCGCGATTCCGCGCAGCCGCTCCGCGATCCGCGGCAGCGCTTCGTCGAACGGGCCTTGCGCCCAGAAGCTGAAGCCCCGGACGTAACGGCAGCCGAAGCGGCGGGCCAGGTCCGCATAACGCTTCAAAATGCCGATATGCTCCTCGATTTGCGCCTCGTCGTCCAGCTCGCATTTGAATACCGGCGAAGACAAGCCGCATACGGTAAGCCCCGCTTCCCTCAGCCTCGCCGCAAGCGCATCGATCCGCTCGTCCGGCAGCTTGTAGAGCGGCTGATCGTCGACGGAGCGAAGCTCGACCGCTTCCAGCTTATAGTCGCGGCAAAAGCGAATCACCTCTTCGATATCCTGCGATACCTCATCGGTCAGTACGGCCAGCCGAAACGGCCATGTCATGACGGGCCGCCCCCTTCCCGGACAGCGGCAGGGGAAGTACCGAGCGACACCGGCTGTCCCGTGACGCGGCTTTCATTGGCGGCTTCCATAAAGCGCACGATCTCCAGCGTCTCGCGCAGACCGACCGCCGGGCGCCCGCCGCTGAACCAGCCGACGACGCTTTCAAGCAGCAGCGCATAGTACGGCTTGTCGGACGCATAGACATCGGCGTACAGCGTCCGCTTCTCGCGGTGCACCCATGCGCCGAACCTACGGTTGCCCCGGCGGTTTCCGCGGATGGTGCCGATGCGGCCATCCGCCCAGGTGCCGACGATGAGATCGTGATCGTCGTTCGTATGAGCCTGCACCCGGATGCAGCCCGTCCCCATGGCGGCGTACAGCATGTCGGCCGTATGGACGCCATACCAGAACAGCCCCGGCTGGGTCGGCTGCAGGTCCATGGGGCCATAGCAGTCCGCGCCGATAATGGCGCCGCCCTCCTCCGAAGCGACCGCCTCTGTCAACGTTTGCGCAAAGCGAACGGCGGAGCAGCTCATAACCTCGACGCCGTACCGTTCGGCCAGGCGCGCGATTTCTTCGGCATCCCGCGAGCTGACAGCTAGCGGCTTGTCGATAAACACGGGCTTGCCGTAAGGCGCAATGCGGCGAAACTGCTCCAGATGCACTCTTCCGTCCACGGATTCGAGCAGAATCGCGTCGCAGCGCTCCGCGACCGCTTCCGGCGTATCCGCGATCTCCACGCCGTGCTTGCTCCGCAGCGTCTCCGTGAAGCCTTCCACCCGGCCGGCGCTCAGCTCGAAATCGGGCGATCCTCCCGGAAACGCTACCGTTACCCGGGCACCCGGCACGTGATGCTTATGATTCGGGTCGTTCAAAAGTTCGGTAAAATCGACGGCATGCGACGTATCCAAGCCGATCATGCCGATGCGAAGTACAGAGTTCATTTGCAAATGCCTCCCGTTCTTGGGCTTGCCTGCGCGTAAAGTCCGGCACCGCGGCTTAAGAATAGCCGCCGATCCGGACCTTGCGCGAATTGAGTCAAGGATTGATCACTATATACGGTTGATGCTCCGCGTGTTCTTTCGAGTGAAGCTGCACCAATAAGTTTTTCGTATTGGAGTCCGTCAAACGGAATGTCGCGATCCCGTCCGTCTGGTTTTGAAGAAACGAGGTGACATCGATGACGTGCCAGCCGCTTTGCGAGACGGAAAGCGTGCCGACGCTTACAGCAGTGCCGCCGGGACGATTGCTCCAATTCACCGTCTCCTCGCTCCAGCCGTCCGAATCCAGCCCTTGTACGGTTAGCGGCAAGGCGGCGCCAGGCGCCGCATGAACGTACACGTACAGCTTTGCGGCATGAACAGGCTCCGGGTATGCTCCGAAGTTAAATTTCATCAGCGCCATCTTATCGCCTCCTCCAGCCGCTCTTGGGGCATCGAGGATGTCCAGCAGTTCGGCGGACCCGTAATTTTCGGTCGGAGCGTTCTCGAAGACGTAAGCGTCGGCAGCCGGACGCAGCCTATTGCTGCCTGCCGAGGCACGGTTGACCGTTATCGTATAGCTGTCCTCGTTTCCGTCGGGTCCGACAGTGCGGACCGAGATGCGGTTCTCACCCGGCTGCAAAGCCGTCTCGGCGGGAACACCCGGGGTCACGGACACCCCGTTCACGAATACGGCGGCGTTCGCCGCCTCCGGGCGGGCCGTCACGGCAAGCCGGTACGTATCGGCCGATACCGAGGCGGCATATTGGAGCCGGTCCGGCGCAAAGGACGGCTCCAGCGCGCCTGCGCTCAGGCTTAGCGCCTGCAGGCGGACACGCGGATACAGCGCCGCCGTATGCGGCGCGTCGTACGCCTGCGCCCAGTAGTAGCCGGCCGCCGTGATGCGGCGCGGCTCGAATCCGGCCTGCGCGCCTGGCGGCAGCGTCTCGGAGACAAGCGTGATGGCGCCGCCGGACGCAAGGCCGCCCGTATACTTGCCGCCGGCATACGTAAAGCGGCCGTACACTTCCGCCGTCACAGGCTGACCTGTTGCCTTGTCGACGATTTGCAGCGTCGCGCTCGCGCTGTTCCCGCTGCGCACGACCTGCAGCCCCGAGACGATCATAGGCTTGAGTGATGTCGTCCCGGTCGTCGCTTGCGTCTCCTCGGAAGCCGGGCCGACGTTGCCCCGGACATCCATGGCGGCGACTTTGTAATAGTACGTCGTATCCGGCAGCAGCCCGGTATCCTTGAAGGACAAGCTTCTCGAAGTGCCCACCGCGGTCGCGGCTCCCGCCTGAAAGCCCGGCTGCGTGCTGCGGTAAACGATGTATTTGTCCACCTCGGTATTATCGAAGGCCATACCGTAGGAAAGTTGAACGGTGCTGTAGTCCGCCGCGGTCGCCATAGGATGGCGGGAGACGGCGGTCGGCGGCTCCGTATCGGCCGGCGGCTGCCAGTACACGGCTCCCGGCCCCCAATGCGACGGCAGGGCGCGCAGCGAATCGTAATGGTGCATCGCAATGCCCCCGAAGCCCGAATGGCTTCCGAAGGCCGCATACACTTTATCAAGCTCGGCTTCCATCGCCGTCCGGCCTTCCTCGCGGAACGTAATCGTCTCCGGATCGCCGCTATTGGCGATGTCGAGCGTCTCGACGCCGATCACGACGGAGTTCGGCTTGCCGATCTTCGCGGCATAGGCGATCTCGCCTTCTGCGCCGGCAATAATGCCTGCCGTCCCGTCGGCCGTATCGCGGTAATCCATGATCGAGATGTAATCGGAAATGTCCTGAATATGCTCGGACAGCCATTTCGTTGCGCCGTTCCATTCGATGTCTCTGGACTCGTTCGACGAATCGTACCACTTCGGTATGGCCGGCCCGATCGGCAGATCGATTCCTGCGGCATTGCGCCGGTCCGCCATCTTTTGCAGCAGATCCAAATATTGTTTTTGAAGCGAAGGATACTGCGCTTTGAAATCCGGCGAAATATAAGGCTCGATATCGACGTTTACGCCGTCGAAGCGCGCGCCGCCCGGCGAAGCGATGTTATAGTTGATAATCTTCTCCAGCTCGCGCAGCGCCATCGGGTGATATTCGGTATAAGCGCCCATATACGGCGGGGACGTGCCCCCGGCGATGCAGGCGAACACCTGATACCCCCGGGCGTGAGCCCATGTCAGAAAATCGCGGACCGCCTCCCGGTTGTCCTCCAGAATATTGATCCCGCCATAAGAGCCTACCGCAAAATAAAAGACATTTACCGGATCGGAGCCGAAAGTCGCCGTATCCTTCGCCATCGCGTCGAGCACGGTACGCGAGCCGGGATTCAGCAGCAGATTGTACGCAGCCGGCTCCCAAATCCACATTGCGCGGTCCTGCTTTTCCACCGTGACCGCTTCATGCGTCCCTGCGCCTACCTGCGCGTAAGTCGTCATGCTGAAGCCCGTATTGCCGCGGTCGTCGACCGCCTTGGCTTCGATGCTGCTCGTTCGGTCGCCGATGCCCTGCGTCTGCCACAGAAGCCGATAATGATCGCCATGCTTCTCCGCCGTCTCCCAAGGCCCCCCGTTAATGCGAACGTAGACGTGCTGCACCACGTTTGGAGAATCTACGGAAATGTTGACCGTAACCGTTCCCGTCAGCCGTTGACCTTCCTGCGGATCGTCGATCCGGACAACCGGAGCAACCCGGGCCGGATTGCTCGCTTGCAGCGTAACCGTCTGACTCCACACCCCATAGCGCGTCGTCACGTCCAGTCCTTTGGCGATGAGCCGAACCGGACCGTTGAACCCCGACGTATCCAAATCGTAATACCAGCTGCCGCTGTCATCCCCATCCGGGTCTTCCTTACGGACCTCGACCTGCCTTTTTCCGTCAATCAGCAAAACAAGATCGTACACGTCCCGATACGTTCCCGAAATCCGTATGGTCCCCGAGCCGACCGGCGTGCCGCCGGCAGGCGAATCGATGGTGACAGCCGCTGCCGCAAGGGCCCGGGGAACGGTCCCCGGCGTACCGAAGACAGACCATAGCCCCGAAAGCAGCAGGAGAACCGCAAAATGCAAGCGAGTACGACGTTTCAACATCCGATCACCAGCTCCTTTACATGAAGTGGCCTTCCCAAAACGAAACGAACAGCTAAAGCTTGACCTCCTGCCTTGTGCGCGCAGATTCGTAGATCGCCAGAATCAAGTCGACCGCCTTGCGGCCCTCCTCGCCCGGAATGAGCGGATCGCGGTCTTCCCGGATCGCGCCGATCATGTCGTCTACGAGAATATAGTGGCCGTCGCTGGAAATCGCTCTCGGATCGCTGCTGCCCTCCGCTTGCCCTGCAATCTGCGGAGCCTCCTCGTCGCTTCCGGCGAATTTCCATACTTTGAACCCGCTGTCGGCGAAAACGATCGAGCCCAGCTCGCCGTGAATCTCCGCCCGCATCTCCGTGCCCGGGTAGACGGAAGTCGTGCCTTGAATGACGCCGAAGGCGCCGTTTTTATATTTGACCGCCGCCACGGCCGTATCTTCCACTTCGATATCGCGCACCAGCGGAGCGGCATAGGCGAATACGGATTCGACGTCGCCCATCAGCGACAGCAGCAGGTCGATGCCGTGCACGCCCTGGTTCATCAGCGCGCCGCCGCCGTCGACCGCCCAGGTGCCCCGCCAATCCGCGCTGCGGTAATATTCGGGACTGCGGTAATATTTCATGTACACGTCGCCAAGCACCAGCTTGCCGAGCTTGCCTTCGCGGATCGCCCGCCCGACGATCGCCGCCTGCTGCGTCGTCCGCTTCTGAAAGACGGTTCCCAGCTTGACGCCGTGCTTACGGCAGGCCGCGATCATCTCGTCCATCTTCTCCCGCCGGATTTCGAGCGGCTTCTCGCAGAGCACGTGCTTGCCCGCCTGGGCTGACGCAATCGTCACATCGCCGTGCAGCCCGCTTGGCACGCAGACGCAGATGACGTCGATGTCGTCCTGCTTCAGCATCCGCTCGTAATCGCCGAACACTTGCCCGATGCCGTACTCGGCGGCGAACGCTCTGCCGCGATCGGCATCCTTCTCGGCAACGGCGACGAGCTCCGCTTCGGGATGCGCTGCAATCGCTTTCGCGTGATTCACGGCGATGACGCCCGTGCCTATCAGAGCAAATCGAATGTTGCGTTTCATCGGATATTCCTCCATCGCTGAAAATGAATTATTTTTTCGGCGCAGCCGCATCAAGCCGCTGGTACGCTTGCTTGTACAGATCGACCAGCTTTTGCGTCCCGAGCCCGTTCAGCTCCTGCACATACTTATCCCACTCGGTCAAACTCCTGGAGCCGGTCACAAACTTGGCGAAGCTTTCCTCGCGGTATTTCTTGACGGCTTCTCCGGTCACCGACAGCGTTTCCAGCTCTTTCTCCGTGAAAGCCGGTCTCGGCTGCATCGCCGGAGGATCATACTGCCGCGCCTCCTGATACGCTTTCTGCAGATCGGGGGTAAACAACGACAGATGCGAGTCGAAATCGATCCATGTGTAGGTGCCGCTCGTTGCGAGCCCCGTCTTCTTGCGCATTTCGGTCAGATCGGTGAATTCCGGCTTGAACTTCTTCTTGCCGCCTTCCGTCAAATACGTCTCGCCTTCTTTCCCCCAGCTGGCCAGCGTACGTCCTTCTTCGCTGTAGAAGAAATCCATGTACTTCATGACGTCCTTCACGTTCTTGGACGTGGACGATACGGTCAGACCGCCTTCCAGAAAGTGCATGTACGGGTTGTACTGCTTGCCGCCCGCTATCCCCGCCGGAGGAGCCATAAACTGCAGGTTATACTCCGGATTTTCCTTGCGCATCGCGTTGTTGAAGAAGTCGATCCGGCTGATGTAATCGATCGTAATGAACGATTTGTTCGTCGACATCATGTCCTGCCACTGCTTCGTCTGCACGGTCAGAAAATCGGGCTGGATCAGGCCTTCCTTGTTGAATTTATGGAACGTTTCGAGCAGCTTTTTGTAATTGTCCTCGGTCGGCCCGTACTTCCACGATTTTGCGTCGAAATCGTAATACACGTCTTCGCCGGTCTGGAAATTGGTCGTAAAATGCGCCATCATTTCGTCGGGAATCTGCCCGAACCGGAATGACAGCGGATAGCTGTCCGGATACGCCTCCTTCAGCTTCTTGAGCACCGTATACAGCTCATCGTACGTTTTCGGCGGCGTCAAATTGTGCTTCTTGAACACGTCCTCCCGGTACATCCAGATCATCCGGTTCGTTTCCCCGAAGCCTTGGTTCGGGAACATGTACATTTTCCCGTCCGCCGCCACGGCCGCCTTCGCTTCCTCCGGATATTTCTCCATCCATGTCTTGAGGTTCGGCATGACGTCCAGATGATCCAAAATGTTGACAAGCGCGCCCTGCTGGCCGTATTTGTTCGATTCCTTCTTCCGGTTCGGCATATAGAGCAGATCGGGCATATTGCCGGAGGCGACAACCAGGCTGAGCGAATCGCTCAATTTGCCGGAAGGCAGCTGCACCTCCAAGCGGGCGCCCGTCTTCTCCTCGATCATCTTCCAGATCGGCCAGTCTTTGCTGTATGGGAACGTCGCGTTATTGTCCAGCAGTGCGGTGAACATTTTTTTTCCGGACGGCTGTTGGCCCCCTTGGGCTGCCGCCGGTTGATTGCCGGGTTCCGAGCCGCTGCAGCCGGCGGTCGTGGCCGCAAGGATCGCAGCGAGCGTGAGAAGCGCACTTTTTTTCATGGAAAAGCTTCCTCCCCTTCTGTATGCCTGTAATGTCAGCCGTGCTGTCCGGCCTTGGCCTTACCATTCGCCATATGAAGCCTTTTACCCTTTTACCGCTCCGATCATGACGCCTTTGACGAAGTATTTCTGAATGAACGGATAGATGAGCAAAATCGGTACGGTCGATACCATGATAGTGGCGAACTTGAGCGAATCCTCGACGATCAGGTTATCACCTCCAATGCTGGTGACCTCGCCGGAGTTGACCGCCCCGGCCAGGATCAGGTTGCGCAGCAGCACCTGCAGCGGGAACAAGTCGGGCTGGCGCAGGTACAGCAGCGGCAAGTAAAAGTTGTTCCACAGCGCCACCGCGTAGAACAAGCCGATGGTCGCGAACACCGCTTTGGACAGCGGCAGCACGATCCGCACGAAGACACCGATATCGGTTAAGCCGTCCATCCGGCCCGATTCCTCGAGCTCCTTCGGCATGCCGCTGAAAAACGTCCGCATGATAATCAGATTCCACGTATTGACCGCCCCCGGCAGCACCATCGCCCAGATCGTATCCACGAGCCCAAGCTCGCGGACAACGAGAAACGTCGGAATCATCCCGCCGCTGAAAAACATCGTGAACACGATCATGAGCGTAAAGCCCCGCTGGAACACCATGTCCTTGCGGGACAGCGCGTAAGCGCCCATAGACGTGACGACGAGCGATACGGCCGTTCCCAAGGTCACGTACAAAATCGTGTTGCTGTAAGCGCTCCAAATCTGCTTGTCGCGGAACACGACCTCGTACATGTTAAGATTGAACCCTTTGGGCCAGAGGAACACTTCATTTTTCATCACGTAAATGTCTTTGCTCAGCGATACGGCCGCCATGTACACGAACGGATACAGCGTGGCCGCCGCCACCCCTAGCAGCAGAACGATGTTGACCGCGTCGAACCAGCTCCACTTGCGCATGCTTCCCCCTCCTACCTACCACAGGCTGTGCTCGCTGATTTTGCGGCTGATATAGTTTGCCGAACAAATAAAGATCAGGCTGATGACCCCCATAAACAGGTCGATGGCCGAGGCGTAACTGAAATTGCCTTGAACGAGCCCGACCCGGTACACGTAGGTGCCGATAATGTCCGCCGTCTCGTACACCGCGGGATTATACATAAGAAATACCTTCTCAAAGCCGATTTCCAGCACTTTCCCTACGTTCAGGATGAATACGATTACAATCGCCGGCGCGATACCGGGCAGCGTGACGTGCCACATTTTGCTCCAGCGTCCCGCTCCGTCGATGCCGGCGGCCTCATACAATCCCGGGTCCACCGAGGTCAGCGCGGCGAGATAGATGATCGTCTCCCACCCGATATGCTGCCAAATTTCCGACAGCACGTAGATCGAGCGGAACATGCCGGGCTCCATCATAAAGTTGACCGGCTCGAAGCCGAACGCGCGAATCCATTGGTTAATCACGCCGCCTGTCGGCGACAGAAACATGATAACCATGCTGGCCACGATGACGTTCGAGATAAAGTGCGGCAAATAGCTGACGGTCTGTACGAACCGTTTGAACACCGCATTTTTCAGCTCGTGCAGCATAAGGGCGAGAATGATCGGCGCCGGAAACCCGAACACCAGCTTATACAGCCCAAGCAAAAACGTATTGCGCAGCAGCTTGAAAAAATCGGGGTTGCTCAAAAACATCTCGTAATATTTGAAGCCGACCCATTCGCTCGCCCAAATGCCTTTGAACACGTTGTAATTTTGAAACGTGATGATCAGCCCGAACATCGGGGCATAGCGGAATACCAGAAAATAAATCAAGCATGGCAGAAACAGCAGCCACAAATATTTGGTCCGGTGCCACGTCCGGATGACGCGGCCGCTAAATTTTTTATTCGTATATACCGCCGGTTGACGGGCCGCCAGTTTTATTCCCATCGTCTCCGTCTCCTCCAATCCCATACCCATCCCCCTTGTCTCGGTCGTTGCCGGCTTGCCCTGCCTGAGCCCCGGTGTCAGCGTTAGCATAGCAGAGCCGCCGGACGCCGCGAAATCCTCCAGATTGCCGGGGAATCGACTTTTGTTCCGAAATGTGACAGGATGCATACGAACCTGAAAAAATGAGTATTGGGATCGGGTCGCCCGAGCCTTTATAATTGAGACAGAGTTCGCAGCACGAAAAGGAGGGCCATCCATGCGCATCGCCTGGCCGGAGAAGTGGAGGACGAATTCCTTATTTGCCCGGCTGCTTGTGAGTTTTCTTGCTATCATCCTGCTGCTGGCCGCCTTCAACTTCGGGTCGTTTCTTTATCTCAAGGGCAAAATCCATGACGAAATCGTCAAATACAACAGCCTGAATATGAGACATACGATGGAAAGCTACGAGACGCATTTCAAGCTGACGATCGATATGCTGCTCAGCCTCAACCAGAACAACGAGCTGACCGCCAATCTGAACGTGCTCCGCCAGCTGCCCCAAACGGCAGGGTACGAAAAGACGGTTAACGTGCACGCGGAGATCAAGGCGCTGATGGCCAATCCGCTCATGTTTTATGAAAATATCGTGTTCTACTTCAAAAACGGAGAATTCGTGCTGGAAAAAGAAGGAACAAGCCGTGTGGAGGACATGTTCGGCAAGTTTTACCGGTCGCCCGCTTACCCGCCCGATTATTGGAGGGGACAGTTCGAAGAGCCGTATTTTTACCGCATTCATCCGGCGGCCGTATTTTCGCAAAAATATATGAATCTGGAGCAGGACCTCGGGAGGCTTATTCCGGTCTCGGTCAAAAACGCGCTGTACCGCGACGTGCTCTTTCTCGTCTTCCTCGACGGCGACAAGATGGCGCGGACGCTGCATTATTCGCTAGACAATCCCTTCTTCGTTCTGGACGAGCGGCAGAAGCTGATTTACGCCTCCGATCCGGATGCGGCTGCGGCCAAGCTGCCGGCGTTTACGGAAGATGCGAGCGAGACGAAGCTGGGGGATCATTATTTGTTCCAGCAAAAAGGAAAGCACACGGGGTTCCGCTATGTCACGATGGTACCCATCGAAAGCATCTCGTCCGAGCTGCTGCGGCTGAATCTGATTCTGATCTCGCTGCTCGCCGTCACGATCGGGATCAGCGTCGTCACGTCGGTGCTGTTCAGCGTGCGTCTGAATTATCCGGTTCAGCGGCTGCTTCGAACCATCCATCAATACAACGATCCGGGGACGTCCGCCGATTTCCGCATCCGCGAATTCGAGCTGATCGGCGAGCAGATCGGCAGGATGCGCCGGGATCTGTCGGACAAAAATTCGCTGCTGCGTTATTACGCGTTTACCGACAAGCTGAAGCAGATACATACGAAGCATCCGGATTTGAACGATACCTCGTTTATTCAAAAGCCGTTCACGCTGATCTTGTTCCAGCTCCGTTTCTTGCCGCGTTTTACGGAGGAAACGAGTCTCGAACGCGAGCGGGCGACCTACTTCATCCGGGAATATATCGAGTCTTATGTAAAGCGCTCTCATCCGGATGCCTTGACGTTCCAGATCGACAAGGATCAAATCTTGACGCTGGTCTTCAACGAGCATGGACAGCCGGTCGGAGACGATTGCCTCGCCGGCTTGAAGGAAGTGTTCGACTACGACAAGGATTGGTGCCACTTTACGATTGCGGTCAGCGGGCCCTCCCTGCCGGCATCGGAGTTCGCCGCCGCTTACGAACGCGCGCTGACGCTAGCGGGAGAACGCCAGCCGCTGGAGGAGACGCAGATCATCCGCCAACCGGCGGTTCGTCCGCCGTACCGGCTGACGGCGATGCAGGAGCAGGAGCTGCAGACGAAGGTGCGCTCCGGCAGCTTCGAGCCGCTGCGCCAATGGACCCTGCAGCAGCTTGAAGCGCAGCGCGCCCGTGAAGCGACGGTCCCGGAGCTGCGACGGTTTCTGCAGCATACCGCAGGGCTGGCGCTGAAGGCCGTCGAAGCGGCGGGGCTGCCGCTGCAGGCGATGCCGGCCGAGCGGGAGCTGCTCGCGGACATCGAGCAATGCTTCACTTACGCGGAAGCGCAGACGATGCTGGAGCGCCTTCTAGGCCAAGCGGCCGAGGCGATCGCCGCCTCCAGCGAGAGCAAGGATCCGGTGATCGAGTTCGTGAAGCGATACACGGAGGAGCATTTGAGCGAGGATGTCTCGCTCGATCTGATCGCCGACAAGCTGAATCTTTCCCGGGGATATGTCTCGACGTACTTCAAGGAGAAGACCGGAATGAACTTCAGCGATTACCTGCATCATGTGCGCATCCGTCACGCGCAAGAGCTGCTGCTCGACCTTGAGCTCAAAATCCAGGATATCGCACTGCGGCTCGGCTATCAGAACGTCAACTCGTTCATCCGCATGTTCAAGCGCTACTCCGGCATGACGCCGGGAGAATACCGCAAGAAGCAGAGCGGAGCGTAAGCCGTGCGGGACGCAAGCGGCACGACCGAAGGAAAGAGCCGCTTCCCGCCGCGCCGGGCGCAAAAAAGAAAAGAAGCGAGTCCCCAATAGTGGAGCTCGCTTCTTTCGCTATGTTCGACGAACGGCTGTATATCCGCTCCGCTTGTCGGGTTCTTACCGGAAATCCGGCGGAATCCGGCGGGCGGTGCCGGTCAGGATCGCCGCTTCGATAATCGCGTGGCGAACCTTTTTCACGACATGCTCGTTGAAAATACTCGGGATAATGTAATGCTCGTTCAGCTCCGCATCCGTAACGACGGAGGCGATGGCGCGTGCGGCTGCAAGCTTCATCGGCTCGTTGATGGTCCGGGCCCGGCAATCGAGCGCCCCGCGGAAAATCCCCGGGAATACCAGAACGTTGTTGATCTGGTTCGGATAGTCGCTCCGCCCGGTAGCAAATACGCGCACGTGCGGCAGCGCTTCTTCCGGCGCGATCTCCGGCGTCGGGTTCGCCATGGCGAAGACAATGCTTTCCGGCGCCATAGTCTGGACGTCTTGTCCGCTCAAGAGGCCGCCGCGGGATACGCCGATGAAGACGTCCGCGCCGCGGATCACTTCTTTCAGCGTGCCCGGCTCGGCTTCCACCTGAGGCTGGTTGGCCAGCCACTGCCACATCGGATAGTCGTAGGTGCCGCCGCGGACAATCGCGCCCTCGCGGTCGACCGGCACCAGCTTCGTCACGCCTGCGGCAAGCAGCATTTTGCAGATGGACACGCCGGCCGCACCGATGCCGTTTACGACGACGCGCACGTTCTCGATCCGCTTGCCGACGACTTTAAGCGCATTGAGCAGTCCCGCGATAACGACGACGGCCGTGCCGTGCTGGTCGTCGTGGAATACCGGGATGTCGAGCTCTTCGTTAAGCCGGCTCTCGATTTCGAAGCAGCGCGGCGAGCTGATGTCTTCCAGGTTAATGCCGCCGAAAATCGGGCTGATCGCTTTGATCGTACGGATAATTTCTTCCGTATCCTTCGTATCCAGGCAGATCGGGAAAGCGTCGACGCCTGCAAGCTGCTTAAACAGCATCGCTTTCCCTTCCATGACCGGCGCAGCCGCATGCGGTCCGATATCGCCGAGGCCGAGTACGGCGGTGCCGTCGGAAACGACCGCCACGGTATTCCGTTTGATCGTCAGCGAGTACGCCTTTCTCGGGTTTTCATGAATCGCCGTACAAACCCGCGCAACCCCCGGCGTGTATACCCGGGACAAATCGTCGCGGTTTTTGATCGGAAGGTTCGGCTGAACGGACACTTTTCCGCCCAAATGCACAAGGAACGTGCGGTCGGAGACGTTGATCAGCTTGATGCCTTCGTGCTGCTTCAGCGCTTCCACCACTTGCGATTCCGCAGATTCCGCCACGTCCACGGTGATATCCCGGATTGACGAATCCTTACCCGGCCGAATCACGTCGATCGAAGTGATGTCTCCTCCGGATTTGCTGATTGCGGCGGCTACATCCCCAAACGTGACCTTCTCGTGGTTCAACTCCACACGCAAGATAATACTTGTCTGTGCCATGCTGATATCCTTCCTTTTTATACAAAATGATGTATCGAACCTAGTAATATGACCTACAATACTCACATGTTATCACGACAATTATTTTTCGCGCAAATGAAAAACTCTATGATCCCCTATTAAATTCTTTTTTCACCCGCTCTTCTTTGCTTTCGCGATAGCTTGCTCCAGCATCTCCTTATTCATCGGCCCCGGATGCTTGTGCCGGATCGTTCCTTGCGCATCGATGACGAACGTGGCCGGATAAGCGTTCACGCGGTAGGTCTTGCCGACCTCGCCTTGGCGGTCCAGCACGTTCGGGAACGCGAGCCCCCATTCCTTGACCCATGCGCGCACGACCGGCTCGCTGACCTCCGTCGACGTAGCGTTGACGCCGAGAATCGTCACCCCATGGTTCTCCTGCTCCGCATGCACCTGCTGCATATGCGGCATCTCCGCCTGGCACGGCGGGCACCAGGTCGCCCAGAAGTTAAGCACGACCGTCCGCCCCCGGTAATCGGACAGCTTGGCCGTTTGGCCGCCAAGCAACGGCAGTTCGAAGTCCGGCGCCTGCTGTCCAATTTTGAGCCCGATGTTCGCCCCCGCTTCCACCGTACCCGCCGAAGGCTTATCCCATACATTGGCGGCCAGCGACGCGATCAGCGCATACCCGACGACGAAGACGACCGTCCGCTGGAGGAGAGGCTGCCATTCTCCCTTCGCTCTGGATACGAGCCAAAAGGCCGTTAAACCCGCTGCGAGCAGCGCTTTGAGTCCCCAGGTGAGGCGGCTCTCCTCCCCCGCCACCAGCATCAGCGCCGCGTAGACGGCATACCCCCCAATAATCGAGACAAGCACCGAATCCATATAAACGGCTGCATTCAATTTTGCCTTTTTGGCGCTCAACCATACATATATCCCGGACAGCAGCGTCGCCAGCCAGACGCCTTTGTCGCCGCCGCTGAAATAGAGCAGCGACATCGGATTGGACAGCACGCTCCCCGGATCGAAGACAAGGATACTCAGCTTCCAGCTGAGCACCCACATCAGGAGCGCGTTCAAGATGATCGCGCCGAACGTTCCTCCGACGGAGGAAGCTTTGAACCGCAGCCTCGAAATGACATAACCCGCCGCAACTGCCGCAATGACGATCAGCATGCTTTTTTGCAGGATGAAAGGCCCCCATGTCCACGTTTCCATTGTTTGCTCACCGTTCTCTCGTCAAATGTCCTGCTTTCATTGTGGGGCGGCGACCGGACGTTGTCAAATGGTGTCCCAGTCTGTGGAATCGGGCGAACTCCGTCCATGGATTCCCGGGCTTGTACATAAAACAACCAGAACTGCAGGAGGGATTTCCACTTGAAAAAGCAACTTACCGCACTGTTACTCGCCACTACCGTCACGTTCAGCGTCGGAGCTTTGACAGCCGAACAAGCCCTTGCCGCCTCGGATGCCACGATTGTCAGCGGCGTGAATTTCCGCAAAGCGCCGAATACGAATTCGGCCACCTACGGCTTTTTGAAAACGGGCGAAAAAGTAGACATTCTCGATAAAGTTAATAATTATTGGTATAAAGTACGCGATGATCAAGGCCGGGTCGGCTATATCTCCACAAGCAGCAAATACGTCCGTACCGACGGTTCCGGCGGAAGCTCGTCCAACGGTAGCGGAACGTCCGATGGCAAAAGCTCGTCCAACGATAGCGGAACGTCCGATGGGGGCAGCACGTCCAAGCCGAGCACGGGCAGCAGCAGTGAGGTTGTCAACAAGATCATCGCCGCAGGCAAAAAATATTTAGGCACTCCCTACGAATTCGGTTCCGACCGTTCGAACACCCGCACGTTCGACTGCTCCGACTTCACTCGTCAAGCGTTCAAGGAAGGCGCAGGCATCACGCTGCCCAGCGACTCGCGCGGACAAGCCGGTTACGTCAAGTCGCTCGGCGGTACAACAACCAACTGGCGCAATCTGAAGCCGGGCGATCTGATGTTCTTTATGAGTTATAAAGGAACGAAAGCGTCGGCCTACCCGTCGAACAAGTCGAATCAGCGCATCACGCATACGGGGATTTACCTCGGGGATGGAAAAATTATGCATACGTATTCGAAAACATCGGGCGGCGTACGCATCGACTCGATTGCGGGCAAGCATTGGGAGCACCGCTTCGTCTTCGGCGGAAGCGCGTTGAAATAATCCTCTTTGTAAAAAGCTCCGGCTTCTCTCTTCTCGAGGGCAGCCGGAGCTTTTTTTCTACAGCGGAATAACTCGTCGAAGTAATGGAGTACCATTTCTTTTGATGAACAGGGGTTTCCTTATGCGTCCAAAAAATCGATCGTTCCTGAAAAAAACATATACTTTCGTCCTGAAATATCGAACTGTCCACATTGTGAGTCAAAACTTGTTCGAGCGCATGCGGCGTGGAAAAAGAAGATTTCAACTTTACAAGGAGTCATCTATGCCTGGAGCATGGCTTATCGTTGTCCGAATCAGCATTGTTCTCATTCCGGCGCGCTTTACAGGTCTGCAGAAGCAGAAAAACTGTGTATGAAATTTACGACCTACGGATTCGATGTTCTTTGTCTTGTAGGTGAATTACGGTTCAAACACCATATGACCCGCCGAGAAATTGCAGACGAATTGAACAATCGCGGCGTAAAAACTACCGACCGTAACGCGCAAATGCTTTACGAGCGCTATCTCGCTCTTCCTGGTGCGAGTATCGATCAACATGTCAGCGCGGTTTTGACTAGAACAAACAATGACCATGAACGCTTTTTCCGACAAATAAAAACGCGTCATCGTCGGATGAGAGGACGTCGTAGTTGGAATGGATACATTCTTCGAAACGGTGAATACGTTGTGCTTGTCGACGATGCACTGAGACAAAATGACTTGTTTAACAGACTAAGTCTTGTTTCTTACGAGGAGTACAAGAAGCAAAGACATCGTTGGAATAACCGGCTTAATGAGAGCATCCTTCGTAAAAGGTTTAGAAGAAATCCTCAAACGTACCTTCAGGAACTTGAAAACAAGCATAGTGTGCTGGTTATTCCGCTGTAGTTTATTTTGTGCCGAGATTCTTGATTGCTCGATGAAACTGCTTCGCTTTTACGAGTGCCTAGTACCAGCAATGCAGTCACGATTTGCAAAGTTCAAAACAGTAAAATTACTTTCAATGTAATTTCGGAGCAATCGCATCCATATTACATATAAACAAGGAAATAAGAAAAAAGCTGCCCCATTCAGGTGACAGCCATAAAGCTTCAATTATTTAATTTCACTCCGAAGATCTTTATATCCCTCCACCGCGGGCGCTGTAAAATCCACATCGGAAATTTGATGATTCAATTCTAGTTTTGTGATGGTTTGAGTTTTCACTACTTTTTCACCTTTTGAATATTCGGCCTTAAGGATAATACCTGTTTCATTGTCTACCCATATCTTGAAATGATCGCCATATTCAGATACTTGTGATTCAAGTGGGGATCCTTCTATAATCGTAGCGTCCCTATTAAGAATATTGCCTTGCGATGCCTTCAGATCGTGAGCTCTTTGTAAAACCCCCAGAGCAAAATCTTGAGGGAACAGCATTTTATCGGCTCCCGGTTGGCCAACAAAAATTGGATTGTAACGCGGATGGAAAGCTAGTTGCCCATCTTTGGTATGTGAAACACGCTGTTTGGGGCGCTCCTTCCATTTATTGATATTATCATTGGAAATTTTATCTTTCAAATATGTTTTTTGTTTGGAATCCGTAATTTGAAGGTCGCTATTATTTTGAACTTCCTTGATAATTTTTCCGTCTGCAAAAACAGTTTCGGACTTTCCTTTGACAATAGAGTCAAGTTTTAGAGATACATTGCTTGTCCGAGCCCTTTCTTCTTCACCTTCAAATTGGATCGTTGCTGATAAAGATTTGTAATTATCTACCGCATCTAGCATCTTATTTACGGCACCTTGAGCATTTGGGGGAATAACTGCAAGATCGTTAGCATCAGACGTTTGTGCTGAAAAAATAGTGACGGCTGCGGCAACTGAAAAAACAATGGCAGCCCCACCGAAGAAGGTCACACGCTTTTTCATTTATACAACTCCTCAATCTTCAAGATTTGTTTGGTCCCAAACCATAATACGATTATCGGCGTCAGGTCGATAGTTATCGGCACTGTATCTGTATGTGGTACTATCGGCCATCCAAATAGCTCCGTCAAGTTGAACGTAAGAATTTTTATATGCATTTTGGTCAATTTTATTGATCAACGCTCCGTCTTTAAAATACCGTGCCTTGTCGTGCAGAATACCACTATCGTTTGGAATGAATGTTTTCCATGCAAACCATTCCCCGGTTATTCCTGGATTATCCACTGTTGTAACAAACCATCTTCCATAGCCAGAGCCAGAGGTATCGACCCAAGTAAAATGGTAACTACCATTACTAGCATTTCCCCCAGATTTAATTGATAAATTTCCGGAATCACTCCACCCACCGCTTGTTTGGTCATCAACATAATAACTTGTCGCATACGCTGTGGCAGCAACACTAAAGAGCCCGATTGCTAAAAAAGCCGCCGTTAATTTCTTTTTTACATTTTTCACGATAGCTTGTCCACTCCTTAATTAAAGATGTTGATTGTAAGTATTACAATATTTTACTTTAAAGGGCAATAGGTCTAATATACCTATTTTATTACACATACATAATTTTTAAATGTTTACGGATGTTATTTTACCCAGAAAAATCGCTGTTGGAGAATTTGGTACCATTGGGAAAAAATTTAACGGTCGCCGCTAGAGCCTGTCTTTAAACTATAAAACAAGCAAAAATAGTGGTAGAATCAGGATATGAGAAGACGATACGAAATACACGATGAACAATGGGAAATCATTAAAGACGTGCTGCCCGCTGAGCGAAAAAAGCAAGGCGGCCGACCAGCAAAAGACAATCGGACGATGCTGAACGCGATGCTTTGGATCGCTAGAACCGGCGCGCCTTGGCGCGATCTGCCGAAATATTATGGTTCCTGCAAAAGCGTGTACACTCGGTTTCGCCGCTGGCAAATGTCGGGCATGTGGGACAAGATTCTAGAACATGTTGCAAGTGAACCTGACTTCGAAAATGTGATGATCGATGCGACCGTAGTTCGCGTTCATCAGCATGGAGCCGGGGCCAAAGGGGGCAGCAATTCCAGGCAATTGGACGCTCCCGAGGCGGACTAACGACCAAGATTCACGCCATTGTTGATGCACTGGGCAACCCTCTGCGTTTTGAACTCACAGGCGGACAAAGCCATGATTGTGTTACAGGCTATGAGATGCTGAAATCGATGGAACTTACAGGAACGAACGTTTTGGCAGATCGAGCGTATGATACCAACGCAATCCTGAATCTTCTTGAAGATCAACATGCTAAACCAGTAATCCCCAGTAAAAAATCTCGCCGTATTCTGCGTCATTGTGACACGTGGCTCTATAAAGAACGCCACGGAGTGGAATGCTTCTTTAACAAAATAAAACATTATCGCCGAATTGCCACACGGTTTGAGAAATTAGCCTGTACTTTTAAGGCTTTTTTGACTTTGGTTTCGATTATGGTTTGGATGACTTAGGTTTGAAGACAGGCCCTAAAATAACAAAGCAGAATAATATGATCCGAAAATTGAAAATAAATGGCAGAAGGCCCTTCCATTGAAGTCACTAAATTAGTGACCTGTACAGTTCCCTATCGGTTCCAATTAATTAGCCCAAAAAAAACCGCCCCCGCCGCAGATCATTTCCTGCGCCAGAGACGGCCTTTCCTTATGCGCTTACTTCTTCGCTCTCCACGCGTCAAGCTGCTTCTGTGCCTCGTCCATCACCTTGTTGATGCCCGCGGCTTTCAGCTTGTCGATCGCTTTGGGCAGCACCTCCGAGGGCTCGACAGAGCCGGTCTCCAGCGCTTTCTTGAATTCTTCCGATACGCTTTTGACGGCGGCAAGCTCGTTCTCCACCTTCGAAGAGTCGAACTGGAAGCCGAGCAGCGGCGCGTTCTTGGCCGATTTGTTGAACTTCTCGTACTGCTCCCACTTGTCGGCCGGGTCCTTCGGAAACCGGTTCAGCAGAAACATATTGCCGAGCGTAAACGACGGCATGGAGTAGCCGGAATCCGGGATCGGCTCGATGACGCCCTCGGAAATCTTTTTATAGTGCGTGCCTTCGAGGCCGTAGCTCACCAGATTCCGCAAATATGCGTCGCTGTTCAACAGGTTCAAAAATTCCATCGCTTTCTCGGGATGCTTGGAATTCGCGGAGATCGCCATCATGGAGCCGGTCACCGACCAGTTGAACACGATCGGCTCATGGATCGGCTTCGACACGATCTCATATTTAAAGCCTTCCGACCATAAATTGTCCGCGAACGGGACCGTATGCGCTTTGTCGACGAGCCATTTGCCGGTTTTCTCGTGATCGTTGCCCGTTTTGGTCGCGACGTCGGGCGGCAAATAGCCCGCCTTGTAATATTTGCGCATCGTCTCGCTCATTTGCCGGTACTCGGGCGTCTCGAATACGTTGACGATCTTGTAATCCTGCGTATCGAGCCGGACTCCGAACGGAATCCCTTCCACGACAAAATCGAACGGAACGAACGGGTCAACGTTGCTTGGAATCGGGTATATGCCCGGTTCGTTTTCCTTCATCGTCTTGAGCAGCGGCTCCAGACTTTCCAGCGAACTGACGTTCGAGAGGTCCAGCTTGTATTTGTCGACGTACTGCTTGTTGAACCGCCATACGGCCTGCGCGGGCAGCTCTTTATTGGTCGGCACCGCATAGTTGTGTCCGTTCACCTTGGAGCCTTCAAGGAACGAAGGGTGCACGGCCTTCTTGATGCCCTCCCCGTATTTGTCCAGCAGGCCGTCCATCTCGTAAAACGCGCCTTTGCGGGCGTTCTGCACGTAGTCGAAGGCCCACGAGCTCGTAAACGCGATGTCGTAAGGCTCGCCGGAGACGGAGATGACCTGCATCTTCTGGGAATAGTCGCCCCAATCGATCATCTTCATTTTCACGGCAGCGTTGATCTTCTCTTTCGTATATTTGCTGACGGCCTCCATCACTTTGTCAGCATCCTTTTGCGGTCCGCCGATCGTGTACCAGATCAGCTCTACGGGCTGGCCGTCCGCTTTTCCGGCGCCCGCTCCTTCTTGGGCCGGGTTCCCGGCACCGCCGGAGCAGCCGGCGGCCAGCGCGGACAGCATTAGCACCGAGGCTAGCCCGGCGGCGAGTCGTTTCCGTTTCAACATGCGCGTTCCTCCTTGTACGATGTTATTCTTTGACCGCTCCGATCGTCAGGCCCTGCACGAAATACCGTTGAAAGAACGGATAAGCGAGCACGATCGGACCGGTGGCCAGGACGACCATGGCCATTCTTGACGATTCCTGCGGCAGCGACTTGGCGATTTCGAAGCGCTGGGTGGCGTCGCTGAGGCTGGAGTTTTGCACGATAAACTGAATGTTGCTCTCGATCTTCATCAGCAGCGACTGCAGCGGAATCAGATTCGGGCTGTCAATGTACAGCAGCGCGTTGAACCAATCGTTCCAATAGCCGAGCGTGCTGAACAAGCCGATCGTCGCCAGTCCCGGCAGCGAGATGGGCAGCACCAGATGCGTGAACACCTTCCATTCGTCCGCCCCGTCGATCCGGCCGGACTCGATGATCGCATCGGGCACCATCTGCTTGAAAAACGTACGCATGATCAGGATCGAGAAGGCGCTGACGCACGTAGGCAAAATAAGCGCCCACACCGTATCCTTCAAATGCAGCACCTGCGTCGTCACGATGTAGGAAGGCACCAGCCCGCCGTTAAACAGCATCGTGAAGAAGGCGAAGAACGCAAAGGCGTTGCGGTACGCGAAATTGTTTCTGGACAGCGCGTAAGCGTACAGCGCGACGGTCATCACGCTGAGCAGCGTTCCGACGACGGTAACGAAAAGCGTTACCCCGTAAGACCGGAACAGCTGACCTCCGGTTCGAAAAAGGTACCGGTACGCCTCGAAGCTCCATAGTTCCGGAAACACCTGATAGCCGTTGTTCGCCAACGCTTGCTCGTCCGTCAGCGAGATGATGACGACGAAGACGAACGGAAATACGCAAGCCATGGCAAACCCGCCGGCGATCGCGTGGCACACGCCGTTCCAGAACGGCGACAGCCTCGTAAAGTCCCGGCTCTTCTTCCGCACGGCAGCAGTAGGCGCATTCGGACTTGGCATTGGCATGCAGGCTCCCCCTTTCCTTTTCGTCGAAGTGTTAAAATAAAGCGTTCTCTTTGTTGATCCGCTTCACGACGGCGTTGGTCGCCAGCACCAGAACGAGTCCGACCACCGATTGATACAGCCCGGCCGCCGTGCTCATGCCGATATTGCCCGTCACCTTCAGTCCCCGGTACACATACGTATCGATGACGTTGGTCACAGGAAACAGCGCGCCCGTATTGCGCGGCACCTGATAGAACAAGCCGAAGTCCGCGCGGAAAATGCCGCCGATCGCCAGCACCGTCAGGATGATGATCATCGGCCGGATAAAAGGCAGGGTGATGCTCCAAATCTGCTGCCATTTGCCCGCGCCGTCGATCATCGCGGCTTCGTAATACGACTTGTCGATGCCGATGATGGCCGCCAGGTAGACGACGCTGGAATAACCGACACCCTTCCACAGGTTGACAAGCACGAGAATGTAAGGCCAATAGGCCGGCTCCGCATACCAGGAGACGCGCTCCATGCCGAGCGCCGTCAGCGCCTGATTCAACACCCCGCGGTCCACGCTCAGGAAGCTGAACAAGAAATAGCTGACGATAACCCAGGACAAAAAGTAAGGCAGGAACATGCCGGTCTGGTAAATTTTCGCCCACCGGCGGTTGACGATTTCATGCAAAATAATGGCCATCATCACCGATAAAATCGTGCCCAGCACGATAAACGCAAAATTGTACAACAGCGTATTGCGCACGATGATGTAAGCGTCATCGGATTGAAATAAAAATTCGAAGTTTTTGAAGCCGGTCCACTTGCTCCGCCATATGCTGGCCAGGAAGCCGTCCCGGTCAAAGCGGTATTCCTTGAAGGCAATGATCGCCCCCGGCATCGGCAAATAGCTGAACAGCAGGAAATAGACGGCTCCCGGCAGCACCATGAGCAAAAAGGTTTTGTTGCGGTTTAGCTTCTTCAGTGTACGTCCCATCGTCCCCACAAGCTTTCACCCCCGTTCTTTCGCGTCCGCGCGCCCATTTCGGAAAACGCATACATCGCTTTCTTTTCTAACTTTACCCAATGCGGAGCGCGGCAGAAAGTTAAGAAACTATAGAACGGGTGGAGAAACTAAAGAAACGTTTTCATCCGCCTCCCAGCTTGCTCCAATTGCGGTATTCCGTCGGCGAGAAGCCGTAATATTTACGGAATTGCTTGTAAAAATAGCTCGTATCCGTATACCCGACCCGGGCGGAAATGTCGCTCGTTTTCAGATTCGATTCGACGAGCAGCGCCTTCGCTTGGGCAAGCCGGTACTTGTTGACATAATCGGAGAACGTCTCTCCCGTTTCCTTGTGGAAAAGCTGGCCGAGGTAAACCGGATTCATGTGGAAGGCCTGGCTTAGCGTCTTCAAAGACAGCTCATCTCCATAACGGCGTTCGACCTCCAGCAGCACCTGCCGGATCACGGGGCTGTACTCCCGCTCCGCCGCCCCGGATGCGCAGAGCACGCGGTCGACGAAGCGCTCGACCAGCTCCTCCAGCTCCTGCATCGTCTGCGGCTTGACGACCTGCGAGAACAAGTGCTTGTAATCGCCAATGACGCCTTCGTGCTCCTGCCGCATCAGATTGGCATGATGGACGGCGGCCGCAAGCACGGCCATCGCCGTATTCTGGACGTCGGACGGCGCGAGCCCCTCCGTCTCCCGCAGGCGCGCGAACGCTTCCCTGACCCAAGCGAGCGCTTCGTCCTTCTTCCCGGCCGACAGCAGCTTGCAGAAATGGGCCAGCTCCGCCTGCGCAGGCGACGCAGGTTCCGCCGCTGCGGTTGGTGCAGGCGCTTCGTAGACAAGCGGCCCGTCGTGCGGCGCGAGCACATAGTAGTCCTGCATCCGCTTGGCGGTGCGGTAGCTGCGATGGGCCGCCGCCTCGCCCTTGGACGCTTCGCCGACCGTCGCCAGCAGCGGCAGGCCCCACCGCTCGCGGATGGCGGCTTGCAGCTCCGCCATGAAGCGGACGAAGCGGATCCGATCCGCATCGCCGTCGTTCAGCCCCGCGAGCAGCACAAGATCGCCTTCGAGATCGGCGAACACGGCCTGCTCCGGGCCGTAAGATTGCACCGTCCGCTGGCAATACATCCTTACGGCGGCAATCGTTTCCGCCCGGGACGATACTTCGGCGGGCTCCGCCTGCTCTTGATCGAACAACAGCTTGACGGTGCCCACGACATACCCCGGCAGGCCGAGCCGAATGCCGAGCAGCTCCTCGCGGTTTCTCAGCTCCTCCGGCTCGATGGCCGCTGTCACCCAGCGGTACAGGAGATTGTCGCGGATAATTTCCAGATGGCGCTTAATGCTCTCTTCCTTGTAGACGGACTGCTCGATTTTGGCAACGGTGCCGGTCAGCGTCCGGATCAATTCTTCCGTATTGACCGGCTTCAGCAAATAATTTTCAATACCGAGCGTGACGCCTTCCTTCACATAGTCGAAATCGTTGTACCCGCTTAAAATAATAAATTTCACGTCGGGCTGCAGCTCTCTTACGCTGCGAATCAGCTCTAAGCCGTTCATGCGGGGCATCTGGATATCGGTAATCAAAATATCGATCGGCTCGCCGGCCAAAGCTTCGAGCGCTTCCGCCCCGTCCCCGGCCTTGCCGACGATCTGCAGCCCATGCCGCTCCCAATCGATCAAATAAGCGAGTCCCTCCATAATGAACGGCTCGTCGTCAACCAGAAATACGCGATACATATTCGTTCCCCCTTCCGCTTCCCGGAATCGTGACGGTCACCGTCGCTCCTTCGCCGGGACGGCTGTCGATCCGCAAGCCGTACGCTTCCCCGTAGCTGTGCTTCAGCCGCTCGTTCACGTTCGTCAGGCCGATGGACGCGCCGGACGGCGGCGGATGCTCCAAGTCCCGCCGAAGCTGCGCCAGCCGCTCCGGCGCGATGCCCGAGCCGTTGTCGGTCACGGCGATGCGGACGTCGGAGCCCTCGGCCCAGCCGCAGATGATAATCCGGCGCTCCCGGCCGTCCGGAGCGGGGCCATGGAAGGCATGGCGAATGCAGTTCTCGACGATCGGCTGAAGCGTCAGCTTCAGAATCGTACAGCGGC
The DNA here is from genome assembly GCA_031180825.1 of Paenibacillus sp. Taxonomy (GTDB): domain Bacteria; phylum Bacillota; class Bacilli; order Paenibacillales; family NBRC-103111; genus Paenibacillus_G. The sequence goes on along the minus strand of JAPSLM010000009.1, from coordinate 144,551 downwards.
CGACGGCTTCGTCGACTGCAATCTCATAGTCGAACCGGTTCGGATAGCGGGCCCGCAGCAGGTTCAAATACAGCTGGCACAGCCGGACCTCGTCCTGAACGGTCACCATCGTCTCGTGCTTGATCAGATTCTGGAACAGCGCGCCCAAGCTGTAGATCATGTCCCCGACATCCCGGTTGCCGTCCATCACCGCTTTCAGCCGGATCGCCTCCAGCGTGTTGTACAGAAAATGCGGCTGGATCTGCGCCTGCAACGCGAGCAGCTCCGCCTGACGCTGCTTGATCTCGGACAAATATACCCGCTGGATGTGCTCCTGCAGCGTTTCGCACATTTTGTTGAAGCTGGTGGCGATGTGGAACAGCTCGTCTTCCTTCTGCACGGTTACGCGTACCGAGAGGTCCCCGTCCTGCAGCTTGCGCATGGCGCGAATGACCGTTTGCGTACGGCGCGAGAAATTGATCATCAGCAAATACGACAGCAGCACGGCGGCGGACACGCATAAGCCCGTGCCTGCGATGACTGTTCGTTTCATCCCCTGAAGCCCTTCGCTTACCTTCGCTACCGGGACGATGCTGGCAAGCAAGACGCCGCCTTGGTTCAACGTCTTCAGCTGTACATAGGCCGGCTCGTCCAGCGCGACCGGGTCGGATTGGTCCCGCAGGGCGCCCATATATGGATAGCTCTGCCCCGTATAGCGCCGGGAAGAATCGTACAGCACGGTGCTGTCCGCCGTCAGCAGAAGCAGCTCCCCCTTGAAATCGCTCCGGTCGTTCTGTACGATCCGGTCCATGCCGGTCCACTTCCAATCGACAAGCAGGGTGCCGTGATTCTGCAAGGTAATCGGGTCGTTGATGTCGTTAGCCATCGTAAACATGCGGTTGCGGTCCCCGTCCGTTCCCGGCTCGAACGATGGCGGCGGCGCAAACGATTTGGTCTGGCGGATCCGGCGGACCGGATCCGCAACTTTCGGGTTTTCCGGCCCCGGGTAGACGAAGCCCTGCTCCTCCAGCCCTCGGTACGCGTACAGGAAGCCCTTGACGCTGCTGTACAGCCAGATCGTCTGAATTTCCCGGTCAAAGGTCAGCGATTGGAAATACGAATCCATATTTTTGTCGACAAAGGCCGCATTGTCCGCAAAACGGTCCAGCCGGTAACGGAGATAATCGGAAAAATCGTTGTTGAGAAAAAACAGCACGTCCCGTAACAGCCGCTCGTCCCTGTACAATTGGAACACCATCTGCTGACCGGCCTCATACCTGCGCTCTACTTCGTGCGTCGCCCGCTCCAGCACCTGCTTGGCCGCTTCCAGCTCCTTGCGCGTCGCTTGCTCGGCCGCATTGCGGTAGATCAGTACGGCGAGCGCCGTCAAGGAGACGACGATAATGAGCGAATACAGCAGCAAAATTTTGTTGAACAGCTTCTTCTCGATATGATTTTTGTAAAACGTCCGAACCGCCGATACCATGGCCGGGCCTCCCTCCGTATCCGATACGTATTTGGAAAGGGGCAAAAAGACCGCCTGTCTCCTTATCCGCAGATAAGGGAGACAAGCGGCCTCCGTGCTATTTTGCCAATCCGTTCACTTCGAACTCGTAAATACGAGCTGCTGTATCGCCGCCTTGCGTGGCCTTATCGATGATCAGCTTCACGTATCTTGCCTTCGTCAGCGCGATCGGATGCTTGCTCTCCGCGGCCGTATTGCCTTGAACCTGAACGACGTCGTTCCAAGTGCTGCCGTCGTTGCTGACTTGAATATGGAAGTCGCGGGTATTGAACGCGGCCGCCTCGCCGCCCGCTTCCGCATGCTTCACCACAAACTCGCTGATCGTGTAGCTCGCGCCCAGATCGACCGACAGCCAGTGCGGCCCGCTGCCGAGCGCGCACCACTTGCTGTTGCCCGTCACCTTCCCGTCGAAGGCATAGGCTGCCGCCTCGTTCGGTCCGCAAGCGCCGTCCGCCGCCGCCGGCTTGTTCAGGGCGAGATTTTTCACCCCGCCGGCGGCGTCCTTGGCCACCGTGATGAACGCTTCTTTGGTGACGGTACTGTCGCCTACCGAGTTCTTCGCCGTCAGCGTCACGCTGTACGTTCCTTCGGCGGCATACGTGACGACCGGCTGCTTCTCGGTGCTGGTAGACGGCGTCCCGCCCGGGAACGACCACACCCGCTGCTCCGTCACCTCGGACGACTGGTCGATGAACGTCACCGGCTGCCCCGGCGCGACAAGCGTCTTATCCGCCGCGAACGCCGCCACCGGCTTCGGATACGCCGGCCAGGTGACCACGGTCTGCGCCGCTTTGCCGCGCCGTCCGTCCGCGCTGAGCGCGACAACTTCCAGCTTCGTCTGCGCTTCCGGCCCGATCCGGCGCAGCATCGGCACGTAGTACACCCGGTTCGGCGTGACGCCGAGCAGCTCTTTGCTGCCGTCCGGTTTCAGCCTGTACACCTCGAAGTAGCGGACCGGACGATCCGTGGCCGACCATTCCAAACGGGCATCGCCGTAGATGCCGTCCTTGAACTCGGCTTCCTTCACATTCAAGCCGCGAACTTCGGGTACCGGATTCGGATCGTCTTTGGCGTTATAGACGGAGAGCTGCCCGATGTTGACCGAGAAGTCCGGAATCGTCTGCTTCGCGTCCGCATGCAGAGAGATGGCGGCGATCCGCTTGCCGCGGTACGGATTCAGGTTGAACGTCTGCGTATCCCACGTTCCGGGATGCAAGCCGCCCGCGTCAAGGAATACGAACTTGCCGGGCTGATCGGCAAACGCCAGTCCCACCTTCAAGTCCGCGTGCTTCGTCTGCGTCTTGAAAGTAAGCGACAGCTTCGTGTTCTGCTCCACGGGCAGATCCGTCTTGTACAGCTTCAGATGCGTAGCGTTCTGCGGGCTGAGCGTTCCGGCCAGCTTCAAGGAGCTGCCGCCGTAATAAGCGGTCGTGAAATCGAAGCTCGGCTTCAGCGCTTCCCCCTTGCTTTCCGCAATCCAGCGCCAAGTCGGCAGCACATCCTGCAAGCTCCGGTTGTTCCACGGCGTCGTCCGCACGACTTCCCCGTTCACGGCGAACAGCTGCCCGTTGCCCGTATTGAAATTCGTCGTAAACGGCAGATCGTTTACCGGAGACTGCTCCACGACATAGTGCGCAATACCCTTCCAATCGGCCGTGCCGGACGTATTGGCCGGGTTGCCGGTCGGACCGACCCAGAATTTATTTTCCTTCGCGTAAAATTGCTCCTGATTCTCCGACGAATTGAACGCCCAGTCCGGGCGGTAAATGCCAAGCGAAGTAACCGCTTTCTTGCCCTCGGGAAAGATCGCGTTCCAGCTGATTTTCGTATCATAGCCCTTCGCTTCGACATCGATGCCCGTGAACAGCTCGTACGGGCTGCGGCCCAGACTCTTGGCTTTGTTCGCGGACGGCTCCAGCGAGCGCCACCAGAAATTCAGGAACATGCTGTCGGAGCGGCGTTCGCTGCCCTGCTGCAGGAACATTTGGTTGCGGTCCGTCAGCGCGTTCTGCCAAGCGATCGCCCCGTCCGAGGTCATCGAATCGTACCACATGATCTGCATTCCTGCCGGCTTCTTCGCTTGCAGGTAGGCGAGGAACTTCTGCATCGCCGCGGCGTCTTCCGCCGTGCCGCCTTCCGTCTCCTGGTTGATAAACCAGCCGTCGAAGCCGTAATAGTTCGCCACTTCGAGCAGCTTATCCGCCACCGGGAACGAGCCGTCCGGGTTTTGCCGGATCGTCTGCTTCACCCATTCGAACTTGCCCCCGTAAACGCTCGGCGGGAAAAAGACAGTGCCGAGCACCGGAACGCCGTTCTTATGGGCCGCATCCGTCACGTCTGCGCTCGGCGGCACGATGATGCCTTCGCCGGACGACCCGCCCCAATAGACGAGCTTGTCGACGTAAGCCCAGTAGCCGAACGTATTCGCGTCGAACTTCTCCGACCCTTGCGACGGCACGCCGCTGGTTTGCCGGTTCATCGCCGAAAGCGCTGCCACTTTCGGTTCGACCGTAGCGTGCTTATTAACTTGATATCCTGTGAATCGGTCCTGCAGGGCAATTGTGCTGCGGTTGAACTCCGCATCCTTGTCTCCCTGCGGCGTCCAGCGGTGCAGATCCTCCGGGAACCAATAGGACGAATGCGGCTGCGCCGCTTGAGCGCCCGCGGCAAACACCAGGCATGAGAACATGAACAGTAAAAGGCCGGTCCATCGCTTTTTCATCGTGTTTCCTCCCGTTTGGTATAAATTTCGGACTGTCCGGCATGCGTTCCGGGCATCCCCTCCACCCTTCAGAGGATTTAGACACGCTCCACTTCCATGAAAGCGCATCCTTCCATCCCATTGTATGGAAAAACGCAGCGCTTCCAAAAGTGGAATTATTAAAGATCCAGTGGACGAAATGAAGAAACTTGATCGATGAACCGCTTTTGGAGATATAATACTAGGTAAAAGTCCGGCGAATAGATAGCGGAGTGAACGGCATCGTTCTGGCCCGGACTTTGACCCCCCTCGGCAGAAAGGATCGAACATCTATGAAGCTTGTCAGACTTATCGCCTTTATTCCGATACTCTCTGTCCCGCTCCTCTCCGTCATGCTCCCCGGAGCCGCCGCAGTCGATATCGTTCCTTCGGAGCCGCGCAAGGTGATGCGCGTCGCCGGAGACAACAGTTTTCCGCCGTTCGAATTTGTCGCCAACGGCACGTTTCAAGGATTTAACGTCGATATGTTGAATGCGCTATCGCTCGAAACCGGCATTTCGTTCGAATTTTATCCGATGCCCTGGAGCGAAGCGCTCAAAGCGCTGGAAAGCGGTAAGGTGGATGCCATTCAAGGGATGAAGTACAGCCAGGAGCGGGCCCAGAGCTACCGCTTCTCCGAGCCGTATTTTACAAGCTCGCAGGGCATCTTCGTCCGGAAGGATTCGTATTCCGTCCATTCGCCGGCCGACCTGCAGCACCGCAAAATCGCCGTGCAGGAAGGCGACATCAGCAGCGAGGCGATGCAGCGCATTCCGAACGCCACCGTGCTCGCGGCGGAAAATCAAGAGGAAGCGATCCGGCTTCTGCTCGGCGGTCAGGTGGACGCTTTTATCGGCAACCAGATTACCGGCCAATACGTGCTGCAAAAAAACCGCCAGCAGGACCAGGTGAAGCTGGTCGGCGATCCGATCGCCCCGACGGACTACGGACTTGTCGTGCTTAAGAAGAACGAAGCGCAGCTTGGCGAAATCAATCACGGGCTGCGCGAGCTGAAATCGAACGGCACCTATGCCAAGATCGAACGGAAGTGGTTCGGCGAATATATTTATCCGTCCGCTCCGCGGCTTAAGGAGCTGCTGACCTACGTCGTGGCGGGGCTCGTCATTACGGCGGCCGTCCTGTTGCTGATTCTATGGTGGAATTTGACGCTCAAGCGGGAATTGAAAAAGCGGCTGAACGCCTACAAGAAGACGCTGGACGAGCTGGCCCGCCGGGACCGGCTGCAATCGCTCGGCCAATTGGTCGCGGGCATCGCCCATGAAATCCGCAACCCGATCACTTCGATTTTGTCGTATTCTCAAGCGCTGCCCTTCAAGTACGACAACAAGGAATACCGCGAGTTTTTCACGATGCACGTCACCGAGGAAGTGATGCGGCTGAACCGGATCGTGACGGAGCTGCTGGACTTCGCCCGCGAGAAGCCGCCCGAGAAAACGCTGTTCAAGCTGGAGGAGACGGTGCGGGCCGTCGCTTTGTTTTTTCATAATCTCTTCGAGGAAAAACGCATTGTCGTGCAGCTCGACGTGCCGGATTCCGCATACGTCTGGGCGGATGCCCAGCAGATCAAGCAGGTGCTGATCAACCTGATCCGCAACGCCATCGACGCGATGCCGGGCGGCGGAACGCTCCGCATCGCCGCGCAGGAGGGGCAGCCTTTCGTCATTGTTGAGATGGAGGACACCGGAGAAGGGATTGATGCGAACGATTTGCCGAAAATTTTCGAGCCGTTCTTTACTAAAAAAGCGGGCGGCGTCGGTCTCGGGCTGTCGATCTGCTACCAGCTCGTGCGCGATAACCGCGGGGAAATCGAGGTAACGAGCGAAAAAGGAGCCGGGACCCGAATCGTATTGAAACTACCGAGCCAATTGGAGGAAGACGAGCATGCCTAAACCGAACCTGCTTATTTTGGACGATGAAATTTCGATCTGCAAATCGCTTTCGTTTATTTTGGAAGACGATTACGAGGTTTATGCGTCCACCGACCCCGACGAGGCTATCGCCCTGTCTTCCCACGTCGCCTTCTCGATCGCTCTGCTCGACTTGCGGCTCGGGATGCACGACGGCATCGACGTGCTGAAGCAGATCCGCAGCGTTTCCCCCCGGACGATTGTCATCATCATGACGGCTTACGGCAGCATCCCGTCGGCGGTGGAAGCGATGCGGCAGGGCGCATTCTATTACGCTTCCAAGCCGATCGATATGCACGAATTGAAGGTGCTGCTGGAAAAAGCGATGGAGCAGTTTCAGCTCCAATCGCGGGTCGAATGGCTGAGTGAAGAGATTCAAAAAGCGTACGACGTGCACGGCTTGATCGGGCACAGCGCGCAGATGCAGAACGTCTTCTCGCTGATCGACAAGGTCAAGAACATCGATTCCAGCGTCCTGATCATGGGCGAAAGCGGCACGGGCAAGGAGCTGGTGGCGCGCGCGATTCATTTTGCAGGCGACCGGCAGAAGCAGGTTTTCTCGACAATCAACTGCGCCGCCATCCCGGCCAATCTGATCGAGTCGGAGCTGTTCGGCTATGAGAAGGGGGCCTTTACCGGTGCGGCGGCCCGGAAAACGGGCATTTTCGAAACGGCCAACGGCGGCACGCTGTTTCTGGACGAGATCGGGGAGCTCGATATCGGGCTGCAGAGCAAGCTGCTCCGCGTGCTTCAGGAGAAAGCCATCATGCGGATTGGCGGCCAAAAGGAAATCCCGATCGACGTGCGGATTATTGCAGCCACGAACCGGGATTTGAAGAAGGAAATCCAGCAGGGCAAATTCCGTGAGGACTTATACTACCGGCTGAACGTCATTCCGATCCTGCTGCCGCCGCTGCGCGAGCGGCAAGAAGATATCCCGTCGCTGATTCAGCACTTCATCAACAAAATCAACGAGCGCATGTCCAAGCAAATCAAAGGCATCGAACCGGACGCGCTTCAGCTGCTGCTGGACTACCCGTTTCCCGGCAACGTGCGGGAGCTGCAGAACATCATCGAACGCTCGATTGCTTTAGCGGACGGCGACCGGGTGACGGTTAGCGACCTGCCCGGAGATCTTCAAACGAAGCCGGCGCAGCCTGCCGACAGCAAGCTTGTGCCGGTTTACGTCGGAGAAACGATGGAAGCGGTGGAGCGCAAGGTCATCCTGTCCACGCTTCAGGCGATGGACGGCAACCGGCGCAAGACGGCGGAGACGCTCGGCATCGGAGAGCGCACGCTGCGCGACAAGCTGGCCCGTTACCGGGCCGAATAAGGACCGGGCGGCAAAAACCGCCCGGCAGATTTCGCCGCCCCGGCAAAAATCGCCGCTTTATTGCCCCACCCTCCCGCCGTTCCGCCTCCTTCCCTCTTTTCCGCAGGCCCGCGATTTTCCACCTGTCCGCCGCTTTTCCGCCCTGTTCCACCCCCTTCTCCCTGCCGTTTGCGCTCCCAAAAATCCTATTGGCACGATATTTGCTTATAGAAAAAGCGTAACGACAAAACGACATGCGGGGGGAATTATACAATGATGTTTAAAGCAAAAAAACCGGTTTATTTGGCAGCAATCTGTCTATTGACGCTCATGGTCTCGGCGTGCGGCAGCAAGCCTGACGCTTCGGCAGGACAGCAAGCTCCGGCGGCGGCTGCGGGCAGCAACGAAATCCTTTCCAAAATCGCCAAGACGAAAACGCTTACGGTCGGAACGGACGCTACCTTCAAGCCGTTCGAGTACAAATCCGGCGACCAGTTCGAAGGCTTCGACATCGACCTGATCCGTGCGGTGGCCAAAGAGCTTGGCGCGGACAAAGTCGAGTTTGTAGACACCGAGTTCAAAGGGCTCATTCCAGGGCTGCAGGCGAAGAAATTCGATCTTATCGTTTCGGCGATGTACATTACCGACGAGCGCAAGAAGACGATCGACTTCTCGGATTCGTATTTTCCGGGCGGCCTTTCGATCATGGTGAAGAAAGACAACGAAGCGATAAAAAGCTTCGAAGATCTGAAAGGCAAAAAAGTAGCGGTGCAAATCGGCACCAAATCGGTCAAATTTGTGGAAGAGAGCCATCAGAACATCGAGCTTGTCAAAGTAGAGAAAAACACGGAGATGTTCCTGGAGCTGGAGACCGGCAAGGCCGACGCGGTCATCACCGGATTCCCGGCCGCCAAAGCTTACGCCAAAGAAAAAGGCACGGTCAAGGTACTGCCTCAAACGCTGACGGAAGAATACTACGGCTACGGCATCCGCAAGGATAACCCGGAATTCGTGAAGGCGGTCAACGATGCGGTCAAGAAGGTCAAAGACAGCGGAAAATACAACGAAATCGTTAAAAAATGGTTCGAATAAACGGCCCGGCAGCTTAGCTCGCGATTAGGAGGGAAACTATGCAGCATTTTGACTTCAGCGTCCTTGGCGAGTGGCAGAATATCCGGCTGCTGCTGCAATCGTTATGGTACACGGTCATTTACACGCTGGGCGGGTTTGCGCTCAGCCTGATCATCGGGACGTTCATTTCGTTCGGACAAATGTCCAAATTCAAGCCGTGGAAATACGTATCGCTCGCTTATCTATCCTGGTTCCGGGGCACTCCGCTGCTGGTGCAGCTGTTCCTGCTCTATTACGGGCTGCCGATCGTGTTCGGCATCGATACGGTTCCATGGGTATCCGGCATTATCGCCTTGGGCATGTACAGCGGCGCATACGCTTCCCAGGTCATCCGCGGAGCCATTCAATCGATCGACAGAGGGCAAATGGAGGCCGGGCGTTCCCTGGGCTTCTCCTATGCGCAGACGATGCGCAAGATCGTGATCCCGCAGGCGGTCATCCGCATGCTGGCGCCGATGACCAACGAGTTTATCTCGCTCACGAAAAACTCGTCCCTGCTGTCGACGATTACGGTCGTCGAGCTGTTCCGGCAGGCGAACCTGCTGATTGCCGACACGTACAAAACGATCGAGTTTTTGCTCGCTATTGCGATTCTGTACTATTTGGTCAATAACCTGATCGGATTTATCGGCCTGGTGCTGGAGAGACGTCTCGGGACGGGGGAAGATATGCGATGATACGAATTAACGGGATTCACAAATCGTTCGGAAGCAACCATGTGCTGCGCGGCATCGATCTTCAGGTGCAGCAAGGGGAGGTCGTCGTCATTCTCGGGCCGTCGGGCTCCGGTAAAAGCACGCTTCTGCGCTGCATCAACTATCTGGAAACGTACGACAAAGGCAGCGTCGTCATCGAAGAGAAGCCGATCGGCCGCATTCCCGTGCAAGGACAAGCCGGTCAGTCCGTGGAAATGCCGCAGAAGGACCTGAATGCCGTCCGTCAGGAGGTCGGCATGGTATTCCAATCGTTCAACCTGTTCCCGCACAAATCGGTGCTGCACAACATTACGATGGCGCCGATCTCGCTGCGGGGGATGAACAAGGAAGATGCGGAGCAGTTGGCGCGCGAATTGCTGCGCAAGGTCGGCCTGCTGGATAAGGCAGAGGCCCGGCCGTCCAGCCTGTCCGGCGGACAAAAGCAGCGGGTCGCCATCGCCCGGGCGCTGGCCATGAAGCCGAAGGTGATGCTGTTCGACGAACCGACCTCCGCGCTGGACCCGGAGACGGTCGGCGAGGTGCTGCAGGTCATGCGTAACCTGGCGAAGGAAGGGATGACCATGGTCATCGTCACGCACGAGATGGGCTTCGCCCGGGACGTCGCGGACCGCGTCGTCGTAATGGACGGCGGCGTCATTATCGAGGAAGGCAAGCCGTCCGAAATTTTCACGAAGCCGACGCACCCGCGCACCCGAATGTTCCTGAGCCAAGTGCTCGAAAGCAAGTAAGAAATCGCGTAAAAACGCACGAAGGAGAAAAAGAACCGTCATGCACAAATTCACTCATTTGCAGCGGCCCGGCGTGATGTTTACTCCGGGCGCAGGCGACCCGTATGTGACGCGGCTCTGCGACTGGATAACCGAATGGGACGGGCAGCAGCCGCTTGACGCCGCGATCGTCGGGGCCCCCCTGTCGAAAAGCTCAATCAGCTTCTCGGGCGCCCACCTGCACCCCGCCACGTTAAGACAGCTGTTCAGCGCCTTTACGACGTATAACTTCGAAGCCGATTTGGACCTGAGCAGCCTGCGCGTCGGCGACCTCGGAGATGTCGGCATGCACGTCACCGATATCCCGCAGTGCCATCGCAATATCGAACAGGCGTTTCAAGAAATTACGCAGCAGCTTCCTTCCACAATCCCGTGTCTGGTGGGCGGCGACCACTCGATTACGTTTCCGGCGCTGACGGGGATTCAGGGCGTGCGCAAAGAACGCATCGGGCTGATTCAGTTCGACGCCCATCTCGATGTCCGGGATACGGCCTACGGCGGCAGATCGAACGGAACGCCCATCCGCAGCCTCGTGGAAAACGGCGTCATCCGGGGCGAGGATATCGTGAATATCGGTCTGCGCAGCTTCGCCAATTCCAAAGCGTACCGCGACTTCGCCGAGCGGCAGGGCATTACGCTTTATACGGCAAGACAAGTCCGGGAGGAAGGCATCAAGCCGATTCTGGAACGGACGATCCGCGAGCTTGCCGCCAAAACCGATTCCGTCTACGTCACGTTCGATATCGACGTGCTCGACCAAGCGGACGTACCCGGCGTGCCGGCCATCGGGCCCGGGGGGCTCTCGCCGGTGGACCTGTTCACCTGCGCCGAGCTGCTCGGGGAATGGAACCGCGTCATCGGCATGGACATGGTCTGTGTGGACCCGAGCCGGGATACGCGCGACCGGACGTCGCGCATAAGCCTGCACGTCCTGCTGTACTTCTTGACCGGACTCGCCAGACGGCGGCTTGCGCTCGCTTAAATACAGCATGATACGGGACCTGCTGCCGTGACGGCAGGTCTCTTTGTCATAATGATAGAACGTATAAGTTTTCAGCGAAGCTGAATCATTCTATCCTTTCAAGAAAAGCTTCCTCAAAAACACGAATGTGTCTTCTTCGAAATGGCTTCGATAAGAAGCTTTTCTTATAAGCTTGATTTGCCCTGCATATAGCTGTCGTGCGCCTGCTTGACCCAATCGAACAAATAGGCGCTGCCGCCGTGATCGGGGTGAAGCTTTTTCATTAACGCCCGGTAGCGCTGCTTTAGCTCCTTGGGCGCGGCATCGTCCGCAGCGCCGATCAAGGTCGGAAAGGATACCTTGCCCCGGCTAGCCGCCGATCCTTCACCGGCGTCGGACGAGCTGTCCCCGTAATGCCGGTTATATGACTTTTTCTCGTCCGTCGTTTGTCGATACAGCTCCTGAAATTCGGCTTCCGCCTTATCGAGATACGACACCAGTTCCTCGTCCGCCCCCGGCCATTCCCCTTCCCAGAATTCGTGCTCAAACCTTTCGTAGAGCGCATCGAACCGGTCCATCAGATCGTTCAGCATGATCATTGAAGCCTTGATCTTTTCCGTAAGCCGGACAATGCGGATCACCTGATAAACCGCCCATTCCGGCATGCCCCGGGCGAAGGCATGCAGCACTCTGCTCATGTATTTGTCGGGCAAGCGGGTATCCTCCCAAAACTCCACCAAAGCCTGCTGCCGCTCATGGCTCAGCTTCTTTCCGATCTGTACGGCCATCGGGAGACTGACGGCGCCTTTGCTTAGCTGTGTCTTCCAGCTTTCGGTCAAATTCGTCAGCGCTGCCACGACCGGAATTAACCGTTCATCCTTCACCGTAATGATCTCCGGATCGGACCGGGTATTCATCGTATTGTCCATCGCTGCACTCCTCTTCCGCCTTCAAGTTTTAGGCCTGCCTCGAATTGATGCTGTATCGGCACTTCCGGCCTCCTTCAGCCATGCATTCCGTGCGCGTCACGGGCACGGCAAGCAAAGCCTGAAACAGCGACAGCTCGCATTGGCAAGCCTGCCGGTAGCGGACAGCCACTTGATAGATCGGGCAGTTCGCTTCCTCGAAGACGAACGCCCCGTCTCCTCTTTTTTCTACTTTAACCATATATCCTTCCTGCTCCTGCAGCCGGGCCAACCTCTCGACCCGTCTCTCCAAATCCAGACCTTGAAACGTATCCTCGTGCTTCCGCAGCCATTTCTCTTTCCGCCGATCGAACAAGCGGCCGACTTGACTGTCTCCGAATTTATCCTTCACTTCATCGATCAGATCGTTGACTAATGCGTCGTAGCCGTTCGCAAACAATACGCCCGCCTTTTCCGTCAGACTGTATAAGTACGTCGGTCTCCCCGCGCTCTGGCGTTGAATATTCGTCTGCACATATTGATCCTTTTGCAGTTCGTGAATATGGCGCCGAACAGCTACGCCGGTTACGCCCAGTTGCTCCGCCGCTTCCTGAATGCTGATTTTGCCCCGCTTTTTTAACAAGATCAGAAGCGCTCTCCGGGTCGAGCGATCCTCTTGATGCATGCCTCGAATGTTCACGGTTCGTTTACACCTGCCTGTCGTTCATCATTTTTGGTCTCCGGTTGATTCCATTATTCCCCATTATATACCTAAAGGAATTATTTTGTATACGGAAAACTTTTTTGTGTCAGGGAAACTTTTATAGTTTCTTAGAGACACGGATACTTTGGAAAAAAACTTGGTAAATGGTAAAATATGAAGAACTCTCATTCTATTAAATCAGGGGGCGGAGCATGAGCCGAAGAAGATTGCAGATTGGCATGTGGCATGCATTTAGCGAAGAGGATTTGGAGCGTTTAGGTTCCGATGCGATTGACGGTATTGAAATTTGCCAGTATCGCGATAACGAAAGCTTGTTGTATACAACTAAGGTTTGTAAAGAGAAAGGCCTTTCCTTTGGCATTCATACGCCGGTTTTCGGCGGACAGCCGTACCGGCGTCCGCGAATTACTTCGGTAGACCGCGAGGAGCGGGAAGAAGCCTTGCGCTGCGTAGAGCGCGAAGTTCGTGCGGCAGCGGAATATGGCGCCGATTATCTTTTGTTTCACTATCCTTATGTGCCGATATTTCCGCCGGAAACAAAGCGGGTTTTCTCCAACATGCCGTTGCCGGGCGAACGCTACAGCGCCGAGCAGATCAATGCGGCTGAGCTTAGGGATATTTCCCTTCGGTTGTTCGATACGCTTTGCGAGCTTCAACACCGCTATGGGCAATGTATCGTATTAGAGCATGATTTTTGGGGAGAGCATGAGGAGCTGCTTACGGCGATGTTCCGGGAGCATCCGGAGATTGAGCTGGTCGTGGATACGTGCCGGCTGGATATTTCCGCAAAAGCGTTCGGCAATGTCGAACCGATACGCTGGCTTGAAGCCGTGGCGCCGTATGTTTATTTGGTTCATTACAGCAATGTTCAATACGAGGCCGATCGGTTCATTCATCATCTTCCCGTCCTGCCGGAACATGACCATGACGATCGCTTTGGGGATGCCTACGCCTATCTCGCCTGCTTGGCGCAGCGAAACGAGCGGTTTCACGTCACCTTCGAGCATAATGCCAAACTCATCGACCGGAATCGTTTGCTTGATCTTTATGCCCGGACGGAACGGTTGTTAAAACCCTCTTTGAAGAAGTCCGATTCGGATTAAGAGCATAACGGCATAAGCGGGTTTTGTTCCCCCTTGACCTTCACGTAACGGAAAGGTGTACGCTAGCGGTGTAACGACATACCATGAAGGAGAGGGACTTATGCCGAATCATGATCAAATTTATTCCGAGCATGCCGCGCGTTACCACCGCTTAATTAGCAAACAACCCGAATTGGCGCATATCGTGCAATCCATCAAACCGTTCGCAGGACTTGACATCGTCGATCTGGGCGCGGGAAGCGGCAGATTATCATCCGTTTTAATCGGACAAGCGCGGTCGCTGACGGCAACCGATGCATCCGCTGCGATGCTGGATGTGTTGAAGGGACGCATCGCCGAAGCGGACCGTCCCCGCCTGCGTACGGTCGTCGCGGACCATCGCGAACTGCCTTTGCCGGACGCCAGTGCGGACTTGATCGTTTCCGGCTGGAGTCTGTGTTACTTGGCGAGCAGCAACAATCCGGCGTGGTCGTCCAACCTGGAACGCATCCTCCGGGAAATCAACCGGGTGCTTCGTCCCGGCGGCACCGTCATCATCTTTGAAACGATGGGCACAGGCTTCGAAACACCGAATCCGCCCGATTTTCTCGTGGGCTATTATGCAGCTTTGGAGCGGCAGTATGGCTTTAGCCGCCAATGGATTCGCTTGGATTATACATTCGAGAGCCTGAGCGAAGCGGAAGAGCTGACCCGCTTTTTCTTCGGCGACGAGCTGGCTTCCCGCGTCACCGCGAATGGCTGGACGACCGTCCCCGAATGCGCCGGCATCTGGTTCAAGCACTGTTAAGAACTCCCGGCGGCAATGCAAAAAGGCTGTTGTCAACGGACAAACAGCCTCTTCTTTTTGTTAGCTATATTAAACTTCTTACGGCTATAGCCCTAAAATCGCGTCGATCATCGGCTTCGTTTCTCCGCCCGGATATAGCAGATAGAGCAAAATATACACGGCTACACCGGTCGGAGCCGTCAACAGCCACATGACGGCCGTCCAGCGGCCGATTTTGCGGTGCTTGGCAAATCTCTTATTAAACGCATACAGCAGTGTCACGATGCCGAAAACCCCTGCGAGCGTAGCTAATGTAATATGGAAAAACAAAAACAGGTGATAAGCGAGCTTCAAGCTCTCCGGTCCGCCGAAAGACGTATTGCCGACAAAGATCGTCCGGCTGGCATAGATCAGAAAAAACGCCAGCGCAAATCCCGCGCCCCAGAGCATCAGCTTTTGGTGCGTTTCCCGGTTCCCCTTTGCAATATGATACCAGCCGAATGCGACGAAGACGGCGCTTATCACAATAAAAGACGTACTTATCGTTGGCAAAATCGCTATATTCACGTGCATCCCACCCGTTCACTTCGCAATAAACATTCCAGTATTGCAATCAGGCCCGATTGGCGCTCCCCGCCGGAAAGTAAGGCTCATCAGGCAGCTCGTCGTCCTGCTTGCGCTCCCTCCGATACCAACGGAAGAAGATAAAGCCCAAAGCCAAGCCGTACACAATTTCCTGTACGATCTTCATGATAACGCCGCCAAGCTGCTGATCGTCGAGCATCGGCAGCAGCAAGAGCTGCTCCGGAACGGCCGAATACATCGCATACATCGGATCCTTGGCGAAAATAATCAACGCACAGGCCGGCGTCAGCAAAATCCCGTTCACGAAAATGTACGCCATCCGTTTCATCTCGGACATGGTGTTATATTCCGGCAGCGGGCAAAACACCGGGAACCACATTTGGAAGGCGGCCAGCAGGAAAAAGATTTTGTAAATGAACAACGCTGCGGCGTTGGCCATCAAAGCATCCATGATCATCGGAATGTGATACATAGAGAAAATGAAGTTAAACAGAAACAGTGACAGCAGCGGATTCGTCAAGAAACGCATCACCCGTTTGGCTGTCTCGCCTTTTAACGCGGGCCGCAGCAGCCACCCCGGCAGCCCGAGCAGCAAGCACGGCGGCATGACCAGATACAGAATCGACTGCTGGAACATATGGACGCTGAAAAAGTAGTGATGGCCGTAATAGGAAAGCGGGCTTCCTTCCGCCGCATACCATAAGGCCAGTCCGAGCCAGAACCACAGCTTTTGTTTCAATGCGACAGGCGCGCTATCCGCAAAATCTTTACGCCAGCGGCCTACCGCAAGCGTATATAATACACCGACAACAATCAACAGCAGCAAAAAACCGGGGCTCCATAATGCAGCAAACGTAGGGCCGGTTTCGTGCCCTCCATGGGACATCGTAGGGTCCAAGACGAGTATGCTCCTTTCCCAACCCGGTTCCTGTGCCGGGAAATTGTGTCGAATTGGTGAAATGACTGCCGTTACGCAAAAGAGAGGGGCTTACGTTACGCAGCCTCCTCTCCTCTATCCTACCACCAAACCCAGTATACGGCCATGATGACCGCGGTTAATGCGATAAACGCGCCGAATGCCAATCCGACAATCGGGAATAAATGCCCCCGATCTTTCATGTGCATCCAATAAGCTAATTGGAAAATAATTTGAACAATCGCCAGGCCGACGATGAAGAACAGAATAAACGAACGGTCCAACCCGCCGTACAGCACGACGGCAAATGACAGCATCGTGAGCACGATCGAGATAATGTACGACAAGTAGTGATTCTTCGGACCTTCCAAACGATGACGATCACCGGCAGACGACGAATGGTGTTGGTTGCTCATTTATGGACCCACCTTCCCCATCAGGTATACGACCGTGAAGATGAATACCCAAATGACGTCGATAAAGTGCCAGTATAACCCGGCGACGTAATATTTGGGCGCCGTGACTACAGTCAAGCCTTTTTTGAAGCCGTTGATAATCAAAAGCGAGATCCACAGAACACCGAAAGCAACGTGAGCGCCGTGAAAGCCTACCAATGTATAGAAGGAGGTAGCGAACGCGCTTTTCGAGAACGTATGGCCTTCATTGACATAGTGTACGAACTCGTAAATTTCAAGACCCAAGAAGGCGAGGCCGAGCAATACGGTAACAGCCATCCAGGCTTGAAGCTTTTGGAACTGATTGCGGTGCAGCGCCATCGTGGCGAACACGCTAGTCAAAGAACTGGTAAGCAGGATAAACGTCGATATAGCGACCAAATCAAGCGAGAACAAATGCTGAGCCGTCGGGCCGTCCGGCACCTGATTGCGCAGTGCGATGTAGGAGGCGAAGAGCGAACCGAACAGTACGCACTCGCCGCCAAGGAACAGCCAAAAGCCCATGACTTTATTTTTGCCTTCTAATGTTGCCGTTTCTGCGTGAGGTGGCAAAGCGCCGCCCGCTTCATGATGTGCTGCACTCATGCCTTCGCCCCCTTATCGTTTAACTCCTCCGGTTCGATATGGAAACCGTGATCATCATACACAGAACGGAAGAACATGCAGATTAACGTCATACCGATACCGAGAATGCTGACAATATACGTGTGATACATAAATCCATACCCTGCGATGAACAAGCCGACAGACATCAGGAACGGCAGGATCGAAGGCGACGGCATATGAATCGAACCAAGCGGTTCGGCCGGCGTCATTTCTTTGTTGCCCGCCATTTTCTCTTTCCAGAAGGCGTCATATCCGCGAACAAGCGGAGTTTGCTTGAAGTTGTACTCCGGCGGCGGCGAAGGAATCGTCCACTCCAGCGTACGGGCATCCCACGGATCTGCCGGGGCCGATATCGGTTTTCTCAGCGAAGCGAAACAGTTGATCAGGAAGACGATCGTACCGATTCCCATCAGGAACGCGCCAATGGTACTGATAAAGTTTCCTTGCTCGAGTCCCACGCCCGGATGATACGTAAACACGCGGCGCGGCATCCCCATCAAGCCCAAGAAGTGCTGCGGGAAGAACGTCATATGGAACCCGATAAAGAAGGTCCAGAAATGAATTTTACCCAGCGTCTCGTTCAGCATGCGGCCGAACATTTTCGGCCACCAGTAGTACGAAGCCGCGAACAACGCGAGGACGAGACCGCCGACAATAACGTAGTGGAAGTGAGCTACGACGAAGTACGTATCGTGATATTGGAAGTCTGCCGCCGGTACGGCAAGCATAACCCCGGTAACACCACCCATAACGAACGTCGGAATAAATGCCGTTGCAAAAATGTTAGCTGTCGTGAAGCGGATTTGACCGCCCCACAGCGTGAACAGCCAGTTAAAGATTTTAACCCCGGTAGGTACCGCAATCGCCATCGTAGCGACCCCGAAGATCGCATCCCCGACGGGACCGATCCCTGTCGTAAACATATGGTGAGCCCATACCATGAAGCCCAAAAATCCGATAAGAGCCGTAGCGAATACCATGGAGCTATATCCGAACAAACGCTTTTTCGAGAACGTCGACACGATATCCGAAATGATACCGAAAGCCGGCAAAATCAGGATGTAAACTTCGGGATGCCCGAAAATCCAGAAAAGGTGTTCCCAAAGTACCGGGTTGCCGCCCTTTGCCACATCGAAGAAAGCGCCGCTAAAAATCCGGTCGAACATCAATTCGACAAGCCCTACCGTAATGGCCGGGAAAGCGAAAAGAATCAGCAAGGAAGTAATGAACGCCGCCCAGGTAAACATCGGCATTCTCATGTAAGTCATGCCTGGCGCACGCATGTTGATGATCGTGACGAGGAAGTTAATCCCCCCGATCAGCGTACCGAGACCTGCGATCTGCAAGCCCAGAACGTAGAAGTCTACGCCCTTGAAGACGCCGGTCGGATCAATGATGCCCGATAGCGGCGGATAAGCCGTCCAGCCTGCTGCCGGTGCGCCGCCGAGAAACCAAGAAGTGTTCAGCAGCAAGCCGCCGAAGAAGAACAACCAGAAGCCCAGCGCGTTTACGAACGGGAACGCTACGTCGCGAGCCCCGATCTGCAGCGGTACGATCGCATTCATAAAAGCGAAGATGACCGGCATCGCCGCAAGGAAGATCATCGTCGTACCGTGCATGGTTGTCAATTGGTTAAACGTATCTCCGATAAAGATTTTCTGATCGGGATAAAGCAGCTGAATCCGGATCAAGATGGCCTCAAGGCCGCCCAGCAGGAAGAAGATCCCGCCCGCGATCAAATATAAAATTCCGATCTTTTTATGGTCCACCGTGGTAAGCCAATCCATCAGCCCGGTGTACCGTTTTGCCGTGTGTCCGTGAGCCACCGTATAAACCTCCTTTTTCCGCGATGCTCGTTACTTTAACTTCAACGAATTCAAGTATTTGATTACTTCATTGATTTCGTCGTCCTTCAATCCGACAGAAGGCATCTTATTGCCCGGTTTCACCGATTGAGGATCGGCGATCCATTCCTTCAAACTTTCATCGTTGTGCGGCAAAATGCCAGCAACGAGCTCACGGGAAGCAAAGCCGTTCAAGTTCGGACCTGCGCCGAGTCCCTGCGCGTTAACCGCATGACAGGACAAACAGTTGTCTTTGAAGATCTGCTCGCCTTTCTGCGCGTCGGCCGGAATTGCGGCAGGCGTTTTCATTTTGGCGACCCATTGATCGAATTCCGCTTGATCCAGCGACTTCACTTTAAAATCCATCAAGGAGTGGGATGCGCCGCAAAGCTCCGCGCATTTGCCCTTAAAGACGTCCACTTCGTCCGCTTGAAGGTAGTAAACGTTCGTCAACCCCGGGTTCGTGTCCATTTTACCGCCGAGCGACGGAACCCAGAAGGAGTGCTTCACATCGGATGCGGTTAATTCGAAGGCGATCTTTTTGTTTGTCGGAATGACTAAGTCTTGGGCTGTTGCGATCCCCAAATCCGGATATTCGAATTGCCACCAGAAGGCGTGAGCCGTCACTTTCACATGCAGCGCATCTTTGTTGTCTCTGTGGTCTTCCAAAAGCTTAAAGGTGTACTGTACGGTAGGAACGGCCAGAATGAGGAGCAGAATGATCGGAATAACCGTCCAAATAATCTCCAGCGTATGGCTGCCTTCCACCTGCTTCGGGATGATGTCCTTGTCGCCTTTTTTCTTTCTGAAGCGGAACAAGACATACAAATAAAGTACAAAAACGACCACGACAACCAGAAGCATGATTCCGAAGCTTAGCTTCATCAGGAACAGCTGATCTCTGGCTACCGGACCCCTTGGCTTTAAGGCGGAAATCGTCTGGTCTCCACACCCCGTTAACAGCAACATCATCAACCCAAAAAGAGGGATGAATCGCCACAGATTTTGCCATCGAATCATCTTAATCAATCCCACCTTATAAAGCAAATATTTTTCGATCAAAATAGGTCATAACTTGTCAATGAACCTAATCACCATATTAACTATAAATTCGTACCTGTTTTTTGTCAATGAATCTGAAGAAGTTCACAAATTGTTCGGAACTCTTGGATTTGCTAGGGTTTAAGCGTTTTCGCCTCTACTTGGTTATTTCCATATAGCGGTGCTTTTATGCATCATTTGGACCTCGCTTTCCCGCGCATAATTCCTCCCGGATAATCAATCCTAAATGCAGAGCCATTTTTAAAGGAGGGTACTCATGATGCGTTATTTCCGATGGATCGGATCGGCAGCGGCCTTAGGCCTCGCCATGACGATGACCGGCTGTTTTTCATGGTACGACTACAACAGCGCTAACAATTACGGGAGCAAGCGGGATATGCCGAGGCAGGATACGTCGCGCGCTTACCAAACTCAGCAGCAGTATGCCCCCGTTTCGCACAAAGTAACCAAACTGGAGCTAAATCAGCATCTGTCCGATCAGGTGGCCGCCATGGACGGGGTCAACAGCGCGATCGTCATGATGGGCGATAACACCGCCTACGTTGCCATTACGATGGACAACACGGCCAGCGGGACGCGAGGAGGCGAAGGCAAGAGGACGGAAACGAATAATTACGGTTTGGTGAAAGGGCTGTACAGCACATACGGCGACCAAAGCGATTACGCCCCGCCCGACCAGTTGATCAGCGGCGGCAGCGGCGGGGAGACGGAAATGCACCATGAGCATCTGTCCCATTTGTTCAAGCAAAAGATAGCGGAAAAAATCCGTCTGAACCAACCGACGGTGCATGACGTGTATATTTCGGCGAACCGAAACGTCGTCAACGTGTTCAACCGGATGGCGCAGGACACCTGGAGCGGAAGAAGTCTGGAACCGTACCGCGCGCAATTCACGGAAATGATGGAACGGACGTTCGGAACGGACGTTACGATTCCGAATCAAGCGGAAGGGAACGGCCGGGAGTTTTGAGCTTGAATGCCTCCGGCGCTTCAGCGAAGAGCATGCTGCACCCGGCTGTTTCGGCCCCGTGCAGTTTCTTTTTGCCGCAGGTTCCTGTAGAATTGCATTTATAATTGAAGGTTCTCTTAGAAGAATAATTCGAATTACAGGGAGATAATATAATGAAGAAAAATAATTTTGCCCTGCTCGGAATCGGGAGCGACTTGGCCGAGGCCATGCAAAACCATGGATATAACGAGCCGACGCCGATCCAACGCGAGGCGATCCCGGTTGCTCTTGCCGGTCACGACATCATCGCTCAAGCGCAGACCGGTACAGGCAAAACGCTGGCTTTTGCGCTGCCGATCCTGGAAAGCGTCAACCCAAGCACCCCTTACGTGCAGGCGTTGATCGTTACCCCGACCCGCGAGCTTGCCATTCAAATTACGGAAGAAATCAAGCGCTGGGCTCCGCTTAAAAACTTGCGCGTGCTATCTGCTTACGGAGGGCAGGATGTCGAGCGCCAGATCCGCAAGCTGGAAGGAAATATACATATTATTGTAGCGACGCCGGGACGGCTCCTCGATCATCTGCGCCGGGAAACGGTACAGCTTCATAAGCTGTCCGTTCTCGTTCTGGACGAAGCGGACCAAATGCTGCACATGGGCTTTTTGCCGGAGGTCGTGGAGATTATTTCGGTGACCCCAAGCCGCAGGCAGACGCTGCTGTTCTCGGCTACGATGCCGCCGCGCATCCGCCAGCTGGCTAAAGAATATATGCGGCAGCCGGTTGAAATCGAAGTGCAATCGAAGCGCGTGACGCTGGATGAAATCGAGCAGGTCGTCATTCAGACCACGGATCGCGGAAAGCTGGAAGCGCTCTGTAAAATGATCGACGAAGAAAGGCCGTATCTGGCGATGATCTTCTGCCGTACGAAGCTTAGAGCAAGCAAGCTGATGAACGAGCTGGCGGAACGCGGGTATTCGTGCGACGAGCTGCACGGAGACTTGACGCAGGCGAAGCGCGAGCAGGTCATGAAGCGGTTTCGGGACGCCAAAATCCAGCTGCTTGTGGCGACCGATATTGCGGCGCGCGGGCTCGACGTCGAAGGGATCACGCACGTGTTCAACTACGATATCCCGCACGATGCCGAAAGCTACATTCACCGCATCGGACGGACGGGACGCGCGGGCCAGACGGGAAAAGCGATTACGTTCGCCGCGCCGCGGGATGCCATATATCTGGAGCAGATCGAACGGGGCATTAAGGCGACGATCGCGAAGCGGCCGGGCAAAGCGCAGGCAGAGCGCGCTGATGCAGACGCAGATGCGATGCGGGGGCGCAGAGGCGCGGACTCAGCTTCAGGCGCTGCGCGCGGGCGCAGAGGCGCGGATGCCGCTTCGGGCGCTGCGCGCGGGCGCAGAGGCGCGGACTCAGCTTCAGGCGCTGCGCGAGGGCGCAGAGGCGCGGACTCAGCTTCAGGCGCTGCGCGAGGGCGCAGAGGCGCGGACTCAGCTTCAGGCGCTGCGCGAGGGCGCAGAGGCGCGGACTCAGCTTCAGGCGCTGCGCGGGGGCGCAGAGGCGCGGATGCAGCTTCAGGCGCGGCGCGAGGGCGCAGAGGCGCGGACGCAGCTTCAGGCGCTGCGCGAGGGCGCAGAGGCGCGGATGCAGCTTCAGGCGCGGCGCGAGGGCGCAGAGGCGCGGACGCAGCTTCAGGCGCTGCGCGAGGGCGCAGAGGCGGTGCTGGCGGCAGGCAGCGGAAGCGTTGAAACGCTTTCAAAGAGTATCTTTACCTCGTCTGCGAAACCATGTAAAATAAAGGATAGACACTCGGCAAGGATTGCACTCCCCAAATAAAGGAGGGTTTCTATGTACGAACTGAAAGATAAGGAACTCATATTTGTATTCACGGGTCCGAATGGAGCCGGTCGCCGCACCGTCGCTCAGATGTCCGGCAGCACGCTCGGCATCAAACAGGTGATTTCGTACACGACCCGCCCTCCACGCTCTTCGGAGGTAGACGGGCAAGATTATCATTTCGTCACTCGGAAGCAATTTGAGGAAGCCGAAGCAAACCAAGAGTTCATCGAAGTTGTCGAACTGGACGGGAACCGGTACGGAGTCAAGGAAGCCGACGTAGCCGATATGGTCCAAAAGCATGGGGCCGTCTACTTAGTTTTAAACCGTCAAGGCGCGGAAACCTTAAAATCTCTGTACGGTGACCGTGTCGTCCGAATCTTTATCTATGCCGATCGGGAAACGGTGAAGCGTCGCGAGGTGAAGCGTGGGGATTCTCCCGAGCAGATCGATCGCTATATGTCGCATTACGAGGAAGAAATGGCGTATAAAGATTCCTGTGAGCATACGTTCGAAAATTTGGATTTGGCTCACACCGTCTTTGATCTGACCAAAGCGTTGGACGACAACTACCTGCACCGCAATTTGCTTGATCTGGATTAATGGTTGCCCCTTAGCTTATGCTGACAAGAGACCGGCCTGCTCTTTCGAGAGCGTCGGTCCTTTTTATTCAAACCGGAGGAGAGAAACCAAACGATGAGCAGACCAAAAGCTACAGAATATGGAGCGCAATATCAAGAATATATTGCAAAGGTTCCCGATGGCGATATTACGGAACTGCTGCGGACCCAACTGAAAACGACGACCGAGCTGCTCGGGTCGCTAACCGAGGAACAGGCTTTGTTCCGTTATGCCGAAGGCAAATGGAGCCTGAAAGAAGTCATCGGCCACGTCGCGGATACGGAGCGGGTAATGAGTTACCGCTTACTGTGCATCGCACGCGGCGACCAGACCCCGTTCCCTTCCATGGACGAGCATCTTTACGTTGCGGGCGCAAATTTTGACGACCTGCCGCTTTCTTCCTTGTTGGAAGAATTCACGGCCGTCCGGCTGGCGACGTTGTCCTTGCTGGCAGGTTTGCATCCGGAAGCCTGGCTGCGGCAAGGAACGGCTGCCGGCTGCAACACATCGGTGCGGGCGCTGGCCTATATTATCGCAGGGCACGAGCTTCATCACGTTCGAGTCATCCAAGAACGGTATCTTGCGGCGCAGCCATAAACCAGACCGTACGGAAAGGCACCCTAACCTAAAACAATCAGGCAGACAGGAGGTATGACCATGCCTATTCTATCCATCGAACCGACGCCCAGCCCGAATACCATGAAAATCAATTTGGATACTTCCCTGCCGAAAGACGTTCGCGAAACGTTCAACCGCGAGCAAGCCAGCCAGCTGGCTGATCCTCAGCTTCGGCAGCTGCTTTCTATTGACGGCGTCAAAAGCTTGTACCGCGCGGCGGATTTTATCGCTCTGGACCGGACAGCCAAAGGCGATTGGCAGCACATTCTCGCCGAAGTCCGGGACATCCTGGGCGTCGCTTCGTCCGGTGCAGCGGAGAACCAGGTGGATGCAGCCGCCCGGAAAGCCGCTTCGCCGGATAGCCCGGATGAAACAACCGATGCGGCCTTCGGCGAAATCAAGGTGCTTCTGCAGCATTTTCGCGGCATTCCGCTGCAGGTCCGGGTAACAAACGGCATTGAAGAGCGGCGGGCCGCCCTGCCCCAACGGTTTAGCGACGCCGCTGTCCGCGGGGCGGCAGCAGCGCCGAACCTGATCCAGGAACGTTCATTGGACGACTGGGATACGCGCTACGGCGAGCTTCAGGACGTTTTGGACGAGGTGGTTCAGGAGCTGGAGGCCGCCTACAGCGACGAGCAGCTTGAACGTCTGATTGCCCAAGCCGAGCACGGCCCGACTCAAGGCGATGCGAAGAAGCTGGCGGCTTCCGGCCGTCCGACGCTGAGCTACGAAGAAATCGAGCGAAAGCTGCAGGATCCCGATTGGAAGCAGCGGTATGCCGCTTTGGAGCAGATCAAGCCTTCCGAGGAGACGCTGCCGCTGCTGCTCAAAGGACTGGAGGACGAACGTTCGACGGTTCGGCGCTTGGCTACCGTCTATTTGGGAGATTTGAAAGAACCGCACGTGCTTCCCCACCTGTACCGCGCTTTGCGCGATTCTTCCTCCTCCGTCCGCCGGACCGCTGGGGATACCTTGTCGGATATCGGAGATCCGGCGGCGCAGGAGGCGATGGTCGGAGCTTTGCAGGACCCGAACAAGCTGGTTCGCTGGCGGGCAGCCCGCTTCCTCTACGAGGTAGGCGACGAAGGAGCGGTACAAGCCCTGCGGGCGGCTCAGGACGACCCGGAGTTTGAAGTGCGGATGCAGGTGCGCATGGCGCTGGAGCGTATCGAGGGCGGTCAAGCGGCCGTCGGCTCGGTCTGGCAGCAGATGGCCCGGCGCAATGAGAATGCATGAACGCCAAAAGGCCAAGCTAACGGGAACCCCGGGCTTGGCCTTTCTGCCATCCGTTCAAACAATAACCGATCAACCAGCCTTGACGAAGCCTCGAAGCCCTGCCGCAGCGGATTTGCTTCGGCCGCCGACGCAAACCTCGGCTCGTGCGCACAGCTGTGTGCCCCTCTCGCGAACCCAGCTACTGTCGCTTGACGAGCTTCACGGCCCGCAGCTTCACCGGGTCGGCCTGCCATATTTCCGCAAAGCCGGATTTGGGACGGATCAGCGCGGAATGAAGTGAAAGCGTGCACGTGCCCGGCCGTTCGAAGACGACCGTTCCCAGATGCGAATGGATTTCGGTGTACGGGTGCTGGCAGGCCGTTGAATTTTTGATCACCTGATCCGGCTTCGGCTGCGCCCTGAACCGGCGGCTTCCGGAAGCCGCCTCGATGCCTTCCCGAAACGCTTCGTCCCATGAAGCGCCTTCCTTTTGAAAGCACACAAGCTCAAGATCAAAGGTGCCCGGAGCGACGATTTGAAAGCTCCACTCTGCCGCTTTGGCATCCGCATCGATACGGCCGGTTGCCCATTCCAGCTTCACATGCCCCGACGGCTGCTGGGTTAAACGCGTATCGACGGATAGCTCCCCTTCGATGTCTACGGCGATAACCGTCATGCAGTCATTAGCCGGCTTGTCCGGCAATCCGATCGTCAACGTATGATGATCGAGCCCGGCATCATAGCTTTGTGCAGTTTCAAGCGGCGTTCGGCTTGCATCGCTTAGCATGTAAGCTTGTTTAACGTAGTTTTTGAGCCCGTACAAACGCAGTTCCCCCTGCGGCCAGTCGTCGCTTGTCAGATGCAGGTAGACGCGGCCGGGCTTCACGGTAACGGCGCCCCATTCCATCTCGTACGGAAAAGGACTGGCCGCCGCGCCGTACACCGCCTCCCCATGAACGTTCAGCCAAGCCCCCACCTCGCGCAGTCTTTCGGCGGACAAATCCGGAATATGTCCTTCGGCGTCCGGCCCGACGTTGAGCAGGAGGTTGCCGCCCTTGCTCACTATATGAACCAGCTTCCGGATGATGGCTTCCGGCTGTTTCCAGACCTGGTCCTTCGTGCTGAAGCCCCATGACTGGTTTAACGTCATCGGCGTCTCCCATCCGCGGGAGTCTTCGCCGCGCATCGGAATTTCGTTGTCGCCCTTCGACTGGTAATCTCCCATGCCCGGGTAATGACTGACTCGGCTGTTGATCAGGCAGTCCGGCTGGAGGCCTCGAACGAGCTCCACGAGCTCCTCGGCATCCTCCTTCGACAGCCCGCCCGCCGTATCGAACCAGAGAAGCCCGACTGGCCCGTATTGGGTGAGCAGCTCCCGGATTTGAGGCTTGACCAGTCCGTCCCAATACGTCGGAAAATGCTTCGCTTCCGTATCATAGTCCCACACGTTGTTATATTTGTTGTGCACGGCATGCGGATGATGCCAGTCAATGACATGGGAATAATAAAAGCACAGCACAATGCCCTGCTCGCGGCATTCCTCGGCCAGCTCCTTCATCGGGTCGCGCCCGAACGGAGTAGCGTCCGCGATGTTAAACGGCTCCGCCTGCGAACGGAACATGGCGAACCCGTCATGATGCTTCGCCGTGATGACGATATATTTCATGCCCGCGGCCTTGGCCAGCCCTACCCAGGTCTTGGCATCGAAACGAACGGGATGGAACTTTTCCGCGAGCCGCTCGTAATCGCGAACCGGAATGTTCAATTCGTACATGACCCACTCGCCCCGGCCCAGAGCCGCATACAAGCCCCAGTGGATAAACATGCCGAATTTGGCGTCCTTCCACCATTTGATTTTGTCCTCACCGCTTGTCAATGTCATCGCGCATCTACCTCTCGCTTCTACCAATATAGATTCCAGTCTTTCAACACCCGGACAAGCCCTTCGAAATAGTAATAATCGCCCCAGATGCAGCATTCGTCGATCCCGTTGCCCAAAGGTTTGCCATAAACCGCATGAAGCAGAATCCCGTTCGAATGCGGAACTCCCGCCGTCGTATACCGCTGTGCCAGCGAGTCCAGCATCCTCAGAGCGGCATTCTCGTATGCTCGTTTATACTCGTTGGACAAGGGCAGATGCCTCGCCAGTTCGAGCAAGCCGCAAGCGGCGATGGCCGCCGCCGAGCTGTCCCGCTCCTCGGCTCCGTCCGTAAAGATCAGATCCCAGTAACATACCGAATCGTCAGGCAAGCGGTTCAAATAGTAGTTGGCCGTCTTTTGCGCGATAGCGAGATACGACTCGTCCCGGGTAGAGCTGTAGCTCAGCGGAAAACCGTAAATGGCCCACGCCTGCCCGCGCGACCAGCACGAATCGTCGGAGAAGCCCTGCGATGTCTTGCCGTATTTCGGCTGCCCCGTATCCACGTCCATGTAGAACGTATGATAGCTTGAAGCATCCTCGCGGATGATATATGCCGCCGCTTGTGTGGCGTGATGGATTGCAATCCGGCGGTATTCCGGATTGCCCGTCGTCTCCGAAGCCCAATACAGCAAGGGCAAATTCATCAGGCAATCGACAATCATTCTTCCGCGCTGGTTCGGTTGATTTAAGTTGCCCCACGCCTGAATAATGCCCGCCTTCTCGAAATAACGTCCGATCAGCAAATCGGCGGCTTGAAGCGCCGTTTCCTTGGCCTCTTCATTGCCGGTCAGTTTGTAGGCCGCCACGCAGGACAGCGAGTACAAGAAGCCGAGGTCGTGCGTCTCCGTTGCGATTCTTCGTTCGATCCGTTCCCGGTAGCTGTCGAGCTGCGCTTCCGCTGCCCGGCGGTAACGGTCGCCGCCGGTCATCTCGTAGGCCAGCCACAGCATTCCCGTCCAAAAGGAGGACGTCCACTCGGTATTGCCGATTGGCTTATACACATTCCCTTCGCTTGCGGGCGACGGAAAATGCAGCGCGAACGTCCCCAGATTGCGGTCGATTTGGGACAGCACGTATTGTACCGCCCGCTCCCAATCCTCCCGCCGCGCCGCAGGCGGTTCCGCATAGCGATGCCGGGCTTTAAGCCCTTCGTCGACGACTTGTTTCATGACTGCCTCCCTCCTTTTCTTCATACGGTCCAGAGCATTGCCCCATCCCGCTCTCCGTCCCTTACTTCGAGCAATAGGCCCCCGCTGTCCGAGGGATCGCCGATCAGCCGGAGCGAGAGCGGTGCATCCCCTTTCCGGCAAGCCCGAAAGACGGTAACAAACGCCGCCCGGGTACACGAAGGCGCCCTGCGAATGCAGGCGCTGCGGACTTGAACGGGGGGCATGAACGGCGATTCGGCCAAATATACGCAGGAGCCCTGCGGCGCGGCCAAGCCGTAAACCTGCAGGCGCTCGTCTTCCCCGCCTTCTCCGTTCCAGCTCCATTCAAGCATCCAATCGTCCGGCAGACCTTCCAGACGCCTCACCTGCCGCAAATGCGGGTAGCCATCCGCATCCGACAGCGCCTCCGCCGAAACAGCAGTATACCGAACGGACGGCGCTTCGACCGGGTGTCCCTGGGTATGCATCATCCAGTCCACCGTCGAAAGCTCACCCGCGGTCACCCGGAATACGTCCACCAGCAGCCCGCCGGCCAGCGTTAGCCGCCGGTCCAGCCGGACACCATCGTAAGCGTCCTCCGCTTCGGCCTCGACCCGGATGATGCCGGTCTCGCTTACGGCCTTGCGCAGCCGGCCGCACGCCTCCCGCTGGGAAAGGCCGTTAACCGTCACCGTGTTGTGCGCTACGGTGTGCACGTACCAAGCCTTGTGCATCGCATGCCCGTACGGAACCATGCCTGCGTCGGCCAGCCAACTGCGGCCCCTTGCATAATACAACAGATTTAGCTTGTCATAATGACCGTGCCAGTCGCCATGCTCCCCGTAATCGACGAGCAGCGCCTGCGCCCCTTCGCCTGCGCCGCATGTCACGCATACCATCCCGGGCTTGTTCAATACCGTAATTGCAGCGGCCTCGCTTGCTTCGCCAGACTCCTCCGCGCGGCCTTTCACCGGATGCTTTACTCCCTCCGGCAAAGGCTCCAGCGGCGCACCGAATAACACGCTGTACAAGGAACTGCGGTCGCTGCCGCGAACAATCGCTTCTCCGATGCCGTAAAACGCATACGCCCATTCATACAAATGCGCATAAGAACGAATATCGACGACCTTGGAGTCGTGAATGGCAGGGAACGTGCCGTCCGGCAGCATCGCCTTGAGCGGAATATCAAACATCGCTCGCAGCCTCGGATGCTCGTACAGTTTCTCGCCGAACCCCATGGCGGCCCAAGCGATCACCGCCTGCGCTTCCAGCGTGTAGAAATGGTAGCTCCATGCGCCTTCGAACCAGAACCCGTCTTCCCCGACGCCGCGTTCCATCTGGAAATGGAACCCGTTGGCTTCGTCATCCAGCGCCCGCTTCAATAGACCCGGATCGCCTAGCGCTTCGGCAATAGCTGCCAGCGCCGCATTGTGGTACGTCTGCCAGTTGGAGCGGCCCCTCGGATTCCGGTCGATGACCCGGACTACCGGACGGAACAACCGTTCTTCCAGTTCATTCAGCTCCTCCGCGCTCAGCTTGGAAGCATGGCGCAAGATCGTGCACGCTTGGGCTAGCGGATAAATCCAGCTGGCTTCGGATAGCGTCTGGTTTTGGACTTTGGCTCCGTATTTGCCTGCTTCCTCCCCAACTTTGCCGAAAATATCATGCAGCGGGAAGCGGTCGTAATGCCGGGCGTAAAACATCAGCACGTTTTTGGCCCACTCCGCGTAAACGGCCTCGCCCGAGGCCGCGTACACCACAGCGGCCAGCCGGGCGTCCTGCGCGAAGCGGTTATGCTCCTCGGCCACCGCCGCTTCGTCCCAAGGCGATCCGCTCCAGATACGAAGACAGCACGGGCATTCGTGATGATGCCGGTCCGCGCGCACAAGCGCGGAGCCGTCATCGGGGCAGATGTAGCGATGGCTCCAGCCTCCGCCGAGCAGCGGAATGTCCGGAGGCCGGTTCACTTGAGCGCTTAACCGCGCCTTCCACTGCTCCACGCCCCGGTTCACCCAATCGCAATCCCGCGTCCGGGTTCGAAGGCACTGCGTCCATGCCGGCGTCCCTATCCCATTCATCGGTCTCCCTCCTCGAACGCGCTTTTAAAGCGGCAGGCCGGAGGACGGAGAGCATCCGTCCCCGGCTTGTCTTACGCCCACACCGCAACAGACGGCGGGCTTGCTTATTACTTCTTGCTTTCGGTATATTGATCCATGTACTCTTTCATGATCTGCGCGCCCAGGCCTTTGCTCCAAGCCTCGACTTCCGCCTGCACGGCTTCCCAATTGCCCGTGCCCATCACATAGTTGACCGCGGCGGCCGACAGCTTTTTCTGATGATCGGGATTTTTGCTGGCCGTCTCGGAGACGAAGGCGATGAACGGGTTCGGCACGCCTACCTGATCGAAGCCGTCCAGCACTTCTTTTTGCGCCTTCTTGATTTCCGGGACCTGGGAATCCGCATAAATGTATTTGTCATAAGCGTTCTGCAGCACGAGCAGCATCGGTTTTTCTTTGTCATACAGCTTCTTCTGTTCCTCGGTTCGTTCCACGGCGCCGGACTCTTTGTCGTACTTGGTGTAATGCACGCCCGGTATGCCCGCCTTCGCCATCTCCGTACCTTCATCGGAAGCGGTCCAATTGAGAAACTCGACGATTTTCTTCACTTTATCCTTTGCCACGCTCGTAGGAACGACCCAGATGCCGAAGTAGCCTTCGATCATTTGCACGCCTTTCTTGCCGCCCGGCCCTTCCAGATAAGGCACCCCGACCAGCTCCGCTTTCGGATCGGTCTTGCGCATCACCGCCAGATTGTTCTCGTTCATCATGCTGACGTTGTCGACCATCGCGCCGGCCACGCCGGATTTGAACTTATCCTTGACCTGCCCGGTCTTCAGCACCGGGGCGTCCTTAT
This sequence comes from Paenibacillus sp., assembly GCA_031180825.1. Taxonomy (GTDB): domain Bacteria; phylum Bacillota; class Bacilli; order Paenibacillales; family NBRC-103111; genus Paenibacillus_G. The sequence goes on along the minus strand of JAPSLM010000009.1, from coordinate 113,293 downwards.
CGATCAGCCCGGAGGTGTACGCCATGCGAAGCCAATCGAGATAAGCCTTGTATTCCGGCGTTTGGAAATAAGCCACCGGCTTGTCACCTTCGATTTTGTACGAGTACGGAAGTCCGAAGGCAAAAGCGACCGGATTTGCCGAACCGAACCAAGGCGTCGTGAACGGACCTGCGATCATCGGGACCGTCTTTCCGCCGCCGGCCGGGTCTTTCTCCTTAAACACCTTAAGCGCGTTCGTCAGCTCGTCTACGGTTTTGGGCACCGGCAAATTGTATTTGTCCAGCCAATCCTTGCGGAGGAAAAAGTTCGCATTGCCCCCGCCGTGCGTGCTGCGCGGTCTCGGAATGCCGAAAATCTCATTTTTCACCGTCGTGTTGTCCCACGTATACTGAGGGATCTTTTGCAGATTCGGCATGTCCTTCACCAGCGCCGTCAAGTTGTGGAACGCTCCCTGCTTGACAAGCTTCGTGTATTTCTCGTCCTTGCCGTCCGTCAGCAAAATGAGGTCGTACTGGCTCCCCGAGGCGATGGCAATGTTCACTTTGTCCGGATATACGTCACCCGGCACGAATTCGAGATTCAGCTTGACGTTGGCTTTCTTTTCGATCTCCTTGAGCGCCTGGCTGTTCTCTAGCACGGGCGGCTCCCCGGCAGAGAGCACCGCGAGCGCCTTGATCGTCGTCGGTTCGTTCGAGCCCGCTGCGGGTTTGCCGGCTTCTTTCGTTCCGGCGCCGGACGAACAGCCCACGACGCTGCCCAGAGCCAGAATGGTGGCGCATGTTCCTGCAAGCCATTGTTTTGTTTTCATCGTAGAAAACCCCTCTCATCGTCTTGGAATAAGGACAGGCTGTATGGCAAGCTCGAATCGTTCGGATGGATCCCCTCCCCCGGTTACTCTTTAATCGAGCCGAGCATGGCTCCTTTGGCAAAGTGCTTTTGCAGGAAAGGATAGACGACGACGATCGGAATCATCGCGACGATGATGGCCGCCATCTTCACATTGTCGCCGACCTTGCTGGCCAGCTCGAAATCCAGATTGTTCTCGGAAGCGATGTTGGCTTCACCCGCAACGACCATCAGGCGCAGCAGCACTTGAATCGGCCATTTGGCGTTGTCGCTCAAATAAATGATCGCCCCGAAAAATTCGTTCCAGTGCCCGACCATAAAGAACAGCGAAAAGGTAGCGATGATCGGCATCGAAAGCGGGATGACCACGGAGAGCAAAATGCGCGGCTCTCCCGCCCCGTCGATGCGGGCGGCTTCGTCCAGGCTTTCCGGCAGGCTTTGAAAAAACGTCTTCATGACCAGTACGGTAAAAGCATTCGTAGCGCCCGGCAAAATCAAGGCCCAATAACTATCCAGCAGGCCAAGCGACTTGATCAGCAAATATTTCGGAATGAGCCCGCCGCTGAATACCATCGTAAAGAGCATCATCAGCAGGAGCAGCTTCCGGCCGGGCAGCGTTTTTTTGGAAAGCGCGTAGGCCAGCGTAATCGACACCAGCAGGTTGACGGCGGTCCCGACCACGGTAATGTAGACCGTATTCCCGATGCTCCGCACGAAACGGTCGGTCGAGAACAAGTACCGGTACGCCTCGAAATTCAGCTGCTCCGGGATCAGATAAAACCGGCCGCCGAGCGATTCGCTGACAGGACTGAGCGAGACAGTCAGCATGTACCAGAACGGGATGACGACAGCCAAGCACAGCACAAGCAGAAACAACAGATTAACGGTATCAAAGACGGAAATGCGGCGCAGCCTCAGTCCCATGATTCCCCTCCTAGAATAGGCCCTCTTCTTTAAACAGCTTGGATACGAAGTTCGCCGTCAGCATCAGAATGAGTCCGACGACCGAATTGAACAGGCCGACGGCGATACTGAAGCTGAACTCGAACCGCTGCAGCCCCATTTTGTACACATACAGATCGAACACGTTCGACACGTCGTCATTGAAGTTGTTCCACATCAGGAACACCTGCATGAAGTTCGAGTCCAGGATCGAGCCGAGCCGCAGAATGAGCAGCACGATGATCGTACTTCGAATTCCCGGAAGCGTAATATGCCAGATCCGGTGCCAGCGGTTGGCGCCGTCGACCGTCGCGGCTTCGTACTGCTCGGGGTTTATTCCTGCAAGCGCTGCCATAAAAATGATCGTGCCCCACCCGGCATCCTTCCATACTTGCTGCATGACGATTAAGGGGCGGAACCATTCGCTGCTCATCAGGAACGGAACGTTCTGATCGAGCCATTGCCCCAAATAGTGGTTGATCACGCCCGACGGCCCGAAAAAGATGAACGTAATGCCGACGATAATGACCCAGGATACGAAGTGCGGAAGATATACGACCGTCTGAACGAGCCGTTTGTACAAGCTGAAGCGAACCTCGTTAAGCAGAAGAGACAATACGATCGTAAAGGGGAAGAAAAAAATCAAGTTGTAAAAGCTCAGCAGCAGCGTGTTTTTTAATAATTGAAAGAACGTCGGCTCCGAGAAAAATTGCCGGAAATGCTCGAAGCCTACCCACTCGCTGCCCAGCACGCCCTGGTACGGGCTGTAATCCTGAAACGCCAGCAGCACGCCCCACATCGGCACATAATGAAAAATGATAAAGTACGCAATGCCCGGGGCCGCCAGCATATAAAACCAGAGATGCTTTCGTAACGCCTGCTTTTTGAATAAAGACGCTTTCCTGACGGACAGCCGTTTGTCCGCCACCGCATGCTCCATGTTCAAACCTCCTTCGCTTGTCGGGTGCTGTAGCTCGACTATATCCGCTCTCCGAAAGCCGGACAACAGTAAACTTTTACGGCAAGTAGACTTTTTCGCCCGAAAAAAAAGTGCAGTCCGCCGCAAAATAGTGCACACACGCCGGATCAGCGCAAAAAAACCCGCAAAGCGGTTAAGCTTCGCGGGGATCGCTCCGGAACATTTCGCGGTATCGGGTCGGGGTCACTCCTTCGTGTTTTTTGAACACGCGGTAGTAATACGATGGCTGGTAGCCGACGCGATAAGCGATGTCATTCACTTTTTCGTTCGAATAAAGCAGCAGCTCCTTGGACTTATCCAGACGCAGCTTGGTCAAATAGTCGATGAAATTGACGCCGGTCGTCTCTTTGAACCCGGCACTGAGCTTGGACAAGCTGATGCCGTACCGGTCGCAATACGTCTCCAGCGAAATATCCAGCGCGTACTCCTCCGTCAGCGACTGCTTCACTTTCTCGACCGTTTCCTGCATCAGCCGGTCATGCGTATCGTTCAGCGTGTTCGACAACGCGCTCATGTAAGCGCCTAACTTCGCATGAAACCAGGAAGCCATCTCGTCCGGCTCGCGAAGACGGTTCAACTGCTCGTACAAATCGACATTCGGGTATAAAAGCTGCGGGCTGAAGCCCGACTGCAGCATATGGTGCAGCAGCGTTCCGAGCAGCTGGTTCATGCCCTGGCGGACCTGCATCTCGGTCTGACCGTGCTCCGTCAGCTCCTTCATAAACGTCTCCAGCGCGCCCGTGACCGCTTCCCGGTCGCCGGAGCGCATATGGCGGATCATCTCCTTCTCCGCGGAGAAGGGGTACAGAATCGGGGCGTCGTAGACTACCAATTTTTCCAAATCCAAGATCTGGTTCATTTCGTTCAAATTCCGGTAGCCGAACGAGCGGACGACCTGTTCGTATACCCGCGGCAGCTCGGACAGCAGCTCCGTTTCCTTGGCCAGGCCCACCAGCAGGTTCATGTGCAGAATGGCATGAAGCGAGTGAATCAGCTCCTCGCTGAACGCATGGAGCTGCTTCCGCATGCCGCCCGTGTCCGCATCCTTCGGCACGAGCAGCAGCAGGCTGACGGACAGCTCCTGCTCGTTGACGACGCCGAACTGCTCAAACCGCTTCTCCGCCAGCTCCCCGATCACGTTGGCGGCGGCAAACGTCACGAGCTGCTCGTCCCCATCGCCGAACCGGCCCTGCAGTTTGGAAAAGCCGAGCAGCCGGATATTCATGAGCACAAACGCCCTGCCGCCGAGCTCCCATCCGTATTGCTCCATCCGGTGGCGCAGCTCCTCCTCGTTCAGATGGGACAAGTGGTCGTTCATCAGCTGGAACAAGAACAATTCCCTGAGCGTCAGCAGATGCTGCTCGACCCGTTCGTGCAGCTGCTTGCTCTGGCTGTTTAAGTGGAGCCACTGCCGTTCGATGAGCTCCAGCTCGTCCTGCGCCTTCAAGTCGCCCAAGCCGTGCTTGTCCGACCGGAACAACTGAACCACCCGGGCGATCGGCCGGACAAGCCTTCTTGAGGCGATCCAAGACATCAAGGCCGCGACGGCGATGCCGAGCCCTCCGACCGCCAGAAGCGCCCGGGAGGTGTTGACGACCGGCTGCGTCAGCTTGGAAACCGGGGTGGCGGAGACGTACTGCCAGCCGTGCTTCTCCAGCGTGCCGAACGAAACGGCGTATTTCTCCCCGTTCCATTCCCGGAAAAACGAGCCCGACTTCGCCTGAGCCGTCTCCTTCGCCACTTCGTCGCGGAGAAAATACTCGAACCGGTGCTTCTCCGCTTCCTTGGTCACGTTCACATCGAGCCAATCCCCATTCGACTTCAGCAGAAAAGCCGCTCCCTGCAGCTCCCCGTCCATTTGCAGCAGCCGGTTCATCTCGGCCGCATTGAATTGGACGAGCAGATACCCGAAGGGAGAACGGTCCGGAATCGTCTGCACAAGCGCCAGCGACCCTTGGGAGAAAGTCCAATACTGCTCCATTTCTTTCAGGAATAACGAACGGAAAAATTCATTTTCTTCCGGATTGTCGATCAGTATCGCCACTTTGCTGTTTAGCGCCGAAACGTATAAGGACGAATCGGGCAGGAACAGGCGCACTTCGCGGATCAAGGGGCTGGAGTTGCTCATCACCAGCAGCGTCCGGGCCAGTTTCTGCGTGAACACAATCTCCTGCTGGAACGATTCAAGCGTCATATCGCCCAGCGGAGGCTGCAGCATCGGGTTGTACTTCCACATCGTCACCATCTTTTCAAGCTGGCTCAATTGATCGTTCATTCGCAGCACCGTCTGCTCCAGCCGGACCTCATGCGTCCGGTTCACTTCCTGTTCGATTTGCCGGACGCCGACATAATAGGTCAGGAACGCCAGAAGCGCGGTCGGCACGCTGGCGACCAGCAGGACGAAGACAAGGCTTTTGCGGTAAAAGGCGTTTTTCGGGTTCATGAAATAGTTGAGCATGGCTGCCACCTCGGTCGCGTGTCTACCTCCAAAATAACGGGCAATGCCTCTCGAAGTCAAGAATGCGTTTTCATTTTGCCGTTTGCGCGGGAGGGACGGCTGCTTCCCCGGGTGACGCCTGCGCGCTGAACGCGTGGACTCGCCCCGGGCTGCCAAGCGCCTCCCACCCCGCCCGGCTATTGCCGCAGCGTCTCCCCGTGATGCAGCACCCGCAGCCGCTCCGGCTCTAGCTGCCGCCGTGCCCATTCCGCGAGCAGACGGTCGAGCGCCTCGCGCGGCGTGTCGTCCGCGAGGCGGAACGCCCCGTAATGCATCGGCACGAACAGCTCGGCCCCGCAGTCGAGGAACGCCTGAACCGACTGTTCGGGGCTCACGTGCTGCTGGGACATAAACCATTCCGGCTCATAGGCGCCGATCGGCATCAAGGCCCACTTGATCGGGAAGCGGTCGCCGATCAGCTTGAAGCCCGGGAAATAGCCGCTGTCCCCGGCAAAATAGATCGCGAGCCGCTCCCCGCCGTGATTCGTCGGCCGAACGATCCAGCCTCCCCAATGCGACGTATTCATATCGAACAGCGTGCGGCGCGTCCAATGCTGCGCCGGGACAAAATGCAGCTCCAGCGAGCCGAACCGCAGCTCTTCCCACCAGTTGGCCTCGGTTACATGCGCAAACCCGCAGGAGCGTAGCTTGGCCCCCAGCCCGGCCGGAACAAACAGCTGCATTCCGGCGTTGGCGCGGGCGAGCTGCCGCAGCGTCGGCAGGTGCATGTGGTCGTAATGACTGTGCGACAGCAGCACCGCGTCGATCGGCGGCAGCTCCTCCAGCTGCAAGCCGGGCGGCGCAAGACGCTTCTCCAGCCCCATCCGGGTCGCCCAGACCGGGTCGGTGATCAGGTTTTTGCCCCCCATCTGCAGCAAAAATGTCGAGTGCCCGATCCAAGTAGCCGTCGTCTGCGTCCGGTTGCTGCGCAAGTAATCCAACTGCCGCTCTTCGGCCTGCGGCACTCTGTAGGACAAATCTTTCATTTTCGCTTTGCGCTCCTTGCGCCATTGGCGCAGATGGGCCAGCTTTTTGCGGTTTTGGCTGCCGTCCAAATTTTCGTACCGCCGACGAATGGTCACGTGCCGTCCTCTCCCTTTTCTCCAGCCTTGGCTGCTCTTCTATCAAAACTATACCCTACTCGCCCTCTTCATCTCAATTCGCCTGCGTTTCTCTCTTTCGCAATCATGGTATAATGGATTCCACTAAGTTTGTAGGAGGCAGCGGACGGATGGAACGGAAACGGGTTCTAATTTTCTCAGGAGGCCGGCTGGGGGGATGGGCTTTGCGGGAAATCCGCACGGGCGATGTGCTGGTCGGGGCGGATCGCGGGGCGCTCTTTCTGGTGCGGCACGGATACCGGCCGGATATGGCGCTGGGGGATTTCGACTCTGTTAGCTCGGCGGAACTTGAGGAACTACGCCGGGCCAGCCGCGAGTTCGTCGCCTGCGATCCGGTGTGGAAAGACTTGACCGACACGGAAATGGCCCTCACTTGGGCGCTCGAACAAAAAGCCGCTGAGATCGTGCTGCTCGGCGTGCTTGGCACCCGGTGGGACCATTCGCTCGCGAACGTCCATCTGCTGCGCAAGGCTTTGGCCGCAGGCATCCGCTGCCGCATCGCCGACGCCTGCAACGAGCTGATGCTGATGGACGGCAGCGCACCGCTAACGGTCAGCCGGAGCCGGTTCACTCACGTGTCGCTGCTCCCGCTGAGCATCGAGGTCGCGGGAATTACGCTCGAAGGGTTCCAGTACCCGCTGCACGAGGCGACGCTGACGATCGGCCAATCGCTCGGCATCAGCAACTTGCTGCTCGGCGAAGCCGGACACATTCGCATCCGGGACGGCCTGCTGCTCGTCATTCAGAGCCGGGATGAAGAGGAAACGGCGTCGGATTAAGGCGATAACCATGCGGACAGAGGCAGAGTATAAAGGAGATCTATGGAAATATGGGGTGATGTGTAACGATGAATATAATGATTCGCAAAGAATTAGCCGAGGATTACCGTAGTACGGAAGAAGTGGTAAAGCGTGCTTTTGCCGGTATGGAATTCAGCGATCAAAAAGAACATGAACTGGTCGCTCGAATCAGAAAGTCCGATGTATTCATTCCCGAATTATCGTTAGTAGCCATAAATCAAGACAGTAAAGCAATCGTCGGACATGTTCTTTTAAGTAAAATAAAAATTATCGGCGACCACCAAAGCGTAGAATCCCTTGCTCTTGCTCCTGTTTCGGTCTTGCCGGATTACCAAAATCAAGGCGTCGGAAGGCTCTTAATTACCGAAGCTTTGCACAAAGCAACAGAACTCGGATACCATTCCGTTATCGTATTGGGACATCCGGAATATTATCCGAAGTTTGGCTTCAAAAATGCATCGTTGTGGGGGATCAAAGCCCCTTTTGAATTGCCGGAAGAAGCATTGATGGCATTAGAGCTGGATGAACATGCGCTTGAACATGTTTCAGGGGTTGTTGAATATCCAAGCGTGTTCTTTTGGGAGTCGTAAGGATTGCCGTAAAGCGTTGGTTATTTCCGAATGCCCCTTAAGCTTAGGGCTGCGGGGTAAGCCTTAATGATCCTTGCGCAACTGACTGACTCTGGATTGCGTGACACCTAGCATTTCGGCTAATTTTTTTTGCGAAGCTGCCGGGTTCTCCTTCATCGCTTTATACAAACGAGTCAAGGTTGTGTCTTTGCCTTCTTGCATTTTTTTGTTTGTTGGAAGCGTTTTAGTAGCCGCTTCAGCCCGTTCACGTTCCACACGTTCGAGGAAGGCTTGAAGGGCGGGGAGGCTATCGGTATCGTCTGAATAGAATATCGGAAATCCTCTATAGCGCAGTGAAGGTAGTACCAACAAGATCAGTGGTTCAGACTGAAAGAATATAACGACAGTGAATATCACTTAGGGAAGCGAAGGGAGATATACTAAGGAAAAAATAGGGTTTATATTGGGTATTTTTTTAGCCCCATTCTTGCATTCTTTTTTATGTATTCTTTTATCGGGTGCTTTGTCGAGGGAAAAGCAAGACGGAGGGTAGTTGTTTCAATACTATTTTCTATTTCTGGTTTGGACAACTTTGGGTTGTATTATAATGTTAGCAAAGTAGATATCTGTAAACTTTTTGATTTTCTACATAACTTAACTTCAAGCTTTTCTCGTTTTCAGGACTTCTAGCGCTATTTTTTTGAAAACTTCTGCTTTTTTCAGGGAGGTATCAATCAGGGACATGGTCAAGATCATTATTCGGGGATTGCTCCCTCTTTTCCTTCTCATTTTTACTGGCTGTTCCGAGAAAAAAGACGTAACCCTTACCGCCACATCGTCCGAATGGAATATCGAGATTTTCTATAAAGTAGTAGAAGGAAAGTACCAAGAAATACCGAGTATTCAATACATAGGTAAGAAACCGATTGGAGCAGAGGTCACGTTTGACATCATTTATACAAACTACAGTGTGACAACAAATACTTTATCGGGATTGGATTATCTTGGCATGGAAATGAAGGAACTTAAAACAAGGACAGTATTGAAAGACTGGAGGGAAGTCGAAACAGTAAAAATAACTTGGAATAATGCAGAAGGAAATTTCGAAGAAACGCTTATTCCTAAGCCAAAGCAGACAGGTAACCCTATTCAAAAACCAACACCGTTGTAGACGTTTTTATTGTTATGGGGGCAAATATAATCCGTTGATTGCCTAAATACATTATACCAGCGTCATTTAAGGATCCTCATGACTTTTCCAGGAGGTACCCGTATCATGTTAAAAATAATTATTCGGGGATTGTTCCCTCTTTTCCTTCTCTTTATCTTTGGGTGTTCCGGGAAAAGTGACGTCACCCTTACTGCCGTATCGTCCGAATGGAACATCGAAATCTTCTATAAAGTAGTAGAAGGAAAGTACAGAGAAATTCCAAGTATTCAATACATAGGTAAGAAACCGATTGGACCAGAGGTCAAGCTTGATATTATCTATAAAAACAATAGCGCGACAACAAATACTTTATCAGGACATAACTATCTTGGCATGCAAATGAAGGTACTTGTTACAAGGTCTGAAGTCGACGACTGGAAGGATGTCGAAACAGTAAAAATAACTTGGAATAATGCAGAAGGAAATTTCGAAGAAACGCTTATTCCTAAAGCAAAGCAATCAGATAATACTGAGCAAAATTCAACTCCGTTGTAGGGTGGTTGTTTCGATAAGGGGACTAGATTAGATAATGAAAATATCAAAGTACATACTAATCATTTCTTTGGCAGCCTCATTGGCATTAAATGTTTACTTACTTAAGCATCAAATGAATTGGAATAATACGCAGCAAAAGATTGATCTGGATTTTAAAGCATCAATAGGAAGAATTTCCGGTTCTCTTGCTGCCGTAACCGATGGAAATGATGTCGGTTATTTAACCGCGATCGAACATGCCTCCAAAGCAAACGCATTATCCAAATATTCATCATATAATAAAGAGACAAACAATATAACAGGCACAACGTCAGAGCTTATTAATCAATTGAGGAATCTCTATGTTAATCGCAAAAATTTGGCTGATAAGGATAGGCTAATGAATCTTTTAGAGCAGTTCGCAGCAGATCCTAGTAATCGCGATACCATTAACAATATTTTTATATTGCTGGTTAAAAGCTTAGATTAGCCCCTATATGTCGTATCGCCGCGGAAAGAATAAATAACCCCCTTGAGTGAGGGGGTGTGATCGTTACTTATGCGTCTTCGTTCCTTTTTTTCCGGTGTAAGGGTTGGTGTTACCTTTGGTGCTCCAATTGTTCTTGAAGCTCTTGTCCTTGTTAGTACGATGATGGGATTGGACGTGAGTGCCGTTTTTCTTGGTGTAACTCTTTACTTTTGTCGCCGCGGAAGCAGATCCGGCGAAACTGAGTGCGAGCACGGCGCTCATCAGGAGCAGGATCAGTTTTTTCATGGTTGTCCTCCTTCATTCGGAATGAAAATCAGGACTATTTTACCATATTTCCGGTTATTTGCGACTATCATTTTAAATATGTATCCGAAAAAAGCAAGGGGATTCGAAGCGCAGCTTGCAGCGCCGTTGAATCCCCTCTTTTGCTATTCTCCATCAAGCCGTCGTCTGAACCGCACTGCCGGACTGGAGCTGGTACATGCGGTAGTAACGCCCTTGCAGCCGCATCAACTGCTCATGATTGCCCCGCTCGACGATTTCGCCGCGATGGAGCACGAGAATTTGATCGGCTTCGCGGATCGTGGACAGCCGGTGGGCGATCACGAACGTCGTCCGGCCCTCGCTGACGACCCGCAGCGCCTCCTGTATCAGCCCTTCCGTCTCACTGTCGATGCTGGCCGTCGCCTCATCGAGAATGAGGATGGCCGGATCGAAGGCGAGCGCCCGTGCGAAGGAGATGAGCTGCCGCTGTCCGGCGGACAGCGTGCTGCCCCGCTCGACCACCGGCTCGTCTACGCCGCCGGGCAGCTGCTCGACGAAGGAGGCCGCGCCTACATCCTTAAGCGCCTGGCGAACCTGCTCCTGCCCGATTCGTTCGTTGTACAGGCTCACATTGAACTTGATGTCTCCTGCGAACAAGAACGGGTCCTGCAGCACGATGCCCATATGCTTGCGCAGCGCCTGCTTCGATAAAGTACGAATTTCCGTTCCGTCGATGCGAATTTCCCCTTCCGTCGGCTCGTAGAAGCCCAGCAGCAGGTTCATGATCGAGCTTTTGCCCGAACCGGTATGCCCGACAAGCGCGATGGTTTCGCCTTTTCGCGCCTCGAACGAAATGCCGCGGAGCACGGGCTCTCCGGTTTTGTAAGCAAAGGTGACGTTGTCGAAGACGACATGGCCTTCCGGCCGCGGTACTGCGTCCGACGAAGCTACTTCGGTGCCTTCGATGTCGAGCAGGTGAAACACTTTTTCCGCCGACACGACAGCCCGCTGCGCATTCAGCATTTGGTCGAAGATCCCGATGATCGGCTGGAAGATCCGCCCCGTATAATCGATAAACGCGTAGAACACGCCGAACGAGATCGAGGTCTGGAGCGATTGCCCGCCGAAATACCAGATCGCGCCGGCAGTGAAAAAGGCCCCGACGAGTCCCGTAAAATTACGCGAGGACAGCGAAAATACGCGATTCTGCTTGATATGGTTCCGGTAACGGTCCTCGTTGAGCGCATCGAACTCCCGCAGGCGGTTCTTCTCCTGCCGGAACGCTTGCAGAATCGGCATGACCGCGATCGATTCGCTGATCATCGCGTTCATATCGCTCAGCCGGGCCCGCATGATGGCGACGTACTTTTGCGAAAATTTCAAATGAATGAACATGACGACGGCGAACAACGGAAGCAGCAGCAGCGAGACGAGCGCCAGCTTGACATCAAGCAGAAATAAAGCGATATAGATGCCTGCAATGTTGATCGTGCTCACCACGAACGTCGCCATGAAGCTCATGAACAGATCGCGGATCGCCTCCGTATCATTCGCAATCCGCGATACGACCTGCCCGATCGGCGTATTATCGAAATAGCGGATCGGCATCCGCTGAATGTGGCGCATCAGATCCATCCGCATCCGCTGGATGATGCGCAGCGCCGTCGTCTGCAGCGTCAAGCCCTGCACGTAATGCAGAATGCTGCCAAGCGCAAGCAAACCGACGAACAGCCCCAGCCAGCGAGCGACCGGACCGACGTCATGCCGGTAAAACTGCGCGGTCTCCGCCGCAGACAGCTTGCGCGCAGGGTACACCTCGCTGCCGCCTCCGGGCACCGTGCGCTTTACCTCGGCCGTTTCTCCGGCCTTGGGCGGGCCGACGAGCGACCATTGGCCTTCCAACGCAGCCGGCTGGCGTACCAAGTACAAACCGCCCTCCAGCTGCAAAATCCGCGAGTCCTTCATCACGGACCGGTTCAAGACGACGCCGCGGCGTTCCGCCTCCTCCAACCAATCCTGACGAATGTAAAATCTCCCGTCCAATTGCACCTGCTTGACCTCACCCTTGGGGAGATCAAGGCCGGAGGCGATTTCAACCCACGGCAACCCGATGCCACCGATGTGACGGTCGATGATCGTTTTGGCGATAAACGGCCCGGCCAGCTCTGCGCCGACCGCACAGCACAGCACCAGCAGCGCCGCCGCGATACGGTATTTAAAAAGCAGCGCGTAACCGAGCAGCCTGCGCAAAATGGGGTTGCCCGACGATTCGTTCGTTTCTATGGCGATGTGACTCACGTCCTTCCCGATGGGCCTGGAATCGCTGCCCTATGATGAAGCGTCCAGCAAGCTTGCTTCGAACTGCTGACGTTCGAACTGCTCCTTGTACCAGCCGCCCCGCTGCAGCAGCTGCTCATGCGTGCCTTCCTCCGCGATCCGCCCGTCCTCCAGCACGACGATCCAATCGGCATGCATGACGGCGGACAGCCGGTGCGTAGCGATCAGCGTCGTCTTCCCGGCGCGCTCCGTACGGATGTGCCCGAGAATGGCGCTTTCGGTACGGGCATCCACGGCGGACAGCGAATCGTCAAGGATGAGAATTTCCGGATCGGTCAGCAAAGCGCGCGCAATGCTCACCCGCTGCTTTTGCCCGCCGGACAGCATGACGCCGTTCTCGCCGACAATCGTTTGCAGCCCTTCGGGCAGCTGTTCCACATCCTGCGTAAACGAAGCCATCTCGATGGCCCGGCTGATCTCCTCCGGCGAAGCGTTCGGGCGGCCCAGCGCAATGTTGTCGCGCACGGACTTGGACAGCAGCAGATGCTCCTGCGATACGTAGCCGATCCAGCCGCGTACCCGTTCGATCGCCAGCTCCTCGATTGGTATATCCGAGATACGCACGCTGCCGGCCGGAGCCGGGTAGAAGCGCAGCAACTGCTTCAGCAGGGTGCTTTTGCCGCTGCCGGTCCGCCCTACGATGCCGAGCGTCTGCCCGCGCTCAAGCCGCAAGGAGACGCCGATCAAGCTGTCTTGGGCCGCTCCCGGATAGCGGAACGTAAGGTCGCGCAGCTCGATCGATTCCGGACGGTCGACCTCTACCGGATGGACGGGATTTTGCACGTCGGGCTGCTGCTCGAAGCTGCGTGTCAAGCGGTCGACGGAAGCCGTTCCGCGCTGCAGCACGTTGATGAACTCGCCGAAGGCGATCATCGGCCAGATCAGCATGCCGAGGTAAATGTTAAACGACACGAGCTGTCCGAGCGTAATGTCGTTGTGGAACACCAGATACGCGCCGTACCCGATGCCGATGACGTAGCTCAAGCCGACGATCAGCGAGATGGCGGGATGGAACAAAGCATTGATGGCGGCCACGCGGATGTTCTTATCCATCACGTCGCGGGTGATCCGGTCAAAGGCGCCCAGGTCGTGCTCCTCCTGCACATACGAGCGGATCACGCGCATGCCGGAAATCGACTCCAGCGCTTGATCGTTCATCCGTCCGAACGCCGTCTGCGCGGCAATAAACCGCTTCCGCGTGTGCTTGCCGAGGACGCCGATCAGCACCGTGAGCAGCGGCAGCGGCAGCAATGCCGCCAGCATCAGCTTCCAGCTGATGAACGAAATCATCGTCACGAGCACGACCGTCGTGCCGACAATCGTATTCACAAGCGTCATGACGCCGTAACCGGCTGTCTGGCCGATGGCAGGCACGTCGTTGGTCGCCAGAGCCATCAGCTCTCCGGTACTGTTGCGCTGGAAAAACGACGGCGACATCCGGGTCAAATGGGCGGTTAACCGGCTGCGCAACAGCTTTTCGAGCAGCAGCGAATTGCCGAACAGCGTCGTAATCCATATGTAAATCATGATATACAGCAGCACGGCCAGACCGATGAGCAGCAGCACGCTCTGCCGCAGTCCTTCGGCGGTCAACGATCCGGTACGGATGTGGTCAATGACGCTCCCGATCATCCGCGGCGGCAAAATATTCAGCACGCTGACCGCAGTCATCAGCACGATCGCCAGAGCATACCGCCCCCAGCGGTCGCGAAAAAACCAGGCAAGACGCCCGACAAAAGACAAAAAAATCCACCTCTTTCTCTCTGAATTGAAATGGCCGGGGAGCATTCGACTTTCTTTATTGGAAACATACATTCGCCTTTCACTCTAATAACATACCATATTATGGGCATCTTGCCACCCGGAATTTTTTGATGAATTAATTTTTATTTGCTGTTATGAAGGATGGTTCGCCTCATAAATCGCAAACGCCCTATCCAAAAGATCGATCGTTTCCGGTTCTAACGGGAAAAGCCGCATTTGCCGCGATTGCTCGGGCGATTTGCGGATTTCCCACAGCTTTTGCATTAAACGTTCATCCCCGCCAAGCATACTCGTCGTCATCGAAACAATCCGTTCCACAACCCGCTGCGCTTCTTCCGACGCGGGATCTTTTCCCGCCAAGTTCCGAATATCGGCGTACAGCCCGATCCATTGTTCGGATTCCTCGTCGCCGCCGCTGAGCGAAGGGATGTTTTTTATTTTGGCGCGCTCGTCCGGGCTAAACGTTTGCTCCACGAATTGATGCTGCAAAGAGAGGTTCTGCTGGGACAGGGCGATGAGCTCGTACAGCAGCGCAGGCTTTAATTCCCCTTCCAGCTTGAAAATGATTTCGATTTCTTTCATCTTTCTTTCCATCGTTTCCAGATGAATCCGCTGCTCGCGAATCGCATGAAGCTGCTGCTGTAAAAAAGGCTCCCAGCCGGAATCTTGACCGTCCAGCATGGTTTTAATTTTGTTCAACCCGAAGCCGAGGCTTTTCAAAAGCATAATTTTGTACAATTTGACCACGTCTTCCTCGGAATACAGCCGGTGCCTTCCCGGTGTTTTACCGGAGGGCTTCAGCAATCCGATCGAATCGTAATACCGCAAGGTTCGGACCGTGATCCTCGTCTTTCGTGCCAGCGCTTGGATGGAGATCATACTATTTATTCCTTTCGCCTATCGTTTTGGTTACCGGTAATTTGAGCTTAGCCGTTGAAGAGAAAAAATAAAAGGGTAAACGAGCCGTTCAAAATTCCATGCAGCAGGATGGAAAACCAGAGCGTCCCCGTCCGCTCGTAGGCCAAGGCGAATACGGCTCCCGTTACGGCGGCGTTCAGAACGACTTCCCAGGACGGAGCATGGGCTACTCCAAAAACGAAGCTGCTGACCGCAACGGCAACTCCTGTGTTCAAGCGGTTCCTGAGATAGCGGTACAAGACCCCGCGGTACGCCGTCTCTTCCACGATCGGCGCGACGATGGCCGCCATCAGCACCGAGAGAAGCAGGCCGACCGATTCGACCGCCGACGCTTTACTGGACCCTCCGGTCCAAAACAAGGAGGTGATCCAAAAAGACAGAACCGAGGATAGCATCGTAACGATGCTCCATGGAATCAGCCGAAGCCAATCCTGCCGTTGCAAAGGACGGAAGCCCAAGGCGTTCCAAGACAGCCGGCCCCTGCGGATCATCAACAGCCAGACGGTTAGAAATTCTAGGATATGAACAACGGCCGCTCCGATATAATCCGCCAGCGCCCGCCCGACTCCCAACGGCTCCAGCAGCAGTCCAACCGCTTCAAATGCGGTTTTCGTCCCCGTTAGGAACATAACAATCATAACGATAAGCGTAGCGATTCCGCCCGGGCCCGCCGGGTCACGATGAGGTGAAATTTGAGGAGAAGAAGGCTGATGCATTTGGACACGCTCCTTTTAAGTCAAATTCATTTTGCATAATTCAAATGATATAAAATGACGTTACGTCAGTTTCAATGCCAAACCTGTGAACAAAATTCAGGGGAAGTCTCCCCGGTCAGGGAGTACGCCAAAAAAGCTTAGTCATAGGCGCGCGCGGCTTGACTAAGCTTTTTTAAGTAGACAGAGCGGGTGAACGGTCGACCAAGTCCGATTCGGAATCCGTGCACTCTCCTCTTCATCGATCGAACTAAAAAGCGCGCGACGCTAGCTCCGTCGCCGCTGCAATGTTGACCTGATTCAATATGCCGGAATGCTTCCCCCTACTTTCAATCTGACCAATGTAGGAATAATGAAATCCGCCTTTTTCTTCCTCGCTCTTTCGCTTATTGACCCAAACACGCAGCTCCTATCCATTCAGAAATGAAAGTTTCCAAGACAGGATCAAATTACTTCTCATTGCAGAGCGAGTAAGTTCAAAAGTAATCTAGCATTGCGTCCAGTAGAAATTCTAAGAATAAAGAAGAAAAATGACGAATTCGCGAGAAAGATTAGCCTCATTGGAAAATAACTAATTATTCTGAATATTTACAATAGTTTAAAAATAGGCTATCCTAGCATTAAGCAAGAGCAATGATTCGCCTGATTAAGCTTACTGATATCGCCCTGATTCACACCGAAGTTTGTATCGTTTGTATCTTTCAATCCGGTATGCTTTGAAGAATTTGGTTCGTTCCGGATTGGAATGGATATAAAAATAAACAAGGGAAAGGGGATAGTCCATTGAAGTAAGGAAGCGAAGCATGCCCCGCCGCGCTTACCTGAAATCCGTACTGTACGCACACCGAATGAAGGCAATACCGAGGGCATGCGGGAATCCGATTAGACCTGTTACTCGTTCGCGTACCCTAACGACCGCTTGATTGGAGTGTGTTTTTCGAAAATTGAATAAGCAACCTATCCAAACATAGGGATTCTGGTTATCACGGATAAGCAGGGTCCCTATTTTCGTGCGTCATACTTCCGCGCCATCCGGGCATACTAACGGGCGAAGCGACGCTTAAGGAGGGTTATGGCAAGAATGGCAAACGATAAAAGCATGCCTCCGGTATCCGGCGAAGAAGTCGAAACGGACGGCATTTACGCGAACGAATGGGGCCGGGAAGAAACGCTCAAGCGAGGCGATGAATTTCCCTACGACGAAACGATGGGACAGACCGAGTGGGAGCTTGTCAGCCTTCCGCTCGAAAGCCAAGAGGAAGAGATGTATAAAAATACGA
Organism: Paenibacillus sp.; assembly: GCA_031180825.1. Taxonomy (GTDB): domain Bacteria; phylum Bacillota; class Bacilli; order Paenibacillales; family NBRC-103111; genus Paenibacillus_G. The sequence goes on along the minus strand of JAPSLM010000009.1, from coordinate 96,089 downwards.
AAAACAACACGAAACCCCGGCTGCATATCGACCGAGGCGATAAATGAGCCGTGCGTTACCCGTGTGAAAAGAAGAGCGCTTCCCCTGTCGCGGAGAAGCGCTTTTTCGTGTAGCTATGCTGCCCGAGAATCATGGACACCTTCCCCGGCCATTCTCTTATTTCCGGCCGTAATCCGCCTTGATCTCGCCCCATGCTTTCGTGTTCCACTTGATGATTTTGTTTTTGTAGGTGTTGCTGCGCAGCCAAGCTTCCGCGCGGTCCACGAGCGCCCAGATTTCCTGGGTTGAGGCGTCCCGCACCAAGGTGGAAGCGACCGTTTTGTTGCGCACCCAGCTGATCGCCGTCATCGAATCGCTGTAGATCGTCATGTCGCTGCCTTTTCGCTTCAAATAAGCAAGCGCGTGGACGATCGCAAGGAATTCGCCCATATTGTTCGTGCCTTTGGAAATGGGCTTTTGCTGAAACACGATTTCGCCGGTGCGCGTGTATACGCCTTTATACTCGACGATCCCGGGATTGCCGCTGCACCCTACATCGACAGACAGGCTCTCGGGCTCGTACTCGCCCGCAGCCTCCGCGCCTGCGGCCTTGGAGGTACGCCCACCGCTCTTGCCCGTACCGCCGGTGCCGGCCCCTGCGCGCGCCGCGGCGCCGAACGCCTTCTTCCAGCCTGCGGCGAACATCGCTTTGGCCTCCGCTTCGCTCTCGTACGCCTTGAACTTGGCCTGCGGGAATCCGTTCGTCTGGGCTTGGCATTCGGCCCACGTTTTATAGATACCGGGCTGCCGCCCTTCCCATACGACATAATACTTCGATTTTGCCACAGTGTTCCTCCTTGGTTCGGCACGGCGTTTCCGATGATCGTACCGCCGCGCCGACCGAAATCGCCGTTACCCCTGACGCTGCTTGAAAAACTCGATAAAATAGGCCCCGTACTTGAAAAATTTCGCTTCCCCGACGCCCTTGATCTTGAGCATGGCCGCCGGATTCGTCGGCTGCACGCCGCACATCTCGCGCAGCGTACTGTCCGGGAACACGATATACGGCGGGATGCCTTCCCGCTTCGCGATCTCCGTGCGCAGCTTCCGCAGCTCGTCGAATAGCTCCGCTTCGACATCCTGAACGACCGGCGCGGCCGGCTTCAGCCGGATGCGCTGTACGACGCGCTCCTTTCCGCTGAGCACATCGGACGCCTTCGACGACAGCCGGAGCACCGGGTATTTGCCTTCCGTCAGCTGCAAATACCCTTCGGCGACAAGAAGCTGGATCAGGTCGACGATGTCTTTTTCCGTCCGGCTCCGCATCAACCCGTAAGTGCTGAGACTATCGAAGCCGAAATCCAGCACCTTCTTGTTGCGGGAGCCCTTGAGCACCGAAGCGACCAGCGTCATGCCGAACCGCTCCCGCATGCGCCGCACGCAGGAGAAAATCTGCTGCGCTTCGAGCGTAATATCCGTCAGCTCCATATCCGGACTGACGCAGTTGCTGCACTGTCCGCAGTCTTCTTCCGCTTCCCCGCCGAAATAGCGGACGATATACCGCTGCAAGCACTGCGGCGTATGGCAGTAGTCGGCCATCTGCTGCAGCCGCCGGTATTCCTGAGCCTGCCGCTCCGGGTCCGAGACGGACTGCTCGATCAGAAACTTCTGGATATGAATGTCCTGCGGACTGAACAGCAGCAAGCAGTCGCTCGATTCGCCGTCGCGGCCCGCCCGGCCGGCTTCCTGGTAATAGGCTTCCATATTTTTCGGCATATTAAAATGGATGACGTACCGCACGTTCGACTTGTCGATGCCCATCCCGAACGCGTTGCTCGCCACCATGACGCGCACCTCGTCGTACAGAAACCGCTCCTGTGCGTCCGCGCGTTCCTTATCCGTCAGACCGGCGTGGTATTTGCCCGCGGCTACTCCCTGGCGCAGCAAATATTCGCACAGTTGGTCGACTTCCTTGCGCGTCGCCGCGTAGACGATGCCCGCTTCCCCGGCATGCTCGCGGATGTACCCCATCAGCACGTCGCGCTTATTTTCGCCCTTGATGACCGAAAACAAGAGATTCTCGCGCGCGAAACCGGTCACGAACACCTGCGGCTCGCTCAGCTTCAAGTGCTTCACGATATCCTCGCGCACCTGATCCGTCGCCGTCGCCGTAAAAGCAGCCAACAGCGGCCGGTCCGGCAGATGCGCCACCAGCTCGCTGATCCGCATATAGCTCGGGCGGAAGTCGTGTCCCCACTGGGATACGCAGTGCGCCTCGTCCACGGCCACCATCGGCACGACGAGCCCGGACAGCAGCCCTAAAAAACGCTCCGATTCGAGCCGCTCCGGCGCGACATAGAGCAGCTTGTACTCGCCTCGCTCGGCTTTGCGGATGCGCATTTCCACCTGCGCGTACGACAGCGAGCTGTTGATATACGCCGCAGGCACGCCGATGCTGTCGAGCCCGTCCACCTGGTCCTTCATCAGCGAAATCAGGGGCGAGACGACAATGGTCGTCCCGCTCATCATCAGCGCCGGAATCTGGTAGCAAATCGATTTGCCGCCGCCAGTCGGCATGATGCCAAGCGTATCCTGCCCGTTCAGCAGGCTTTCGATCACCCGCTTTTGCCCTTCGCGAAAATCCGGATAACCGTAATATTTACGCAGCAGCTCCTGCGCTTCCGCCATCGTCCCGATCGGTTGCCCCGGCTGCCGCTTGACCGCCTGCGGCCGGCGGGCCGGCGCTTCGAACAGGTCCGTCTGTACGGGCCGCCGGTTGCGAAATTCCGTGCTTGCTGCAGACGGCCTTCCGGCTTGGCGGTCATCCCCTCCGGCGCCCCAGTCCGCCTCCCGCGGGTCCCGATAATCGAAATCGGCCGGCGGCTCGTACCAGCTATCGTCTGCCGAAGGGCCCGGGTCCATCGGTCCGGGGTTCTTCGGATCGTACCAATCATCGTGTCGTTTCATACTTTCTTAATTGCTCCTCCCGCTTGTTTCGCCCGCCGCGATACGATCGGCTCCCCGTTCCAGAGAAGCTCCGTCTCCGCACGGCGCGCTTTGACCTCCGGCTCCTCGAGCAGGAGGAAAAAGTTTTTGGTCGGCAGCTCCCCGAGCCCGTGCTTCGCTGACAGCTTGTCCAGGTAAGGACGCATGTCCTCCAAATTGCCGGACATATTGTTCCCGCTGTCCGCAAACGCATAGAGCGCGCTTGCCGCCGGCACGCGTTTGACCCGGAATTGCTCCGCCGCCCGCAGGTAAAAATCCCAGTCCCAGTAATGGTACATTTCCGTATCGAACGGACCGAGCCGCTCGTGCAGCTCCCGGCGATACATGCAGCCTGACGAGAAGAACGTCGAGAACCTCCGCATCGCCGCCTGGTCGTGCTCGTAAGCAAAAACATACCGTTTCGTCGCCCGGCGTACCCCGTTTTCTACGGTATAATCGAAAATTTCCACATCCGGGTAGACCAAATCGCTGTCTGCGATTTCGCGCAGCATCCGCTCCACGTGGGACGGCAGCAGCAAATCGTCATCGTCGCATAGCATGATATAATCGCCCCGGACCAGCTCCAGCCCGCGGTTGCGCGCATGCACGTGCCCCCGGTTGCTTTCCATATTGACCACGGTCAGATCCAGCTCGGGATACAGCTCCTTAAGCTCGTCGACCGGTTCCCCGTTATCGTTAACCACCATAATTTGTAAGTGACGGTACGTCTGCCGCCACAACGATTCGATCAGCTCGGCCAAAAAGTCCAGCCGATTATAGGTTGGAATAATGACGGATATCAGCGGCTGCCGATTCATCCCCTTCCCCTCGCTCTCGTTTCTTCTAATGAACACTATACCGAAAAATCGGCGAAAGGGAAACTGGCGAAAGGAAGAACCCGATGCCGCCTGAGGTGATTCAAGGGGCTGCGGGCGCGATCCGACTGGCGCAGAAGGCTGGACTCCGGTACAGACGGAAGAAGCCTGCATGTGGAAGCACGGAAAAATATTTTTCCGCCTGCAGCCCTGTGGTACAATGGAGGAAAGCCATGGAACGATCGGTAGAAAAACTCTTCAACGCCACTGCCGAGACGGCTAAGACCGGATGATCGAAGGAGGATTCCCGCCATGCCGCCAAAAAAACAAGAGCCGCCCGTCCGTCCGGACGCAGCGGAGAAGACCCACGTGAACGGAAAGCTTTTGGAGAGTGCCGAAGCAGTCTCCGCTGAAACCGCCACAGCCGCACGGCAGCGGCCGGGCACCCGAAAAAATCTGGGCGCCAAGACAACGGCGGACGCAAAGTCCATAAAGGCCGATGATGGCGGCGACACAGCAGCGAAGACTCGCGCTTCCAGGCGCAAAGGTACGGCAGGTAAACGAGCCGAGACCGGCAGCGTGAGCGGTGAGGCGGCGGATAAACCGCGTGCTTCCAGGCGCAAGACCGGTGCGGGCGCTCAACCGGCGGACCCGCAGCTTAAGGAAGCCCCTGAAGCCGCCTCGCCGGCGGAAGAGACGGCGCCGAAGGTTATTTCCGCAGCAGAGCCGGATGCCGCGACTTCCATCGCCACGGCCGAGGTCAAAACGGCCGCAACCGATACGGCGGAGGATGCGGCGCCGGTTCTGCAGCTGCTGGAAACCCGTCTCAAAAAGAAGGAACGTAACGAGACGCACGATAAAGACCGGGTGTTCATCCGCAAAGATTTGAAGCTTCGTCTGGATGCGCTAGCCGAAAATCGCAGCAAAGGCTTTAAAACGCTGCTGCTGAACTACGGCTTGGAGAAGGCGCTGGACGAGTTGGAGCAAGCGGAAGCGGCGAGGGAAGAAGATTGAATAGCCCGATTCCGCTTCGGCGTAATAGAATCGCAATCTTAGTATCTGCGAAGCGAGTTCAATCCGACTCCGGAATGAATTCGCTTCGTTATTTTTCCTTGCAGAAATTGAACACTCCCACCACCTTGGCTAATGGCGCTGAGGTGGGGGATTCTTGCGAACAGAGAAGCATCCTTCCCTTCTTGAGCAAGCGATCCCTGCGGTTCCCGCAGTTCAGTTGGCCTTCGCCAACAAACGCAGTCCTTCTTGCAAGATGTTCATGCTGGCATTGTGGTCACGGTCATGGTGCGTCCCGCATCCTGAACAGGTCCATGCTCGCAAGTTTAGATTTTTCACATCGGGGTTGCGCGATTGGCATACATGACAAAGCTGACTGCTTGGATCGTTTTTGGCGATCATGCTGATCGTGCGGCCATACCACGTTGCTTTATATTCCAGCATCGTGCGAAGGGTTGACCAGCTTGCTTCGGCAATGGACTTTGCTAACTTGTGATTTTTCATTAGATTTAGTACCTGCAAATCTTCCAGACAGATCGTTTGGTTTTCACGGATCCACTTGGCCCGGAGCTGATGCAGAAAGTCTTGCCGGGCGTTAGCGATTCGCTCATGTATGCGAGCGACTTTTTGCTTTGCTTTTAGATAGCCCGCTCCACCTTTTAGGCGACGAGACAAACGTCGCTGCCAAAACGCAAGCTGCTTTTCGCAGGTGCGCAGGTGCTTGGGACTCGCAACGTTTTCTCCGCTGCTGCAAACGGCAAACGACTTGATGCCGAGGTCTATGCCGATGGCGGTATCCACGTGAGCAAGCGGCTGGATGTCTACTTCACACAGGATCGAAACGAAGTACTTGCCTGTGCCGTTTCCACGCACCGTAGCAGACAAGATCCGTCCTTCGATTTCACGGGACTTGGCAAAGCGCACCCATCCCAGCTTCGGAAGTTTCAGCAGATCGGAGGCAACGGCAATATTGCCGTTCGTGAACTTCGTGGTGTAGCTTTGGACGGAGATTGCGTTTGCTCTTGAAACGAGGCGGATCGTTTTGCTTTCGAAAGAAGCGATCAAACGCATCTGCCAGGCTGCGAACGGCGGATTGCAAAGCAATGCTGTCCGCGTCCTTGAGCCAAGGCCATTCCTTTTTCAACGCTGGCAGCCCGGTTGCACAGGTCTGGTAAGACAAGCCTCTGCCTGTTTCCTGGAAGGTGTCGTTCCACCTCGCAAGGAAGTGGTTAAAGACAAAGCGAGCGCATCCAAACATCTGATGGATCAGCGTCGTTTGCTCCTCCGTAGGGTAGATGCGAAAGCGAAAAGCTTTATGATGCAACATGCGGGTTTCACCTCCCTTTGGAGATCCCATGACAATTATGGCACATATGTTCGCTTTCATACACAAGAGATGCTGATTCATCTCCCCCTTATCGAAGAGGGCGTCTTCTCAGCCTTAACGATAAAAAACGGCCTGCGCTGAAAAGCGGGTTCGCTTTTCCATGCAGGCCGTGCACTTACTGGCTTTAAATGGGCAGCAAAGCGATGTTGTCGCGCTGCTTGAGGTTTTCGACCATCCGGTACCATGCTTCCGGCTTTTGCGGGAGGACCGAATAATAGCGCTCCAGAAAGTTCCGGACCAACGCAGCCGGAACCGAGGCTTGCTCCTCGTCGGCAATCGGCATAAAGCAAAGATCGAGCCCGTGCACCGCTTCGCCGTCATTGTGCCAGGACGGATGCACATAGTCCGTATCCAGCTTCCGGTAGCCGAGGTGCGCCAACACCTCGCGGCGGACGAACGAATTCATCGCACTCACGCCTCCGAACTCCAGCTTGCCCGTCAGCTGCGGGTTGTAGATTTCGGCGAACATGCCAAGGAATGTTCCGCCGCATGCCGCTACGACCGAGCGCAGATCGGCCATCCGTCGCCGCGCCAGGAACGGACCGATGCCAAGCCCGTCCCGTCCGATGATCGTAAAATCGGTCATCGCGACCTGCAAGTCCTCGTAATACCGGTATTCCGTCGCACCTACGACTTCTCCGTCCAGGACAGCCACGAACACCCGGATGCCCGGATCTTGAAGCGGCTCCGCCCACAGCTCGTATTCCAGCACTTCTTCCGGCGGAAACACGCGCTGCATCAGCTCGTGCATTTGGCGAAAATACGGGTCTTTGATATCGGTAATTCGATGGTATTGCACAAACTTTCACCCTCCCCTGATAGCTTGCTTATGCTTGAAACAAGCGTCTAAGCTTTCATTATATCGGGATAAGGAAGGTTCTACAACACAACGTCACTTCGTTTTCGCCACCCTCACAGCTCCCGGACCGATAGAACGACCATTACCGCAAGAGACAGAATTTGTCCCTCCCATCCTGAACCGAATGTTTTGATTTCCTTTGAAACCGTTCATTAAAATCAGATTAAAAAAACGGAGGCCATTAAAGACACTCCGTTTCCGGCATACAGATATCAGGTTACGGCAGCTTCCGGCAATCCTCGCCGCAGCAGCCGTTTGCCGACGCTCGTCCGGTAAAACAGCCGCTCCAGCAGGCTGAAGAGGCTGCCCGAAAGCCAGTACAGCCCGAGCGCCACCGGCGCCCGCCATGTAACGACGAGCGGGATTAAAAGAAGGACCGTCCCGAACAGCAGCCGCTTGCTTCCGCTCATAGAAACGGCAGCCGCGTCGGACAGCGGAATCGTGCCTACGATGAACGACAGCAGCCCCGTGGCGATCGGGATCAAATGGAACGGGTCGGCCTCGGCCAAGTGCGCAACCCAGGGGATCAAAAGCGACGTCATCGTACTGCCGTGCGTCAAGAACAGGCCGTACATCGCCATAAGCACCGGCATTTGAATAAGAGCCGCCAGCGGCGTGCTTAAAGGATTGATCCCGTATTTCCCGTAAACCTTGGTTGTTTCTTGAACAAGCTTGCCCGGGTCGTTCCCGCACGTTTCCCGCAGCTTGCTGAGCTCGGGAAACGCGGCGGCGGAACGGACTTGCTGCCGGGCAGCCAGCAGATTGAAGCGGTACAGCGCGCCCTTCACCAGCAGCGTAAGCACGATAACCGCAGCCCCCCAATCGCGGGTCCATTCGAACGTCCAGGACAGCACATAAGCCAATACATCAATAATAGGTTGAAACCATGTATACATGAGCGCACTCCTTCCGTTGCGATTGAGCCGAGTCATTGAGGCTCAATCGTCAACACTTCTTGCGATTGAGCCGAGTCATCGAGGATCAATCGTCAACACTTCTTGCGATTGAGCCGAGTCATCGAGGATCAATCGTCAACCGTGAAAATTCCGGTTAACCGACCCTCTCATTCCAACGGAAAGGTGCGCTTGCTTCTTCGGATAACGCCGAGGACCGCGGCGGGCATTTTCGGCGAACGAAGACGGTGCGCGGACTTTTTCTGGCCCGGTCATGATGCTTAAGCGGCAGCTTCGCAAGCTCGGCGGCCGGCTCGAAGGCAAAGGCCAACTGCTTCCCCGACCATCCGAACCACGGCACGACGAACAGCGAAGCCAGTCCGAGCGCCAGCAGCAGCGCCATATCCAAAGACCACTCCATATTCGTTCACCTCCTTTGTCGCGTTTTCGCTTACTTAACGTTTTACGGGATTGCCCGCAATGCGTTTCACTGCTTTGAGGCTTTCGCTCGCTGCGCAAGGAGCCTACGGTATTTCACGAAGCTGACGATACGCCAAGGAACAACATAGGCGACCGCGATCAAATAGAACAGCATCCCCAGCTCGGCCGGGTCAAGCTCGGACAAATAGCTCCGCAGCGCCAGCCGGATCACGATGAGTCCTGCCACGGCGAAAATAAACGCTTTGCTCTTTTTCGGATAGATCTGTCCGTCTTCGCGAAGCTCGTAATTCGTCGTCGCAATCATCGGAATGGATAAAGTAAGACCGAACAGCAGGGACAACGCGACCTCCTTCACGGTCAAATGAAGCTCCGGGTTGAGCAGACCGAATAGGCCGAAAACCAAAAAAAGCAGCGGCAGCAGCAACCGGTACCCGCTGCCTTTGACCGGCTTGGACGCCGCACGCAATCTCCGCCAGAGCACAAGCGCTATGATGACAATTACAAATATCACGGGGAGAGCCGTCGATTGCATACTATACCATCCTTAAATTTTTTGATATAAACTATTTTACAACTAAATTATATAACCGATCAATCAAAAAGGGCTTGTCCTTCCAAGCAGAATAACGGGAAACGACAAAAAACCCTTGCCTTGCAAGCGGCAGGGGCTAAGTATGCTTTAAGACCTCTTCTGCATCCGGGCGTAGGACAAAATACGTCTGTACATCGACTTATTCTTAAGGGTTTTAAAAAGCGATTTGTCCGGCTTCGTGTTCACTTCGAGAATCCACGGCTTCAGGTTGGTATCGATAGCGACATCGATACCGAAAGCGGGAAATTTCGGATACTGTGCGCTCATATACTCGCTGACACCTTTGCCCAGATGCTTCAGCTCTTGAACGTATCCGGCCCGGCGTTTTCCGGAAATATGAGGGGCAAGCAGCTTGCCGGCGGGCATCGGGGTTCCTCCGCTATGATAGTTGGTGACGATTTTTTTGGGTCTGGCCAGCCGGCCGATCACCCCCGTCACGTCCCAGCCATACTTCCGGTTGCGTTGGACCATGATACGCAAATCGAACGGGCGTTTTTTGTAACGCAGCAGCGGGATTGCTTTTTGCACGAGATAGCTTCGCCGGCCCGCCTGGCTCGAGAGCGCGGAGTATACGCCGCCGAACGAACGATACGTCCGGGTGGTATAGCCGCTCCTGAGCTTATACCACCCGTTGCCGATACGGGTTAATTTCATGATTCCGTGGCCGCCGGTACCATTGTTCGGCTTCAGGTAAACCGCCCCCCAGCGCTTCAGCATGGACCTGACCGCAGCCCGGTTCGCCCTTTGCGTCTGCGGGAGGTACGGCTTCCAACGTTCGCCGGTATTCAAGTAACAGTATTTTCCCCACTTCGTGTTGGCATAAACCAATCGATCACCTCCCCCGTTTAAATCATGGTATTGTATGTACGCCGCGCGGCTTTGGGAATAGGCGCATGCACCGCGTTTACGTTGGAGAGGCAATAACCTATGAAACGCCGTTGGCCGCAAAATGCCGGGGCTTCGCCGGGAACAATGGGAAACGGAGAGACGAGCCTGGATAACGATCTTCTTGACCCCGGCCAGCGCTTCCGCTACTCTGGAAGAAAATAATATGCGCGAGGGGGAATGACGATGTCCGAACGGCCGCCAAAGCGGGATCAGACGTACGGTGTCGGAAAAGAACCGACAGACCGCCCTATCATTCCATTGCCGAAAGAAACGCTTGAAGACCGGGATGCCATGCTCGCAGCGCAGAGAGAGCGGCAGAGCTGGATTGACGAAGCTTACGAGGATTTTGTCAAAAACGGAGGCTTGGAGCATTTACCCGGCTTCGGGAAGCCGCTCGCCGTGCCGGCCGGGGACGCATGGTCGTCGTTGCTGAAGCAAGCCAAGGTCGAGCATCCGTGGGTCATGCTGAGGAAGGAGATCGGGTCGGTTATGGAGAAGGCGTTGGACCGGATGGCCAAAAGCTCCGCCGATCCGGAAATCGACGCGCTGATCGAGGATGCGAACAAGCTGATCGTCGAGCTGAACCGCCAAGCCCCGAGCCTGTCCCTGCACCGGAGCCGCTTGTCCCGAGACAACCTGAACGAACAATATGACCGCTGGTATGCGGAGAAATGACTGACCGATGCATAACGAAAGAACCCCCGGGGCCTATCGCCTAATAGCGATCGCCCGCCGGGGGTATTTTGTCCATATTGACGTTCGGTTAAAACGATTCGTGAATGACCACATCGCTAAGCGGCAGACGTTCCGTCGCGCGTGCCGGGCTGGCCGCTTTGCCGATCGGCAGAAGCATAACCGGGATATAGCGTTCAGGAATGTTGAACTCTTGAACCAAGGCAGCCGGGTTGTACCCGCCCATCGGAACGGTGTCGTAGCCTTTGGCGCGTGCGGCCAGCATGAGCTGCATAGCGGCCAGCGAGGCATTGCGGATCGCTTCGTCGCGGGCGACCGTCGGATTATTCGCATAGGCGCCGTTAATTTGGCCGAGCATCGTGTCGCGGACTTCCGGCGTCGCCTTTTCAAAGACGATCGGGGCCGTCAAGTTCGCTTGCAGGTCGCCGAGCACGACGACAACGGCGGATGCGTCGGATACTTGCTGTTGGTTAGATGCGATCGGAAGAAGGCGGTCTTTGTTCGCCTGCTCGCGGATGACCAGAAAACGCCAATGCTGCAAGTTCCAGGACGACGGCGCGCTTGCGGCCAGTTCCAAAATTTCATTCAGCTCGGCATCCGGGATAACAACGTCCCGTTGATATTGACGAACGGAATGACGGGACAAAATGACTTGCTCGGCGGTTTGTTTTTGTTCGACTTGGCTCATGATTTTCACTCCTTTATTGTATAAACTCTATTTAGTATCATAACGCAACCAACTTACTTTTGTAAAGTATCGTACAAAAAATCACGAATCGGATCAGCACTGCGGCGTTTATAGTTTTTACCTTGAAACCGGCAAATACAGCGTAAAGTCTTTTCCTTTTCTTTCCTCGCTCCGCAGCGTCAGGCAGCCGTCCGGCAGCTTCGTCAGCTCCAGCGAAATGAACGGCCCGGGGCCTGTCCCCCCGATATCCCTTTTGCCTCCTTCAACCTTTGATTCCTCTTCGGTCAGGCCGGTCATGCTTGGGATGATGCCTTACTGGAAAGTTTCGTGTAACGAGGGGAAGCCGGTAAGGTACTTGTATAGATTTTGTTCAGATTTATTTGTTATTATAGGACGGATAATCAGTTAAAAAAGGAGTTGTTGTATCGTGTTCCATTTGTCGCACGTCCTCGGACGATTCAGAAACCGCTGGTTCGCGGCGGCGTCGTTCGTCACGGGGAGCGTGTGGTCCGCGCATTTGGCCGTGCTCGCATTTCATTGGGACGACAATGTGCGTTATGATACTACCTTAACCTTGATTTCTTTACTTGCCGGCATCATGACGACGTTCCTTATCTTTCATCTGGCTCTGTTCGGAAACAAAAGCCGCATTCAATTGGCGGGCGGCGGCTTGCTCACGATGATCGGGATGGCAACGATGTATATAACGGGCAGCGAAGCCGCCATCGCTCCGGACGACGACAGAGCCTACCTTGTCCACTCCGTTCTGCGCCCGGTAGATTTGTTTTTGCTGTTCGGCGTTCTGGCCGCGATGTGTCTTGTGTATATCGTCGTTTGGCGGGCTATGCGCCTTCAACGGCAAGCACTCGAGAAGCTGGCGTATACCGATCCCTTGAGCGGTTTGCTCAATCGGAACGCTTGGGACCGTTACGCTGAGAAAAACACCGTAAACCGGAATGCGGCATTCTTGTTTTTGGACTTGGACGAGTTTAAGTTCGTCAACGATACGTTCGGACACGACACCGGAGATTTGTTGATTGGGGAAGTGGGCCAACGTTTAAAAACGTTCCAGAACAAGCACCGTTATATCTTCCGGCTCGGAGGGGATGAATTTCTGCTGGTCGCTCTTCAGAGCAGCGAGGCATCCTCCAAAAAATTAGCTTGCGATATGCTCGAAACGATCAAGGAACCTTACCGCCTATCCGGAAAGGTGCTCCATGTATCCGGCAGCATCGGCATCTGCCTCGGCTCCGTTCCCGGATCGAGCTGTACCGGCATGCTTAAAAATGCGGATGCGGCCATGTACCGTGCCAAATTATCGGGAAGAAACCAGTTCTGCATGTTTCGCGAAGGAATGAACCCTTTTTTTAGCATGGCCCGCGGAAAGAGCACAGGCTTGCCCAAAAGTATCGTTAAAGGCAGAGGAGCCTGAGCCCGGCGACAGTGTAAAAAACCTGACGAAAGAAGGAAACGAACCTCGGAGAAACGCTTATTTTCCGGGCCGACCGATCATCCGGAATAATTCCACGTCCCTGCCGAGGGGGCGTTTTTTGCGTGCGCTTTCTCTCATATTCAAAAGCCAAAGGCCGCTCATCCTTCAGGAATGAACGGCCTTCTTTTGCCTGGCGACGCCAGATCCAGCCTCGCCGTCTTACCGCGCCTCGCGAATCGAGGCCGTCGTCTGCCACCCTCTCCGCAGGGAAGAAGACGTCTGCTGAAGATGCATAATTGCATTCCATGCCTGCTCCGTCGGACGCTGGCGGCGAAACTGCCGCGCCCTTCCCTTCATCGCCGCCAGCGCAAGCCGGTTGTCCGCAAGCTCCAGCAGCTGATCCTGCAGCGCCCGGGAGGCTGTCGCCCGGATGGCGACGCCGGCCTTCTCCAGCACCGCGGCGTTGTCTTCCTCTTGGCCGGGAATCGGCTTGTACAGCAGCATCGGCAGGCCCATGGCGACCGCCTCCGCCGTCGTCAGTCCCCCGGGCTTGGTGACCAGCAAATCGGCGACCGCCATCCATTCGTGAATTTCTTCTACGAATCCTTTGACGATTACGCGGTTCGTCGGATGCTCCCGCAGCTCCGCCTCCAGCTCTTCCCGCACGGCCTCATTGCTTCCGCAGATGACGACCAGCTGCAGCCGCTCCAGCAAAGACGCGGAACGGATCAGCGTACGGACGCTTTCGTCCAGCATGCCGCTTCCGCCGCCCATGACAAGCACGACCGGGCGCTGCGGATCGAGACCGAACGACTGGCACAGCCGGACCCGGTCAAACGGTTCGGAAAAACGGCTGCGTACCGGTATGCCGGTCACCCGTACGCGGGAAGGCGCCACGCCGTGCAAGCTCAGTGCCGCCGCTACCTGTTCGGACCCGACCAGATACAAATCCGTATGCGGCTGCAGCCACAGGCTATGGTCGGTATGGTCTGTAATAACCGTAACAAGCGGGGTGGAAACCGCGCCCTTTTCTTTAAGCAGCGACACGGCCGCTGCAGCCAGCGGGAACGTGCAGACGATAATATCCGGCCTCTTCTCCTCCAAAAGCGTCAGGAACCGGGACAGCCCCAAGCTCAAAAACGTTTTGAACGGAATCGGCATCGCTTCTTTCCGTCTTGTTTTGCGATATAAATAGCCGTACACCGACGGCACTTTCTCGACGCCCTTCATAAAGCAGTACTTCACCATCGGATGAAGATACGGATACACTTCCTGCATAAAATCGATCACCTCGGCCCGGACACGCTCCGCCAAGCCTTCACCACATGTTTCCGCCAGCGCCCGCGCCGCTTGCCGGTGACCGTCGCCCAAGTCTCCGGAGAGCACCAAAACGCGCGCAGCCGCGGGGATCTCGCCGTTCGTCAACATAAGTAGCCCCCCGTTAACTGTTCTTTGTTTGCTCTTCTACTCTATATATTAAACGATAAATCTGAAGAAATCTCATCCTCAAGCTTAAAACTTTCTTAAGTCCGCAGGGGGCCCGAACCCATTGCCGAGTCGGCACCCATAGCGCCCAACGGGAATACATTATCAGCAAAAGCCCATGTTTACGGGTGATCGGAGGTTCCTTATGAAGCCCTACCCTGAATATCCTTACTATGCGATGGAGACGGAATGCCGCGAAAAGCCGATTGCGTTCCCGCCCCAGCATCAAGAGCGGCAGCCCGGACTGGAATATTTGATGAAGCCGCGGCCGATCTACGACAATCCCGCCTATGTCGGCAGCGGTAAGCTTCTGGACAAGGCAGCCCTGATTACGGGGGGAGACAGCGGCATCGGACGCGCGACCGCCGTCGCTTTTGCCAAAGAAGGAGCCGACGTAGCCATCGCTTACTTATACGAGCATCCGGACGCAACCGAAACAAAGCAGTATATCGAGCAGCTTGGCCGCCGCTGCCTGGCTATCCCGGCAGACCTGCGGGATAAAGCTTCTTGCGCGGGTATCGTCGCGCAAACGCTTGCCGCATTCGGCAAGCTGGACGTGCTGGTCAACAATCTGGGGGTCCAGTACCCGCAATGGAGCATCCTGGATATTTCGGAGGAGCAGCTTCTCGAGACGTTTCGAACGAATATATTCTCGTTCTTTTTCGTTACGCAAGCAGCCCTGCCTTATATGAAGGCGGGCGGCTCCATCGTCAATACGGCTTCGGTCACCGCTTACCGCGGCAACCGGCAATTGATCGACTATTCGTCCACCAAAGGAGCGATTGTCACCTTTACCCGGTCGCTGGCTCTCTCGCTGGTCGAGCAAGGCATCCGGGTGAACGCCGTCGCCCCGGGTCCCGTCTGGACCCCGCTGACGGTCTCCAGCTTCCCCGCCGAGCAGGTAAAAACGTTCGGTACGGATACGCCGATGGGCCGGGCCGCCCAGCCGTTCGAGCTGGCGCCGGCCTACGTATATCTCGCAAGCGACGATTCGAGGTACGTCACCGGCGAGACGCTGCATGTGAACGGAGGCTCGTTCATCACCTCCTGACGCGGCAACGCCAAAAAGGGACTGCGGGGATCACCTCCCCCAGCCCTTTTTGACATTTGTCCGTTTCCGGTCACGACGCTTCCCGCACCCTGCACAGCCATAGATCACTCGGCGTAAAAGCCTTGCTCCGCCGCATAATTGCCCCAGTGCGGCCTGCTCCCGTCTTCGTCCGTGAAGCCATACTCGTCGGAGAGTCCCCAGCTTGTGAGCGCTTGCCCGGATTTGTCCATGATGCGCGGGTCGGCGGCCAGTGCGGCAACCGCCCGCCCGACATAGAACGGCGTCTCCGACATGATAAAGTGCGGGTCCTTCTCCGTGGCATCCCGCCAGTTATCCTTCGTCACGCCGAAATGATCGAGCATCGCTTCCGAACGCAGAAATCCCGGCGTGACCGCCACGGCCGCCACATGATGCGGACGCAGCTCTTCGGCCATCGCCTCGGCCAAATGGATGGCCGATATTTTGGCCAAGCTGTAGTACAGGTTTCCGCGGTATCGGTAATCCCAGCCATCCGTAATTTCCACGATGAGCCCCCGCTTGTTCGCCACAAGCAGAGGCGCGCCGTAATAGCTGGTGATCATGTGCGAATGCACCGCCCGCCGCTGCATCAGCAGCCCCTGGGCAACCGGCTGTTCCCAGAACGTCTTGCCCCATTCCATCAGCGAGTCTCCGCCCCACACGTCGTTGACGAGCAGATCGAGTCTGCCGTTCTGCTCGCTTCGCACCCGTTCGAACAACGCCCGGACCTCTTCCTCCACCGTATGGTCCACGCGTACCGGAATGCCGCGGCCGCCCCGGGCCGTCACCAGCTCCGCCGTCTCCTCGATCGTTTCCGTCCGCCCCATATCCGAGAGCTGCCCCCGCGAGCTGCGGCCGGTCACATAGACCGTCGCTCCCGCTTCCCCCAGCATTTCGGCGATGCCGCGGCCCGCTCCTCTTGTCGCTCCGGCGACAACGGCGATCTGTCCTTCCAATGGTTTCATACGTCCATTCCTCCGATTTCTTTAGCCGTCCGGCGACGGCGCTCCGCCGGCCATTCCCGAGGCACCTGCCAAGCGGTTCTCGATCCGCCGGATCGTCAAGCATGTCATCGTCTTACGCTTTCATTCTACCGATTCGAATATGTCAATCCTTGTCATATTGCTGTGATAAAATGAAATTACCACGAAAAAGCGGAACAAAAAAATTTATGCGTACAAGGAGCGATTGTCATGCGTGCGGACCGGCTGTTATCGATTTTATTGCTGCTTCAGAACCGCGGCCGGATCACCTCGCGGGAACTGGCCGAGCAGCTGGAGGTATCGGAGCGAACCATCTTCCGCGACATGGAAGCGCTCAGCGCTTCCGGGATTCCGCTCTATGCCGAGCGCGGTTCGGGCGGCGGCTGGGTGCTGCCGGAAGGTTACCGCTCCCAGCTCACGGAACTCAAAATCGACGAGATCCGCTCCCTCCTGCTTGCCCACGCTTCCGGCATAATGCGCGATCTGGGCTGGCGCGAAGCTTTTGAAGCAGCCTTGTTGAAGCTGCTTACCGCTCTGCCCCCTTCCCTGCGGCGGGATGCGGAGGCCGTCCGCCAACGCATTCATGTCGATGGAGCCGGATGGTATGGGCCTGTGGAGGAAGTAGCGTGCCTGCCCGTCGTGCAGGAGGCGATATGGGAGGAACGGCTGCTTGCCGTTCGCTACGGACGGGGCGATCAGGTCGTCGAACGTGAGGTCGGCCCGCTCGGGCTGGTCGTCAAAGGAAATACATGGTACTTGATCGGGATCGTAGACGGGCAGATGCGCACGTATCGGGTCTCGCGGATCCACAGAGCCGTTATCCGGTCCGAGCGGTTCGAACGGCCGGCGGACTTCGACCTGGCCCGTTATTGGGAGCAATCGACAGCCGACTTCAAGTCCCGGCTGCCCAGCTATCTCGTGAAGCTAAAAGCGGATGCCTCCTCTCTTGTTCTCCTGCAGGAGGAGCACTTCGTCAAAATCCGCGAAGCCCGCCCGGCTGTCGACGGCATGACCGAGCTTACCGCCGATTTCCAAACGCCGGAGTACGCTCTGCGCCTTATCCCGGGATACGGCGGCGGATTGCAGGTGCTGGAGCCGGAAGAGCTGCGCGCAGACCTCCTCCGGCTGGCGGAAACCATCCGTCAAATGTACGGTCATTGACCATACGAGACGGTCCGGTTTGCAAAAGAGCTCACAAAAACTTGACACACCCGGTCAGGAATGTCTGATTGAGACAGTCCGGGCCGGGTACTGCCGTTTATCCCCCTTTTTATAAAAAACGGATCTTTCGTGCGCGATTCCTCGCTCCTTCCGGAGGGAACGGTTTCGCGGATCGAAAGATCCCTTGATTATCGTGCCTCAAGCGTAAATAGCGGTTCTGCCGCCGATTTTGACGACAACCCGGCCGTAGGCTTCCGGCGGCAACCAAGCCAGCGCCGCTTGGGAAATCGGAAAGCGCGAAGATGCCGCCTCGTACAAATAAACGAAATTCGGATAGGTTACCTGGTCCATTAAATAGGCGGATACGGTGCTGCCGGGCTTGCGATGCTTATTGAGCTTGGCAATGATACCCGCGGCATTCATGATGCCGATCCCATGGCCGAAATAGTTATCGTGTCCGAGCTTCACCACGTTCTCCCCCTGCCACTCCATCCATTGCGGATCGACGTCGGGGTTTTTGAAATACAGGATGTCGCCCGAATACGTCGGCATTTTCTCGGCAATCGTTATCAGCCTCAGGTCGCTGTCTACTTCCCATGAATACAAATACAGGTCGGTGAACAGGCGGTTGAACTTCAGGTCTCCGATCGTCTCCAGCACCGCTTTGTACAGCACGATAATGATGGCGGTAGCGCATTCGAACGCATAGGCCCGCCCGTTCGAGAATATGTCGCGGATCGCTGCGGCAGGCGGCACATCCTGCCTCATCTTAAATCCGCCAGCCTCCGTACGGGTCCAATAGGCCGCGTTGCAGCGCGATTTTTTGAAGGATGCGAACGACGCCGCGCTGTTCTGCATATCTCTGGCCGCTTGGACAATCGCCGTCCGCAGCCTGAGCTCGAAGCGCAGCGCTCCTTCCGAGTCATATTGATACGTCGTGGGGCTCCTGTGCTTTTCCTCGTAGATGTCCCTCTCGGGCGGTTCCCAGCCGGATATATCGACCGATGTTTGGCCATCCGCAATAACGATCATGGGGCCCGGTCACCTCCTCGTCAGAGATGCGATATAGCGCTCGCTCCCAGTATATGCCGGGGAGGGCAAGGATCAGACCCCAAAAACCTTAATCCATCTCGTAGATCGAGCCGGATTTGCTCGCGAACAGCTCGGCGTACACCTTCTCCGCGTAAGCGTCCGTCATGCCGGAAAGATAGTCGGCCACAAAACGCGGCCACGTCCAGCGGTTTTTGTGCCGTTCATAATTTTCGATCCAATCGGGCGGGATGATCAGACGCCCTTCCTCGGGCACCTTGAAGCTGTCCCACAGCCGCCGGATCATAATTTCGCTGCGCTTCTGGAGCCGCTGGACGCGGAAATCTTTGACCAGCGTCACCCAAGCCAGCTTTTTCAAAATTTCCATCGTCCGCAGCAGCTCCAAATCCTGCTGTCCGTCGCGAACGAACGTGACCCGCTTCCACCCTTTGTTCGGGTCGTCGATAATGCCCACCCGTCCGGCAAAAGCGCTCACCCAGCGGGCCTTCATCTCTCTGCGGGTCCGCGACGCCTCGTTATCGCACTCGGCGTAGATCTCCTCCCACTGCTCCAGATACGAAGCCAGCACGCGCTTGACCATCGCCTTGATATCGACCTGATCCCAGCCGACCTCCAGGTTTCCCTGATCGCTCTCGATCTCTTCCACGAGATGCATAGTCAGCCGGTCGTCCTCGAAAAATGTCCGGTTCATCTGAATTTTGCCTGCGCGGATGCCGTCCTCGATATCATGGGTGGAATACGCGATGTCGTCGCTCAAATCCATCAGCTGCGCCTCCAGCGTCGAGCAGCCGGACGGCATGTTCCACTTGTCCCGAAGATAGCCGATGCCTTCCCATTCCATCGGATATACGCCCTTAATCCGTCCCGGCGTATCCAGATTATACGGGTATTTATTAATCCCGAGCAGCACCGCCGCCGTCAAGTCCAAGCCGCTGCCGCTTCCGGCTCGCTTCTCCAGAAACATCAGCAGGCGGAAATTTTGCGCGTTGCCTTCGTAAGCCAGGCCATGCTCTTCGGCAAGCAGCCGGTTCAGCACCTCTTCCCCTTTATGCCCGAACGGCGGGTGCCCGAGATCGTGCGCGAGCGAGGCGCACTCCACAACCGCCGGGTCCATCATCAAGCCGGGGTGCTCCCGGCGCCGCAAAAATTCATAGTGCTCGCCAAGCCTCCGCGCCGTCTCGCGGGCAATTTGCGACACCTCGATCGAATGCGTCAGTCTCGTCCGGTAATAATCTCCGGACCCGGCGCCGAACACCTGCGATTTGCCCTGCAGCCGCCGAAAAGCCGGGGATTGGATAAGCCGCGCATAATCCCGCTCGTATTCATCCCGTTCTTCGCTGAACGTTCCGGCGACCGGTTCGTCCAAACGCAGTTTACGCAAGTCCATATGGTTCCCCCCGCTGCTCTGCTTTCCTGTGTCACAAAAAATAACATCATAGGTTGTTGAGCAAATTGTAGCATATTCCTTTTATAAAGGAAAAGGGGCACCGTGCGGGCTTGTCCTACGTCCGGCTGCCAAAACGGATGCGGGGACCGCTATGGCGCATATCGCTTCCCGGAGAAGCGGAGGCAGATCCGGTCTCCTTGGCCGGTGTGCTGTTCCCCCCGGGTTTGTTATCCATCGCAAAATCGCCTTCCGACGCGGGCTGACCTGTGCCGTTCCCGCTCTTGTCCGCCTGCGCTTCCTTGCCGTATGTATATGCCGCCCCGATATTCAGCTTGCCGCTCAGCTCCCGGATGCCCAACTGTCCGAGGTTGTTGTTCAAATCGATATGCTCGACAACCACCTTCTCGATACATAACGATTGGATCACGATGGCGGGCTGAGTCTGCCGTTCATCCAGCTTTTCCGCCATCCGGTTGAGCCGCTCCTCCAATGCGCTTAAGCGCTGCGCCTCTTCCTGTTTGCCGACCTGCTGCGGGGGTGCGTTGGAATTGGGCGTCGTCCCGAAAAATGATTTCCAGTTCATCGTATCCCCACTTTTTTTTGAAAATCAAGTTATTCGATCTGGATTTGCTCTTCTTTACGCCGCATTCTTTCATAGTTGAGAATCAGCAGTCCCCGTTCGAAGCGGGCATGAACCGGGGACTGCTCACCAAGCTGCGGTAGCGGGACCGTCCGTTCGAACGGGCCGGAAAAACGTTCCTTATGAAGCGGAACGGCGTTATTTAGCGGCGGCTTTGCAATGCCCCTCACTGTCAGCTCGTTCCCGGACAGCGTCAGCTCTACATCGTCCTTGGACAGCCCGGGGAGCTCCAGTACGACCCAATTTTCTTCCTCCCGTTCGTAAAGATCATACGCCGGATAACGGCTTGGCTTGCTGGCTTCCATGCCTCCAGAGGCCGGTTCATCCCCGGTATCGAATATCGATTTCCAAAAATCCCCTTTTTCCAGCTTCTGCGCCAGCTCCATCCATTGCTTCAGTTTATCCATATCCATAACCCCGAAGCCCCCTAACGGCCGTTAATGCTTTTGGCTCTCCGCTCTCGCATGCCGCCGTATGCTAGATGGTATTCGTCACCGGCGCAGTCGGGCTGCCGAACGCAGCCTGAGATTGATCCGCAAGATCCGGATCCGCCGTAGCATTGAGCATCAACGAGGAAACGGGAGAAAGGTCCCCGTTGGCAAAATTGGCGCCGACGACTTTCAAGTTGACCGTATGGCCGTTCTGCACCGTTGTCCCGAAATCGATGTTCGCGTTTTTGGACAATCCGTTCGTCTTAATGTTAAAGACATTAATAATGTTGGGCATCCTAGGCGCCTCCTTCAGTTTGCAAGCCCGCTGGTAAAGCGTAAAGCATACGCATCATTTGGAGGAGAGCGTAAGCTCCCCTTGGTCATTCAAATCGGGATCGATATAAACGTTGCGCATCTGCGACCTGGACGGGGCCCCGTCTCCGAAGGACGCATGGGTCCCCTGCGCCTTGGAATGAACCGAATGGCCGTGGTGGAACGTATCCCCGATGCTGAAGGAGCCGTTATTCGAGATGCTGTTGATTTTGATATAAAAAATATTAATCGCCGGCGTCGTCACAAGAAGCCACCCGCTTTCGGCATTGATTCTATATTGTATGCGCGAAAAAGCGGCCATTTGCCCGCCAAAGCAAAAAAAGCGCAAAAAGACGGCTGGACCTTTGTCCAACCGTCAGTTCGTTATTGCCGGGAAAACTCCTGTCGCGTCTTGCGGCTTTGTCTTGCGGCGCTAATGCCCTTCGGTGCCCGGTCCGGTTCCTCCTTCTTCCGGATTTGCCGTCGAAGCGGCCGAAGGGGCTCCGGTATATTTGGCGAGATACTGCTTCCCGAACATTTCGTCATATTGAAGCTCCCGGTATTTCTCCACATCGGCAGCGGCGGAAGCCGGAACCGACGAATACATTTGTCCGTCCGAATCGATGACGAGATTGCGCAGCAGGCCCGGCGTCTTTTTGGACAGCTCGGCATTGTACGCCAGAGCGGCAGGTTTCTCCATCTGCAGCCGGTCCAGCACGTAAGCGCTCAGGAACGAGTTGCTCAGCACCGGCACCTCCTCCTGCGGCAGGTCTAAGTTGGACCACATGACAAAAGGCACGCTGTGCATCCGTTTCAGCTCCTCAAGCGACCATTGGTCCGATTTCGCCGTATGAATAAACCCGGACTGCACATACACGTCGTAATCATACCCCAGCATCGGCAGATGGTCCCCATAGAACACGATCACCGTCGGCTCGCCGGACTTTTCGAAATGATCGATCAACAGCTGCAGGCTGCGGTCCGCATCGCGGGCGCCGTGCACGTACGTTTCCAGCGTATCGCGGGCCGTATCGTCAAGTGCGCCTTGAACTTTGACTGGATTGTCGCTGCCGTAACGATGATCGTCGTAAGGGCCGTGATTTTGCATCGTAACCGCATAGATGAACGTCGGGTTGTCATTGGCCTCCACTTCCTTGATAATGCTCCTGGACACCTCGTCGTCCGCGATGAAATCACCCCGGTACTCGGGATTCCGGAAGCCGTCCTTGCTCAGGAAGCTGTCGAAGCCCATATGCTTGTAGACGGCCTCGCGGTTCCAGAACCAGCCTTCGTACGAATGGATGGCCGCGCTTTTGTAGCCGAGGCCCTTGAAATAGCTGGCCATGCTCGGAATCGGCTTGCTGATGTACTGCTGATACGGGACCGAGCCCGCCGGCAGAAAGCTCATGGACTGCCCGGTCAGCACCTCAAATTCCACATTGCTTGTGCCCCCGCCGAACTGCGGCGACAGGAGATAGCCCGACGTGCTCTCCTGCTGAAGCCGGTGAACCGTAGGCACCGGGTCTTCGCTGAAGGTGACGTTCGGCAGCAGGGTCGGGTCCCAGAACGCTTCGTTCATAATAAAAATGACGTTCGGCTTCACTCCGCTCGCGGCGTTTGCCGTCGACGTGCCGACCATTTCGTTAAGGCTTTCGGCCAAACTGGCCATTGTAGGCTCACTGTAGCCCGGCGGCTTCGGTACGATCGTATTTTTTACGTTCATGGCGAACGCCAAGGACAATCCGTTCGTACCATAGTTTTCCTGCTGGTTCCAGACGATCTCATTCACTCCCGCCCGGTCCAGCAGCGTTCCGGTCCACGCGGCCCGCACGCCGAAGCTGTATAAAGCAAAGACGCACAGCGCGCCGAGGATCACCCGGGTTAGAGGCCGCAGCGCGAGCCGCGGCACCCATAGGCGGAGCAGGAAAATCACGGCCACAACGGCGAAGACCAGCCCGATCCGCACAAGGGCGGTGCGAGTCGTGACCAGCGGCAGGATGTTCATGCTCTCCTTGTTCAGGAAAATATCCCATGGAAAGAAGGGCTCGCCGATCAGCTTGACCTTGAAATAACTGATCAGCGACACAATAGAAAGCAGAAGGGCGCTGATGCCGGCGGACAGCACCAGCGATCCGATAATACAATAAATCAGCGCAAACACCAGAAATACAATCAAAGCATTCAATCCGAACAGCTTCCAATCGGCAGTTAGCCAAGTCCAGGTCTCATGTACGGTTCCCCGTCCTATCAACTCCATGCCGAATACGAGAAGCAGGGGAATTCCAATCATTGCGGCAACGATGAAGCTGTTCCATCCCATGCGGGCAAGCTTTGACCGTGATGACTTTGGCTGTCCTTGGACGACCAAGGAACGCATCGTTTCTCACACTCCTATCAGCCCGCATATCCTACTTATTGCGGAATCCATTTTTAACATATTGTAAAGGTTAAATATTAAAGAAAAATGAAATTAAGATGAAAGGGAGAAATTGGTCCTTTCTGCTCAGGCCTTTATCCCTAGTTATCGACAAAAAGAGCAGGGCTCGCTCCGTAGAGTTTGCCTGCTCTTTCTTATTACCCCGATTTACAAAATGTTAACACTTACGAGTCCGGGGGCCGCCATTTTTTTTGTTTTGTACAGCCGCCACTCGTTGTCAAAATCATGATACAGCCCGGCCCATTCGTTGTCCTTTTTCACTTGCAGCCGAGCACGGCTTCGATCCGCTCCAGCTCGTCGCTGCTGAATTCGAGCTTGCTTACCGCGCCTACGGCATCCTCGAGCTGGCTTACCTTGCTCGCTCCGATGAGAGCGGAGGTCACCCGGCCGCCGCGGAGCACCCACGATATCGCCATCTGCGACAGCTTCTGGCCGCGCTCCCGGGCGATGTCGTTCAGCTTGCGCACCTTGTCCATCACATCGTCCGTCAGTTCCTCCGGCTTCAGGAAGACGCTCGAGCCGGCCGCACGGGAATCTGCCGGGATTCCGTTCAAATAACGGTCCGTCAAAATGCCTTTGTAAAGCGGCGAATAAGCGATGCTGCCGACGCCTTCCCGCTCCAGCAAATCCAGCAAGCCGTCTTCGACCCGGCGGTCCAGCATGGAATAGCGCGGCTGATGAATGACGCACGGCGTGCCGAGCGACTTCAGCATGGCGATCGCCTGCTCCGCCCGGTCGGCGCGGTAATTCGAGATGCCGACATAGAGCGCTTTCCCTTGGCGGACGAGGTGGTCGAGCGCGCCCATCGTTTCCTCAAGCGGCGTGTCCGGGTCCGGACGGTGGTGATAATATATATCGACATAGTCCAGCTTCATCCGCTTGAGGCTCTGGTCGAGACTCGCGATCATATTTTTGCGGGAGCCCCATTCGCCATAAGGCCCCGGCCACATATAATAGCCCGCTTTCGTCGAAATAACCAGCTCGTCGCGATAGTTTCGGAGATCGGAGTGGAGTATTTTGCCGAACGTTTCCTCTGCCGATCCCGGAGGCGGTCCGTAGTTGTTGGCCAAATCGAAGTGGGTGATGCCCAGATCAAATGCGCGCCGGACCATAGCCCTGCCGTTCTCATAGATGTCGCCGCCGCCAAAATTGTGCCACAAGCCCAAAGAGACGGCCGGCAGCTTGAGCCCGCTGGCTCCGAGCCGGTTATATTTCATCGTGTCATACCGGTCGCCGTTCGGTAAATAGGACATCTTCGCAGCTCCTCCCGATTAAGGTGATTTAACCTGCACTGTTTGTTTCATTGTAACGCGCCCCGTTCGAAAATCGTATGTCAGCATGTTGGATAAAATATAGTATAATGTCACTTAACCTTTTTACGGAGAAGCGAGTTACGGAGCGGAGGTGGCGATCGTGAGTTCTTTCAAGTACGTTCACAGGCCCGGACCGCACGAGGCGGGTATGGACTTGAAGCTGTATTACTGCGGGATGGAAGACTGCGCTCCCGGACATTCCTGGGGACCTGGTCTGAAAGACCATTATAAAATTCATTACATTCATCGCGGACGCGGCGTATACCGGACTCCCTGGCAAACCTACGAGCTGTCGGCAGGATGCGGCTTTCTTGTCTCTCCGGACACGGTATCGTCCTATCAGGCGGACCTCGATGAGCCTTGGACGTATTCTTGGGCGGCCTTTAACGGGGTGCAGGCGAAGCATTATTTGCGGCGAGCCCGCCTCAGTCCGGAGCAGCCGGTCTTCGAGTGCCGCAGGCCGGAGGTTATCGAAGGCTGCCTGCAGCGCATGTTCGAGGCCGGCCGGAGATCCCCGAGCCGGGATATGAAGCTGCTTGGCGCGCTGTATGATTTTTTGGCCGCACTGACCGACGAGGCTTGCGGGGAAGAGGACATGCCGCCGGAAGGTTTTGCTCCGATGCGGGACAGGTATGTCAAACAAGCGCTGGAATTTATCGAAACGAACTATTCGAGGAATTTTACGATAGAAGAGCTGGCCCAATCGATCGGTCTCGGCCGGAAATACTTGTCCCGGCTGTTCAAAGAAGCGCTTGGCGTATCGCCTCAGCACTTCCTCCTCCGGTATCGTATGGACAAGGCTTGCGAGCTGATGAGCAACGGCGCGCTGTCGATCGGCCAGATCGCCTATTCGGTCGGCTATAAGGATCAGCTGTTGTTTTCACGCATGTTCAAGAAAATGAAGGGCTTATCCCCCAGCCATTACAGGAACCGGTAGGCGCGGCGGCGCTGCCGGTTCCGCATAGTTTACCTTGGGCTTAGGCGTACTGAATGATACCCCCATGGAACACCAAGCTGTAAATGTCAGCTCATCATTTGGATAGGTCATTTTCGAATCATCCCCTTCGCTTAATAGGAACATACGTTCTTAATTTATTTTATTATAACTACCGATCAAATAAAACAAGCATGAACCGCCTTCTTGAAAGAAGTCCATGCTTGCCCTGCCTTCTTTGGTGAAGCCGAACCGACGTTACCCGAAAAGCGGCGCCGCTTGATGCTGCGTTTTTTTTCGCTGCCGCCTCAGCCGGTCTTGAAACCTCCCTGTCGTTTGCCCGTACTACCTATTACTCACGAAACGGGAGGGAATTCGCGATGCTTAAACATTTGCTGAAAAAAATCATTCACTCCGTCACGCATTCCAAGCCGGGTCATTACCGGCACGGAAGCAGCTCGCACCGGTTCGTCCAGCCGCGGCGTTACTCGTCGTCAGACCACCGTCACCACTCCGGACACGGCCATGGCTATTACAAGAACAAATACCGGCGTTATTCCAGCTCCTGATTTGCGTCTGCGTTGCTTTGCAGCCGCTGCAGCGTGTTTTCCAATTCCAATCGAAACGATTCCGTATCCGCATAAGGCGGCTCCGCTTGCAGGAGCCGCCTTATCATTTGCTTGACGTCGCCGGAAAGGTCAAGCTCCTCCTGCCAGTCGGCCGGCGGCTGCCCGGGACGCTCTTGATACGACGAATACAGCAGAAACAACAGCAGATGCCCCACCGCATACAAATCGCTCTGCACCTCGGGCGTTCTTCGCTTTCTGAGCTCCTCGTCCGCATACGGCTCCTCCGCTTCTTCGCCGATCCGCTTCGCCAACCCGAAATCAATCAAGTAGAGGCTCTCCCCCCGGAGAATCACGTTAGGAATGCGGATGTCGAGATGGACGATGCCCCGGGCGTGCACGAAGCCGACAATCTCCATCAGCTTGGCGATCCACCGCAGGCTTTCGAGCTCCGAAAACGGCCGTTCCTGCTCGAACAGCAAGTCCTCGATCGTGTGCCCTTCGATCAGATCGATCGCGATGCACAGCCGGTTCTTATGCCGGAACGAGTCCCGGAAGCCGGGAATGCCCGGGTGCTTCAGCCCGCTCAGCAGCTCCGTCTCCCGCTCCAGCAGCCGCTCGGCCAGCGGCCCCTTGCTCGGCTTGGACTGCTTGACCACCACCTGTTCGCCGGTTCGGGTATCGCGGCACCGGTATGCCAGCCCGTAGCTGCCGCTGCCGAGCGCGCGGACGATTTCGTAGGTTCCCCCCAGAAGACGCCCTTCCGGCTCGGGGTAATCGATCCAAGCTTGCCTGATTCCTTTAAGATAATTTAACATCGATGCTCCTCCACCCGTCCGAGTCTTCATGTGCCTTCTTCCCTTGGGAGGCCGCTTGCTCCTACATACGAAGCGGCGGCGGTCCGGGTTCCCGGAAAAAACGGGCAAACCTTCCGAATAGCGCTTAGAAGAAAAAACGCCGACCCCGAACGGGTCCGCGCTTAGCGGCATATAACGATGTGCCGTGAAAACGAGCCTTTGCGCACAACGCACCGGTCCCGGACGGCGAACCCGGCCTGCCCGGCGATCGTCTCTACCGGTTCGGTGGAGACGATAACGGCCCGCTCCGCCAACCGCCGGACGTTCCCGAGCAGGCGAAGCTGCTCTTCCGGCGAAATGACCGAGCACAAGTTATACGGCAGATCGAGGACGGCGGAATCGTACCGGCCGCTCACGTCCCCGATATCCGCCACGCGGACGACGTCCGGCATCCCGAAATGAGCAAGATTCGCGCGGGCGCCGCGGACCGCAAGCGGATTGATATCGGAGCCGACGATGTCGATCCCCATCGAGAGCGCCTCGATCAGCACCGTGCCGATGCCGCAGCACGGATCGACCGCCCGGAGGCCGGCAGGCTGCGGCACGGCCAGGTTGGCTACCGCCCGGGCGACCCGCGTGCTGAGGGCGGTGGAATAATTATGCGGTTTATGGCTGTGCTTCAGCCAAACCGCTTCGTTCTGCCGGCAGGGGCCGAGCACCCAGCGCCCTTCGCCGGTGCAGGCGAAGCCGAGCAGCCATGCCGGCTGGCGCATATCGGCCCGGCCGCGGATGCGGACGCCGAGTTCCCGCTCCATGGCGCGCTGGTCCTCATATGCGGCGCGGCAGCCGGCCTGGACGAAGACGGCCTTGAACGAACCGCCGGCCAGCTCCAGCGTTCCGGCCAGCTCCCCGAGTTCCTGCAGGCTGGCGGCCTCGAACAGCACATCGACGCGCAGCTTGACGAACGGGCTGCGGCTCGGATCGATGTCCTCCGGACTCTCCAGCCAGCCATCCCGCGCTTCCCCGCCAAGCAGTGTGCGCAGCTCAAGCGCGCACAGCTCCGCCTCGTCCTCGTGACAGGCGTAAGTATACAAATAGGATACCGGTCTCGCACCGGACAATTTCATTGGCAGGTCTCCCCTTATCTTGGCGCAAACCATCCATGTCTGGTTGTAATCTTATCAAAGGAGACATCCGTATTCAAACCAAAAAGGGCGCCCGTCTTTTCAGCCGAAGCTCGCCTGTTGTGGCCACCCGGCAAATCGGCCGTCCCGCCTTCCGCCGTCGTTCACCGCGAACTCCACAAATAAGAGATCCGACGCGAAGCAAATAATGAGTGTTTCGTTCCACACTTGACGACTACCCTAGCCCCCCTATGTTGTATCGTACTGTAATTTATACCTGTCAATTTCCCTCTACCATCCCAATGTACCTAAAGGAACGCATCCGCAGCAAGGTAACAAAACTTCGATTGGGTGGAGGATTCTACGGTTGGGGGGCAAAACGGTACTCCGCCGGGCATCAGCCGATGATCCAGCAAATACTTGGTGCCAGTTCACTACAACCAAAATTTCCATTCCCTGCCTTACCGCTTCACTGCATAATAAGTTTCATAGACGATAATCGAACCTAAAGAAGAGGTGACGGATATCTTAACAACACGCTTATCGCAGCCGAAGAATACCGCCGGCAAGGAGTCGGGCGGTTGCTGCTCGGGCATATCATCGATTGGGGAACCGCGCTCGGGGCGACTACCCTCGTCACGGAGGTATGGGACGATCACCCGGATGCGCTGCAGTTTGCCGAGCGCCGGGGGTTTGCGATCGAACGGCACACTTTTCAATCGGTGCTGAACCTGGATGGGGTTGACCCGGATCGCCTGCTTGAGGCCGAAACGCTCAAGCTGCTGGAGAACGGGGGCGTGCGTTTCCTGACGCTGGCGGACGAGCCCGGCGAGGAGAGCGAGCGGAAGCTGTACGAGCTGTACAAGGAGACGCTGTCAGACATTCCGGGGTATATGGGAGAGGTTCCCGACATTCAGGAATGGCGGAAATGGTACCTTATGCCCGAAGGTTACGCGCCGGAGCGAGTGATCATTGCAGCGGACGGCGACGACTATGTCGGCGTAACGAACGTGCTTCACAATCGTCAGACAAACGGAATGTACCACGAGTATACGGGAGTGAAGCGGTCCTACCGCGGACGCAAAATTGCGCAGGGCTTGAAAATCAAAGCCGTGCTCTTGGCCAAGGAGCGAAATGCCGCGTATATTCGCACGGACAACGATTCCATGAACGCGCCCATTCTCCGGATCAATCGCAATTTAGGGTACAAGCCGCTGCGGGGGACTTACCGGATGGCCGCCAAGCTGCAGGATGCAGCCCGGACCACGGTCCGCTATTAGCGGGATAGCTTCCTTTGAGAACGATTAGACAAGCAAAATCGGCAATGCCGCATAAGCAAGGCCGATTCTCCGCTTCAAAAAATTTTCCGCCGTCCCGGAAAAGCTCTCCTGCCCCGGCTTACGGGAACTTCATAATCCCCATCACGTGATCGAGAGGAATATAGCCAAGGTTTCGGCTGTCGCTGCTGTGGTTCCGGTTATCGCCCATCACGAAAACGTGCTTGTCGGGAACCGTCCATTTCCGGTCCGAGCTAAAAATCATGGCCTCTTTCATGTAAGGCTCCTGCAGCGCTTCTCCGTTCCGGTACACTTGATGCTCCTTGAACTCCAAGACGTCGCCCGGCTTGCCGATGACTCTTTTGACATAAAAAATATGCTCGTCCGCATTCCCTCTGGCATATTGCACCAAGGGATGCTCCAGAATACTGTCCGCCAACGTCCGTCCCCGGTTCACCCGGCTGTCGATCACGACGATATCGCCATAGTCCGGCAAATAGGAAAACGTATGGGATAATTTCGAAACGTAGATCCGCTGATCGTCCCGCAAAGTCGGCTCCATGGACTGCCCTTCCACCTTGTAAGGCTGAAAAACAAAGATGCCGATCGCTAACGAGAGCACAAAAGCAATGGCGAATGCGCCGATCCAGTTTCCTAGCTCTTTGAGTACTTTCATCAGGCGGCCGCTACCTCCCTATAACTTTTTTCTACTGCCATTATGCTGGAAATGACTAGAAAAAGCAAATATCGGCGAGTGAATAAGCGCTTTCTCTTTGACGCAAAGAAAGACAAGACCCTGGCGTCCTGTCTTCCTCCATCCCATGCAGTCCCGATTGACATACCGATTACTGAATCCTCGCATACGGCGAATCCAGGTGCCCGATTTCGTCGCTGATCGCTTTCATCTTCGCATCCAGCTCGACGGTTAAATGCGCGGCGGACAGCAGCTCCTGCTTCAGGCGGTCCGGGATGTCCTTGTTGTACTTGTAAAAAATTTTATGCTCCAGGCTGGCCCAAAAATCCATCCCCAGCGTGCGCAGCTGGATTTCGGCCTTGACCAGCTGCGTGCCCTTGGAGAGCAGCACCGGAACCTCGACGATCAGGTGCAGGCTCTGGTACCCGTTCGGCTTCGGATTCCGGATGTAGTCCTTGCATTCGATGATTTTCATATCATGCCGGTTGTTCAAAATTTCGTACAAATCGTAAATGTCGCTCAGAAACGAGCAAATAATCCGTACGCCGATAATATCGTTCAAGTGATCTCGCGCAGCGACAAGGCTGATCGGCAGCCCTTTGCGCTGCAGCTTGTTAATGATGCTCTCGGGCGATTTGATCCGGGTCTTGATATGCTCGATCGGGTTGTAGTTGTAGACGTGCATGGCCTCTTCGTTAATATGCCGGATAGTCGTGCTCAACTGCTCCATCGCAAATTTGTAAGGCAGGAACATCTCTTTCCATTCGCCGGCCGCTTTCATTTTATCGATCATAATCTGTCCCTCGTCAATTAAGTATTGGATTAGACCACCCAATGGAGTCCTCTTTTATCATAAAAAATTATGGCGCCCGAAGCAATTTTGTGAAAATAATGTGGACAAAATTTCCTTCCGCCCGCGCTCTGTGACAAAGCTCGAATAGTCCGCCCGTTCCGGCATACGATGAAGTAACTAAAGGGAGCAGGCAACCCGCTCGGAAGGAGATGCGATTATGGGCTATTTCGTCGAAGTGGAACGAGGCGTGAACATTTACGTGGAGGATGTCGGAAGCGGCCGTCCGGTTCTGCTGATCCACGGCTGGCCGGTCGACCACCGCATGTACGAGTACCAGACGTCGCAGCTGCCGAAGTACGGCTTCCGGTGCATTCAGCCTGACCTTCGCGGATACGGCAAATCGGACCGGCCCTGGACCGGATACGGCTACGACAGGCTGGCCGACGATGTCCGCATGATCATCGACGCGCTCCGGCTGGAGCAAGTCAAGCTGGTCGGCTTCTCGATGGGAGGTGCGGTCGGCATCCGCTATATGAGCCGCCATGCGGGACACCGGGTGTCGCAGCTCATCCTGGCAGCGGCGGCGGCGCCCGTCTTCACCCGAAGGGACGACTTTCCATGGGGCATGGCCAGACAGGAGGTCGACGGCTTTCTCGCCGCGAACGATACGGACCGGCCGCAGATGCTGAGGGACTTCGGCAAGATTTTTTTCGCCAAGCCGGTAAGCGCCAGCTTCGGAGACTGGTTTCAATCGCTCGGCTTGAAGGCCTCGTCCCACGGAACTGCGGGAGGACTGATCTCCTTGCGGGACGAGGATCTGCGGCCGGATCTGCCGCGAATTCACGTCCCGACCTGGATCTTCCATGGCGTGGAAGACCGTATCTGCCCGTTTCCCTTGGCGCAAGCGATGCACTGGGGGATACGGCAATCCGCGCTGGTGCGCTTCGAGCATAGCGGCCACGGCTTATTTTACGATGAGCTTCAGCTCTTCAATCATCGCCTGTTGACGGCGCTGACCCAGGGACCGTAAACGGCACAGCCGGATTTCGGCTTCAGGGCGAACACGCCACCGACAACGGGGACCAAAACACGCCTTACGCCGGTCCGCACATAAAGCGTCCTATTCGCCCCGCACCTTATATAATTCGAGGATTAGACTGAAGGAAGCGGGAAACGGATTTTTCCCGTCGGCGAATGCCTTTAGATCTGTCAGCAGTTCTTCACCTCTATTATTAAGAAATAGGACGAAATGTCTTGTTTGAGCCTTTTGAATCCGGTCAAGCAGCGTATCGGGCAGTGCGATTCTTGTCTTCTTGTTGGGAATCGTCCGAACTCCCGCCTGGAGGATCTCCACCTTCCCCTCTTCGTCTAGCAAGAGAGCATCCAATTTCGTTTCAAAGCATATTTCTTTCAACGTTATCGAGTTATACGGCTTTAATACTCGAACGGCGTCGTCTTGTATATTCAGTTTCGGCTCAGCTCCGTCTTGGTCCGTGAGACTTGGGATGGGAAATAATGAAGGGGAGCTATTTACACCTTGTTCGTCAAAAACGATGTTATTATGGTAGCGGGTAAAATCGATGGGTTCGTTCAGAATACACATTCGAATGATTCCAAGATTTCCGCCGGAATAAAAATCTTTGTTGTCCTGCCTCAACGGAAACAGGGTAAGCTCGTTCGCTCCTTTAACATCCCACTTTAATTCGATCGGAACAGTTGTCGTGGCATTTTCAGCATAGGCAATTTCAAGCGCATCATACCAAACATGATCGTTGGGCAATCTTAACTTTGCCCTTGTATTCCCTTGCAAGGCAATGAATCTAACCTTATTTCCCTTGTTTAAAGTGTCTACCACGCAGTGGCCTTGAATAATATCACGATGGTCGGGATTCACGTAATATCTATAAACGTCTTGGCCTTTTAAATCTAATTTCCCCTCCCATAAAGAGTAAATACTAAAAGTATACGCCAAAGAAAAATTAGCGCTGTTTCCAAAAACGTCGCCTGATTTGGATAAAAGATCATGCTGCTCGTTTATAGCCAGTTCAGTGAAAGCTACCTTTCTAACCTTTGAGGGCGAGTCGCCGTTTTTATATCCCATACCTATCTCCCCGTGATCCGGATAATAGACGAGCTGCAGGTTCAGCTCATCCATATAAATTATATAACAAAAAAACAGGCAGGACCGCTTCCGCGGCCCAGGCCCGTTCCTTTCTACAACACGTCGGATGTATTCGCTTTCAACTCTGGTGCAGATGATGCTTCTCCTGGCCCGCGATACCGGGTTGACACCCCGAGGGGAATCAGGCGGCTGCCTGATTCCATATATGTCATTCGAGAAATTAACCCGTCGTAATGACGACCGTTTGCGCTGCGGCGTCCCATTTAACGTTGGCTCCCAGCGCTTCGCTAACGAAACGAACCGGCACCATCGTGCTGCCGTTTATGATTTGCGCCGGGACTTCCAGCGTTTTGTTCGAATCGCCCACGGATGCCTGCTTACTGCCGATTCGCAAACGAATCTCGGTTTGGCCTTTCTTGGCCAGCACGGATTGGTTCTTCTCGTTCCAGTCGATGCTTGCTCCCAACTTCTCGAAGATTGCTCGAAGCGGCACAAGCGTATTGCCCTCAACAACGACGGGCGGCTGTTCAAAATCAAGAGCCGTGCCGTTGATCTTCACCTGGATAACGCCACTTTCTCCGGCAGCGGCAATCCCCGGTTGGCTCAAGGGAGCCTGCTCCATAAGCAGCCCCTTTTCCACCTTGGCCAAGTCGAACACCTGATCCGGGAATTTGGCTACTTTTTCAAATTTCGTGATCTCCTTCGTAATATCCGCTGATTGGGCATGCCGTCTGGATTTCAGCAAAGTTCCCGTTTCCTTATCAAACCAAAAATCTTCTTTGCGATCGTACTCCTTTCGGAATTCTTCGCTCGCGGCATCGAAAGTCCAAAACCGCTGAAAATGATACGTCGGCCGGCCAATGATCTCCTCTTCTCCTACAAAGAGATGCTCCTTCAAAGTCGCGATTGTCGTCTTATCGATTTTCGGGTCATTCGTATCAACCTCGTTGGTTAGCTCGTCCCATACACTAGCTTCTCTACTCGGATACGGCGGCCTGTCCTCATCTTTGTATGCCTGCTTTAGACCGAAATCATAAATGACAGAACTCCCCTTTTTCTGAGCGATAACCAACTCCAATTTGCCGTCCTGAACGTCCTCTCTGCGATAGCTCCCTTCGATCGGGTCATACCATGTCTTGGACACTCGGATTTTGGGACCATTCGTTTCTGTTTCTTCGTAATACACCGGAACAGGCTTGGCAGCCTGAATTTCTTTCATGGCCTCTTCCAACGTCTTGGCCGGAGTGGCGGCGTGCATCTTGCCCGGCAAAATCAGCGCGCCGAAGAAAAGGACGCCAAGGCATGCGGCAGCAACTTTCTTTATTTTCCTGTTTGTTCGATTCATCGGTTCTTCTCCTTTTTTTTGAACTAAGCTCACTTCATCGGAAGAGTCGCATCCAGTTCCGGGATCCACGTGATCTTCCGCGGCTCCTTACGGTAACGAAGCAGCAGCTTCTGATCCGGTTGCGGAATGGAAAAGCGATTTACGAAAGCAAGCGACTGGGGGTTAAGAAGACGGTCTCCCGTGAAAGCTCCCAGAACCGCCCCATCTCCTGCCACGAGCTCCAGCTCGTACATTAACGTATAGGGCGCCTTCCCCTTCAGCGTGTAATGCACATCCGTGCCGTTCGGCAAAGTTTCCATGCCCGTAATGTGAATGCTTCCAGCCGGCCCGCGATCCACGATAATCGGCTGCTCCAGTGTCGGATGATGCTCGATCGGCAAGTCGACCATCTCCTGACTTCGCTGCCATTTCTGTGTAAAAGCTCTTACTATCACCGACTCGGGCATCGTCTTGAAGGGATCGAAATACCCCCTGTATTCATAAAATGTTCTGCCGTTCCTCGTCGATCCTCCAGACTCTCCATGCCCCAGGTAACGCAGCGGAATGCCGTTCTCATCCTCAAGCATCAACTGGATACGCGGAGTAAAATCATCCGGATACAGCGGTTGATCCGCCGGATACGACAAGACCACAACGAGCTCGGTCAACGTCGGAGTCGTCCTGATGCTTCGGTACGAAGCTTCCAACTGACCGTGCCGTTTCGTGACGGCAAGCGGCAATTGTTTATTCAGGGATGTCTTGGCCTGAACCGGAACGGTCATCTGCCATACCTCGTCCGACCCTTCCAGAATAGCCTGAACGGTCAGCTCGAATTGATCGGGAAGCTGGTCTCTCACGTCTTCCCGAATCGTGGTTGAGCCCCAACTCGCGATGAGGGCCGATTCGGCAGGACCGATGTCGATATTATTCATCAGAATATGCTTGTCGGAAATGCCGGTATTCGTGGACAATCGAATTTGCTTGAATTTTTTTACGCCGTCCGGGGCGTACTGCTTGAGGGCAAATTCCAGATTCATCTTGTCATACCAAAGCTCGGATAACGTCACCGTTACTCCTTCATGGGTGTCGCTGATGCCGGGAACGGCTGTCAGCTTCTGCTCGCTGAGACTTTTCATATACCACTCGCCATATGTTTGAAAAATCGACCGTTCCTCCGCTGCCTGACGCTGCTGCTTCTGCTTGACGTAAGGCAAGGCAACATTCCAGCAGCCGATGATCAAGGCCGTTCCGGCAAGGATGGCGGTGGCGATCACAATGTTTTTTCGTTTCCATTCGATGTCCCACCTCACAAAGGGAGCCTCCTTTCCATGGATTGTCGCAGCTACGGAATATGAATTTTCATGTCCAGCTCGGGGATAAACCGAGGGATGGCGGAAGGCTTCGCTTTGACAATCACCACAGGCTCGCTCCTCTCCAGCGGGGCAAACTCCTTCACAAAGGAGTAGGTATCCGGGTCAAGCACCCGCCTTTCCCCAATTTTCTCCACGCTGCCGCCACGTGCATCCTCCAGCCAAAACCAATCGACACCATAAGGGTCCAGTCCCTCCGTACGGTAATGAATGACCGTCTTATCGGACAAATATTCCATCTGGTAGATCTCGATTCGGCCAAGCGGTCCCTGGTCCAGAGTAAGAGGCTGCTCCATACTCGGAGCTTTTGTGATCGGCACTTTAACAATCTCCCTGCCTGCTTCTTCGGGAATATATGGCCGGACCAGCAGCGTCCGGGGCATCGTCCGAAACGCCGAATAGATCAGCACATAACTCATGACGACCTTGCCTGCTTGAAGCCGCCGTTCCTCGGACGGGCGGGCTCCGCCGTACTCCAGCTTGACTCCGTTCTCGTTCTGCACATAAAACTTGCCGCTTTCCACAGAGGAGAGAAGACTTTTGTACATGGGATCATCTGTTTGTTCTCTTGGGGCTGCCAGTTCAACCTCGATGCTCGTTTCCGTCGGCGTCAGCACCACTTTTCTGACGGTCGTCGTCAGCTCGCCAAGCGATTGGCTGACCTCGGAAGTCACCACCTTGCTCCCCGCGGCGGATTTACGAACAGGAACGGTGAACTCCCAAGGAATCCCATAGCCGTCGAGAAACATTTTCAATTTCAGCTCGAATTGATCGGGCAGGCCGACTGACGCACGCGTATAAATCGCCGTCGCCTTATCCTTGCTTTTCTCAACATCCATTTGGTTTGAGCTAAACGGATACTCGATTTGCTTGCCGTCGACATACACCTCCAAGTCATAGATCTCTTTTATCCCTCCGGGCGCATGCTGCACCACACCGATGGATAATTGCGATTCGTCGTACACGAGCTCCGAGAGCGTCACGGCAATGCCTTTGCGTTCCACACGTTGGCCTACTTGAATGGACAATCCTCTTTCATCCGCCGTTTGCAGTCCCCAGCCTTTGGCAAGCCGGAATACAGACTCGAGCAAGGGAACCTGCTTGAGCGTTTGCGCCAAGGCGGAAGAAACATAACCGGAAGCAAGCACGATCATGACACTCGCGGCAACAGCCGAAGACATATAGACCACTTTGCGGCAGGTACGGGTACGAGAGGAGGCGAAAGTGAGCTTGTCCTCCACGCTGTTCTGCTCGGCGATATTGGTCATGACGCGCACTTTAAATACATTCACATCCGTTCCGATCTGCTCGTAACGAGCTTTCGCCGCTTTGATTTGAGCTTCCTCCATCCTTTCACCTTCCCTCCACCATCTTCTTCAGCCGCTCTCGTCCACGGGCCAGCCTCGATTTGACCGTTCCCGTCTTTTGCCCTAAAATATCGGAAATTTGCTCAATGCTTAGCTCCTCAAAATAGAGCAAAATAATCGGATTGCGCATCGGCTCGGGAAGCTCCAGAATCGCTTGGTACAGAGCCTCCTCGTTCTCGCTTCGCAGATATGTCTCTTCCGTACTGTCCATCCACCCGGGTTCAGGCAGCCAGTCCATTACAATCTCGCGCATGGTTCGCCTGCAGCTCATTCTGCACTCGTTCACTACAATTTTGGCAAGCCAAGGAAACGGATCGCTCCCTTCCTTAAACCGATCCATGGAGCGGTACGCTTTTATAAACGAATCCTGCACACAGTCTTCAGCTGCCGATTGAGTCCGAGTGTACGTGTAGGCAAGGCGGATCAGCCGGTTCGCATATTGCTCGATCCACTGCCCTATTCGTTCGGTACGTTCGTTTGGTTCCACGCTGATCGCATCCCGCCCTTCACAAGTACTATGCACGAACTCTGCTTTTGGTTCCCTCTCAAACTAAAAAATATCAAAAAACGACCCATTAAGGTCGTTGAGCTTGTTGAGAAACCCGCTTCGCGTATAAAATCCTGAGCATACGCCGGTGGGGTATATCCCTCCAGCCGCTCTTGAAACCCGTGAATTTGATTAGAATTAGCGGTATTTTCACGGGTTTCAAAGGCGGACGTAAACTCTTACGGGATATACCCCACCTCTATTTTATCTAGGATTTTCTACTTCCGGGGTTTCTCAACACTCTGAACGACCCATTAAGGTCGCTTTTAATTTTCTCCCCCTATATATTAAATCGGGAAATTATGGAAAATAGCAGGGGCTCATCGTGTTTATTATGACCCTGTCAACAAAACGGACCCGGACCACTCTCATGGTCCAAGCCTGTTAAGGTTTTAGCCGTTAGCCGGCTGCTTTCCGCCAAGGCGGGGCGACGGCTCGCCGTCCGCTTCCGCGGCTTCCTGCGGCTTTTGCGCCGGGTCGCGGCTTCCGGTACGCAGCGGAATCTCCTTCAAGAAGAACGTCAGCACAAGCGCCACTACAAGCAGCGCGGCCCCCGCCAAAAACACATTGGCCAGCGAATAGCTGAGCGCCTCGCGGAGCGAATCGATCATCCGGCCGAACACCGTCTGCAGCTCCGGCGGCAGAGCCGCCTGAATCTGCGCCAGCTTCGGCTGATCGAGCAGCATCTGCGGATTGTGGAACGCGGCGAGCTTCTCGGCCACCTTCGGATCGAGCTTGCTTAAATCGACGCCCTGTCCGCTTGCCAGAAGCTCCTGCAGCTTGTTGTTCATGCCCGTCGACATGATCGTTCCCATCACGGCAATGCCGATCGTGCCGCCCAAGTTACGGAACAGCTGCGAGGAGGCGGTGGCGACGCCAAGATCCTTCGGCGATACGGCGTTCTGCACGGTCAAGGAAAAGACCGGCATCCCCAGCCCCAATCCGAAGCCGAACACGATCATGCTGAGCACCGTTACCGAGATCGTATTCATGTAATGCATGATCATCATCCCGATGACCATGATGATAATCCCGATAATCGCGATCCGCTTGTATTTGCCCGTCTTCGTGATAAGCTGCCCGCTGATTGCGCTGGTCAAGACCATCCCGATGGACATCGGCATTGTCACATAGCCCGAATAAGTCGGCGAAATCCCCATCACGCCTTGGACGAAGAATGGCGTATACATGAGCGCCCCCATCATTCCCGCGTTCATAATGAACCCGATAACGTTCGAGATCGTCACGATCCCGTTTTTGAACAACGAAAGCGGCAGCACCGGGCTTTTCACCCGGCTCTCCACCCATATGAAAATTACCAGTGCCACCGCCGTACAGGCGAACAGACCGAGAATCTGCGACGAGCCCCAAGCGTACTTCGTGCCAGCCCACGAGAATGCGAGCAGCATCGGCACGATCGTCAACGTAAGAAACAGCGAGCCGAAATAGTCGATCGATTCCGACGGCTTGCGCTCCACCTTCGGGAACATCGTCAGAATCATGACAAAAGCGACAATGCCGAGAGGAAGGAAAATCCAAAATACCCAATGCCACTCCAAATGATCGACGATATAGCCGCCAAGCGCCGGGCCGACGACACTTGCGAACCCGAACACCGACATCATGATCCCCGACCATTTGCCGCGCTCGCGGGGAGCGAACAGGTCGCCGACGGCCGTAAAGGCCGTGGCCATGATGATTCCGGCGCCCACCCCCTGGACGCCGCGGTACGTGATCAGCTGGAAAATATCGACGGACGTCCCCGCCATGAACGCGCCGATCATAAACAGGACGATCCCCATTAAAATAAACGGCTTCCGCCCATAGATGTCTGACAGTTTGCCGACCAGCACCGTCGCGATCGTCGAGGTAAGCAGATAAATCGTGATGACCCACGTATAGTAGTCCATCCCGCCGAGCTTGGCAATGATCCGCGGCAAGGCCGTTCCGACGATGGTCTGGTTAATGGCCGAAAAGAACATCGCCGCAATGATGGCGATCATAATCGTTATTTTGCGTTTGTACGATAAATGTTCCACGTGCTTTTTACTCCTCTCCCAATTGTTCCATGTTATCAAGCATCCGGTTAAAGAAACGGAGATGCTGCCGAATCTCCTCCTCCGACAAACCGGCGAACAACGATTCGACCAGCTCCGTCTGCTGCTCTCCAAGCGCCTTGAGCTCGCTCAAGCCCCGGTCGGTAATTTCCAAATAAACCACCCGTCTGTCGTCTTCTCCCCGATACCGCTTAGCATACCCTTTCTCTACCAATTTATCGGCCTTGGCGGTAATGGCACCGGACGTCAGCTCCAGCGCCTCGGCCAAATCGGATACTTTCTTCGGCCCTCCTCGCAGCTGCCGAAGCACCATAAATTGGGCCATCGAAAGCGACTTGTCGATATGCCGGCTCCACAGGAACGACATTCCTTTGACAACCTTCCGGAACGTGCGGGCCAGTTCGGTTTTTAATTGATGGTCATCCTTCATTAGAAAAGCCCCTTTCGTCTCATGGCCATTCCCCTCCAAGACCAGATCGTTTTTAAGTCAAAACCATTCAATCACAAAATAATTTAATAATAAACAATTAAAATATTTACTTATTATACACCAAAGCTAATCGTTTGTGAAATTTTCGGCTCGGGAACGCCAAAAAAGGCGACCCGCCCACGACGAAAATCGTCGCGGCGAATCGCCTTTTGTTCAGAATCGGGACCGGCTTAATAGCCGACCGTAAACCGTTTGCCGGAAAAGCGCGGGCGCTCCGCCTCGTCCAGCATCGCAACGGCGTAGTCCTCGGCCGAGATGCGGCTGTTTCCTTCGGCATCCGTTACAAGCCGGTCTTCTTCCGTGCGGTAGCGGCCGGTTCTTTCTCCCGGCTGGATGAATGCGGCGGGGCTCAGGTTCGTCCAGTCGAGTCCGGAGCTGCGGTATACCTCCAGCGCATCCCGGTGCGCCAATGCGATTCCCTTCCATTCGGCGGGGAATTCCGGCGTATCGACCAGCTGCACGCCTGGGGCCGCTTCCAGACTGCCTGCGCCGCCGACGGTCAGCAGACGACTGACGCCGGATTGTTTCGCCGCATCGACCAATGCTTGGGCTGCCTCGACCAGCTTCTCCTCTTGGCCGTGCGCCGGACCGTAAGCGCTGATCACGATATCGTGGCCGGCTGCCGCTGCGGCAAGGCTATCCACGTTCGTAACGTCTCCTGTGGCAACCTTCAGGTTTTCGTTCTGTTTCGTCACCCGGGCCGGATCCCGCACGATAGCCGTTACTTGATGTCCCCGGCTCAAGGCTTCCTCCAGAATCCGCTGTCCGATCGTTCCCGTTGCGCCAACCAATGCAATTTTCATCCTTAATCCCTTCCTTTCGTAATATAAAATGTTATGGCAGTTAAATGTTATTGCGGTTAATCGCACTCACCATCCACCGTGCAGGACAGCCCTTCCGCGGCCTTGCCCGCTTGGCCCGCCAGCTCCTCGGCGATCACCTGCTCCAGCGTCTCCCTGTCGGCTACGCCTCTCAGCACCTTGCTGCCGATGAAGAACGTAGGAACGGCCGTGATCCCGGCTTCCCGGTAAGCATGGTTCAGCG
The DNA here is from genome assembly GCA_031180825.1 of Paenibacillus sp. GTDB lineage: Bacteria > Bacillota > Bacilli > Paenibacillales > NBRC-103111 > Paenibacillus_G. The sequence goes on along the minus strand of JAPSLM010000009.1, from coordinate 54,652 downwards.
CTTGCCGATGGGCTTCCTCGTACTTCCGCGTGTCCAGCGCTTCCCGGTACTCGGCGGCATCCAGACCGATTTCGCCGGCCAGCTTCGCGAGCACGTCCGGGTCCCCGATATTTTGCTCCTCCTGGAAGAAAGCCCGGAACAGCCGATGATTGTACTCGTTTCCTTTGCCGTGCTCCTTGGCGTATTGATACCCTTCGAATGCGAGGTGGGTGTAAGGGTGCGGAGAAACCCGCGGCAGCTTCATATCGATCCCCATCCGCTTCGCATAAGGAACGATGGATTGCTCCCACATTCTCAATTTCGGCAGGTCGTTCCAGGGGTCCAACGGCTCGGACGGGCTTGGGCGCAGCTCGAAGGGCATCCATTCCACCTCGACGTCCTTGCCCTGCACGGCCTGTTCCAGTGGTCCTTCCGCCAAAAAACAGAAGGGACATACGTAATCCGAATACACTTTAATTTTGACGGTCATCTTTAGGTTCACCTCCTTATATAAAATCCACTGAGTCGCTTCTTTCATTCGCATGTAACCAAACCGGTTACATGTCGAAGTAAAAAAAAGAGTTACCGGTCACCCCGCACCAAATCGAGCACGATCTGATCCAGCGTAACTTTCGCCAACTCATTCTCCATGGCCGACTCCGCCCGCTTAAAGACGGTATCCAACGTGCCTTGAATGTTTTGCCCGACAAGGCATTTCGGATTCGGCTTATCGTGCGCCGCGAACAAATCCCCCGGCGGATCGTTCTGAACGGCGCGGTAAACTTCCAAAAGGTTAATTCCGTGAGGCGGGCGGGCCAATGATGCGCCGCCGACGCCGGGACTCGTATGCACCAGCCCGGCCTTGCCCAGCAGACCGATCACTCGGCGGATGACCACCGGGTTCGTGTTGACGCTGCCCGCAATAAACTCCGACGTATTGCGGCCTTCTTTATTAATATCAAGGAGAGCCAAGATGTGAATCGCTACGGCAAAACGACTGCTGATCGACAATTCATATCCTCTCCTCTCGTTAATTCCACAACCTGTAACTATTGTAGTTACAATTATTCCTTTTGTCAACACGCTAACGTCGTCAGTCGGCTCGGTCGGCTCGACGCAACGCCCGATCGTCACTCAGCGCGACCGAAGAAACTGCTGTATATTCTTACCGGACTGCCTCCGGGCCATTCGTATAAAATTTCGCCGGCCGTTACGGCTATTTCCCGCCGCGTCCGATCCGGTATTGGTAGTTGTCCCTGCACAATTGCAGCAAATCGTATTTCAAGCCTCGCTTCGGCGTCGTAATCTTGATCGCTTTGCCCCCCGTCCTCCGCAATAGGGCGCGTACCGAACGGGGATCGCTCACTTTGTTGACGATAAGCTCGTCCGGCCCTTCGGTTTCCCCATAGCGGCTGACCAGAAAACGGTCGCAAGCGACCTCGCCGTAAGCGCGCTCCAGCTCATGCATCTGAAAATCCCGCAGCATGCCCTCCTGCACCTTGGCGACCAGCACCCGCTCTTCGCCAAAATACAGCACATCCTGATGGATCGAGCCTTCCCGGTCAACGATCTGCTTCTCCGGGATCTCCTCCAAAATACGCAGGTGGCGGAGCATACTGGCCGCTTTCTCGAATTCCAGACGCTCGGCGTATTCGCTCATCTTGGCGCGCATCGCAGGAATCAGGTTCTCTCCCTGATTCCAAAGCAGCCCGGCCGCCTGCCGCGCCGTCTCGCGGTAAGCCTCCTCCGTGATCTTCCCTTCGCATACGCCGCTGCACTTGCCGAGATGGTACAGCAGACAGACGCGCTTCGGCATTTTGTCGCACGTCCTCAGCTTATAATGCTCCGTGACAAAATCGAGCACGGCATCGCGAAAACGGGCGCTCCGGTAAGGGCCGAAGCGCCGTTCCTTGCCGGAGGCCGCGGCTTTATCCGCTCCGCCCCCGCCGCTCGCGGTCCGGAGTCTGCGGTCCCGGTAGTATTCGGTCAGACGGGGAAACCGCTCGTCCGTCATCTGCAAATAAGCATAGCCGCTGTTATCCCGCTTAAGCGCCCGGTTGTACGGAGGCTTATGAATTTTGATCAGATTGTTCTCCAGCAGCAGACTTTCCGATTCGTTGTTCACCAGCACCACTTCAATGGACGCGATGTCCTGCACCATTTGACGAATGCGCCTGCGCTGATCCCGGTTTTGGAAATACGAGCGCAGACGGCTGCGCAAATTTTTGGACTTGCCGACGTAAAGGATGCGTCCTTCGGCATTTTTCATGATGTAGACGCCGGGGCGTTCCGGATAATCGCCCGCTTCGAATTGAAATGGCATCGCGACCCTCCCCTTTTTCGCGCGGTTTCCCGTACGCTTCCTCTAGAGGCTTTTGTCCATTTTGACCTGCTCCGCAGCGACCGTAAACCCTCCGGCCGTCAACACCTCCGCGCCGACGGACGTTTGCGGCAGGTTAAACGCCCGCTTCCTCAGCGCGTCCGCTCCGGCAAATACTTCCTTGCACAGGAGCCGGACGATTCCGCCCGTATCAGGGGCGTCCGGGCTTGGGATACACTGGTACATAATCGTCGAAGCGTGCTCGCCCGACGCATCGTACACCCGCTTGGCGAGCGCATAACCGACAGAACGGCCCTGCGGGTCGGAGACGATAACGGCATGCCCGTCCTTCAAGCTTTGCCAATCCGTCTGCCAAGCGGAGCTTGCGTTGTAAAAGGGAAGCCGCGCCGCCTCGTGCGGACCGGACCGGCGGATCGTATAGTCTCCGCGCGGAAGCTCTCCCGGCTGCCAGACCTCCGACGATTCCAGAAGCACCAGTTGATCGGTCACCTCGTAGCCCATACGCCGGTACAGAGCAATCGCTTTTTCGTTCTGCTTGAAGGCTTCAAGCGTCGCCCGCGACACCCCTTCCTCACGGTACAGCCGGATGGATGCCTCCAGCAGCTGCCTGGCGACGCCAAGCCTGCGGTGCGACACGGCGACGGCAGTCCCGCCGTTCCAGGCTGTCTTGACACCGCCAATCGTACGGATGCCGTTTAGAATGATCCCCACCGGCTCGTCCCCGTCAAACGCGATAAAGGAATAGGCCGCGGACAAGCTTTCGGCCGCCATTCGCGCCAAAAACATATCGACCGTCATCACGATCTGGACATAGTAATCCTCGAATCCTTTGTTCCAAGCCTCGACTGCTTGATTCAACGTACATTCGGACAGCCGCTTCACCGTAAGCTCCATTGCCATTCCCCCATGACCTGTGACTTAGGCGGAACAATGACGTTCCCCTTTCTATTCCCTAGATTCTCACACAGCCCCTTGAATTGCAAGATGCTGGAACTTCTTTCCCCTTAAGGGAACAGCCCGGTGCTTTTCCGCGTCTACTACCATGTTCACACAAAATATTAAGACATAGGAGACCACTCATGAAAAGATTAATCCTTAGCATCGCTATCCTCCTTTTAGCAGGCATCGTTTTTCTGATCATCAAGCCGGCCGACATCAAAATGACCGAACAATCGATGGAGCCGGAAACCCGAATCCATTATGAAAACAAAGTGATTGTACTGCTGTACCATGACGTCCAAGAACCGGATGCGGCTGGCATGCCCCTACCCTTGACGGTCACGACACACCAGTTTGAAGCTCATTTAAAGGCTCTGAAAGACAACGGCTATCAAGTCATCGGCATGGAAGACTACGTCCGCTTCTTCCGGCAAGAGAAAACGGTTCCCGCGAACGCCGTCGTTCTCACCTTCGATGACGGATACGAATCATTCCATACCCGCGCGTATCCGATTCTGCAAAAGCACGGCGTCCCCGCATCCAATTTCGTGATCGGAGCGTCGGCGGATGCGAATGATCCCAAAAAGGGTCAGTATTTGACGTGGGACCAGATGCGCGAGCTGATACGGGCGGGGCACGGCATTTACAGCCATACCTACGATTCGCACCGCATGATCGATACAGCGCCAAAAGGCTCGCAGCAGCCGGCATTGACCCATCCCGCCTATCTGACCCAGCGGAAACGGGCCGAATCGGCCGAAGAGTTCCGCAAGCGGATCCGCAGCGACTTGACGTTCATGAACGAGCGGCTCCATGCCGAGCTTGGCAAACATTCGAAGTTGCTCGCTTTTCCGTACGGGGCTTACAATGAAGAGACGCTGCAAGCGGCGGATGAAGCAGACATGGAGATGCTGTTCACGATTCGGGAGGGCATCAACACCGCCGAGGACCGGCTGGTGTACCGTATCAATGCAGGCGAGCCGTATATAACGGCGGATGCCTTGATCGAGACGATACGCAAGTATCATCAAAAGAATCAAATTTTTTTGCGAAATCCATGAACCGGAGTCCCGTTTCGTTCGCCTATAAAGTAGAGGAAGTCAGGAAGGTGACGTAAATGGATCAGGAAAGGCTATATATGCAGCAGTGCAGGAACGGGGATAAAGATGCTTTTTTCAAGCTGGTCGAACCGTTGTTAAGCCGCGTTTACAGCACGTCGGCCGCGATACTGCGTTCCTCGCATCTGGCCGAGGATGCGGTACAGAATGCGTTGATCGAAGCGTATCAAGCCATTATGAACGGTAAAAATATCCGCAATTTCAAGAGCTGGTTCAATCATTTGACCGCCTGCCGGGCGCTTGATCTGGCCAGGCAGCGTTCGAAATTGGCCAGCCGGACCGGCGATCTGGAGGAAATTGAGGTCCCGGACGAGCAAGCCTCGCCGATCGACGCGCTCATTCGCAAGGAAGCGGGCCACGAGCTTCTGGAATCGGTGATGTCGCTGGACATCAACCACCGGACGGCCGTCATTTTGTATTATTATCAGGAGTTGTCAATCGACGAAATCGCCGATGTGCTCGGTGTGAAGAAGGGCACGATCAAATCGCGGCTGCACGCCGCCCGCATGAAATTGAACGAAAAAATGATGCAACCTAATCCAAAGCAGGTGATGGAATGTTGAAATCGGCACGCGAAAAACAAGTCAAAGAAGAGCTCACCCAATCGCTTCAAGAGCTCCCTGTCCCGGCATCGCTGCTTCAATTCGCCAAGGACGTTCCGGACATGGCGGAATCGACGCCTGCTATCCCGGGCCGCAGGCCGATCCGGCAGCGCAGCAGGAAGGCGCGCTTCACCATTGCCGCCGCTTGTGCCTTGGCCGTAGTCGCTTCGGTCGGCGCCGCCCAGGTTTCCCCGACGTTCGCCAACATGGTAAAAGGCCTTCCGGGCTTCTCCGGCGTGTTAGGCTGGCTGGACGAAGTACGGGGCTATGACGGCGTCCGCAATGCACGCTCCTATGGTTATGAACCGACCGAGCCCGTCGTGAAGCAGTTCGGCGACGTCACCATCGGCATCAGCGATGTTTATTTGACCGGCGATCAGCTTTCCTACAAAACGTTCGTCAAGTCCGACGAGATCAAAAAAAATGCGTTCAAACGAGATAACGGCTATTGGGACGCGGACTGGAGAAAAACAGCGGATTATTTTTTCCATAGCGTTGATTTTAAAGAAGCTAGAGGTGGAGGAAGCCGCGGCATCATTATGTCCGACGATTCCACCCCGGAGCCTGTTTATGCCGGAACGCACAGCTACACCCTGACGCCGCAGCAAGTCCAAGATTTTATGAATAAGGACCCGAAGGAGCTGCGGTTCCGCGTTTACAAGAGTCAACCGGGACAACAAAACTCGGAGTTCTTGTTCGATATCAGCGTGCCGTTCGATAAATCGCAATGGCGCGAAGACCTTATTGTTCCGATTCGTCAAAAGATTGAGGTAGCCGGGGACCCGGATCTTCCGTCGTTTACCTTGGAGCAGGTCAAGATTACGCCCACAAATACACAACTTGATATAAAAATCGAGCAGGGTGCTAACCATTATTTGCAATTTAGGCCGTTCGGCGATTTTGATAAAAAATTCGAACCTTATCTTACCGACGACAAGGGGAACAAATACCCGCTCAATGTGGATGGAGTGCAGAAAATGTATGATAGCCTTGCTCGGCCTGGCGATCGGGACGGCAACACAATGGAGTTCATGTCTTCGCCTTATTTCGATCCGTCCGTGAAGCGGCTAACCTTGCACCTGAACGGCTTCCAGCTTACCGAAAAAACGCCGAGCGCTGCATTCACTCTCTCGCCCGGCGAAAAGCTTCCGAAAACGGTACGCTTTAAGGATAAACAATTTACGATCGTCGGAACCTCTTATAAAAAGGGGTACCTGTGGCTTAAAATCAAGAAGGATCGTCCGGAAGACGCCCACTTGGGCATCCGATTCGGCATTCCCGAGGACCTCAGTAAAGCATATCAAGAGAAAATAAAAAATACACCGGAATTAAATGAATTGTACGATCAGCGTCCCGGCGTTGCGTTAATCGACGGGGTGCCGCGGTCCGGGGGGCCGGAGGATGATTATTTCGAAGCCGGCATCATGGCGCCTGAGCAGGACTCTTACGAAATTACCATGATGCGTAACGCCAACCCGATCCCGCTGAAACAAGAGATCACGTTTGAAATCAGAAAGTAAAGCCCTTAACCTTGCCGATAATTGGCACCATCGCTTTCCTTGAAGCTTCCCCGTGTTTGAACGCGTTCATGACGGAATTACACCGGCATGATGCGTTCATAGCACGGGGTATTTTTTTGAAGAGGCATTGCGCTCACGGATTGGACCAAGATCCGTTAGCAAACGCAGCCTGTTGTCGCAAATGCCAGCCTATCTTACGGATATCTTACGGCGTACCCGCGTTACAAAAGGACTCACATCCCGACGATATGGGTCCACCCTGTGGCAAACCCCGGGATGGCGCCGACGTATTGGTAGTTTCCGGCGGCATCAAGCCGGGCGGTCGCACCAAGGCCGGTGGAAGAGTTGTAGAAGAGCACGCCGCCATTGGTCGTCCCGGTGATGTGGGTCCAACCTGTGGCGAATCCGGAGACGCCTCCGACATACTGGTAGTTTCCGGCGGCGTCAAGCAGGGCGGTCGCACCGACGCCGGTTGAAGCATTGTAGAAGAGCAGGCTGCCTTGGTTAGCGGACACGATGTGGGTCCACCCTATTCCAAATCCGGGAATCGTACTGACGAACTGATAGTTTCCGGCGTTATCCAGCCGAGCGGTTGCGCCGAGGCCGGTCGAGGCATTGTAGAAGAGCAATCCGCCGCCGGCCGTTCCTACGATATGGGTCCAGCCCGTGGCAAATCCGCGGATGACACCGACGTACTGATAGTTTCCGGCGGCATCGAGCCGGGCAGTCGCACCGACGCCGGTTGAGGCATTGTAAAAGAGAAGGCTGCTCTGATTGGCTGACACGATATGGGTCCAGCCTGTGGCAAATCCGGGAATGACACCGACATAGTGGTAGTTTCCGGCATTGTCAAGGCGGGCGGTCGCGCCAAGGCCGGTCGAGGCGTTATAGAAGAGCAGCCCGCCGCTGGGGGTTCCGGTGATATGGGTCCAGCCTGTTGCGAATCCCGGAATGACGCCCACATATTGATAGTTCCCTGCGGCATCAAGCCGGGCGGTCGCACCAAAGCCGGTCGAGGCGTTATAGAATAGCAACCCGCCGGGAAATGCCCTGATATCCGACTGCGCATACCTGTAATCCGATGGCATGGGGGAAAACAAGGAATCGGCTCCGCCAGGCTCGAAATATAAGCCGGGATCGTACGCCGTTTCGTAGAACGATGCTTGATACGGATATTGCTGTTCTTTCATAAATTTATCTCCTCCTGTTAGTTAATTCCATATTAGTTTATGGGCAAATGCACAATGGGCTACAATTTATTGCAAAAAACCTTGATTCGGGCACGACCAGCCGCCCAAACCAAGGTTTTATATGGTTTAACCCGTTATTTATTCGTAATCACAACCGTTTGGGAAGAAGGCTCCCACTTTACTTCCGCCCCCAGCGCTTCGCCGATGAAGCGGACCGGGACCATCGTATGGCCGTTCACGATCTGCGCCGGCACTTCCAGCGTTTTGGCCGAACCGCCGACCGTGACATTTTTATCGCCAATTTTGAGATACACCGTCGTCGTCCCTTTCTTGGCGGTGACGGACTGCTCCTTTTCGTTCCAGTCGATCGTGGCACCCAGCTTCTCAAAAATCGCCCTTAGCGGCACAAGCGTGCTGCCTTCGACGATTACCGGCGGCTGCTCGAAGCTTTGCGGTTCACCGTCAATGGTCACCTTAATGGCGTCGGTTCCCTCTGTTGGCGTTTCGAAGCGGAAGGTATCGCTTCCGAATACCGGCTTGAAATCAACCGACGTTACGATACTCTCGCTGCCGCCGCCACGCGGATCGGTTGTGGTTTCTTTCAGCAATATGCCGGTTTCTTTGTCGAACCATTGCTCTCTGGCCGGGGCGACCCCGTTTTCCACTCTCTCGTTCCCTTGGGCATCCGTAAATTTTCGATTCGATTGCTTGCTTGCACCCGACAGGTGATAGGCGGTCCGGCCAAGGAGCGTTTTTTCTCCTTTAAAAACCGGAGCTTCGTTATATTCTAACAGTGACTTAAGTTTTTGCTTGGATATCTTGGAGTAGCCTTCCCATTCCATCCCCTTCAGCTTTACTCCGCTTGTTTTCCCTTCCGTGATGAAAACTCCGTCATCTCCGTTGATGATCGAAGTGCTCATCGTTTTACCGCTTCCGTCATAGTTGACCTCCGATCGGTACCGGGCATTCGGAGCATCCTCCCATTGCTTGTATGACACAACCTTGCTCGTTCCGTCCTCTAGCGTTCTCGTCTCCTTCCACTCCACGTAAAACGGAAGCGGCTTCTTCCCTTCGATTTCCTTGGCGATCTGTTCGAGGGTTAACGCACCGGCTCCGATTCCTGCCGGGGCGGCTGACGCTCCATAAAGAGGCAGCGCCATGGCAAGCAATGCGAGACCTAGTCCTGCGGACACCCATTTTCGTTTGTTCAACATCATCATATCCTCCATCTTTCCATATAGGGATTACGGCGGTGCTGAATTTTCGCCCCGAATCATCGCCGCTTGGGCCGGACGAAAACACCTCCTTATCTTAAGGCGAAACAAAATCGAATTCGGTTCACCCATGAACCGAGTCGCCGGTTCGTTCGCCTATAAGGTGTACGACCCAAAAAGAGGAGGAGCAAGCCACAATGAAAAAAACAACCATTGCCGTATTAAGCGCAGCCGTATTATTAGGAGGACTCGCACCACTGGCCGTTCGGGCCGATGCAACCGCCGTTTCCGCCAACCACAACGCCGCAATACCGGTAGCGACGCAAGAGGCAGAAGCCTTTAAGCTGAACCCGGCCATCCAAAAGCAGTACGGCGGGGTCACGTTCACGTTGAAGTCGCTGTCGGCCTCTCCGGAGACGACCGAATTTGTCTTGGCCCGCCACGTCCCGAATGGGATTGCGAAAGAAGTTGATGAACAGCTCATGGACATGCGTTATGTGGTGACGGACGACAACGGATGGATCTACGAGTATGAAAAAGCTAAAGAGCAAGGACAGGAACAGCCGGACGGATCTTTCGTGCCCCACTATACCGAAAATGTGAAGCCTTTGCAGGGGAAGCCCAAGGAGCTGACCATTAGGCCGTATGTAGGAGGCTGGTATGATGATACAAGCACGATGTTCTCGGATCATGCCAATGTGACCGCGCCATTGACCGGCCAATATCCGCTGACGCTCGATCAAGGCAAAATCGGCAGCATGTCCGTAACCGGCGTGGACTTCAGCAAGGATAAAACTATTCTGAAACTGGCGATCGCCGGAGAAACGGCATCCGTTCAGAAGACCGGCACTTGGCTTGTACAAAACGGGAAGCGGCTTGACTATACCCACACGGAATTGGTTGGCGTGGAGGACGGCGTCTACCAATACGAGCTTGAATTCCCGGGCGTGGACCGGACAGCGCCGCTTGAGGTGCTGACCAAGCGCATGACGCCTGTGACGTTCCTGAAAGAGCTGGAGATGAAAGTTCAGCTTCCGCAATAACGACAGCATCCCGCGAGGAGTTACGCTCCGCGCGGGATGTTTTCGTGCTACAATCATTGCCCGTCGGCTGAATCGTTCTCTCGTCCATCATATTCACCCGAATCTCCCCTTTCGTAGTTGTACATCCGCGGCTTTCCCCGCAATCTTTCCATCGCCATAGTCTGGAAATTTTTTCGAAAAAGGGTTTCTCCCGCAAACGCCGAATAGTTTAAGAGAGGAAGTCCGTACCCTAAAATTTATTTAGTAAGGAGGAATTTCCCTTGAGTTCTATCGCCCGCCCGGGCAAATCTTTGATGCTCTTATCCCTGGCGCTGATGCTCTGGTGTATCGGTCTTACATTTCCCGTACCCCAAGCCCAAGCGTCCTCCTATTCTTACGAGGCGGCCCCTAAAGGAACCGTCGGCGTTACGAAGCCGAATCTCACGTTTTATTTCGATACGGATTTGGCCATTGCGCCTTCGTCCTACACCATGACGCTGAACGGGCAAAACGTGCCTGTCCGCTACAACCATGACAAAGGGACGTTCACGTATACGCCCGACAAAGATCTCTCGCCCGGAAATTATACCGTGCAAATGTCGATCACCTATCCCGGCTATCAGCCTATCGAGCAATCGTGGTCGTTTACCATAGCTAAAGACGCGACCAGCCGCTTCGAGGCTCCTACCCCGGAGGAGCAGACCGGACTCGCTGCCATTAACGACTACCGGGTGCTGTACGGACTTCCCAAGCTTCAAATGAACGAGCGGCTTCTTGCTATGGCGAAAGCGCATGCGAAATATTTGGACACGAACAAAATCGCCCAAAGCGACAAGAGCCGGGAAAGCCTGCATGAACAAAATCCGAGCAAAACCGGATTTTTCGGCCAATCGCCGCTGGAGCGCGCCGCTTACTACGGGTATTCCGCCAAGCTCGGGGAAGACGCCGCGTATCACGAAGGATCGATCGCCGAGACGGTCGACGTGCTGTTCGACGCGCCGTATCACCGTTCTCCTTTCTTGAATCCGGATGCCAAAGAAGTCGGGATTGCCAAAGTAGGCAATTACACGATCATCGAATTCGGCTTCGGAACGAGCGATTCCTCGCCGATCGTCGTATCGCCGGCGGACGGGGACCGGTTTGTGCCTACGTCCTTTGACGGGAACGAAACCCCAGACCCGCTGCGTATGCATACGAGCGGCAGTTACCCTGTCGGCTACCCGATCATGGCCCAATATTTCGGCGAGAATGTGGACAAAATCAAACTGGTGAGCGCCGAGCTGACCGACAACGCAAAACAAAAGGTCGACTTGTTCGTGAATACGCCCGAGAACGACGACAAATTGACCAATGCCGTCATTTTGCTGCCGCGCAAGCCGCTGCAAGCCGATCAGACTTACCTGGTCAAACTGAGCCTGCAAGTGACCAAAAAAGACGGTACCACGACCACCGAGTCGAAAGAATGGAATTTCACTACGGAACCGCTGCCGCAGCTTGGGAAAACGAAGCTGCACCGGAATGCGGCAGATTACGTCAGGCAGGCCGTCACCGTGGTTCCGATTCAGCGTAAAGCCAGCTTCGGGCTGGATGACAGCAGCTATTCGGTCGACGGCGTCTCCTTCCCGATGCAGCGGACGCCGGTCATCGTCGACGGCTCCTCGTATTTGTATATCCGCGATCTGGCCGCAGCGCTCGGAGCGAACGTAGAATGGGACGAACAGCAGCGCGCGGCCGTGTATACAAAAGGAACGCTTAAGGTCACGCTGCACACGACGAAAAATGCCTACGAAGTGAACGGCGACCTGCGGCAAACCGAAACGCCCGCCCGGCTGGTCGGCGACAACACGATGGTCCCGGTCCGCCTGCTGGCCGAAGTGCTGGGGGCCAAAGTAGAATATGCCGAGGCCACGCGGATGGTCACGATTACTTACTGATGGGGCGCCCCTGCGAGAACCGGAGCATCCATGCCAAAGGCACCGTATCCTGCCAAAACAGGAGCGGTGCCTTTTTTCATGCGCGTCTATTCGTCTTCGTTTCCTTCTCCGCTATCCCCTCCGCCGCCGTCCTACAGGAAGGCTATACCAGAAACGAAGAATGGCCAGCATCCTTTTTTGTCGGATTTTGATAGTGGAGTGAAGTTAAGGCCTTAACGATAAAAAAGACGCCCGAAGGCGCCTTGTCTGAAGCTCCGTTATTGTTCTTCCCCGGCAGCTTCCGCTCATCGCTTGCCGGAGCGTTCGTCCACATTCACGTCCAGAATATCCAGCAGGAAGACGAACACCGGTATCCCGATAATAAGCCCCCATACCCCGAAATAGTGCTCGGAGAAGATGAGAATGATGAAGGTGTAGAACATCGGCAGGTTCGTCTTGGACGACATTAGCTTCGGGTTCAGGAAATATCCTTCCAAGAAGTGCAGGATGGTAATCATAGCGATCACATAAATGACCATCAGCAAGCCGCCCATCGTATAGCCGATAATGCAGAGCGGGATAAGTGAGATAATAACGCCCGCTACAGGAATCAGGCTGAGCATGAACACCATGACCGACAGCGCGAACAAATACGGATAGCCCAGTATCCATAGTCCGATCATCGTAAAAATCGTGTTGAATACGGCGATCAGCAGCTGCGCTTCGATCACCTTGCCGAAGGAAAGCACGAATTTCCGGCCGAAATATTCCAGCTCGTTATAGAGCCAAGCGATTTTGCTGGTTTTAAATTTCGAGGTGAACCGGACGATGCGGTTCTTTTCCAGAATGAAGAAGAGGCTCAGCAGCAGCGCGAAAATAAACGTCGTTCCCCAGTTGCTGATCTTGAGCACATATTCGAAGCCTTGCTTCACATACGATTGCAAGTTCAACTCCTTCAGAATGCCCGCGATCCATCTGGACAACTCGTCATCCGACTGAGGCGAGTTCATGAGCGTAATCACGACGTCATACAGCTGCTTGATCTGTACGATAACCTTGGGCAGATTGTACGCAATCGCCCAGCCCAACAGACCGCAAATAATCAAATACAGCAAAATAACGACCGTCTTGCTGTTAACCCGGATGACGCGGTTCAACTGTGCCGTGACATACCCTTGCAGACGGTACATGATGAAGGTGAACAGGAAGGTCAGCAGCACCAGATTCAGCATATCCCGAATTTGGAACAGCAGAAAGCAAACTACGAGCAATATGGCGAATCGTCTTACCGTCAGGTTGGAAAACATCGTTTTAAGCCATTCCATACATCTAATCTCCTGTCGCCGCCGGAATAAGGAATAAAACTTCCCATGCAGTATACGAAGCAAAGAGAACGAAAGTTTCAGGGAAATTCGCCCGATTCGACACAAATTTCAAAGATTTATTTTTTTGAATGGCACATTAGCCTGTATCGTCCATTTTTCGTTTTTTATTCCGCTTTATTGGGTACCCCGCCCCCCCGCTGCCGCTTCGTTGCTGGGAAGGCGGCATCGATCCGGCTCCGGAGCCCGCTCCAGAATTCGCCGATATTCCGCTTCGGATCGTCGATGATATTCTCACCTTTTTTGCCGGGATGGTAGATGACATCCTGATTCTGATTGATCTCCTCCATATAGTCCCGCACAATCTGCGCCGTCTTCGTATCGGGATGCTGCTTCACCAACTGCTCATAGCTGCGCTTGACCGACGGCAGCAGCTTCATCGTCCTTTCATCGACGGCATCGTAACGGTACCCGTGAATGTACTGCTCCATATAATCGACATATAGCGCTTGGATCTCGGTCCTTCGATGACCGGAGGGATAGCCCGTCAAGTAGCTCTCGGCCTGCAAAATGCGGTCCGCGAGCTCGCTGCGTTCGATCAGCAGACGGCCGTCATCGAAAAACGTCTTGTTCGATTCCGCCGCCCGGATGGCGAGGTAAGCCTTCAGATCGTCGGACAGGTAGGAAGCGTACGCCTTCTTCAAAGCCTCATAATCGATTTTCCAATAAAAACCGTTTTCGCCGCTGCAATCTAGCGCAAGCTTCCCTTCGGCTTGCTGCAGGAGCCACTGCTTCAGCGCATCGTCGTTTTGGATTTTTTGAAAATCGGCGGGAACCCCGAGTTCGCGCAGCTTCTCGGCCGTTCCCGGCTGTTCCAGCATCCGCTTGAAACGGGCATTTACCGCCGGCAGCAGCTGGTCGTAATACTGCTCAAGCCGGAGCAGCATTTTGTCCGCCGTCTTCGCGTCGGCCTTCTTCAAGCTGGCGTCCAGAAACGCCGTGATTTCCCGGGCTTCCTTCGCTCTCGAAGCGGTCGCGTCCAACTGCTTCAGCAAGCTCTTGCCGCCGGCCGGCTCCGAACCGGGCGTCCCCGGCTGGGGGGACACTGCCCGTTCCTGCGGCTTCTTCACGGTCGACGGTTCATCGCCGATTCCGCACGCTGTCATCACCGTCACAGCAAGCAGCGCCTGAACGGCCATTTTTCCGGCACGTTTCATCATGTGCACTCCATCCCATGTTGTTTTGTTAGATTATACATCGGGTCCGGTTTTACAAAAAAGAGAAGCCCGAACGCAACAATCGGGCTCCTCTTCCATAGTTGATGATGGTACTTAAATGATAGCATTCCAAACTTCCACTTTCAACTGGATTCGCGGCAAACCGACAGAACCCGCCAAGCCGGTCAAATATGCTTCCCATGCTTCCGCAGATACCGCTCGATATCGTTGTACATCCCGCCCTGATTGGCGTACTTGACGTAGTTTTTCGCCGTCCGCAGCCAATCCAGCGTCGACGGCTGCACCTCCGCCAGCGCTTCCTCTATATCCCGCATCCGGACCGGACGCTCGACGCCGGTTTCGAGAATTTCCATCAGCACCCGCTCCACCGCACGCTCGCACACGTTCGCGATGTCCGCGCCTGAGAAAAACTCCGTCGCTTTCGCCAGCTTGACCGTGTCCAGCCTCTCGGCATACCGGTCCTGCATCTGCAGCGCGAAAATGTGCTGCCGTGCCTCCACATCGGGCGGCTCGACGAAAACCAGACGGTCGAACCGGCCGGGACGCTTCAGCGCATTGTCCACATCCCACGGCATATTGGTCGCGCCGATGATCAGCAGGTGGTCCGTATCGCTGTCGATGCCGTCCATCTCATGCAGAAACGTATCGACCAAGCCTCTCGTGAGCGAGGACGATTTGGAGCGATTGAAGCCGATGGCGTCGATTTCGTCGAAAAACATGACGCTGGGCCGCTGCGCACGCGCTTTATCGAACATTTCCTTCAGATTGCGTTCGCTAACCCCGATGTACGGGTCCAAAATATCCGTAATGTGCACCGTAATAAACTTCGCCCGGCATTCTCCCGCGGTCGCCCGGGCCATATACGTCTTCCCGCAGCCGGGAGGTCCGTACAGCAGCACGCCGCCGCCCGTCTTCTTCCGAAACTTGGAGAACAAGCCCTGGTTGAAAAACGGGCTGATGATCTTCATCTGGATCGTTTTCTTCAAGTCCTTGAGGCCTGCCACGTGCTCGAACGTAATAGCAGGAATGTCGGATTTCCGCTCGGGAGCCGGTTCCTTGCCGCCGGCCACTACCTGCAAGCCCGGATGCACCTTCGGACGGAATGCCGTCGCCCGCCTGCCCGGATCGCTGCGGAAATCCGTCTCGTCTTCTTCGTCCGGCCCGTCTTCCTCCGGCTCCTGCTCTCCGAACGGCTCGTCATGCCGGTCCTCGCGTTCTTCGGACCATTCCCCGCGCTCCGGCGCGGAGCTTTCCGCTTCCGGCCCATGGCCGGGAAAGAGCTGCGTCGCAGAGCTGCCGGCCGGCCGGTCTTCGGACCGGGGCTCCCCATCACCGGCCTTCGCCGGTGATGGGGCACTCGCAGCGGCATCTGCCGGACTGCCGGCCGCCGCGCTCTGCTGCAGCCGCGCCGTCACTTGGGACAACGCGGCGACGATTTCGCTGCGCAGGGCGTCGTCCTGGGCATGCGTCAAGCCCTTGGAGAACGCCTGAATCGCATCGAGCCAGCGCGCCGCAGCCTCGTATTCCTTGCCGAGCCAAAACCAGGTCTGCGCATCCTCCGGCTGCTTCTGTGTCATTTGCTCCAGCCAATTTATTTTGTCCATACGCTACCCTCGGATTCTCGTTAATAGTTTCGCCAGCGGCTTAGCCGTCCACGAATAGATCAAATAGGTAAAATACAGAATGAGCAGCACGATCGTCGCCTGCTCCCACCCGAGCGCCCGGGTCCCCAGTATCGAGCCGAGGCCCACGACATAGACGACCATGGGGCCGCCGATTTTTTCGACCAGACGCAGCGGGACGAGCACCGGGTGCCGCCCCCAATCCAGCTCCTCCAGCAGCTCCGCAAGCTCCTTATTCGTCGGATCGAGCAGGAACGCTTGCCGGAAATGGTCGCGGGCGACTGTCAACCGGTCGCGGTACAAGGCATCCAGCCCGAGGTGCACCTCGATCGCGATCTGATCGCCCGACACCTGCATCAACCGCTCCAGCGATTGGATTTGCTGCAGGCGGCTGTCCTTCGTCAGCGCGAACATATAGTGAGAGCGCACCACGTAATC
Organism: Paenibacillus sp.; assembly: GCA_031180825.1. Lineage (GTDB taxonomy): Bacteria > Bacillota > Bacilli > Paenibacillales > NBRC-103111 > Paenibacillus_G. The sequence continues at coordinate 38,194 of JAPSLM010000009.1, read as the reverse complement.
GTCCTCCGGGTCCAGCTCGAGCGCCTTCCTCATCAATTGCTCGCCCTTGTCGTTATGCCCCGTCTCCCTCATCAGCATCGCATAAGACGCGTGAACCCGCGCGCTTTCCGGATTATCGCTAAGCGCATCCAGGTACGCCCGTTCCGCCTCCATCCAGCGCTTCGTCTTGGTATAGACGTCTCCGAGCCATTCGAAGACCGCTTCTTTATCGTAACCGAGCACCAGAGCTTCCTGCAGATTCTCCTCCGCTTCGCGATAGCGCTCCAGCGAATAAAAGCACACGCCGAGATAAAAATAATACTTCGGCTCGCCGGGATTCTCGGCCAATGCTTCCTTTACCAGCTCAATCACTTTGGCGTATCGGCGCAAACTTAAATAATGGCCGATTTGCGAATCCAACGCCTTGCTTGCTCTCTCGTCCAAGAACCGCAGCCCCCCAGCCTTAAAGTGCGATCAACAGCACGATCGACACGATTTCGATCCCGGCAGAAATCAGGCACCAGACGATTCCGCTTTTCTTGAGCGGCTCGCTCTCTCCGACGGTCAGCATATGCTGCCGGTACGACTGGCGAAGCGCCAAATAGTACCCGCCGAACAGCAGCAGCTCCGCGGCCCGGGCGATATATTTTACATAAACGCGCCCCAGATCGATCATGTCATGAAAATAAGCGTAGTAGAATCCCATCTTGCCAAGATACAGCAGGGCGGCCGCCACAATGAAGCCCCTTAAAACGTTCGGATTCACATGCAGCCAGCGGCCCGTCCGGTTGGCCAGCACGGTAAGCGCAATGACGCCTCCGAAAAACGCGACATAAAACAAATTGCCGATATCGTACGATTTGGTGCGGTGTATCGTTTCCTGCGACAAACTGGCTTCGTACAAACTCACTTCTTATGCCTCCATCGTTCATTCTTGTAATGTTCTTTCTCTTACCAATATCGGCTGTCTGCTTACAAAAATTTACCTGAAATTTGCAGAGGCTCGCCGCCTGCGCTTACTCTTCCAATGCACGGTTGGCCAGCCGCTGCAGCGCGACATCGTCCATCGGCGGATTGTGCAGACCGGCCCGGACGTCGCGGTACATCCGCTCCAGCGGCAGCTTGCGGGACAAGCTCGCGCCGCCTACGATCCGCATCGCGGTATCGACGATCCGGATCGCATGGTTCGTCGCGACGTACTTGACCAGCCCGAGCTCCGGCTTCAGCGCAGCCCGTCCGGCCTCATCCCTGTCCCACCGGTCCGCCATCGCATACAGCAGCGTGCGGGACGTGATCAGGTCCGCCTCCATATGGCCAATCTGCTGGCGGATGTGGGGGTGCTCCGCGATCGGCCCGGGCAAGCTGTTCGGCCGGTAATCCCTGGCGAATCCGATGGCAAAGTCCCTTGCCGCATGAGCGATGCCGATATAGCAGGCGGGAATGTGAAGCAGCCAGCCGTCGCCGTCGTCGGCACGCGCTCTGCCCGAGTCCGAGCGGCCGAGCAGCCCGTCCTCCGGCACGAAAGCATTCTCCAGCACGAGGTCGTGACTGCCCGTCGCGCGCATGCCGATCGTATCCCACGTCTCTTCCACCCGGATGCCGGGACCCCGGCGGACGAAAAATTCCCCGGTCGCATCCTCTCCTTCGATTGCGGCCGATACCGTAAAATGATTCAGCACCGGGCTCAAGGTACTGTAGGTTTTGCGTCCGCTCAGCAGCCAGCCTCCTTCGATCCGGACTGCTGCCGTCTGCGGTCTGCCGCCCCGGCTCGGGCTTCCGGTTGCCGGTTCCGTCCCGAAGTGGTTGATCATCGCTCCCTCCCGCACCACCTCGCCGCAAAAGCGGGCGAACAAGTCTTCCGGCCACGGCCGGGTGCAGCGGATATGAAGCATCTGCCCGACGTGCCATCCGACGGCCAGCGCCGTCGAGCCGTCTCCGCGCGCCAAACGCTCTTGGGCCAGCACAAGCTCATAGAGCGATATCCCGCCGCCCCCGTACTCCTGCGGCACGGTTAGCCGAAGGTAGCCGCTTTGCCGAAGATCGGCGAAATTGTCAAACGGGAAGCTCCCTTCCCGGTCATACGCCGGCGCCCGCTCCGCGAAGCGTGCCGCCAGCCGGTCCGCCAGCGCGGCAATTTCAGCCTCCCGTTCGCTGCGTATGAACATATCCGACGATTGGTTTGGGATCACCCGATGCACACCCCTTTACAATTATTCTTATGGGAATAATATGTTTTTGGACCCGTCAGCTTACGGTTTCTCCGTACAGTTCCGCCCCGGCTTTTATTCTCATTATATATGGATTTGTTTGGATGGCACAGCTGCATATTAAATTTCCTTGCCCGCGTATGAGGAGCGGTTCGCTTGCAAGCTTTTGGGAGTTCGGGACGCAAGGAACGCATAGCCGAAAATGCCTGCCACGACGAGCAGCACCCCGATGCCGTGGCGCCAAGTCACCGGCTCCTGCAAAATGAAGAACGAGAGTGCGATCGAAGTGACCGGAACAACCGCCGTGAACAGGCCGGAGACCGAGCCGGGAACCTTCTTCACCCCGGCATACCAGAGGATGTACCCCAGCACGGTCACGACGACCGCGTAATACAAAATGTACGACCATTCGCCGGCCGTCAGACGCAGCCCGTCCATCCATACGATCTCGTAAACCGCAAGCGGCAGAAACCACAGAAACCCGAGCGTGCACGAGATCGCCGACAGAAGAACCGGACTGTATTTGCCGGACAGCCCCTTGCCGATGACCGCAAATAACGCCTCGCTCGCTACGGCCAGAAGGATCAGCAGATTGCCGATCCAGGCACCTTCTGTCCCCGTCCGGTCCGGTTCCCCGATGTGCAGGACCATCACTCCGAGGACAGCGGCGGCGACGCTAAGCATCACCGGCGGCGTTAATCGTTCCTTGAGCAGGAGTGCCGAGAGCAAGGCCACGAACACCGGGGTCGTGCCGGTAATGACGCCGCTTTCCGCAGCATCGGTATATTGCAGGCCGTACAGCAGGCAGACCGAGAATAAAAATGACCCGCAGAACGACATAAGCGGCATCCGGGTTACATCGCTTTTGACCCATACGGGCTTCTTTCCCTCCAACATAACCCCTAAGACGGTCAACAGGGCGGCGGCAATCCCGAAACGGAGGGCGGAAACAACGAATACGGGTACGGATTGAACGAGCAGCTTTCCCGCGACGACCGAGCTTCCCACGGTCATCATCGATAAGGTCATGACGGCGTAAGCCGCCCAAGGCTTGGACATGGACGAGTTCCTCCCTTCAGGCTTCAAGTGCGGATACTATACCATGCCCTGCCTGCTGCGGTTAGAGCCACTGAGCGCCAAATCGGAAGGTACCACTGCGGCTCGGCGAAAACTTCCCTTTCTCGGCCGATTAAGCCAAAGGGCCGTCCCGTGGCAAGATTGACTTGCCGGGACAGCCCCTGCTTATGCGCCATCTATTGATCTGGCAAAGATAATGAAGTCCACATTCACAGGCTCTATACCGTCAGCTCTGAGCATGGCATTAATTTGTCCGCGGTGATACTGTCCGTGAAGAGCCACATGGGTCAAAATATCCCGGACCGAATTGTCGAACGGTTGGCCGGCTTGGTTGGCGTAATGCAGGACGCGATCCCGCTCGGCAGGGGCCAGGCCCGCCAAATAAGCGGTATAATCTTCGTGATTCCGCTCGGTCATACGGCGGCAGAAGTCCAGATCGGCTTCGGGCCGGATCCGCAGTGCCGAGCTGTCCTGCTGCGCGGGCTCCTTGCGCGCCGGGTCGGATAAGGCTGCAGCTGGAATACCGATTATACCGGCACCCGGATTGCCGTCAATTGCTTCCGGGGCCCTCCTGAAATTCCCATAACTTTGAGTTTAGCTTGGAAAAAGCCGGAGCACAACGTAAAAGATAAGGATCCAATTCTAAAATTTGATTAATATTTTACTTTCCCACGTAAAGGCTATCATTTTGTTTCCTTGCGGCACCGATATAATATCCATATTTCTTTCGGCCGCTGCCGCAAGACGACATAAAGTAGACTCTAACTTACAACCGGGAGGAACTTGCATGTTCAAAAAGTGGGTCAATGCTTCCATTCGTTTCAAGCTCACCGTATTATTGCTGCTGCTTTCTTTATTCCCCTTGCTGTGCAGCACCGTCTTTCTGACCAGTTATTTGACGGCGGAAATCCGGGAGGAAACCCGCGACAAACAGATCAGCCTGGCCGCCTCCAACGTCGGATATATGGACTATTGGGTGCGCAAACGAACGGAACTTATAGAAGATATGATCGAAAAGAACCCGGTTCTCAAATCGGGCAATATCGAAGCGATCAAACCGCTGCTGAAGGCGTTCGGAGAAATCGACAGCGAGGTCGAATACTACTCCTATGTGGATGCCAAAGGATTCAGCAACGCTCCGGACGGAAAGGTTAGCCAAGTAACCGACCGCGAATATTACAAGCAGGCCCTGGAAACCAAGAAGCCTGCCGTCAGCGATATGATCCTAAGCCGCCAGACCGGCAAATATGTCATCGTTTTGATTGTCCCTTTGCTAAACGATAAAAACGAATTTATCGGGGCGATTTCAGCCGTGCTTAACTCGGAGATTTTGTCCGGACTGACATCGAACATCAAATTCGGGAAAACCGGCTTCGGCTTCCTGGCGACCTCCTACGGCACTATCGTTACGTTTCCCGATGCGGCAGTCATCGGCAAAAAAGTCGAAGAGGCGCTCACCGCAGAGCAAGCGGCGGCGTTCCGGTCGGACATCTTGGTCAACGAGAACGGGATGGTGACCTTCGCGGCCTCGGACGGCGAAAATATCGCCGCATACGATACCGTGACTTCTACGGGGTGGAAAATTATAACGGTTGCTCCGACGGCTGAAGTGTACGAAGGAATTAACAAGTCAAGGGTGCTCTCTTGGATTCTGATCGCCGTATTCGTGGCCATCAACACGCTTCTGGCACTGTTCATTTCCAGAGCCAATACCAAACCGATCGTGCTTCTGTCCAAGCTGCTCGAGCGGATTGGAACGGGCGATCTCACGACGAGACTCCCGGTCAAATCCAAGGATGAGATCGGACAGCTGTCCCACAACATGAACACGATGCTTACTTCCATCGGAGGCATGATTCATCAAGCCCATGCGACTGCCGAGCACGTCGCGGCCTCCTCCGAGGAGCTAAACGCGATTGCGGAGCAGTCGGTGGAAACCTCGAATCACGTCGCCGGCGCGATTCAGCAAGTCGTCAACGGCTCGGAGGCGCAAGCAACCGCTGCGGAACAGACGTCGAAGGCGATGGAGGAAATGGCCGTCGGCGTGCAAAGAATCGCCGAGTCCTCTTCCAACGTCTCGGAGCTTTCCTTCGCCTCGGCACAGGAAGCGCGCGAAGGAAACCAGCTTGTCAGCTCGGCGATTCGCCAAATGAAGTCGATACAGGACTCGGTCGGGCAAACGGCATCCGATTTGGCTGCGCTCAACGAGCTGTCCCAAAAAATCGGCAGCATCGTCGAAGTCATCGCGGATATCTCGAACCAAACGCAGCTCTTGTCGCTCAATGCCTCCATCGAGGCGGCGCGCGCCGGGGAGCATGGCCGGGGCTTCGCCGTCGTTGCCAACGAAGTCAAGAAGCTGGCGGAGCAGGCGAAGCAATCCGCCGACGATATCGCCGGTCTGGTAAAAGAAGTCCAGAGCTCGACCCGTACGGCCGTAAACTCGATGAATCAAGGGGTCGCCGACGTGGGCCAAGGGTCCAAGCTGATCACCGAGGCCGGGGCGCTGTTCCAGAACATTTACGCGTCCGTGCAGAGCATTTCGGAGCAGATTCAGGAAATCTCCGCCGCCTCGGAGCAAATGTCTGCGGGAACGGAGGAAGTCAGCGCTTCGATGACCGAGCTGGTCACCATCTCGCAAGCTTCCCTGCAGAACGCGCAGGAGATTTTGGCCGCTTCCCAGCAGCAGCTTGCTTCGATGGAAGAAATCTCGTCTTCTTCCAAATCGCTGAGCTCGATGTCGCAGGAGCTTAACGAAGAGCTGCTGAAGTTCAAGGTATAGCTTCGTCATAACGAGCAAGAGCACCGCATCCCTCCGGGCGCGGTGCTCTCTTTTTCGTTTTATTGGTTAATGTACTTCTCGAACACGAAGCCGAAATCCTTGATTTTATATTGCTTACGGGCCCCGGTCAGCCAATCGAACGCCGCCTGGTTGATTTCCTTAAACTGCCCGGCGGTATCGATGTCATGCTTGACCACGCGGTTCAAGGTAGAGGAAGCCAGCCCGAGGCTTTCCTTCGCATAGGCCATCGCTGCTTCGTTCTCGTGCGTGATTTCCGAAATTTTGATGAGCGCCTTATACAAGTCTTTGATCTCGGCGATGTGCTTCTTATGCACATCGATGGAAAGTGCCGCGGAGCCCATCGTAAATTTGATTTCGATATCCAAATCTACCGTGCCGGCCGTTTCCAGCAGAACATCCGAGATGCTGTAGGTGCCGTAGCTGTAGCGGCGCAGCGTACGCTTCTTGCTGATGGCGCTCGTGCCGTCCAGATGAATCAGCGCGAGATTGGTGAAGCAGTATTCGTCCGTCTTGGACTTGATAAGAAAGTAAATTTTCTCGTTGTCTTCGTGCATCACGTAATCGTCGGAGTCGACCTTGTCGTAATCCTGCGGTTTAATGACCGACCCGATGTCGCTGATTCCCAAGATGTCGGCGGCTACTTTTCCAAACATGTCATCATCCCTCTCCCTGATCTGCTGGCTGTAATCGATCCAACACGATTATAGCATTCCGCACGCATGACTTGAAAGGGATACCCTTCCTCGCGGTTCGTCATTTACAATTTTCCAGCTTTTCGGTAAAATAAATAAACGAGTTAGTCACTCAACTAACTAAAAAAAAGGAGGATTCATTTGGCCAAACCCAACGGCATTAGCAAGCAAGAGCTGATCGAGTCTGCGAAACGGTGCATCCGGGACAAGGGAATCGACAAATTGACACTCAAGGCGGTGGCCGAAGGAGCCGGGGTCACTCAGGGAACCGTCTACTATCATTTTAAGACGAAGGAGCTGCTGCTGTTCGAAATCGTTCAATCGCTCTGCGACGCCTCGTGGAAGGCTGTGCATCCCGCTCAAGCCGCCGGCGAAGACCGGCACACTTCTAGCGTTCAAGCGCTGGCCGGAGCCCGCGAGCGCGCCGCTTATCAATCGTTCTACCATACGGTATTCTTCTCGCTCGTCGCACATAGTCTCCGGAACGAAGAGATGCTGAAGCAGCTGAGCCGTCTGCTGGAGAAGGAAAATGCGCAGGCCGCCGAATTGTTGGCCGGGTGGCTGCCCGCTTCCGCCCGCTCCGTCATGTCCCTGGAAAGCTGGGGGATTCTTGCCAATGCGCTCATCGACGGCCTCGCCCTGCAGGCCTTAATCAATCCGGACTTCAAATCGGAGAAGATTTACGCGGAGCTGTCGGCGCTCCTTGCCCGAATGACGGCCGAATGAATTCGTATACATTCATTTCATGAAGGAGGAATCATCCGTGCCTTTATTTGTCCTGATCGGTTTTATCGTATGGCTGGCGGCGACCGTCGTGTTTCGCTTGTGGGGAGCCGAGCTGCTGGCGCCCCATACGCCGCTGCTGTGGATCTCGTTTATCGGAGTCGTTCCGGTCATCGCGCTTTTGATGAAACTGGCTTTTGCCTTGGGCAAAGCCGCTCCGGCCGAGCGTCCCTTGGCTACGCTGCTTATGGCTCTTCCCGGGATGCTGCTGGATGTCATAAGCACAAGCTTCCACAGACTGGTATTTCCCGAAATCCCCGAATCCGAGTTCTACTTGTTTTCCGCCTGGCTGCTGTGGGCTTATTCCTTGGTTTTGCTCGTCGGAATTTTTCCGGCGATCCGGGCGAAATATCTGTTATCCTCTAAACAAAACGCGGGATAATGCCGACAATTAGAATAAGCCTTCGACACGCGTCAAATTATCCATCTTAGAAAAGGAACCAACACTGCATGAAGCCCATGAATCCGCGGTTAATTCACAGCAAAGAAACGTCGTACTTCATTATTTGCCTGCTTTTTAGCATCATGGTCTATATCGGCCTGATCGCGTCGCTGATCGGTATTTTTTATTTACTAATCGGTCTTGGCATCACGTTTTTCCTTCACGGCATTATGATCGGCCACATCAAAAGCAACGGGGTCAAGCTGACGGAGCGTCAATTCCCTGACGTGTACCGGAAGGTGCGAGATCTCTGCGCGCAAATGGATATCCGGCAGGTTCCCGATGTGTTCGTTCTTCAATCGGACGGGATGCTGAATGCCTTCGCCTCGCGGTTTTTCGGCCGCAACTTCGTCGTGCTGTATTCCAATTTGTTCGAAATGGCGGACACCGAGGAAGACGAGCTGACTTACGTCATCGCCCATGAATTGGCGCATATCAAACGGAATCATATGAGCAAAAGCCTGCTGCTGCTGCCTGCCCAATGGATGCCTTTCCTGGGCAAAGCTTATTCGAGAGCCTGCGAGTATACCTGCGACCGGATCGCGGCAGCGTATACGGGGAACGCCCCGGCGGCGATCTCCGCCCTGACCATCCTGGCGATCGGCCGAACGATGTACACCAAGGTGAACGTCGCCGAATACGTCGCCGAGAGCCGCCGGGAAACGGGCTTCTTCGTCTGGTTCAGCTATGCCCTGTCGACCCATCCCCCGCTGCCCAAACGCATCGAGCAGATGGAGCTGATGCAGGCGCAGCCGCAGCTGTTCGGCTATGCCTCGCCCGCCTTCGAGCGGGAGTTCTTCGCCTCCTGACGAATGGACGGGCAGCGGCGGATTGAAGCGCCGAAGCCGCTTGGTCCCGCGCGAAGCCCGGGAAGCCTGCCATGTTACGATGGCGGGCTATTTTTGGAACATTTGCCACGACTCCCCCGTATAAACGGATAAGATGAGACAATTTTCCTAGAAATCTTCTTTCCCGCCGGGTAGTATAAGTCGAATTTACTAGAAAATTGTTCGACAACTCAGGAAATACCTCTTATAATATCTGTAAGATTTTGTTAAGCGCTACCGAAAACTAACCGACAAAGGAGCCCCCCACTATGAAGAAGCACTTTCGGCTGTCCCAAACCGTTCCTGCTATGCTGGCTTCCGCCATGCTGGCTGCTGCTGTTCCCGCTTTTGCCGCAGAAAGCGCCAAACCCGGCGTCAATATGGATATCGGCATTCAAGTCGACGGAAGAGTGCTTGTCCCGCTGCGCGATATCTCCGACGAATTAGGAGCCAAGCTGAGCTGGGAAGAAAGCACGAAATCGATCACCTTGACGAAAGACGGTACCGCCGTTCAGTTAAAAATCGGCGACCCGACCGTCCAGATGAACGGAAAGTCCCAGACGCTCGATGTCCCGCCGCAGATCAAGGACGATCAAACGTTCGTTCCCGTCCGTTTCGTAGCGGAAGCCTTCGGCGCCAAGGTGGAATGGGACGCCGAAGCCCAATCGACTCATATCGACACGAAGGAGAAAGATCTGTATATTATCTCCCGCCCGTATTTCGAGCTGGACGGGGTGCCGCTTGTGTATGATGGCGAGCTGAAGAACGGGCTGCCTGACGGAAAAGGCTTTGCCGTCAGGGGAACCTCCATCTACGGCGAAAAGTGGTACGAGGGCCAATGGAAGGACGGAAAACCGCTCCGGGAAAAAGCGCCTCCGGGGACCGAAGGCTACAAAATCTACATTAACGGCAGCTACATGAAGTCCGATTATGCGCCGATCGTTCGCAATAACGCCGTCTATGTACCTCTATGGGCTGTCCTGGGGAAGGTGAACGCGTCGGCCCAGGCCGTAGACGGGATCGTACAGATTAACCATCCGAGCCGCATTTTGCTGCTGCGCGCCGACAGCAACCTGCTGACGTATTATGGGGGCACGATGGACTCGCACACGGTACGCCTGGACTTTCCGCCGATCTCGGAGAACGATGTCATTTATGTGCCGCTTGTCTTTTTGACGGATTATATGGACATGAAAATCGTTTGGGGAGAACAGCAGCGGGTGGATCTCACCGTCGGGGATTTGTCGAAAAATAATACTTGGGGCAAACAAGCTATCATTTCCGATGGAATCCAAAAGCTGAGACTCGATTCGGATGCCGAAGCGATATGGAAGAACTATCCCAACCTATGGGTGGATTCCCTTCCCTACAGCAGCGATGGCGCCAGGAACGGCGGATTCGAAAGATTCGAGCAGTTGGCCGTCATCAGCTACAGCGGTCCGACCGTCGTCTTGAGTAACGGAAGCAAGAATGTCCAGATTGATTTCGATTCGATCGAAGCCATCCACGATTCGTTCTTCACCGCCGATCCGTTGGCCCAGTTCGACTGGCCGGAAAGCGTGAAATCGCTTATTCGCCAAGAAAAAGTCAGGGTCGGCATGACCCAGGAACAAGTCCTGGTGTCTTGGGGCAAGCCGGACGATATCAATAAAACGACCGGCAGCTTCGGGACGTTCGAGCAATGGGTATACCGCGGCTCGAGCATCGGCACCGGCAATTATTTGTACTTCACCAATGGCGTGGTCAGCTCGATCCAAAGTTTAACCTAAGGTTAACCCAAGAGGCCGTCTCGATCAGGAGGCGGCTCCTTGCGGTCATTGAACTCACTCCGCTGGATGAAACCGAGTGGGTCCGCTATCGGATTTACGTATGCCGAAGCCGTTGTGAAACATTCGCTCGGCTCAAGCACGTTTCAACTCTATGACGAGGGAAAATAAACTCCCCTGTCCGCATCGCATGGTCATGGCTCTATCCGGCTCCAACACGGATAGAGCCTTTTTCCGCTTAGCGATAGCTCGTTTGCAGCAGCTCGCTCAGGAAGTTGTTCATCAGCAAAGGTAAGGAAATGAGGATCGGCGGATCGTCCAGCCGGGGAGGATAAAGCATCACTTCCTGATAAGGAACGAAAGCGTAAGGCTGAACGACGATCGGCTCTCTTGAACGGGTGCGCAAGGTGTTATGCGGGAGCAAAAAATCCACCGCCTGCATCCCCCAAGAAACCGATGTAGCCATAAGGTAATACGTGCCCGGCTTAACGCCCGTGAAGCAAAATTCCCCCAGCGAGGAAAGCAGCGTGCCGTGCAGAGGAAGTCCTTCGGGAATCGGCTTCGGAAACAAGCCGATCAGTATAACGCCTTCGAAAGGGATCTCCGCCCGTACGGTTCCCTCGATGCTGGCATATTGATTCGAAGCGGCGAGCCCCGGTGTCCAATCGTTGAGCCTCTGCAAAGTCCGGAAATGGTTGTCCGCTTGAGACGTCGAGTTGCGAAAGTCCGACGGCGTCACGCCGACCCGTTCGGTAAACCTTGTCGTGAAGGTTCCCAGACTCTGCTGCCCGATCTCCAGCCCGATATCGCGAATGCTCAGATTCGTGCGCAGCAGCAAGTCTTTTGCCTTTTGCAGACGCAGGGAAGAAACGTAATATAACGGCGGGAGGCCGATTCTTTCCTTAAAAATGCGCGTGAAATGAAACGGACTGTAGCCTGCGTAAGCGGCCAGGCGGGCAAGCGGCAGCGGGTCATAAAGATTCCGATGAATATAGGCGATCACCGCATCGATCTCCGGATACTTGTCGGGCGCCATTCCTTCACTTCCTTCCAATCGCATTCCTCAAGCCATGCATTTCCATTTTAAGGAACAAACGTTCGCTTTTATATTACCATAAATTTTATAGGCATGGAACCTGAAATTTTAATTTACCTCCTATGCTTAAAATGTTACATGAAGTGTCAGAATTAAAGAGGAAATTTTTCGCCGAAACAGCAATCCGTAAGAAACCGGAAGTCCGGAAAACTGCTAAACTTAAAATGAATACGACCAAAACCAACGGATGAAAGGATGTTACGAATTGGCTAAGCTTACCCCTTATCTGGTCTCGAAGGATGCAAGAGCTCAAGCGGATTTCTATATAAACGCGCTCGGCGGGGAGATTTTGTCCGTCATGACGCACGAACAGCTTCCGGATGCGGACGAAGCGGCGAAAGACAAGGTGCTGCACATGAGTTTGATTGCCGGCGGGATGAACTTCTTTATGAGCGATTCCGTCCACGCGCCGCTTCATCATGGGAACGGCATTCAACTGAGTCTGGAGTTCCCGACGGAGGCCGAAGCCCGCGACGCGTTCGCCAAGCTTGGGGAGGGCGGCACCGTAAGGCACCCGCTGGAACCGGCATTCTGGGGCACCCTGTTCGGCCAGATCGAAGATAAATACGGCGTGATCTGGATGATCACCAACGAAGCTCAAGCGAGCCAAGCTTGATCCGCTTTGTTTGCCGTTTGAAACCTGCCCCCTATACAAATACAGACCGCAGGCACAGTCCTGCGGTCTTTTTTTGCATAAATAGATAACATCCCGTGTTATCTACCTCGCCATAAACAGAATATGGCATCGACAAAATTCAATGAAGAAATGAATTTAAAAAAAGGGCGTGACAAAAAAAGTAAGTGTATGTAAAATGTGTAGTAATGTCATTTCTTTAATTGTCGCAATTTTTCGCCAACGGTTTAATACGCAGCTACCACGTCTTCCGCAGCCTACGCCATCGAATTTGGTGACCTCATGAATCTCATACCCGCAATGATCGTCCGTACAACACGATACAGCGACGAACTCCATCTACTGTTCAAACTAGTACATAAGCAATAGCAATTATCGGTCTAAAAAACTATTAAGCAGCCACGGGTTGGAAGCGTTTTCCAAGCATTGTGTTGGCAAACTTCTCGAGGTGATCCTATGAACAATCCGTCGAGCGTCTTGCTTGACATTCGTCATTTGGGTGCAGGATTTTCCATTGAAGGGAATTATTATCGCGCGGTCGACGATGTGTCTCTCCGCTTGCTGCCCGGTCGGGTGCTCGGCATCGTCGGGGAATCCGGCTGCGGCAAATCCGTCATGTCCTTATCCATTATGAAATTGCTGCCCAAAAAAATAAGCCGGATGGATAGCGGAGAAATATGGTTTGACGGCAAAAATCTGATGAATTTATCCGAGAACGAACTGCTTCGGCTGCGGGGCAGCGAGATCGGAATGGTGTTTCAAGAGCCGATGACCGCGCTTAATCCGGTATTTACCATCGGGTATCAAATCGAGGAAGTCCTGAGGAATCATCTTGTCATGACCCAGAAAGAGAGGCGCAGACGCAGCATCGAATTGCTCCAATCCGTCGGCATCCCTCATGCCGAGCGAATTGTCGGCGAATACCCGCATCAGCTGTCGGGCGGTATGCGTCAGCGCGTCATGATTGCGATGGCGATCGCCTGCAACCCGAAGCTGCTGATCGCCGACGAGCCGACGACCGCTCTTGACGTCACGATCCAAGCGCAAATTATTGAATTGCTTAAAGATATCCAGCGTCAGCGAGGCATGTCCATGATTTTGATCACGCACGACCTTGGCGTGGTCGCCGAGATGGCCGATACCGTTGCCGTCATGTACGCCGGCCAAATCGTGGAACAAGGACATGTCACGCAAATCTTCTACGAGCCCAAGCATCCGTATTTACAGCTGCTGCTGCAGTCGCTCCCACGCCTTGACGAGGAGCAGGAACGATTAAAATCGATTAGCGGCATCGTCCCTTCGCTTGTGCATATGCCCCGAACCGGCTGCCGGTTCGCCGGACGTTGTCCGAGCGCGAGCGACGATTGCCGGCGGCTGACGCCGCAGCTCGCCGATGTAGGCGGCGATCATTACGTCCGCTGTCTGAACTTTTCCGAGTGTCGACCCGCGCCCCGGGAGGAGGAAACCGTATGAACGACTTGACCGCTCACGACCGCCCATTGCTGCAAGTCCTCAATTTGAAGAAGCATTACCCGATTCACGGCGGGCTCTTCCGGAGACAGGTCGGATCGATTCAGGCGGTGAACGATTTCTCGCTGACGATGCGGCGGGGCGAAACCGTCGGACTCGTCGGGGAATCCGGCTGCGGCAAATCGACGACCGGACGCGCCATCATGCGTCTTATCGAGCCGACGGCGGGCACGATCTTATTTGAAGGTCAAGACATTACCCGAATCAAGGGCGAAGGGCTGCGGCAAATCCGCAAGCATATGCAAATGGTATTCCAGGATCCCTTCAGCTCGCTGAATCCGAAAATGATGGTCGGCCATCTCGTGTCCGAACCGATTCGCAACTTCGAATCGCATACCGGGAAAGAGCTGGAGGAGCGCATCGCCGAATTGCTCGTGAAGGTCGGTCTTTCCGAGGACTCTTATTATAAATTTCCCCACGAGTTTTCCGGCGGGCAGCGGCAGCGAATCAGCATTGCGAGAACGCTGGCGTTACAACCCAAGCTCGTCGTCGCCGACGAACCCGTGTCCGCGCTGGACGTATCGATTCAGTCGCAAGTGCTGAACCTGCTTCAGGACATTCAAGCCGAATTCGGGCTGTCCTATCTGTTCATCGCTCACGATTTAAGCGTCGTGAAGCACATCAGCGACCGGATCGGCGTCATGTACTTGGGGCGGCTCGTCGAGATTACGGATAAGAAAAGCTTATATAAACGGCCGCTTCATCCTTATACCCAAGCTTTATTGTCCGCCGTGCCGATCCCCGATCCGAACGGCAAGCGGGAGCGAATCGTGCTGCAGGGCGATGTGCCGAGTCCGGCCAATCCGCCGTCCGGCTGCGCCTTCCATCCGCGCTGCCGTCATGCTGTTGCCGCCTGCCGGGAAGAGCAGCCTACGTTGAAACAGGTGGCGCCTCAACATGAGGTCGCCTGTCATTTGTATGAATAATCTCATAAAGGGAGGATGCATTCCATGGAAAAAAAAGCTTCAATGATTTTATCCGCCTTGCTGTTTCTTGCCGTGTCCCTTACCGGTTGCACGGATAAAGCCCCGGAAGCTGCGGAAACGCCGAAAAAGACGGAAGAGAACCAAGCTGCTCCAAGCGAGCCGAAGCCGGGGGGCATTGTAAAGTATGGTTATACGCAGCCGTTCAAGGGGGTGCTCGATCGCGCATTTTACGGCGGGGAAGACGACGATTTAATTTTGCGGTTCATTACGGACAGCCTGCTCAAAACCGGCGACGATCTCAAAACATACCCCCATATTGCCGAATGGACGGAATCGGACGATCACAAGACGTTTACGTTCAAGATCAAGCCGGGCATCAAGTGGCATAATGGCGATGAGCTGACGATAGAGGACTGGAAGTTCGCGCTGGAAACCATTGCCCATAAAGACTACACGGCGGCCGGAGGAAGCCGGTATAACAATGTGGAGATGATTGTCGGTGTCGAGGATTACCGGGAAGGCAGAGCCAAAGATATTGCCGGCATCAAGCTGATCGATAACTACACGATGTCGATTACCGTCAAAGCTCCGGCGCCGAATACGATCTCGAAGCTGTGGTCGTATCCGATGCCGAAGAAGTATTTTGCCGGCGTGGCCGTCAAAGACATGCTGAACTCCGATCAAGTCCGCAAAAAGCCGATCGGCATCGGTCCGTTCAAAGTGAAAAAGATTCAGCCGGGCGAGTATGTCGAGATGGAGCGCTTCGACGACTATTGGGAAGGCAAACCGCTGCTCGACGGCGTGATCTATAAGATTGTAGCCGGCAATATGGCGACCAGTCTGCTCGAAAACGGCGAAATCGACATCATGGAGGTGCCGAACAGTCAATTTAAAGAAGTCGAAAAGCTGAAGACCGTCAATATCAATAAACAAGACGCCCTTTCCTACGCCTATATCGGCTTCAAGCTGGGAACATGGGATAAGAAATCCGAGAAAGTGATCGTGGATCCGAAATCCAAATTCGCCGACAAGCGGCTGCGGCAGGCCATGTATTACGCCCTGGACCGGCAAGCGCTGATCGATGCGTTCTCCAACGGTCTGGGCAAGACGATCTCCGCCCCCATGCCGGGAGTAAGCTGGGCGAAAATTCCGGACGATCAGCTGAATCCGTACCAATACAACCCCGAGAAAGCGAAACAATTGCTCGATGAAGCCGGCTATAAGGACACGAACGGCGACGGATTGCGCGAAGACCCGCAAGGGAAAAAGCTTACGTTTAACTTCGATGCCATGTCCGGCACGGAGGTTGCCGCGCCGCGCGCCCAAACGATGATGCAGATGTGGAAAGAAGTGGGGCTTGACGTGAAGCTGAACGGAGGCGCGCTGAAAGAGTTCAACGCCTTCTACGATGTGGTCGAGAATGACGATCCGTCTGTCGAGCTGTTCTCCGGCGCATGGTCGCTCGCCAGCGATCCCGATCCCTCCGCATTGTGGAAAAGCAACGTGCTCTGGAATTTCCCGCGCTGGTACACGGCCGAATCGGAACGCTTGCTTGACGAAGGGATCAGCGAGAAAGCCTTCGATCTGAACTACCGCAAGGACGTGTATCACAAGTGGCAGAAGCTCGTGAATGAAGAAGTGCCGATGCTCTTTCTGTATTCGCCGGTCGATGTGACGGTGAGCAACAAGCGTCTGCAGAACGTCAAGGCGAACTCGTTCACGAATCAAATCGATGTTCATAAGTGGTGGGTCACGCAATGATCGTATCCGGGAGGCTGGCTATATGCTGACTTACACGCTGCGCAGACTACTTGGGATGATTCCGCTGCTCCTGCTCATCTCCGTCGTGGTGTTCACCCTGGCAAAATTAATGCCGGGGGACGCCCTGTCGGGAATGATCGACCCGGCCAATGTAAAACCGGAATATATCGCCGAAATGCGCGAGAAGCTGGGGTATAACGATCCGATTCCGCAGCAGTTCCTCCGTTGGTTCGGCAACATGCTGCGGGGCGATTTCGGTCAATCCTTCATTCACAAGATGCCCGTGAGCGAGCTGTTTTTCCAGCGCCTTCAAAATACGGCCATCCTTGCGATTATGGCTATATGCATTACGTATACGATTGCTTTCCTGACCGGAATGATCGCGGGCAGACGTCCGAACACGCCGATCGATTATTCGATCCAGACGGTCAGCTATGTCGTCTATGCCCTGCCGAGTTTTATTATCGGAATCATCTGTATCTACATCTTCGCCATCAAGCTCGGCTGGGTGCCCGCCAGCGGAACGCGCAGCGTCGGAGTTGCCGAGGGCACGCTTGCTTATTATTTGAACATTTTGAAAAACTCGCTTCTGCCCGCTTTCGTGCTCGGCTCTTTGGGCACAGCCGCTTATACGCAATTTCTGCGCAATGACATTATCGAGAGCAGCCGCAAAGATTATGTCAGGACGGCGCGGGCGAAAGGGACAAGCGAGCGGCATATATACAACCGGCACATTTTGCGCAATTCGCTGATCCCCATGGTTACGTTTCTCGGGATCGATATCGGGGGATTGTTCGGCGGAGCGGTTATTATCGAGACGCTGTTCGTTTATCCGGGAATGGGCGAGTTGTTCGTCTCGTCGATTAACAGCCGCGATTATTCCGTCGTGATGACGATCACGATGTTCGCGTCCGTCATGACGCTGATGGGCAATTTAATATCCGATTTGCTGTACGGCTACGTCGATCCGCGTATCCGGCTTCGTTAGCACGAGAGGAGGATGGCTATGAATACAGCACCGAAGCCGATAAATCAAACGATACCCATCAGCAAAAAACGAAGCGCCTCTCCCTGGGTGACAGGCTGGAACCGATTTTTCCGCAACAAGCTGGCGATAGGCAGCCTTGCGTTTCTGGTCCTTGTTGCGGCTCTGTGCGCTTTGGCGCCGCTGCTGACCTCTTACGACCCTGTCAAAATTAACCTGCGTCTCATCCATAAGCCGCCATCGGCGGATCATCTGTTAGGAACGGACAAGGGCGGGCGCGACATTATCGCAAGATTGCTGTACGGCGGGCGCACGACGCTGTTGATTGCCGTAAGCATCAGCTTTTTGGTGACGTTTATCGGGGTTACCGTCGGTTCGGTCGCCGGCTACTTCGGAGGGAAAATCGACAGCATGTTCATGCGCTTCACCGATTTTGTAATGATTTTCCCGTTTCTTATTTTTGTCATCGTCCTGAAGACGGTGATTGCGGACTCGGGCGTCTTGGTTCTGATCATCGTCATCAGCGTGCTCGCCTGGGGCGGAATCGCCCGTCTTGTCCGAAGCAAGGTACTGTCGGAGAAGGAGAACGAGTACATTATGAGCGCGATCGCGATCGGCTGCAAGCCGTTCCAGGTGATCGTCAAGCATCTGCTGCCTAACGTGGCCTCGACCATCATTGTGCAGGCGATCGTCGTGATGGCGGTGATGATCGGCGTAGAGACGGGTCTGAGCTTCCTTGGCTTCGGCGTGCCGGCCAATGTGCCAAGCTGGGGAAATATGATGTCGGATGCGATCTCGCCTCAGGTGATCAAAAATCAATGGTGGGTCTGGCTGCCGTCTGCCGTCGTGATTACATCTACAATTCTGGCCATTAATTTTATCGGGGAAGGCGCAAAGGAAGCGTTCGATCCGAAACGATAATTCGCAGGCGACCATACCGATGCTAGTTTTTAGCCTTAAACGATGGTTTACATTTCGTGGAAACACAAAAAGGCGGCTCTTGTTCGCATCCTTGCGGCAAGGGCCGATCTTTATTTTTCTCCGGATTTCTCCAATGTCGGATGACAAGAACACATTCCCGACAGATCGGTGCAAACGGATAGGAAAAGTGGCTTGTTCGCGATTCGGATTCAAGCCTTTGGCCGCTTCATAGACCCGTTTCTCCAATACCTGCGCCGTGCCCCCCCTGATGACGTTGCATGGTTTCACAAAGTTAAGCCCGATCCGGCGGCTCGAATTCATGATCTCAAGAAACAGTTTGGCCTGCTTCTTCTTTTCGCGCAGCGTAAAGCGGTGATTGCTAATCGTCGATGTGCTGCCGCGACCAAGCTCTTTTACGATTTTGTTATCGCTGATACTCCGTTCCGGGGCGGACGGAGGCAAACTTCTCCGCCTCGTAGTACGTGTCTTCCTCACGGTATATGACGCCTTTCATAAAAGAACGTCCGCAGACGTGGCTATCGGTCGCGGCATTCATCCCCTCTACCGAGGCGCTCCAAAACATTTCGGACAATTGCTCATTCACCATTCGCCAGCCCGTTTGGTCTATGTGCAGCCAATATATAATTGCGTTTGGAAAATTGTCAATACATCCTAAAATGTGGTTCGGTGTAATAAAGACGCTATTTGCGTTGATTATTCTACTCTTTGTTTTATAAAAAACCGGATGCAAAATAACGGACGTCAAAAAAGAATTGACGAACGATGAAATCCAAGATAAACTGAAGCAGTAATTTAGTAATTTACTAAATTATTGATTCAGTAGATTAGTAAAAGAAAAGAGGGAACGAAAATGAACATACCTACTACCCTAAGGCATAAGCCTATTGTCGTGTCGGAAACCTATGAGCAGATTGACGGCCGATTTCCCGGGAACACAGATGCGATTTCCCAGGGATCGCCCTGCAGGGGGATGCCATGACCGTGGCGATCTATACGGATAATGAGAGAATCAATGAAGAGATTAAGCTGTTCAGCCAAGCTCCGAGCGACGACGATGAGATGATCGGCGAACGTCTTCGCATGTTATCAAAAATATTAAAGGATATGGGGTAATAAAAATGTTTTCCAATCGTTATGTTCGAACGATTATCCTCTCCCGGGTGCTGCTGCAGCTGGGAATATGGGTCCGGAATTATGCGGTCCTTCTTTATGTTACCGATTTGACAAATAATAATCCGGTTTATGTATCCCTGATTTCGGTTGCGGAATTTGCTCCGATCTTTCTATTCGGCCTTATTGGCGGAACCTTTGCCGACCGATGGCGGCCGAAGCGGACCATGGTATGGAGCGATCTGCTGTCTGCCTTGTCCGTTGCGGCTGTGCTGCTTGCCGTCATGAACGACGGATGGATTGCACTTCTCATCGGATCATTTGTTTCCGCCAGCCTGTCTCAATTTTCTCAGCCTTCAGCCATGAAACTGTACAAGCGGCATGTGCCGGCTGAACAACTGCAAGGCGTGATGGCGATATCCCAAACGCTTGTCGCTGTCTTTACGGTTTTGGGTCCGGTCATCGGCACGTTTATTTTTATACAATTTGGAATTAACGCATCTCTGATCCTGACGACAGTTCTGTTCCTAGGGTCATCACTTATATTATCATCGCTTCCACGTGACGCGGAGGAGCCGAAGTCTGGGGATACTGGCAGCTTCATAAAGGAGTTGATGGCCGGACTGCGCTATATCGGGTCGAATCAATCCTTAAGAACACTTAGCTTGACTTTCTCGGCTGTCGGATTGGCGTCAGGACTGACTCAGCCGCTTCAGATCTTCCTTGTCATCGAGAAATTGGGACAAAACAAACAATTTCTGCAGTGGCTGGTTATGGCCAATGGGGCAGCCATGTTGGTAGGCGGAATTGCTGTCATGGGGATAGCCAAAAAGGTGAAACCGCAGCTGCTGCTCATGGTAGGCTTGCTTGTCGCCGCCGTCTGTACGATTGGAATAGGCGCGTCTTCCATGATCTGGATGACAATCGTTCTTTTGGTCATCAGCGGTTTGTTTTACCCTTGTATTCAAGGCGGAATCCAGACGCTTATTGTGCGGAACACGGAAGGGGCATTTATTGGCCGGGTATCCGGGACGATCACGCCTGTTTTTATGGGGATGATGGTGATTGGCATGTTCGTATCCGGCTATCTGAAGGAAATCTTTTCCCTGCTGGCGGTATATGTGGTGAGCGGCAGTTTGATTATTGCCGGTGCACTTTTTCTAATTCCTCTTATTGTTAAGAGAAGAAGAAAAGCTGAGAAAGGCCCGGCATCATGAAGGATAGGAGAACGAATGGGGCGGCGTTTTAGGGGAGGTATTTGATAGACGGGACACAACCGCTCTTCATTTATCGGGGTCTATTCCCGCTGAACCATTTCGGAGTAACTTCGGCCATTTGAGTCTACCCAAAAACGGATTGACTAACATTGAAATCCAAGATAAGATGAAACGGTCATTTAGTGAATAAGTAAATCAGTAAATGAAAAGAGGGAAAGAAAATGAAAATACCAACTACGTTAAAGCATAAGCCTGTTGTCGTGTCGGAAAACTATGAGCAGATTGACGGCCGACTCGCTCGAAATACAGATGCAAAAGGCCTTTCTTTAGGATTGGCCCAGTGGAACGATAGAGGGAAGATCGACATTTCTGCCAAGGTATGGAGATACACGGGAGAAAAATGGTCAAGGCAATCCGAGGAACTGCCTCTCCATCGCGTTCTTGATTTGTCCATTCTGATTTGTCGGTCTCTGGCGCATTTTCGCGAAGCCTATAGATATGAGCATCTCTATGATCCGCAGCAGCCCGTCATCGATCGGGTCGGCCTGCAAGGGGACGCCATGACCGTGGCGATCTGTACGGACAATGAGAGAATTAATGAAGATATTAAGCTGTTCAGCCAAGCTTTAAGCGATGACGATGAGATGATCAGCGAACGTCTACGAACGTTATCAAAAATATTAAAGGATATGGGATATTAAAAATGGCCCCATCCTTTAGGAGATGTGGAGAACGAGGCTTCTACCTACAGAGTGCATGCCGTTAGCGGAATATGTTTGCAAAATACAGCGGCCGTCCGAACATGAAGCGCATGTTTCGGACGGCCGCCACGATACTCACGGATCAATATTTAAATGCCAATTTGAAAACTAAGCCACTTGAAGCTATTTGGGCCAAATTTTCACGCTGTTTTTTCCATCTTTTAAATAGATTTCTTTGGGCTCACCGTATTTCTCTTTATTTAAAGCGATACTAAAATTTCCATCCATCTTACCCAATGAAAATTTTCCCGAAATCTCCAGGAATACCTTCCCTTCACTACTGCTGGCGTTGTAGCCTGAAAAGCCAATCGCGCTATCAGTGAAAGTGCCTTTCACAGTCATTTCTTTTTCTTCATTTAGAACATCCGAAATCGCAATCTTTTCAAGGCTTACTATTTTAGGTAGGAACATATTTATTAGCACCCCACAAATAATAACGAGTATGGCAACGCCAAATATAATAACTTTTTTCAATAGGAAGTCCCTCCTTCGAATAAGAAACGCAGGCAACGAACACCTATTGAAATCAAGATGTTCGAGCCTGCTCTATTATACTATTATATAACAACACTTATGTCTTTACCGGCAGCATCGGAAGAAGCAAAGATCTTTAAATTGGCTGCACTTCCTGGAGTAGGATCCATGATAGCGAAAGCCGAGTTCTTAGGTGGTGCAGCTGAGCAGCAACATTAACATCCGAAGCAGAAACCGAGAATGGAAATATAACAAAAACAGTCAAGAATAGAGCTAACAGAAGCGCAAAAATCTTCGATCTTCTCATTGATACGCAGCCTCCGATTCTAATAGATTTGGACTGCGAAAATTGATGTTCTCTTAGAATCCCCCTTGCTTTGTAAAACTTCATACAACCTACTAATACCTTGAACGAGTCAAATATCAGGATACAAATGTTTTAGTTTCCCTCTGGCTTGTTCGGTGGTGAAGTGCCATAGGGCTGCCGTTTTTACGCAGCGCTTTCTTCAAAGATCGAAGGGCATTCCCGGTCACGAAAAAGCACCGGCCTTCAGGCCAGTGCTCCTGTACTCTTTTTTTGCGTTGATAAGGTCTGCTCCTATCCGTGCTGCGGGTAGGCTAGAGGCGAATCGCAATAAGGACATTTTTTATTCTCGCCGGGCTGGAGCAGGGCGGACGATCCGCAGCCTGGGCATTCCACCGTCTTGGGCGTTGGAGGGGGCGCGGGCGCGGGCGGCTTGTTTTGCTGCGGCACAAAGCTTCCCCCGCTCACGGACACGTTAACGTTTACCGTCGAGGCTGCCGGAGCCCATTGGTTAAACACAATGGACATCGAGTACATGTCGATGAACGCATCCTGGAACACGCCGAGATAAATCATGCGCTGCAAATCGTTGACCACCACGGCCGGCCGCTGGTTCACCGTCTCCGCTAAAGTCTGGATGGAAGTCATCCCTTGCACCAAGACGAGATGACGGTAATGGTCGTATCTGGCGAAGAGCTGCTTGCGCCGCTGCCTGCTCTTCCACAGCATGTATATGCCGGGAATCAAGTCAAGGAGGACCACCCATACCATCACCCAGTATTGAATATCGCTCCCGGCAGCCAAATGGAGCAAGAACGAAATCATAAACGGGATAAAAATAATCAAAAACGTCGTGCCTGCGTTTTTCCAGTCAATGACCTTCTGGTAACTTAAATCGCGATGCTTCCACAAACGGACAGCCAGTAAAACGATGCCGATCGGAAAAAACAAAATAAATCCCAGCGCAATCGCAACGCCGCTTATGGCCGGACGATCGTAATTCAAGAAGGCTCCCTCCTCTCTTCATGGTATAGCTCGAATGAATATCCTCAATTTTTATCCGCTCTTCGGGTACGAGAGAGGGGAATCGCAATAAGCGCATGTGGTGCTTTGGCCAGGCCGCAGCAGGGTAGATGAACCGCAGCCGGAACATTCCACCGTCTTCGGCAGCGGCTTCTCCGCCTTCGCGAACGAAGGCTGCGGGTTGCTCCGCTCCGATTTCCCGTCGAACCCGCGGTTGAGACGATCCCCCACCGAACCGTCGCCGCTCACGGCAACATTGACATGAATCGTCGAGGCCGCAGATCTCCCTTGGTCAAAAATAATTCGCATGGAATCCGTGTCTATGACGGCATTCGGAAGCATTTTAAGATAAACCATCCGCTGCAAGTCGTAAGCGACGACCATCGGCCGCTGAAAGACCCGTTCCGAAATTCCGTAAATAGACGTCACGCCTTGGTTCATGACAATATTGCGATACTGTTCGTACCGTTGGTAAAGGCGCTTCCGCTTCCTCCCGCTTACCCATAGCAGGAGCAAGCCGGGAAGAAGGAACAGGATGCTTATAAATATGAAAATATCCAGCTTTCGATTGGCTTCATCCGTGAAGATGAGACACATGATTGAATACATGATCAGAAACGCCGTGCCCGCAACTGCCCAATCATATATTTTTTGGTAGCTCAAATTCCGATGCTTCCACACACGGATACCGAACAGAACGATACCGACCGGGAAAAAGAAGAACAAAGCGAGCACGACCACCGTGCCGTTTATAGCCGGTCTATCTATCAATTCGCATTCCCTCCCTCTTGGTACGCTGGTTGTAATAGCCGCGTAAATCGAACAATAGCTGCTTACTTAGCGGCTCTGCGGATACGCCAAAGCAGAATTGCAATAAGGACGCCTTGCTTTCGCCGGGGTGCAGCAAGGTCGGCGATCCGCAGCCAGAACAAGAAAGGCCGCGCCTGCATTTCTCCAGTCATATATTTTTTGATAGCTTAGATTGCGATGCTTCCACAACCGTATCGCCGCCAAAAGGAAACCCGCCGGAAAAAACAAGAGGAACGCCAGCACGATCACGGCGCCTTCGATCGCCGGATTATCCGTGTCCAATCTAACTTCCGTCTTATCTTCCGTATTGCTATGATGCACTGCTTCGGCCTCATTTCAACGTGATCAGCTGACTGTTTCTGCGGGCCAGGTCGGCCGAAATATCGCGCAGAAGCTTGCGGGACATCTCCACCTTGCCTGTCTCTCCCGCCTGATCACTGAGCCCGCGGACGCAGCGCTCCAGCTCCTTGATCTGCCACAGCAGGTTCTCCTCCATATGGATCATCGAAGGATGTGAAACCGGGTCGCTGTACTTCACTTTTTCGATCAGCTCCCTTACCCCCGCTTTCAATGCTTCCCGCTCCTCGATTTGCTCTTCTTCCAGCGCATAGCTGACCGAGTCTAGGGCCAGCTTCATCTGCTTCATCAGCTGCATCTGCGCCTTCCGGTCATCCTCTTGATTCCGCACGCCATTCGTAAAATGATAGGCTAGCCCTATCCCGATCGCCCAGACCGCAGCAGTGATGACTTCGATCACCAGGTAAGAGGTCAAGGAAATCCGCAGGGTCAACCAGAAGAAAACCGTATGAAAAATAGCGGCAGCTCCATACAACGCCGATATCGTAACGAAGGTCAAGGAGGCGGGAAGTCCGTCTCCGCGCCGGTTTTTCCTCACTTCGGATGCAGCGCAATAATAGCATGCCGCTTCCGCAAGAACGATGCTGATCAAGGAAGTCCACCAGTGCGCGGTTCCCCAATCCTCCGGACGGCATAAGAAAAAGGCAGCTGCGGTTACCAAAACAATGAGGCCGAACATCAATTTGGCGGCCACGGCAGGCAAACGGTTCATATTCATCTCAAGCTCCTTTTCACCCTAACTTATTCCCGCATTCAAAACAGAATTTTTGCCCCGGCTGCACGACCTGCTGACACTGACTGCAGGCGAGCACCATGCTCTTGCCGCACTCCGGACAAAACTTCGCACCCGCCTCCACCACTGTCGCGCATTGAGGACAAGTGGCGCCCAGCGACTCTCCGCATTTTGTACAATGAAGCGCTTGTTCCGGGTTATCCGCTTGGCAGCGGGGACAAGGGCGGTACCGGTCGCCGCAGTTCGGGCAAAATTTAGAGCCCGCGGGAAGGGAATGACCGCACGCTTGGCAAGCGGCCGAAGAAGCGGCTCCCTGTTTGAGCGAATGTCCGCATCCTCTGCAAAAGCTGGAATCATGCGTATTGCTTATGCCGCAGTTCGAGCACGTCTGGACAGGGACAGACACATCCATGTGTCCGGATAACCGCGAAAACGAATCGCCAATCGTCATACCGACGCCTTGACCAAGCCCCAGACCGATGCCCGCTCCCAAGAAAGCCGACGGATTCCCTTCGTTCTTCGCCGCGCTTTCCAGCGTATTGAACGTTCTTTCCTGCTGGTAGGAGAAGCCGAGAATGTCCATTTCCGCTTTTTTCGCCAGCGCTTCCTTTAACCGCTTCGTAGCCGGATCTTCCTCCGGCAAATTGATGGAATCGATCTGGAAGCCGACCAGACGAATCCCGTACTCTTGAAAAATCGAAACGATTCGACTTTCCATATGTTTGGATATTTCGGAGATATAAGCGTTGATTTCCAAGACGCTAATTTTTTTATGTACCAAGTAGGCGGAGATGAGCTCCTTTATGTTCATCATCAAGATGCTGCGAAAATATTTTCCGAGCGCCGCCTGATTGACCGACGGAAGCGTTCCGACCAACTTCAGCAGAAATTTGCGCGTGTCTTCGATCTGGATGCCCAGCTGACCGAACGCGCGGACCGATACCATCATATGATATTTGGGCTCCTGCAGCTGAATCGGGGTCGGCGTCCCCCATTTCAAGTCCAGCTTATGCAGCTTGTTCACGAACCAAATTTCCGCCGTAAACGGCGACTTGCCGCCAAAAGGCAAATTGACGACGGAGGAAAGAACCGGAATATTTTGCGTCGACAGCGTATGCCGTCCGGGACCGAGCAGGTCAAGCGCCTCCCCGCCTTTGAACAGCAGCGCCTCCTGGGTTTCGTTGACGATCAGTTGAGTCCACGTGCCTAGCTCTTGATTCGGATATTTCCATACCAATAAATCGGGCGGCCCGTCGAATTTAACTACTTCAATAATTGCCATCTAGGTTCCCCTTTCCATATGCTGGTCTCACGTGTAATCCTTTTACATTAATATACTACGAAACCGGCCCTTTTTGGACTCATAATTTTCCAATACATGCGTTATAACATACATTTTTGCTAGATTTCGACAAGATGCGGCAGGACTTGGAGGATGCTTGTAAAGCGAGGACGGGGAGTCGTTAGGTTTAAATTTTAAAAAAATGGGCCGAGGACCGAGATCCCCAACCCATTTGTCACAGCCCTTGAAAGGCCGGTTCTTTGCAAAACTTGTCTTATTTGTCTTCGTAGATCACAACGGATTTCGACTCTTCTTCCCATTTCACAACGGCTTTCAAAGCCTCGCTGACGAAACGGGCAGGCACTACGGTATTGCCTTCAACGATAGCTGCCGGAACCTCCAGCGTCACTTCTTTGCCGTCGACATAAGCCTTCGTGCTGTCAACGAAAAGCTTAACGGCAATGCCGTCGCGAGTCACCGTCACGGAGCGCTCTTCCGGGTTCCAGTTCACTTCCGCTTTCAGCGCCTCCGAGATGGCCCGGAAAGGCACCAGAGTGCTGCCCTCGCGGATGAAAGGGCGGACTTCCATGGAAGGCTCTTCGCCATTAACATACAACTGCACGCCGGATTTTCCAAGCTTCTCGTAAAGCTTGCCAAGCTTCTTATATGCGTTGAGGTTCTTCACATTCGCTTTTACGGCTTCCTTCTGAACATAAACCGCGTCGGTTACGTTGCCCTGATAGTCGAGCAAATCGGCGGCCGCCGAAAGCGCAGCGTCTTTTTCGACGATCGCTTCCAATTCGGCTTTCTTCTCGACCGTAAGCTGAGTTTCGTATTTGGTCAATAGAAGATCGGCAAGCACGGCGCCGGCCGGCTTATCCTGTACATTTTCAATGGCATTTAGCAGGCCTTTGTAGCCGTTTTTGCCGTTGTTTTCATAAGTCGTACCCGTAACGGATGCCTTCGGCTCAACCTCTGCTTTAACCTTCAAGTCTTTTCCCTTTGCAGTATCGTGAGATGGGGCTGTGACTTCGGCTCTCTCGGCACGGTTGGCATGATCGGACTTTGCCAATGCGGAACCGGCCATCAAACTGGTCGCGACAACGCAGGTTACGGCAATCATCGCAGGTTTTTTCATGTTCATAAATTCTCTCCTTTGCTGTTTAACAATTATTGTTTGCAAGAGCTCACTAACTTGTTCGTTCCCGTTAATTTTTTTTAGGGGGGGTGCTCTTTAATTCAGAAAGTTCCAAGCAGTCTTTGTTTTGAACCTGGCTCATTTTGTTAAACAGGTTTGTGCAATTCAGCTAACATGCAACATCGTATGGCTATGCCTCGATCGACGCTTCTTGAGCAGCAAGTGACGACATTTTCCAATAAAAAATGGAAATAACATAAGATCAAAATAGGAATAGGGGGATAAATACATAAAAGTATTAATATGGTATATTAGAAAAGTGTAATAAAAAATACTCTAAGGAGCTGTTGTTTGAAATGAAAAAGAGCATGTTTATTCTATGTCTGGCTCTTGTTCTTGCCGTCACATCTGTACTTACTTATTCGTCTGCTCAGGCACAAACACTTCAAAGAAAACCGATTTGGTCGTAGTCAAGGAACTTGAATCAAGATATCTGAATATTGATCATTGGGTGATCTCTTCAGGAAAACTTGCTGCAGCAAAAAAAGAAATCTTAAAGTACTCTGATACGTTATCATTGGATGAACAACAGCGATATATTGTCAAAACGAAAGAAGGAAATGCTTATTTGGTGTATTATCCTATCCAGGGCGCCGAGAAGGACAGCAAATACTACATGATATTTAATAACAAGGGGGAGTTCTTGGAAGATATTCTAATGCTAGGCCTGAAAAAAGAAGACAGCACAATTCATGCAGTCGCTCAGAAAAATACAAGTGATTTTTGATGCTCAAATACAGGAAGACGGAACTATCGAATCGGGATATGCTATTTTACCGAATAATGTAAAACAAGAATTTTCGAAATCTACCGTAGCACCGGAGGGATGGTGGTCTTGCTTTAACAATTGCTTAGCTTCGCAAGGAGTAGCTGCATGGGCGATTGCCATAGTAGGAACCATGTGTGGAATTGCATGTGCCGCTACATTCGGGATAGGGTGCGCCATCTGCTTTGGAGGTATAACTGTCGTCTCGGGTTCGGTCGTAGGATATTGTTCCGGCACTTGTCAAAGAGATTCCGGTGCTTACTAAACATTTGCTTTGAGAATTTAAAAAACCTACGAACTTGGAGATTATTATGAAATCAGAGCAGATCGTTATTATTGCTATGGTCTTAAATTTTATCTTTATATTGTTTGCTTTATTAGGACAAAAATATATAACTTATGCTCCTACAATTGGTTGGGGTGGCATATTTTTGACATCGTTATTTATTACGATAATGTTTCTTATTCGAAGAAAATAAGAATTCGAGGTGCTATACGTCGAATGGCCACTAAACACACTAGCGGTCATTCGATGTATATCCGAAGGACTACCATCCCCAAATCCCAAAAGGTAAAAACTTCTCAGGCGGGCAGCGGTAGCGAATCGCCAGCGCCAAAAGTACTGTCTGCTGCTCGTCAATACTCTCCCATCCAAAAGAATTTTGAACCGTTTAATTTATAATTGCTTGTTTATTGGACCCCACTTAACTTGTTGGAAACGATTCTGCGCTCCAAGGATGAAGAAAAGGAAATAGCGACCGCAACCGTCGAGGCTTATCGGAAGAAAAAGAGAGAGCGAACAATAAGAAAAAGTAAGAGAACAACGTAAGTATCGGTCATATTGTACGATGCTTTTTTGCGTCTGACAGACTCCATCAAGTCGCTTACATGAGCTATTTTTTCCGATCTTCGCCTGAGAAATATCCCGAAAAGTTCCACCATGGAAAATGCCGTGATCACATTTTCTATTATTCGTACATTCTAGGAAAAAGAAAGCCAAAAAAGACGCTCTTCCGAGCGTCCCAAGCAACCTGCCTGTTCTATCCCCCTACGAACTCCCTGCTTCTTCCAGCTTTACGCCTTTACCGAGCCGAACGGCTTCCCGCCAATAGTATCCCGCCACGCCGATATCGAAGATGGCGAGACCCATCGGGTTGAAATAGACCGGTTCTTCCTTCGCATAACCGGCAAGTCCATCGCGGCAGACGACGTCCGCTAGCGTCCGCACGTTCGATTCCTGCAGACCATACCTCAGATGCAGCTGCTCCACGTCCGTATTCTCGCGGCACACCTCCCGCCAATCGTCGACGACGATCGCCCGCACTTTCGATACGCTTTCGGGCTTGTAATCCCGCAGAGAAACACCCAGCAGGAGCGCGCCTGCCCGCGGAGCCTCGTCGATATAACGTTCGGCGGAGACGGTGCAGGTGACAAACACATTGGAATTCCGGTAAACCGGACGCCAGTCGTCCGCAATATCCGTGATGGCCCGAACGGACGCCGGGACCGTCTCCGGATCAATCCCTTTCAGGTCGTACAAGGTAACCCGCTGAAGCTTCTCGCCCAACAATTCCGCGCACATCTCGAGGTGAAAACGGCCTACCGGCCCCCAGCCGACAATTCCGAGCCGCGCCTCCGCAGGCTGCCTCGCTGCCATATAGGCAAGAAGCATGACTCCGCTGACCGCGGCGGTCCGAAGCCCGTTCAGCAGTCCGCTGTAAAAAAAAGCCAGGGGCGCCCCGGTCGCGGGATCGTTCAAAATGATCGTATTGTGCGCCCTCGGCATCCCGAGGCGGCTGTTATGCGGAAAGCTGGCGATCCACTTGATCCCGGACATCGGACGGCTTCCGCCGACGAAGGCCGGCATCGCAATGATCCGGTTGGCCGGATCGCGGAAGCGCAAGTACGGCTTCAGGGGGTGTGCGCAGTCGCCTTCCTCCTTGATTTTTATGACGTTCTCGATAATTCCCGTCAAGTTGCGCCAATCGATACCGAGCTCCCGTATGTGCCCGTCGTGCAAATAAAGCATTCGCTCACCCTCCCTGCGGGGAATTCAGACCAAAGCCCAGTTCCTGCCGAACCCAGTCGTCGTTGTAGACCGTCCCCAAGTACCGCTCGCCCCGGTCCGGGAGGATGGCGACGCAAACCGCTCCCTTGGCAATCCGGTCTCTCATGGCACGTATCGCCGCTACGACGCCTCCGGACGACGCCCCCGCCAGAATCGACTCGTGCCATAGCAGCTCGCGGCAGCCCCGGACACAGTCGCTGTCCGTCACATACACGACGTCGTCCGCGATGTCCTGCCGGTGAAGCCCCGGCGTGATGCCCGCGCCGAGCCCGGGAAAGCGGCGCGGGCCCTTGGTTCCGCCAAAAATGACGCTGCCGGCGGCGTCCACGGCCACGATCCGGGTAGGCCACTGCCGGCCGCGGATATATTCCATGCACCCGCGGATCGTTCCGCACGAGCTGACCCCGCAAAACAAATAGTCGATCGGTCCGAGCCGCTCCCCGATTTCCTTCATCGTCGTCTCCGCATGAGCCAAGCTGTTATCTGGGTTTCCGTACTGATTGGTCCAATAGGCGTTCGGGATTTGCCGCAGCAGCTCGCCTACCCGGCGAATTCTGGCCGGCAGAAACTCCCCCGTCGCCGCATCGGGCTCCGTCACCAAATCGATTTCCCCGTGAAAGCTTCGGATGATCTGCTTATGCTGCTCCGTCGTCCGGGGGTCGATCACGCAAATGAAACGAAGGCCCGCATAACGGCATAGCTGCGCCAGGCTAATCGCCAGGTTCCCCGAGCTGGATTCGACCACCACGGTATCCTTGGTGATCTCTCCCCGGCGTATGGCCTCCCGGAGCATGTATAACGCGGGCCGGTCTTTGGCGCTTCCTCCCGGATTCATCCACTCCAGCTTGCCGAAAACCTCGAACGATTCGCCTTCGAAAAGCCGCCGAAGCCGGATTAACGGCGTTCCGCCGATCGCCTCCAAGATACCTCCCTCAAGCTTCATTGCGATCCCTCGACCTCATAGTATATTTTTTTGTTTTTGACCGAGCTGCGGTGCTGCGAGTCCTCGAACTTCTCTCTGATGACCTGTATTTCCTCAAGAATTCCCGCGCGGATCATCGCGCCGATCTCCGGAATGCGGTTCTCCAAGTCCCGCTTCATGCTCACCAGCCGCGATTGGTCGGCATGCGGGCTGTAAACGTGAACCTTCAGCGCGTTGCCCGCTACGCTCACGCGAACGCCGGCTTCGCTCAAATGGCGGCATACGACGTCTTCGATGTCGTAAATGCTGATTTTTTCGCCGTGCTTCAGGTCCGGGCCGATCCGCTTGACCACGCTATGGAAGCTTTGTCTAAGCTGACCGTCCACCTGAATAGGTCGCAGATCCCGCACCACGTCGTAGGTGACGTAGCGCAGGGCGGGAAACGCCTCCCTTACCGTCGATGTCAGCACGAGTACCTGCTCTCCCTCCGGCAGCGGCTCCTGTTCCTCGTCCAGCGCTTCCACGCCGAGCCCTTCCGCTGTGATCCCCTCGGTCAACAGGTAGCGTCCATGCCGGTGGGAGTAATAAGCGATCGTGCCGATCTCGATAGAGCCATACGTATCCGTAATCCGATCCGCAGCGATATTCAGCCGCTCCGCCGCCCGCCGGATCCATCCGGCCGAAGCGATTTCGCCGACTAGAACAACGTGACGGATGCCGTATTCCGCCGGATTGTCCGAAGCCAGAAGAATGCGCTCCAAGATCGACGGCATCGTATAGAGCACCTCGGGCTTGAAGCTTGCGAGGCGTGCGAGGTGCTGCTCGATCGGCAGCCGGAAAGATACGGACTCGACGTCCATCCCCAGCTCGCAAAACACTTGGACGGCCGTCGCTTCCGCATGCCCCGTCCCCATATCGGCCAGGGCCGTCCGATAACCGGAAGCTCCGAGGATCTCCCGGAATACGTCCAGTTTAATACGCAGATAAGCCTCTTCATCCCGGTCCGAGTAAAAGATCGTTTTGCGTCTGCCCGAGCTTGTACCGGAAGTCCGGTAACGATGAAGGCCATCTTGTCGCAGAAGCGGATTATGTTCCGTGTAGTAATGGGCCTCCAGCACGGAAGCCGTCACCATCGGCAGCCGCTCCAACGCCGCTTCCGCTTCCTCCTTCTCCTGCGCAACGCCGAGTTCTTGCACGTACCAAGGACAGTATTGAGCGATCCTTCCGATTGCTTGCCGAAGGCCTGCAGGCGAGGACATTTGCTTCCTTCCCCCTTCACTCCTACATTTTCAGGACTTACTTTGCCGATTGTATACGATATGCGGGTTGTACGTGCAGCGTTCTTTTCTTCCCGTGATTTGGGATCAGGATAGGCATTGCCGCCGTCACCCCTGCTCTTGGCGATTCGTATGATGTAAGGGCTGTATGCTTTGTACGGAAAGGGGCTGCCATACGGATGAAGAAGAAAAAGAAGCAGGGTTATATTGCCAGCAAGCTGGTGAAAACCCGGGTGGTGCTGCGCAGCCCGGAGCTGGCGAAGCATGTGCCTCTCACACGCGAATTGACCCGCGGACATTTGTCCCGAATGCTGGAGCGGTACGGAATGGTATACGTGAAACCCGATACCGGCTCGCAAGGCAACGGTGTGCTGCGAGTGGAGAAAAGAGCGCGCGCTTACCGATATCAGAGCGGAGTACGGGCGTTCGACTTTCCGAACTTTCAAGCGATGTTCCGGTCGGTAAGCAAGCTTACACGCCACAGACGCTATGTGGTTCAAAAAGGAATTCACGTCCTAAAATACCAAAGGCGGCCCTTCGACTTTCGGGTCATGATCCAAAAAAATTCTGCCGGCAAATGGGAATGCACCGGAACGGCGGGACGGCTTGCCCATCCTCGCAAAGCGGTGACCAACGGAAGTCAGGGCGGCACGATTTTTCCCGCCTCCGTTCTCATCAAGCCCTCTGCGGGAGCTGCGGCAGCGACCAGGCTCTTGCGACATATGAACCGTCTGACCCGCTTGAGCGCCGTTCAGCTCAGCCGCGCTTTTCCCTCCGTGAAGGAGCTGGGAGTCGACATTGCCATCGACCGCCGCCTGAAGCCCTGGATCTTGGAAGTGAATACCCGGCCTGACCCCTGCCCGTTCACCAAGCTCCCGGACAAAAGCATGATTCGCAGAATCGTGGCTTGTGCCCGAGCTTACGGCCGCCGGTACAGCTTGCGGTGCAACAAAGCCAGGAGTACGCCTGTACGCGGCCGGTAGAGTACGGCCGGTCAGTGCCGGCCCTTTTTTTGCTTTGCTAAGGACAAGCCTTCCCGGCAAGGATTTGACGGCTAATCATACGGCGCACAAGCACATACTTGGCTTCGTTTACTTTTACCCGACCTATCCGCTATGCTGGAAGTAAAGCATGGCAAGAGAGGAGAGACATCGTCGTGTTACCCGAGAATATTCGCCGGATTATCGATCGGTTCCGCTGTTTTGAATCCGTTGAGCCGGAAGATTGGCAGCATCCGGGCATCGCCGTTCTTCGCGTTCCTGTAAGCCAAGCCATTCGACAAGGCCGGCTGCTGGAGCACGCGATCTTCACGCTGGATGGCAGTATTCGCGTCTACAAGGTTAGCGAGACGGGGAGAGAAATTACGCTATACCGTGTCCGGGGAGGCGAATGCTGCGTTTTGATGATGGCCAGCATTTTGGGCGAAATGGAATATGGAGCGTCCGCATCGGTCGAAACCCCTTCGGAACTGTTCCTTCTCCCGATTGACGTGTACAAGCGGTGGATCGAGAAATATAAGCCGCTCCGCCAATACATTTACCGGATGTTCACGCAGCGGATGTCGATAGTAACCAGCCTGATCGACGACGTCGCCTTCAAGCCGATGGAATACCGCATTGCCGACTTTCTTCTGCAGAAGACACCCGGAGCCTCGAATTCACTGCGGATCACGCATGATGAGATCGCCGTCGAGCTAGGCACCGCAAGGGAAGTGATCAGCCGGAAGCTGAAGGCGTTCGAAAACGAAGGGTGGCTGGTCTTAGGCCGGGGACAAATTCAAGATATTCGGCGGGCCGCGCTCGAACAAGTGAAAAGCCGTTATGTGACTTAGTCACATAACCAATGAGACCCAACCGCTACAATTAGGGATGTAACTACCAATTTTAGCGGGAGGGATGACAATGAAAAATGTAGGCGGCTTTGATATGGTATTTCGGATTATTGCAGGGCTGGGACTTCTTTCGCTTTTATTCTTGCTGGAAGGTGCAATCAAGTATATCGGTTTGATCGGGATTCCTCTTCTCTACACGGCCCTCACCCGAAAATGCTTCATAAACCGTTTACTCGGCATTAATTCCTGCAAGCTTTGATGTCTGTTCTTATTCCGGCATCAGCCGCCGGCCGCCCGGAGCGATCCCCTCGGCTCCGGACGGCCGCTTTGCGTTCCGCCGTCCCCTCTCCCGAGCTATCGAAATATTGCTGTCCTATTCTTGCTCTATTATCAGAATGCGCGGCTTCGGTTTATAATAAGTGGCAAGAGGGGAGGCCCCGATATGGACGACGCCCTATTTCAGTCGGTGTACGAAACAATTTTGCGGCGCGATACCCGTTACGACGGCCGATACTATATCGGGATCACATCGACGGGAATCTTTTGCCGGCCTTCGTGCCGCTCCCGCATTCCGAAACCAGAAAACGTGAAAGTCTACGGCAGTATCGAGGAAGCGCTGCAAGCGGGATTCCGGGCATGCAAAAGGTGCCGGCCGGAACAGCCCGGAGAGCATGGACCGGATGCGCAAATCGCTCATGCCGTCAATGAATTGATCAAGCGAAGATACTCCGAGCCTTTGACGCTTGGCGACATAGGAGCGGAGCTCAAAATGAGCCCCTACCACTTGCAGCGCGTGTTTAAGCGGGTTATGGGAACGACTCCCTCGAAGCAGCTGCTCCATGTCCGCATGGAGGAGGCCAAGCGGCTGCTTGCCGCAAGCGGGCGGCCGGTTACGGATATCGCGGCCGAAGTCGGCTTCCGCAGCCCGTCCCACTTTACATCCGTATTTCACAAGACCGTCGGCTGTACGCCGATGGAATACCGGGAAAGCGCCGGCGCCCGTTAAGCCGGTTAAGAAGGAGGCATTCCTATGGGAAAAACAACGACCGACGTGTACTGGACGGCCTTCAGGCATCCCAAGTTCGGGGACAGGCCGCTCTATCTGGCCGTCACGAAGCAGGGCTTGTGCCGGATTACTTGGCCCAGCGAATCATTCGACACCTTAACTGCTTGGATGGTTAAACATATTCCCGGCGCCGTGCTGACGAACGATCAAGAGCTGTTGTCCGAACACGTCGGTCAGCTGAAAGAATTTTTGGAAGGGACCCGCCAAGCCTTCACCCTTCCCCTCGATCTGCGCGGCACGAAGTTCCAAACCGCCGTCTGGCAGGCGCTAACACGAATTCCCTATGGCGAAACCCGAAGCTACTCGGACATTGCCGGGGAGGTGGGCAGCCCTGCGGCCGTCCGCGCCGTAGGAACGGCGAACGGCGCCAACCCGATCCCCATCGTCGTCCCGTGCCATCGCGTGATCGGCAAAAACTCCGCGCTCACCGGGTTCCGGGGCGGCCTGCAGGTGAAGCAAGAGCTGCTTCGGCTGGAAGGCTTCGAAGATTTTACATTTAAGGGACATGCCCGCTTTCAGTTTTGACTTGCTTATTCGTGCATATAAAAAAACGGCTCCCCTTAGCTGGATAGCTTCGGGGAGCCGTTGCCGTTTCCGATCTATGTTATTCGGCTGGCGGCGTGAAGCTGCGCTGCGCCAATTGGGCATCAAGCATGTAGAACGCATTGCTGTCGTTGTCGATGCGGCGAAGCTTCTGAATGATGCCGTCGAACGTGGCTTCCTCCTCGACCTGTTCGTCGATGAACCACTTCAAGAAGTTGATGGTCGCATGCTCACGCTCGTTCCATGCGATATCCGACAGCTCATAGATGCGTTTCGTCACGGTTTGCTCGTGAGCAAAAGCGTGCTCAAAGGCATCCAGCAGCGAACTGTATTTGTTCTGCGGATCCTCCATTCCACTGACATGGGCGCGTTTGCCCAGCGTGTTAATGAAGTGAAAAATTTTCATAGCATGAAATTTCTCTTCCTCGGCTTGTACGATAAAAAAATTCGCAAACCCGTCGAAGCTTTCCGACGAGCAGTATCCGGCCATTGCCAGATACACTTGGGAGGAATAAAATTCGTAGTTCATTTGTTCATTCAGCTTGGCGAGCAGGTTCTCACTCAGCATCAGGTCACGCCCCTTGTTCGCATTCTGTCCGAGGTTTCCCTCTTCTTTAGGTGAAAAAAAGAAATACTTCCCGCACCTGTTTTTTAGTATGTTGTAACTCCTTCCAAATGTAAAGCAATTTCTGGCACACCTTACTTCACAAAATAGTGTCCCCAAAATGAGAAAGTTCATAACCTTAAGGAACGCGCCCTTAAACAATCGGCAGCAATGCCATACAATATCCTAACTTGCACAAAGGGGAGGATATGGTGACTACGTTTATGGCAGCATTGCGAATGAAACGAAAGATGGCCGCACGCTTATTGCAAAAAAACGGAGTTCACGGGGTCGGAATAGGGTACAGAGATCCGGCGAATCCGAAAAAGGGCGCGGCCGTCATCATCTATACGGATAAGGTTTCTTCCGCAAGCTTGGGTCTGGTTCCCGCTATGTTTGCCGCCAAAGTGAAAGGCAAAGGAACCGGCGTACCCATCCGCGTCGTCAAAACGGGAAAAATACGGGCGCACGCGGATTATACCGACCGGATTCGTCCTGTGCCTCCCGGCTATAGTGTCGGTACTACGCTGGGCTCGGGAAGCGCAGGCCTGATCGTGACGTGCGGTTCCGGGGCTGCCAACCGCTATTTGCTGAGCAATAATCATGTGCTGAATCCCGGAAATACAAACAGCGCCACGGAAACGATCCAGCCCGGGGGCGCCGACGGAGGCCGCCCCGGAACGGACCGTATCGGCCGTTTATACAGGTATGTGAAGCTGGAGCCAATCAAAGATAATTTTATGGACGCCGCGCTTTCCGTTCCTACAAACAACCGTCTGCTTGATCCGAATTATCCGACGGTCGGAGCGATCCCCGGTTATGTGACTTCGTATCGGGTAGGCGAGCAATTCAAGAAAGTGGGGCGCACGACAGGCTTGGTGAACGGAAGAGTGGAATCGATCGACACCGATATTCAGATCGATTACGGGGACAGTCTGGGAGTTCTTAACTTTAAGAATCAGACGGTCATCCGGGCAACCACCCCTATTTCATTGGCCGGGGATTCCGGGTCGGTATGGCTTAGAAGCTCGGACAATTACGCGGCGGCCGTTAATTTTGCAGGCTCGTTGGACGGCCGTCT
This sequence comes from Paenibacillus sp., assembly GCA_031180825.1. Classification (GTDB taxonomy): domain Bacteria; phylum Bacillota; class Bacilli; order Paenibacillales; family NBRC-103111; genus Paenibacillus_G. The sequence goes on along the minus strand of JAPSLM010000009.1, from coordinate 320 downwards.
ATCCATTGCCTTCCCTGTCCTTTGGGCTATGCAGGCATTCGGAACGAAGGTGGCGCTGGCAAGGGGCGCTGGCAAGGTGAAGCAAATCCGAGCCGCGAGAACGTCCCCGGCGTACGTCCGCAAGCTTACCGCAAAAACGCTTGCCCGAATCAAGCCAAGAAAAGCTTGGAAGACCTAGCAAACCGCGGCCCGACAATCGAGTAGATAGGGGCGGCTAGCCCCTGACCTCTCACACCACCGTACATGCGGGTCCGCATACGGCGGTTCTTAAAGGTTAACGAATTTCAAGGTAACGAGCTGTTAGACTAAGCAGCCCTTGA
>JAPSLM010000020.1 GCA_031180825.1 Paenibacillus sp. | reverse complement strand
GTGATGAACCTGGAGCGAAGACTGCGGCTTTTCTTTTTGTCGTTTCTCGCATGGCTACACGCGGTTCGGTTATGCTCGAACGTGAGATTTTTGTAGTCAAATTGATTCGTTCAGCAAGCCCTATTTAAATACCGTCGAAGCCGGAGGGGAAACTTATTTCCCGGAGTTGAATCTGGACATCGCGCCTACGGAAGGCACTTTGCTCGTATTCGAGACCTGCAGGCGGGGCACCAACGAGCGCTACCCGCTCTCTTTACACGGCTCCCGCGAGCTAAGAGAAGGGGAAAAATGGATTGCGACCTTATGGTTTCGGGAGCGGCCGCAGTACGCGCCCCGTCCGAAAGTGTCCGGCCCGCAAGAGGCGGCTCCGTCCGTTCCGGCGATGCCGCCCCCTGCGAAGGAAGATCGGCCAGCCGAGGCGAGAAAGCTGCGAGAGCTTGTGGCCGCACGGAAACAGGAGCCGTCCCGCCCGGGCGAGCCGAATAAGCTGCAGGCCAAAGTCGTGGCGATGGGGGCTCCGGGAAGCGGGAAATTCAAATGCGCGGCTTCCAGATGATGACGGATGTCATGGCCGAAGCCGGGGAGCGGTAAGACTCGGGTCCAAGTCCGGCGGAGATGATGCTTGGCGCGCTGGGCAGCGGAATCGCTCAAACCGCTTTGTCGCTGGCCGCCTCCCGGGAAATTACGCTGCACTATGTGGACGTTGAAGTTGCGGGCGAGCTGAGCGCGGTTGACGCCTGGACCCCCGCAGCCCTTCGCAACATTTCTTACAAGCTCAACATCCTGTCGCCGGACTCGCCGGACGAAATTTTGAGGCTGCATAAAGCGATTGAGAGATCTTGTCCCAGCTTGCACCTATTGACCGATCCGCAGCCGGTCAGCGGGAGCTTCGCTCATATCCCGGCCGCACCAAAACTATCATGAACGCTCACGTTGCTCTTGAAGCCCTATTCCTGAAATTTTCTACTTTTATGGTTTTCCATACCAAAGGGTCAGTTCCAATCATGGATAGGCACCCTTATTTCCTAATTGCAAACAGCGCCAGTTTGGGGGCTGTACGGCGGCCCCGGTAACTCGCGCCTTTTGGTTTTTAGCTGATCATTCCGGGATGGCTAATTCACGCTGCGGAACTTGAGAGATGTCTCGGACACAAAAAAATGCCCTTACGGCTTCCTATTTTGAAGCGTAAGGGCTGAAATGCGTAATCTTTTGAAACCGCCGATGCATATCGGCCTATACGATGGTGTGAACAGACGGGGGAGCTACTCTTTCTTATTCGATTTCGCCATCGCGGCCTTCAGCGCTTCTTCCAAGCTGGACCCGAGCGAAACGTTATCGCTGTACTGCTTGGCGAGCTGGGCTTGCTGACGCTTGGCCGCGCGTCCGCCGCCGGATTCGCCGAGCATCTCGATCACGTTGCACGGCCGGCACTGCGCGTATTTGCCCGCTTTGCCGGTATGGATCTCCATCCGCTTATGGCACTGCGGACAGCGCTTGTTCGAAAGCATAGGCTCCGCAGCCCGTTTATAAGCGCATTCCCGGTCGCTGCATACGAGCAGTTTGCCGCGCTTGCTCTTGATCTCCTGCAGCGGCTTGCCGCACTCGGGGCAGCGGGAATGGGTCAGGTTATGCGGCTTGTATTCGGCTTCGCTCGTTTTAACCTCGCGGACAATAGCCTCGGTTTGCCTGCGGATGCTCTCCATGAACTTGCGGGGGTCGCCTTTGCCTTTGGAGATCCGCTCCAGTTCTTGCTCCCAAGCGGCTGTCAGCTCCGGCGTCCGAAGCTCCGGCACGACAAGCTCGATCAATTGGGCGCCTTTGCCGGTCGGCTGGAGCGTGTTCATGCGGCGTTCGATCGTATCGGTTTGCAGCAGCTTCTCGATAATATCGGCGCGGGTTGCCGGCGTGCCGAGGTTGTGCTTTTCCATGACCGCGAGCAGGCCCGCCTCGGTGTAGCGGCCCGGCGGCTTGGTCGTCTGCTTGTGCTGGCTGAGCCGGAACTCCTTCAGCTCCATCCCGGGCTGAAGCGGGGGCAGCGTTTGCCGCGAAGCCGGTTCGTCCTCGGCCGCATCGTCGTCCTCATCCGCGCCTGCCGATGCGCCTGCCTCATACAGCGCCTTCCAGCCCGCTTCTTTGACGATGCGCCCTTTGGCGTGGAAATGCTCTCCTCCGATCTCCAGCGTCACCGACGTCTCATCATAGCGGAACGCCGGAGAGAACAACGCGATGAACCGGCGCACGATCAGGTCGTACAGCTTGCGCTCGTCGGCCGTCAGATTGTGCAGCTGCGGGCGTTCGTCTGTCGGAATGATCGCATGGTGATCCGACACCTTGCTGTCGTCGACGACGCGCTTGGACACCGGCAGCGGCTTCGCAAGCAGCGGCTTGATCCAAGCCGCGTAAGGCTGGACGTTCAGAGCCTTGAGCCGGTCGGGAAGCGTGGAGACCATGTCCGAAGACAAGTACCGCGAATCGGTGCGCGGATACGTGACGAGCTTGTGCTGCTCGTACAGCCGCTGGAGCACGTTCGACGTCTGCTTCGCGGTAAAGCCGTGCCGCTTGTTCGCATCGCGCTGCAGTTCGGTCAAGTCGTAGGCGAGCGGATGGGGCTCGCTTTTCTCCGTGACTTTAAGCTGCGCAACCTTTGCCGCGCGAGCCTTATTCAAGCGTTCGAGCAGCGCGTCGGCAGCGGCTTTATCGAACAGGCGTCCGTCCGGATGCGACTGGCTCCGCCATACGGCCTGAAACGAGCCGAACTGAGCCCGCAGCATCCAGTAGTCCTTCGCCTGAAACGATTTGATCTCGCGCTCGCGGTCCATCATCGCCGCAAGCGTCGGCGTCTGTACGCGCCCGGCCGCCAGCTGGGCGTTATGCTTGCAGGTCAAGGCGCGGGTAATGTTAAGTCCGATCAGCCAATCCGCTTCCGCCCGGCAAACGGCGGAACGGTACAGCGGATCGTATGCTTGCCCCGGCTTTAGCGAGGCGAAGCCGTCGCGGATCGCCTTGTCCGTTTGCGAGGAAATCCAGAGCCGCTTGAACGGCTTTTTCCAATGAATCATTTCCATAATCCAGCGGGCGACCAGTTCGCCCTCGCGACCGGCATCGGTTGCAATGATGAGCTGCTCCAGATCGCCGCGCTTGGCAAGCTGCGCGATCGCCTTGAATTGCGGCGTCGTTTCGCGAATGATTTTCAGCTTCATCCGCGGCGGCAGCAAGGGTAAATCGTCCAAATTCCAGTTTTTGTATTTCGGGTCGTATTCCTCGGGTTCGGCCAAGGTGACCAAATGCCCCAATGCCCAAGTCACCACATAACCGGGGCCTTCCATATAGTGCTTATGCTTCTGCTGGCAGCCCAGGACGCGCGCAATTTCCTTGGCGACGCTCGGCTTTTCCGCCAATACGAGTGATTTCATGCCAGACTCCTTTCACCGCGATTCGTTTATTTTAACACAATGGTACGATAGTCCTAACACTTTTTTAATACGTGTCTGATATGATCGTCAGCACAGAGAAATCGAAGGGGTGCGGTCTATGTTCCAATTATTTACCGCTAATTTGGCATTATTAACTGCATTTATGTTTTTGTCAAGCCGCCTCCTGCGCAACTATGAACGGCAGCCGTCGATGCCTGTTAAGCTGCGTCTTGCTATCGGCGGGGCGCACGGGCTGTTCGGTATTTTGCTGATGTTCTTCAGCGTCAGGATCGACGGATCGACCATTCTTGATTTTCGGCAGATCGCCATTATCGCGGCAGCACATTTCGGGGGAATCTACGCTTCGGTGGTAACGGGCTTGATCCTCGCCGCCGGCCGGATTGCGATGTTCGGAGTGAATTCGTCATCGCTTACGGCGGCTGCGACCGCTGCGCTTATCGGCTTGATCAGCGGGCTGATCGCGATGCATGTTGCAGATTATTGGAAAAAATGGCTGCTTTCCATCGCGGCGGGCATCGGGATCATCACCTCGAGCTTGTTCTTCCTGCTGGGATGGCAGAGCTGGAAGGTGAATCTCTACTTTGTCGCCATTATTGTATCCGGCGGTTTATTCGTCGCCTACCTGATCCGCTATTTGTCCGACGCCAACCGGCTTGTTTATCAATTGGAGGAAAGCGAAGCCAATTACCGGCGGTTGTATACGCTGCAGGAGGCGATTTTCCGCTCGGCGACGGGGGTTGCCATTATTTTTACCGACCCGGCAGGTGTCGCGAAAGTATTCAATCCCGGGGCGGAACGAATGTTTGGGATTTCTGCGGATGAAGCCATCGGACGGCGGGTTCCCGGAACGATCGTGGACCCTGCGGAGTTTGCGTTGAAAAAAGAGGAGCTCCGGCGTCAGTTAGGACGAACGGTAGAAGATCTGGAGGTGTTCGTCGCAGGTTTGCCCGAAGGAAAGGGTCACGAACAGGAGTGGACCTTCGTCCGGCGCGGCGGTGAGCGGTTTCACGTACACTTGATGCTCAGCGAAGTGAGGGAGCCGGGGGACCGGCTGCTCGGTTATTTGGCGATCATCGTCGACAGGACGGAGTCGAAGCGGGCTGAAGAGACGATGCTGCAGGCCAACCGCATGCTGGAAGAGCTGTCGCGCCGCGACGGGCTGACCGGGGTGGCCAACCGCCGGGCATTCGACGAATTTCTCGATGAGGCATGGGGGAAAGCGGCGATGTATTCGCAGTCGCTGTCCGTCATTATGCTCGACATCGATTGCTTCAAAGCGTACAACGATACCTACGGCCATCAAGGCGGAGACGCTTGTCTGAAGCAGGTTGCAGGCGCTTTGCAGCGGGTCGTCGGCAGCATGGACGGCCTCGCTGCCCGCTATGGCGGCGAGGAGTTTGTGGTGATCCTGACGGCATGCGGCGGGCTGCGGGCCGCAGAGGTAGCCGAGAGCATCCGGCGGGAAGTGGAAGGGCTGCGCATCCGGCATATCGGATCGGCGGTGTCCGAGCACGTCACCGTCAGCGTCGGCGCCGCTTCGTCGATACCCTATGCGGGGCTCTCGCCGCTCGAATTGGTCGGCATGGCGGACAAGGCGCTGTACCGGGCCAAGCAGGAGGGACGCAACCGGAGCGAAAGCTATCGCCCGGGAAATTGAGCGGAAGGCGGCGGGCTTAATGGCGCAAGTAAAGCTGACGGTATTCCGTCGGCGTCATGCCCTCCTGCTCCAGAAACCGCTTGTTATAGTAGCTGACGCTCGGATAGCCGGCGCGCTCGGCAATTTCCTTCACCGTGAGCTGCGGCTGCTCCAGCAGCCACTGCTTGCTGTTCTGCAGCCGGCACAGCGTAATAAAGGTCATCGGCGTCAGATGCGTCGCTTTTTTGAACAGGCGGCAAAAATAATAGCTGCTCACGCCCGCACGGTCCGCCCAATGCTGCAAATCGAACGGCAGGCAGGCATCGCGCTGCATCTCGGGCAATAGCTCCGAGATCCGGTTGTCGGTCTCGGGGCTCCGGGCTTCGGACCAGGGAACCGCTTGCGTGACGAATTCCGCGAGTATCGCGTAAGTCAGCGTCGAGATGCGGGTCAGCTGCCAAAATCCGTTTCGCTCTACCTCCTCCAGCAAATCCGACAAAGCCTGTTCGAGCGGTCTCCACTGCCGTATTTTCCACAAGGGCTTCGGCCCGATGCCCCGTTCCAGCAAAAACTCCTTCAGCGTCTTGCCGTAAAAATGCACCCACCGTACCTCCCAGGGATCTTCTTTGCTGCTGCAGTATCTTTGCGCTTGCAAAGGGAAGTACAGAAAGGCGTCTCCCCTCTGCAGCGTATGCCGCTGTCCGTCGGTTTCCAAATAGCCTCTGCCGTCCACGATCAGATGAATGCTGAAATTGTTGAGAGCTCCCGCCTTGCGCATCACCTCGTGTTCGGGGTCCTTGTACCAGCCGACCGATTCGGGCAGCAGCAAATATTCGTGCTCGGGGAGCGTCGGCAGAAAGCTTTGACGCCGCATATCTTGGTTCTCCTCTCGGATGACAATATTGTGTTATGCGAATGCAAAAAGATGTTATTTTCATTTTATTTCAGCTTCAATATAATGACAATATCTTGGCATATTCAATACTACTGCTGAAGGAGCGATGAGGGCATGAGGGAAAGCAAGGTTCGTTGGGGAATCATCGGCTGCGCCGGTATCGCCGTACGCTCGGTCATTCCGGGGATTCAACAATCGGCTACCGGCGCCGTAACGGCAATTGCCAGCCGGGGGCTGGACCAAGCGAAGGAAACGGCGGAGCGGCTGACTATCCCGAAGGCGTATGGAAGCTATGAGGAGCTGCTTGCCGATCCCGAGATTGACGCCGTTTACATTCCGCTGCCGAACCACCTGCACAAGGAGTGGACGATTCGCGCCGCGGAGGCGGGCAAGCACGTGCTGTGCGAGAAGCCGGCCGCGCTCGATGCGGCGGAAGCCGGGGAGATGGCGGAAGCCTGCCGCCGGGCGGGCGTGACGTTCGCCGAAGCGTTCATGTATCGATATCATCCGCGCTATGCGGCAATAAAAGCGGTAATCCGGAACGGGGAAATCGGCGAGGTCCGCGCCATTCGCGGGGCCTTCACCTTCAACAATGCGAAGGCCGCGGACAATGTGCGCTTCAAGCAGCGGATGGGCGGCGGATCGATCTACGACGTCGGCGTGTATCCGATCAGCGCCGCGCGGTTCATCCTGGAGCGGGAGCCGGAAGCGGCGACGGTGCATGCCTTCTTCTCGCCGGAGCACGATCACGTCGATATGATGGCTTCGGGCTTGCTCGAATTTGCCGGCGGCGTTGCGCTGACCTTCGATTGCGGGATGTGGGCGGCCGGACGAAACACGCTGGAGATCGTCGGAACGGAGGGCCGGATCGAGGTCCCGTCCGCTTACGTTGCCCATGAAAATGCGCAGGACCATTTTTTTGTCGCTGCCGGAGGGGAAAAGCGCGAGGTGGAGGTTCCATACGTGAACCACTATACGCTTCAAGCCGATGCGTTCGGCCGGAACGTCCTGCACGGCGAGCCGATGCCGTTCGGGCCCTCGGACGCGGTGAACAACATGCGCGCCGTCGACGCTTGCCTGACATCGGCCCGGGAACGCCGCCGCGTGGAGCTGAATTTATAAACCTGGGGAGGAACGAGACGTGAGAACGATTCGCATCGAAGGCTTGGAAAAACCGGTATCGTGCCTGATTCAAGGCTCGGATTATTTCAGCATGGACATTTACGATAAGGTCTGCGGCGTGCTCGACGCGTTTTTCGGGATCGGAGGCAATACGATCGATACCGCTCACGTTTACGGCGGCGGCAACAGCGAGCGTACGATCGGTCAATGGATGAAGGACCGGGGGAACCGGTCCGAAGTCGTACTTCTGACCAAAGGGGCCCACCATGACAGCAGCGGTCCGCGCGTGACGCCCGAAGCGATCGCCAGCGATTTGAACGAAAGCCTGGAGCGGCTCGGCACCAATTACGTGGATTTGTACGCGCTGCACCGCGACGACCCGTCCGTACCGGTCGGCGCGATCATCGAAGCGCTTAACGGGCATCTGGCGGCAGGCCGCATCAAGGCCATCGGCGCCTCCAACTGGTCCGTGCGGCGGCTGGAGGAGGCAAACGATTATGCGGCGGCGCACGGCTTAACCGGATTTTCGTTCAGCAGCCCGAATTTAAGCCTGGCCAAAGCGAAGGAGCCGTTTTGGGCCGGCTGCGTTTCGGCCTACGCCGACGATTGCGCATGGCATGAGCGAAACCGGTTCCCGCTGCTGTCCTGGTCGTCGCAGGCCCGGGGCTTTTTCACCGGACGCTATACGCCCGAGGTGACGGATAACGAAGATCTGGTGCGGGTGTTCTACAGCGACGACAACTGGGCCCGGCTGCGCCGGGCGGAGAGGCTGGGCAAGCAAAAAGGCGCCAGCCCGATTCAGATCGCGCTTGCTTATGTGCTGAACCAGCCGTTCCCCGCCTGCGCGTTGATCGGGGCGCAGACGCCGGAGGAGCTGGAGTCGTGCCGTCAAGGAGCGGACATCCGCTTAACGCGGGAGGAGCTGCATTGGCTGGAGCACGGATAGGCCGGCGCCGCAGCCTCGCTGCGATTTAAATGACGCATAACGAAGAGCATTTTCGCCGGGGCGGAAGTGCTCTATTTTTGCGGCCGCTTTCGTAGAAATCTTTAGCTAATATTTATTTCTGGAAGAAATGGATGATATTATTGTAGAGATAGCGGAGTAAAGGAGAGTGGGGGATTTTTTATTGTTTCACCGTTGCAAGAATCGGCTTGATTCGCGCATCTTAGTTCGGACGGAAAATCCAATACAAAGAAAAACGACCTGCGCCTTCAATATAGTAGCGGTTATTATTTAGGCTCGGAGGGATTTTTTCATGACTCGTTCATCTTTGTGCGGCGCTTTTTTGGGGATAGCGGTGGCAGGTATTCTCAGCTTTATCGTTTCCGTTTTAGGTAATTTGCTGGCAGGCGGTTTGTCGTTCGGAGGATGGTGGTGGTTTTTCCTTACAATGGCAATACCGGCATGCGTCAGCTTGGGATTAGCAGGTTATTATCAAGCATTTATGGGCAGGAGCCGCTTGAAGCTCTGGTTCTATTGCATAATCAGCGGTTTTCTCAATGTATTATTTATGGGAACCATCGGTGCTATTGCCGCTTCCTCATTGATGTACGGATATGAAGGGGTTAACGTCTCCGGGTATTTGGAGTGGGGACCTGTATATGCCGTTTTATTTTGGCCGGTTTCCACCTTTGTGATGTTCGTTTTCATTTTGATACTTCGGGAAATCATTCGGTCTGCTAATCCATAGAACTTGTACGGCTGGCCGCCAGCTTCGTTCGGCTAACGGAGGACGATAGTTCCGTGCGAGGCAGTCGGAGATGAAAATGACCGGGATTCTATTCGGACAAGGTGTCCCGGTCAGTTTTTGTTTGCCGACAGGCTGCCGCAGCGGATTCGTCTGTCCGCATTGCCTGGTGCCGTCCGGTGTGAGATTGTGATATAATGATCGGACAAACGCCACCTTTTGGAAGCGAGTGAAGCGCAAAGCATGAACGTGCGGGAGCAGTTCGGAAATATCGATATTTATTTGTTCGACCAGCTGTTGAAAGGGAGAATCGCTCCCGGGATGCGGGTACTCGACGCAGGCTGCGGAAATGGGCGCAATCTGGTCCATTTTCTGCGCGAAGGCTACGACCTGTGGGCTGTGGACCGGTCGGCCGAAGCGGTGGAAGCGGTCCGCGCTTTGGCCCGCGAGCTTGCGCCGGGTGGGGATAGCATTCCGCCGGAGGAACGGTTCCGCTTGGAGCCGGTGGAGAAAATGAGCTTCGCCAACGATGCGTTTGACGTCGTCATCTCTTGTGCGGTACTGCATTTTGCCGATAGCGAAACTCATTTTCAGCAGATGGTGTCGGAGCTTTGGCGGGTGCTGAAGCCGGGAGGCCTCTTGTTTGCGCGCCTCGCTTCGGGCGAAGGGCTGGAGGACCGACTCCGCCCGCTTGGCGGCGGACGGTATGTGCTGCCGGACGGCAGCGAGCGGTTTCTGGCCGATTCCGGGCTTCTGGGGCGCACGGCGGAGAAGCATCACGCTTTGCAGGTGGAACCGCTGAAGACGGTAAACGTGGAGAACCTTCGTTGTATGACGACCTGGTGCTTGAAAAAGCCGCGTATTTTATTTTTCGATCCGATCGAAGAGTGTTCGGAGGAACGGCCGCCGGAGGAGACCGGCGAAACGGATGTAACTGGAACGGGAGGATGACTTAAATGAAGCTGAGAGTTTCGGCGGTACAATATCATTTGCATACGATAAACACCTTTGAGCAATTTGCCGCGCAGGTAACGAGTTATGTCAGGACGGCGGAGGAGTTCGAGTCGGATTTCGTGCTGTTTCCGGAGCTGTTTACGACCCAGCTTATGTCTATCGGGCGGGGAGACGGGAGCGGCGAAGCGCTTCAAATCGGGGAGCTGCCGAAATATACGCCGCAGTATAAAGAGCTGTTTCAGGGCTTGGCCCGCGAAACGGGCATGCATCTGATCGGGGGAACGCACATCATTGAAGAAAACGGCCGCTTGTTTAATACGGCGTTCCTGTTCTACCCGGACGGCCGGGTTGCCGAACAGCGCAAGCTGCACATTACCCCGTGGGAAGTAAAAGGCTGGAATATGGCGGCAGGCGATTCGCTGCAGGTGTTCGATACGGATAAAGGCCGGATCGCCATCCTCATTTGCTACGATATGGAGTTTCCGGAGATCGTCCGGATGGCCCGGGCGCGCGGGGCGGACGTTATTTTCTGCCCGTCGTGCACGGATGACCGGCACGCCTTCCACCGGGTAAGGTATACATGCCATGCCCGTACGATCGAGAATCAAATTTATGTCGTGGCGACCGGTACGGTCGGTTCGCTGCCGACGGTCGATTTCATGCGGGGCAATTTTGGGCAGGCTGCCATCATTACGCCGAACGATGTGCCGTTCCCGCCCGGCGGCTTGATGACGGCGGGGGAGATCAACGACGATATGATCATTACCGGGGATTTGGACCTTGCGCTGCTGTATGAGGTGCGGGAAAAGGGATCCGTTACGACCTGGAGAGACCGGCGCACCGATCTGTATCCGGATTGGAAATAAGGGAGGAACGGTTGTGGGCTCGTACCGGAAAGACATGTACGTATTTGACGGGGACCGTCCGGTTAAGGCGACGATCCGTTCTTACACCGAACAGGACTTCGACGGCTTGATTCGGATTCAGCAGGAAAGCTTCCCTCCGCCGTTTCCTTCGGAGCTGTGGTGGAACAAAGAGCAGCTTGGGAATCACGTCGAACGGTTTCCCGAAGGCGCGCTCTGCGTGGAGATCGGCGGCGAAATCGCCGCATCGGTGACGGGCCTGCGCGTCGATTTCGATCCTGCGCATGCCGATCATACGTGGGAGGAGATTACCGACCGAGGGTATATCCGCAACCATAACCCGGCCGGCAACACGCTGTACATCGTAGACATATGCGCGCGTCCGGCTTACCGGAAGCTCGGTCTGGGCAAATGGATGATGCTTTCCATGTACGAGGTGGTCGTCGATCAGAAGCTGGAACGGCTGCTCGGCGGCGGCCGGCTTCCCGGGTATCACCGGGTAGCCGGGGAGATGACTGCCGAAGACTACGTGCGCAGCGTATTGGAAGGGGAACGGAAAGACCCGGTGCTGACCTTTCTGCTCCGGTGCGGCCGAACGCCCGTGAAATTGGTTTCGGATTATTTGGAGGATGAAGAATCTTTGAATTACGCGATGCTGATGGAATGGCGCAACCCGTTTCTCGCCCCGAAGCGCGGAGAAGGAGTATGACAACCGCCGGCCGTCCCGCTCAGGCCTGCCCCGCCAGCAATTTCGCGGTAACGGCCGGGTGCGAAACCGGAAACTGATGGCCGAACGGAACGAGCCGCGTGTTCGCCTGATCCCGATATGCTTCGGGCAAAGTATGCGCGCGGTCCTTCGTCCCCCAGACGACCGTCGTACCGGGCAGGGCCGGAAGGGCGGGCGTCCGTGGTCCCGCCGGCAGCTTCCGGTACAGCGTATGCAGCATATCCGCATTCGCCGCGGCGATGCGCGGGGAAGTCAAGCTGCGGACGATAGCTTCAACGTAGCCTTCCGGCATTTCCTCCGGCGTCGCAAAAACGCCATCCCGCAGCATGACGCTCCGGAGTGCCCGGACCGCAGAAGGCGAAGCAGGGCCGAGGCTGTGCTGCGGGGGCCGCTGAGCGCACGGCGCAATGCTCCGGCTTTCGGGCGGTGCAGAACGGGCTGAAGCAGCGTTAACGCTCCGACCTTGGCCCCAGCGGCCCCCTTGGCCGTTTCGAGGACGATGCGCGCGCCGAAGGAGTGCCCGACCAGCCGGACCGGCACAGGGGAGTCCGCAATCGCATTGCTTACCGCTTGCGCGCAGCTTTCCAGACAATGGCGCTCCTTGCGCAGCAAGGGCGAGCGGCCGAAGCCCGGCAGGTCGAGCAGCCACACCGGGTTTCCGGTGCCCGCATGGAGGTGCTCGGCGAGCGGTACGAAATCGTCGGCGCCGCTCAGCAGCCCGTGCACGATCACCCAGGGCTCGCCCAGACCTTCCCGCACAAGCGCGGCAAGGTCTCCTTTGCGTTCGCGGGTCCAATGCTCAGGCTCCGCCGCACCCGGATGCGTAAGCCGGTAATCCAGGTCGGCCACGACCATCGGCAGCAGCTCCGTAACCTTCAATGGTCTCGATTCGCTCCTTCCGATGAGCTCCTCCGTCGCTTTCGTATCGAACGACCGCTCCGTGATGAAGGCCATCGATTCGGCGGGAATGCCGGTCACACGGCCGAGCCCGGTCCGCATGACGCTGCGGAGCAGCGAGACCGGCAAAGACCCCCGGGGAGCGGGAACGGCGAGCTCCCGGGAGATGAGAGCCAGCAGCTCCTTCATAGTCGGACCGGCTTCCTTTCGTCCCAGCACATGGTAGGTACCCCCTTCCGGCTTGGCCTCGCGGGCCAGTTGGACGATCACGCCGGCGAGGGCGTCGTTCGCCACAAGCGGGAGCCAGTGGGAATCGCCGCCCGGCACGACCGGCATCAATCGCTTTCTAACCGCATGGATCAGGATGCCGAGGCCGCCGGTTTGCTCTGTCGCACCCGTGGGGCTCGCTCCGACGACTGTGCCCGGATTGACGACCGAGAGCGGATAACCGTGCCGCAGCGCCTGCTGGCGGATGAATAAATCGGCCAAAAACTTCATACGTTCGTAAGGGCCTTCGTCTTTCATAAAATGATCCAGGCGGAACACGTCCGCTTCCGGATCGACGTTCCCGTCGTGAAACGGGCTCATGTAGCCGACGATGTGAATGAAATGGCGGAGTCCGCGCGCTTCATGAATCCGCGCCGCCAACTCCGCAAGTCGGCGGGAGCCTTCGAGAAACGTGCGCTGCGCCTCGGCGTTACCGAGCGTAATGCTCATCGGGCCTCCCGCATGAATGACGATATCGGCCTGCAGCGCCCGCTCGTAATCGGCGGGATTCATCCCGAGGTTCGGCTCGGATAGATCGCCTTTCAAGAAACGAATCCGCTCCGCCGCACCGCTGCCGCCGAAGCCTTGCTTGCTCAAGACCGCCGCCGCTTTTTCCGGAGAACGGACCAACAGCAGCAGCCGTTCATCCCCTTGAACCAACCGCTTCAACACCTGCTTCCCGATAAATCCGGTACCGCCCGTGAACAATAAATTCGACATCGTTGTTCCTCCTCCTAATCTTACAAACTAGTACTAATTAGTACTAGTCAATGTTAAAAAAAGATGCTTCCACTAGCGGGCTAGCGAAGCATTTGGCAAAAGCTGCGTACCGTTTTCTCCATAATCGACAAATCTTTTGTCGTCTCGGCCAGGACGAGCGAGCCTTCCAGACAAGCGATAAACAGCACGGCGGTCTGTTCGGCATCGAGCCGCTCGCGGAATTCGCCTTTGGCGGCGCCTTGGCGGAACAGTTTGACGAGCAGAGGCTGCAGCTCGGTAAAAAACAGTGCAATCCGCTCCCTCACCGGCACCGCGTTTTCCGGACACTGCAGATAGAGCGTCACGAACGGGCAGCCGCCATGGCCGTTCCGCTTGGCCATTTCTTCCGTTAGTCCGCCCAGGAACGCCATGATCCGCTCTTCCACGGGCAGCTCGCTCCGGCTGAGCAGGGCGAATAACGACCGCTCGTAGGACTCCGCCCAATAATTCACGACGGCGAGAAGCAATTCCTCCTTGCTTTTGAAATGGTAGTAAATATTCGATTTGGACACTTGGCTTTCCCGCATGACGTCGTCCATGCTCGTATACGAGTAGCCGCGCATCAGAAACAGCCCGGCAGCCGTTTCAATCACATGCTGGCGGTTCGAAGGCAGGGATGCAGGTTTGTTCTTATTCATATTTAGAACTATACAGTACTATAAAATCCAAGTCAAGCATGCCTTTTAAACCGGACTGGTTTCGAACGTTTATGGCGTTTGGTTTTGGTAAACAATGTTTAATGTATAGTGTAGTTCGCGGAACGCAAAGGAGGGACCAAACGTTGGGAATGCAATGGAAAATTTCGGCGATTTTCACCGCATCGCTGCTTGTACTGAGCGGCTGTCAGCAGGCCGAGCCGCAGCATCGGCATGAATCTGAGAAGGCGGAAGACAGCGCCGCCGTAATGGCGAATGAAGCGAAGGAAGCCGTTCTGGTGGACATCCTGGACAAGCAGGGGACGGCGATCGGAACGGCCAAGCTGACGCCGGCCGGCCCGGGAGGCGGCGTGCGGATCCGGCTGGAAGCGGCATCCTTGCCGCCGGGGCCGCACGGCTTCCACGTGCATGAGACCGGCAAGTGCGAGGCGCCGGATTTCGCTTCGGCCGGGGCGCACTTCAATCCCGGGGCCCGAAAGCACGGCTTGAACAATCCGGAAGGACCCCACACAGGGGATCTGCCCAACCTTGAGGCGGATCAACAAGGTAAGGTATCATTGGATTTCGTCGCCAAACAGCTCACATTGGAGCCGGGACAGCCCAATTCGCTGCGCAAGCCCGGCGGCACGGCGTTTGTCATCCACGAGAAGGCGGACGATCTTCAGACGGACCCTGCCGGCAATGCGGGCGGCCGCATCGGCTGCGGCGCGGTTCGGTAAGCAAGCGGCGAATCGGCGGTCGAACGTACCGTCGATTCCTTTTTTTCGCATTCCCGGTTATCGCGCGCGCCTAAACCACCGAAACAGGAGGAAGCCGATCAGGATGCAGCCCAAGCCGATGAAGAACACCTTCAAATTTCGTTCGATCAGCATAAACATATGCTCCCACTGCTCTCCGAAGACATACCCTACCGCAAAAAACGAAACGACCCACAGCGCGGCACCGGTATATGCATAGACGACAACCTTCCGGTAAGGGACGCGGATGATGCCGATAAAATATCCGAGGAACTGCCGGATTCCCGGAACGAAAAAGGCGATAAGCAGCAGCTTGTCCCCGTACTTGTCGTAATAGCGGCGCGTTTTTTCTACTAGTGACGGCTTCAAGGAAAGCCATTTGCCGTACCGCTCGATGAGCGGCATGCCGAGCCGGTGCCCGATCCAATAAGTAACGGTCACGCCGACGAACGCTCCCGTCAGCGCCGAGGCAACGGCAGGGAGCCAGGCAAGAACGCCTTTGAAGGATAAATAACCGGTGTAGGCCAAGGTACTGTTTCCGGGGGGAATCGGCAGCGCAATAAAATCCAAAGGCAGACCGATCAGTAATACGAAATATCCGTACTGCTCAAACAACTGCCGGACGATATGCAACAGGTTCATTTCTACCTCTCCTCATCACGCATTCCTTTTATCATAGTAGATCTTCCGCATAAATAAAACCCAAAGGGTTTCTGAACGGCGTTTTAAATAAATCTGAATATTATCTTAACCCAAGCCTATGTCCTTCGGCTGAACCCGGGCATGATCAAGCGGGGGAGGGGAAGGTTCGAAACTTTTTGCCTCTATGACGGGGGGCGTCCTTGTAGTATACTAAAATTCGGCCTTTTTCGGCTTGATCCAGATACGACAGAAGGGACGCTCAAGATGAGATTTGACGTGGACTATATTTCGTTTTTTGTCATTCAAGTGGACGGGGAAGACGGAACGGCGGGCAAACGCAGCAAGCATTATGTGACGATGGACGGTGACGACTACGCGGCTTGCGAGCTCAGCGGATTTCTGGACGGCGAGTTCGCCAAGACGGCGAAGCGCAAGGCCGAGCGTCATGCCAAAGCCGAGCAGGTGCCGACCAAAATCGGCCGTTTCGCGGTCGAGCCCGGTTACGACCTGGATAGCAACCCGAATTACAACTTGTTCGCCAGATTGCGCGCCGCCGAGACGCTTGAGCATTTCAAGGGTCATGCGGACGAGCTCGTCACGACCTACATGGATGCCAGCGCGATCCGCGGCGGGGCCATGTTTATCGTGCGCGCAAGGCTCAGTCAGTACTCCGATGAGCCGTTCTTGTTCGTGTTCAAATGCGACTTCGAGCAAAAGATCGCGCGCATTACGGACGAGCGGAGTTTGCTCAATAAAGTCGAGATGGCGATCAATGCCAAAAATATGAAGTCGATCATGTACCCTTATATGCCGGAGCCGGGGATGACGGAACCGTGGGAGCTGAAAATCCACCAGTCGTCGCATGCGCGGTATTTTGAGGATTTTTTGAAATA
Organism: Paenibacillus sp.; assembly: GCA_031180825.1. Lineage (GTDB taxonomy): Bacteria > Bacillota > Bacilli > Paenibacillales > NBRC-103111 > Paenibacillus_G. The sequence goes on along the minus strand of JAPSLM010000020.1, from coordinate 31,338 downwards.
CGTCGAGTATGAAAAGTCCGTGCCCGAGCTGATGAGCGAACAGGTGTTCGGATTCGTGCAGCAGTATGTCGAGGAAGTATTCGAAGACCAGCCGGAGGCCAAGGAGCGGGAGCTGGAGGCGATGGAGCTGTGGGCGTGCAGCGAACAGCGCGAGCTCCAAGAAAAATGGGATCAGGCGCAGGTGATGGAAGCGACGTCCGTCATGGTCGAGCAAAAGCCCGACCTCGAAATGAAGCTCAAGCTCGGCCACATGTCCGTGCGCGCCTTGCTCGCGGATTTTGGCGACCGGCTGCATATTGCCAAGCTTGGCGAACGTTATGTTGTCGTGCTGGAGGGCGATTTGCAGTTCGACCGCGGCATTTCGCCGGTGGAGCTGCTCGCCCCCGAGCCGCTGGAATCGCTGATGGAACGGCTCCGGCGCAAAGCGGAGGAGGAAGAGCGCGAAGGGATTTATGCATAAGCAAAACGGACTCGGTGCAGGGCCGGGAAGCAGGACGAACTATGGCTGACGCGGTCGCGAACCGCCGTCGGCTTTTTTTGTGATCATCGCCGGCAAGCGGTCCGAAGCCATACAGAACGATTGACTTGAAGCCGGAACCGATGGTAGTATCTTCGTTAATAACAAGGCGGTAATAAATAAGAAAATGAAAACGGTTACCAATTGTTTTATTGTGGCTGAATCCATTAAGAAATGCGTATGTTACAGCTATTTACTAACTACGGTGGAGAAAACAAAGTGAAAGAAGCGGGCGCATGTCGGTTCGGATCGGAAGTGCGATATGCGGGAAAACCGCGCGATGAATCGTTTGCAGGCCGCAAGGCCGTGAAAGGGGAAAGGTAAAGGTGAAGTCAATCGACTGGACCGGGGAAGTTCTGGGCAGGAAAGAGGCGCTGCTGGGCGACCTGGCCGAGCTGCTGAAAATCCCGAGCATCAAAGATACAGGCACCGGCGAAGCGGGCAAGCCGATGGGACGGGAGATTGCCCGGGCGCTGGAGTTTATGCTGGGGCTCGCCGAGCGCGAGCAGTGGCGGATCCAAAATTTGGACGGCTATGCAGGCTATGCCGAATACGGCCCGGCCGAGAGTGCGGACTATATCGGCGTGCTGTGTCATCTTGACGTGGTCCCGGCTACCGGACCATGGACATCACCGCCATTCGAACCGGAGGTGCGGGATGGAAAAATGTACGCGCGCGGAGCGATCGACGACAAAGGGCCGACGATGGCGGCGTTTTATGCGATGAAAATCGTCAAGGAGCTCGGCCTTCCGCTGAAGCATCGGGTACGGATCATCTTCGGCACGGACGAGGAGCATACGATGAGCTGCATGGAGCACTATCGCCGCGTCGAGAAGATGCCGGTTGCCGGGTTCGCGCCGGATGCGGAATTTCCGATCATTCATGCGGAAAAGGGGCAGATCAATACGAGAATCGTTCTGCAAAAGAGCGGCGTTGCCGGAGAACAAGAGGGAACGGCCCACGGGGGTGTGGGATTAATTTCCTTCCATTCCGGGAGTGCGGCGAATATGGTTCCCGAAGCGGCGGAAGCGGCAGTGGCCGGAGAGCCATCGCTCCTCACGGCCATTGCGGGGCAATTTAACGATTATTGTGCCGGTAATCGCTTGAAAGGCGCGGCGGTCCTACAAGATGGAGCGCTCGTCTTGAGCTTGCAAGGGAAGGCGGCGCACGGCATGGAGCCGCAATTGGGCGTGAACGCCGGGCTTGAGCTCGCTCATTTTCTAAGAAATACCGATTTTCAGCCTGATGCGAAGCATTTTATAGCCTGTCTGGATGAATATTTTTACGACGATCCGGCGGGGCGGCGTATCGGAATCGCTTGCGAAGACGAGATTATGGGGCCTTTGACGGTGAATGTGGGAATCATGCGGTATGCGTCCTCAGAGTCTTCGTTCGCCTGTCTGAACATCAGATTTCCGCTTGTGGCGGATGAGCTGCAGCACGTCGAAACCATTCGCGACAAGGTCGGGAAGCATCGTTTTGCCATGGAACCGCCGGTTCTGAAAAAGCCGCATCATGTCGCCAAGGATCATCCGATGATCGCAGCGCTTCAGGCCATCTACCGGGAAGAAACCTTGCTGGAGCCCGAGCTGCTTACGACCGGCGGGGGCACGTACGCCAGCTTCCTGGATAACGGCGTCGCGTTCGGCGCGCTGTTTCCGGGAAAAGAAAACGTCGCCCATCAGACGGACGAATATATCGGGATCGACGATCTCCTTAAAGCGACCGTCATTTATGCCAGAGCGATTTACGAGCTGGCCAATTTGGATATTTGATCCGCTGCATTACAGTTGTTCGGACTCATCTTCGCCTGCGATCCGTACGTTCCACCGGGAGTGCGGATTTGCGGGCGAACGTGCTTTCTTATCCATGCTTTCGCTCCGTCTTTTCACCTCCGCAGCGTTCACTCTGAGCCTTTCCCGTCTCGTCTCTTCAACCATTCAAACGGCAAACGTTCCTCACCATGCTCTCGTTCTCCAAGCTTTAACCCCGGACATCCGGTGCCGGTTATTTGCGGTATAATAAACTTTTTCGCACCCAATATCATTTTCCGATGAACCTTATGGAGCGACGGAGCCAATACATCGTGTATACAATTTTCGGGAGGCCTCCAATGGATAACGAACAACTGAACGTCTGGCTTGACCGGCTGATCGACGGGGATCCGGACGCTTTTGAAGTGATTTACGGCATGACCAAGAACAAAGTATATGCGACCGTAGCCGCACTGGTACCTCATCCGGCCGATGTCAATGACATTGTGAGCGAGATTTATTATCAGCTGTGGCGGGCCTTGCCGGGCTACGACCGTACGCGTCCGTTTTTGTTCTGGTTAAACGGGATCGTCATTCGGCAGATCCGCAGCTGGCGGCGGCAGCTTTGGAGAAGATTCCGTTTGCTTGAGAAAAAAAACCGTCTGAGCGTGGAGCCGCATGTGGAACGGCCGGAGGAACCGCTGCTGGAGAACGAATCGCAAAAAGAAATGCAGCGCCTCATCAATCAGTTGCCGTTTAAGCTGCGCATCGTGATTATATACCGGTTTTATTATGATTTTTCGCATGAGCAGGTGGCGGAGCTGCTGCAAATTCCGCTTGGCACGGTCAAATCCAGAAATCATCTGGCCTTGAAGCAGCTGCGCCAATGGTTGGACACTCAAGCAAACGAGGAGGCTTGTTCCAAAAATGTCAATCTCGGACGAAATTAAACAATCGCTGACGGAGCAATTCGACCATGCGCAAGTTCCGGAGGAAGTCGACCGGCGGGTAAGGCAATCCTTCATTCAATTTCATGAGAAAAAGGAGAACAAGAACATGAAAAAAACGATCATCGCTCTTAGCATCGCGGCAGCCGTACTGATTCCGACAGGCGCTTATTCACTCAGCAGCTCTTATTTTGCCAAGGATCAGGCGGGCATCAACGGAATAGTGGACAGCGGGGTAAAACGCGCGGTGTCCGAAGGGCTGTCGGTGCCGATCGACCGCAAAATAACGGACCAAGGCATTACGATTCATTTTAAAGAAGTGTATGTCGAGGATACGAAGGTTCTGATTCATTACCGGATCGAGAAGTCCGACGGCTCGCTCGTGCCTTGGGAATTCGATACGACAGGGCTGCAGATCATTTCCGACGGAAAAAAAGACGGCAAGCAGGCGGAAAATCCGACCTACCAGGAACCGGGTGCGGAAGGCTTCAGCCAGCTGAGCTTTATCGGTACGGGAAGGAAAGACCATCTTGCGTTTCGCTTAACCGACGCTGAAGGCAAAGAAATCGATACGGGTATTGCGGACAAGGATAAGCCGGAAGGGGTGATCGCCTTCGTGACGAGCGGCGCTTCATTGCCTCAAACGCTTAAGCTCCATGTGGATATCGACCGCATCGGCAAAACAAAGGGGAGCTGGAAGGGGGAAATTTCCATTGATCAAAGCAAGGCGAAGCAGGCCACCGAAGCGGCTCGGTAAGCGGCTTGGTTAAATATGGGGTAGGGGGAAAATTCCCTCTACCCCTTTGCGCTGAACACGTCCAGCAGCAGCTCTTCGCTTTGCTGCGTTTCCCATGTGGCGGCGAAGCGCACTTGATGCGACACGCCTAAAATCTCGTAGCGCTGGGCGAGATGCTGGCGCGCCGTGCCGACAATGAGGGAATGCAGGCGCACCTGCTTCGAGCGGCCGAGCCCGGCCAGCGCCTCCCGTACGGGCGGGGACACCGCGCCGACGCCGTCGGTGACCATGACGAAATCGGCGTCATGGTAACGCGGCTCGGCCGACACGAGCTCGATGCCGCGCCGCAGCGGGGCATCGAAGTGCGTGCCGCCGCCGAAGGCGAGCTGCGACAAGGCGTAGAACGCCGGCCAGTCGGGCTTGCGCCAGTAGAGCGGATGCTCGACCAGCTCGCCGCGGGCGCCGAACAGCAGCAGCCGGAAGTCGCGCTTCTCCAGCAGGCTGAACGCGGCGAACGTGGCGACGAACAGCTGGGCGAGCCGCAGCTTGCTGCCGCGCATCGAATGGGACGTGTCGAGCATGCAGACGACCGGCCCTTTCAGGGGCTCGCGGGTCCAGCCCGTGACGTTGTAGGTGAGCAGCTTGCGCTCCAGCCACTTGACCATAAAATACGCTTCGTAGTCTTCGTCGGCCAGCAGACTCGCTTCGCTTGGCAGCATATGCGTAATATCGCCGGACTGCCGAAGGTCGTCGTAGCTTTCCGGGATGCGCGGCGACCGGTGCTTGCGGCGCTGCGCCTTCAAATGCTGCACGTTCCGGCCGATTTCTTGCAGGAAGGCGATCAGCTCGGGGTGACGCTTCAGCTTCTCGACCCATTGCAGATAATTGGCGAACTGCTGCCGGTGCAGCCGTCCGAGATCGCTGCCCCAGCGCCGGTTGGCGATCCGCTGGCTCGCCTGCAGCAGCTCGAACAGGCTCAAGCTTTCGCTGTCTTCGCGGCCGAGCGATTCCTGCAGCGCCCGGTTGAGCCAGCCGCCGAGCTGGGCTTCCAGCTCCCGCATCGTCTCCCGGTCGCGGCGCTCCAGCCGCTCGTTCCGCTTCACGCGCTCCGCCAGCTCGGCTTCGGCCTTCTGGAGCTTCAGCCGAAGCTTGTCGCGCCGGACGAAGTCGGTCCGCATCTCGTCCTGCAGCGACCGGATGCGTTCCTGCAGCGCGCCGATCTCCGCTTCCGCGAGCGGCCGGCTGTCCAGCGCCGCCTGCTTCTCCTCGACGCTGCGCTTGCCGCGCTGCAGCGTGTATCCGACGAGCCGCAGCTGCTCGATCTGCTTTTCGTTCAAGCGCTCTTGCACCTGAGGGCGGTCTTCGCCTTGCCCTTGACGGCTCTCGCCAAGGCCGATCGTTCGCAGCTGCCGCTCCTCCTGCTTGCGCCGTTTCACTTCGTCCTCGAACGTTTGCGTCAGCCACATGAGCGCCTTCAGCGCCGTTTTGAACGAAGCATTGACCTCGCCTGTCGTCCGGGAATGGATCGAACGGTAAAAGAACTGCTTCTGAAGCTCCGCCACGAGCCAGCGGTGGAACGGCGGCGCCTCCCGGCTGCGGTCGATCTCGGGGCGGGGCAAATAGAAGCACATGAAAAAATCGGCAAACAGCTCCACCGAAAACCACGGCGTCTGCGCCTTGGCCTCGCGAATCCACTCCTGCGCGGTGCGGGAGGAGTGGACGTATCCGTCAAATACGTAGCGGTCGATTTTTGCCGACCGGATGATCATGGCGTCTCACCTCGCTGCCGAGGAAGTCCTGAATAATCCGCTTGTGGTGCGGGATGTTCATTCATCGGGCTTCTAGAGTGTGTAGTCGTATTGAACGCCCGGAATTTCGCGGTCGAACAGCGTCCGGTACAGCCCTTGCATCGATTGCAGAATGCGCTCGCCCTGAATGCGAAGGTGCGTATATTTCACCGCATATTCCGCCGTTTGCAGCAGCAGGAAATTGCGGTTGCGGATGTAACCGGGCAAATCCTTTTCCCGCTGGAGCCACTGGATCAGCTTGCTTTTGAGCTCCCGCGCCGTTTCCTCCAGCTCCAGCCGGCATTCCTCCAGATTGGCTCTCGCCTTGTCCTGCTCCTCCTTGCTCATCCGGCCGCCGACTTCTTTTTTGAACTGAAACGCGTGAAGCGCGTCTTCTTCTTCGAGCCAGTGCTTGGCGATCCGGTCGTAGCGGCGGAGAGGAAGCTCTTTTTCCGTCTCCTGCTTGAGCGCTTCCTGAAACGCCTTCTGAAACAGTTCCTGCAGCGTGCCGTAATCCTCCGGCAGATCCCACAGCATGTGCGGGGTGTATACGGTATCCCACACGTTAACCTCGCGGCGGCCGTTCAGCGCAGCCGATGTTTTCCAGACTTGTCCGATTTTGCGCCAGCGGCGGTCGGACAAGGCGAATTCCTTCGCTTCCAGCTCGGTTTTGAGCTGATACAGCATATAGATCAGCGTTTCGGGAATGACGACGGCCGCGCTTTCCCGACGGACGGTTTCGATATCCCGGAGCGAGAGCAGAGCGGGGAGAGGCTCGTCCGGAAGCTGAAACATTTTCTCATAGCTCGACATTTGCTTCAAGTATCCGACCTCGTAGCGGATCAGGAAGCGGTCGTACAGCGCGGCGAGCTGTTCGTTTTCCTCCGGCAGCTCGTTGGAGGCGGCGATCAGAAACAACAGCGGCACGCTTTGCTTCTCCTGTCCGTTGAAAAACACCCGTTCGTTCAGGATGGACAGAAGCGCGTTCAAGATGGCGCTGTTCGCCTTGAAAATTTCGTCGAGAAAAGCAAAGTCCGCCGCAGGCAAATAACCGTCCGTTTGCCGGACGTATTGATCGGCTTTGAGCCGCTGCAGCGATACCGGCCCGAACATCTCGTCCGGCGTCGTGAAGCGCGTCAGCAAATAGTCGAACCAGCGGCCGCTTCCGAACAATTGGGAGAGGGCGCGGGCAAGCTGCGATTTGGCGGTGCCCGGCGGGCCGATCAGCAGGGCGTTCTCGCCCGATATCAGACCGAGCAGCAGCACCCGGATCAATTCTTCGCGTTCGAGAAACCGGGCTTCCAAATGCCCGATCGCCTGCTCCAGTTTATGGCGTATCGATTCCAGCTCGTTCATATCCATCGTCGCGTCCCGTCCGGACATCGAAGCCGTCAGGCTTAATACGAAAAATAGGACAGAGACGCTTCCCCCCTCGATCGTTATGTTTTCCTGCGACATCCATTTTCATATTGTAGCAGACCGCAGCCCTCTTTTACTAATGCTCGGATGGATTTTTCATTCCAAACCGCTTCATGATACAATAAAGATCAAGGGCATTTATGGAAAAAAGGAGAGATGGACATGTCGGTTTACGATTTTTCGGCGTCAACGATTCAAGGAGCGGACAAGCCGCTTTCGGACTACCGGGGCAGCGTGCTGCTGATCGTCAACACGGCCAGCGCCTGCGGCTTGACGCCGCATTACGAAGGTCTTCAGAAGCTATACGAAACGTATAAGGATCAAGGTCTGGTCGTGCTCGGCTTTCCGTGCAACCAATTTGCCGGACAGGAGCCGGGGACGGAGGCCGAAATCGCACAGTTCTGCGAGACGCGCTATAACGTGACGTTTCCGCTGTTTGCCAAAATCGACGTCAAGGGAGAGCACGCGCATCCGCTTTATCAGTACTTGGTCGCGCACGTGCCCGAGCCTTACCGGACAGGGGATATCGAATGGAATTTTGTGAAGTTTCTGGTCAACCGTCAAGGCGAGGTTGTCAAGCAGTACCCCGCGCGCACGGAGCCTGCGGCCATCGAGGGGGATATTCAAAAGCTGCTAAGCGAATAAAACGGCGAGGCGGACAGTCTGTTCCTGGCGGGACAGGCTGTTTTGCTTTGGAGGCGGGGAGCAGGCGAGCGGCGAAAAAATACACCTTTTTCCGAAGGGAAAAACGGTCTATAATAAACTGATATGGAGCGGCATACAGCCGCAGATTGCAAACGTGTGCAACCAGATCGACTGACGCCGCGGCTTGCGCAAAAGGGAGGCTGGACCTATGGCAACCATAGAGCAAATTATAGATCAAAAATACGCCAAGCTGGGGGAAACTTTGCAGTCGATGAACAAAGTCGTCGTCGCGTTCTCCGGCGGGGTGGACAGCGCTTTTCTGCTCAAGGCGGCGCTTGAATTTTTGGGCAAGGACCGGGTGCTTGCCATTACGGCCGATTCGGAGACGTATCCCGAACGGGAAAAGCTGGAGGCGATCGCGCTTGCCGGGAGCTTGGGCGCACCGCATGAAGTCATTCACACGAGCGAGCTCGATATTCCGGGCTATGCGGAAAATCCGACGAACCGGTGCTATTTTTGCAAGAATTCGCTATTCGATCATTTGATTCCGATCGCCCATGCGCGAGGCTACGAGCATGTCGTGTTCGGCGCCATCGCCGACGACCTTGGGGAGCACCGTCCCGGGCTGCAGGCCGCTCATGAACGGGGCGTTCGCGCGCCGCTGCTGGAAGCGGGCATCAAGAAATCGGAAATCCGCCATCTGTCCCGCAAATTCGGGCTGGCCACGTGGGATAAGCCGTCGTTCGCTTGTCTGTCTTCGCGCATTCCGTACGGGGAAGCGATCACGGCGGAGAAGCTGTCCATGATCGACCGGGCGGAAGATTTCCTGATTCAGCTCGGTTTCCGTCAGGTGCGCGTGCGTCAGCACGATACGCTGGCGCGGATCGAGGTGCCGGCATCGGAGCTGGCCGACGTGCTGGCCGTCGCCGAGACGGTTCATGCGAAGCTGAAGGAGATCGGCTACGCTTACGTGACGCTGGACTTGAAAGGGTACCGTTCAGGCAGCTTGAACGAAGTGCTTGCGCCGCAGGAGCAGTCGGTTCAAGCGGCCGCGCAGGCGTAAGTTCGGAGAGGAGCCGATTCGATGAGCAAACCGAAAATTTACATTTCCAAAGCGATCCCCGAGCAGGTGTTCGCCTATCTGGAGGAGCACTGCGAATGCCGGATGTGGGACGGTCAAGGCGTCCCTTCCAGGCAAGGGCTTCTTGCGGAGCTTCACGACATGGAGGGGCTGCTGACGACCGGAGGTCCGATCGACCGGGAGCTGCTGGACCATGCCCCCAAGCTGCGGGCGGTAAGCAGCATTTCGGTCGGGTACAATCACTTCGATCTGGAAGCGATGAAGGCCCGCCGGGTTATCGGGACGCATACGCCGCATGTGCTGGACGAGACGGTCGCGGACCTGGTGCTTTCGCTTATGCTGTCCGCCGCACGGCGTATCCCCGAGCTGGATGCGTTCATGAAGCAGGGCCGCTGGTAGCGGGGCAAAGGGCTGACCGACGAATATTTCTTCGGCATGGACGTGCACCATCAGACGCTCGGCATCATCGGGATGGGCCGGATCGGCGAAGCGATTGCCAAGCGCGCGGTGGACGGCTTCGGCATGAGCCTGCTGTATCATAACCGCAGCCGGAAGCCGGAGACGGAGGAGCGGTTCGGCGCCCGCTACTGCAGCTTGGACGAGCTGCTGCGGGAGTCCGACTTCGTCGTGATGATGACGCCGCTGACACCGGAGACGGAACGAATGATCCGCAGCGAGCATTTCGAAAGGATGAAGCCGACGGCGTTCTTCATCAACGCTTCCCGCGGGAAGACGGTGGACGAGCCCGCGCTGATCCATGCCCTGCAAGCCGGACTCATCCGGGGAGCGGGACTTGACGTGTTCGATCCGGAGCCGCCGAGTCCGGACAACCCGCTGCTGCAGATGCCGAACGTGGTCACGCTGCCGCATATCGGCTCGGCCACGGCCAAGACGCGGCTAGATATGGCGATGCTCGCCGCGCGCAATCTGGTCGCCGCATTGACCGGGGGGCACCCGCCGAATGTCGTGCCGGAGCTGCGGGAGCTGCTCGAAAGCAAGTAGCTTGATCTCCGGTTCTAAAGGAAGTTTAGCAAGTCCGAAAGCCGCCGTGTGCGGCTTTTTTATTTTGGGAAATCGTTGGTAAGTGCGCTTCTCTTTGGTAAAAAAGCGCTGAGCAACCGGCTTTGGACAAGTGCAGGATGGCCAGACAAATGCTGTCTCCATCCGTCTGAGTCGGGAAAAGAAGGCGCTATGAGAAAGATGAAGCTAAGAAAAGTTTGCTTGAGATTAGCGCCGGGATGAAGCACTCATGATGCAGCGTCTGAGTACAACGCCAGTATACTGCGTTTAAAGGCTGCACTTGAGTATAGCGCCATGGTATTGCACTTTTATGCATCAAGGAGTGTAACACCCGAATGCGGTGCGGCAATTCAATATCGCGGAGCTCGCCGGGTACGCATGAAGGAAGATAGAGGAGCCACGATGCTTTATACGTGTCGAAAAATGTTTCTGCTTCGCCAAATAGGGGGGATAGAGCATCTGAGTTCCGTTATCGGTTGAGAATCGGCACATATAGAGCTGTTAGCGAATGTGAGTTCCTCTATTTTATGGGACGTCGAGCCGTGGATCGGTCAAGCTGCCAAGCGGCAAAGGCGTCGTGGTCCGGCGCATGGGCTGCCCAAAAAATTCCACGGTGTCTTGACTCTCCGGCAGCAGGATGAAGCTGTTTGAGAGCATGTGCCTGCGGAACAGATGCAGACCGGCTGTCGGGACGTTCGCGTGCCATAGCTTCGGGATCGTGACAGCCCTTGGAAATACTGCCGCCGCCTTTATGTTCTCGGCGATCGTGCTTGCACTGCCGGCGGACGGCATGGGAGAGACCGCGAAAGGACAGACGGCTCAATATCAGGACATCGCTGTCGGCTTCCGGTACATCGTATCGAATATGTTGGTAATGCAAAACGCGAAAGAAGCGTTTTGCGGGCGGGTGAACGATTGCCTGCCTGCTGCCGAGCGGGTCCATAGTTATCGCGATGAGCTTGGCAGGGGGCATCAAGCAGGCGACTGCTGGTGGCCGTTTATGGAATGGCCGCGATGCTGCTTTTGACCGGGTTCGCGGTGCTTGTCCCGCTTTTCCGGCAGGAAGGCGCAAGCGAATCGTTTCGAGGCGGACGCAAGGCGGAGGTACCGTAGGAATGAAAAAGGCCGGGACTTCCGCCCCGGCTTCGTTTTACTGCGCCGCCTTCACAAAATCGCCTTGAACGCCGGCGATCAGCGGGGAAGGTTCGCCCGCGTAATACAGCTTCAGCTCGTGCAGAGCCCGGGTGCAGCCGACATAGAGCAGCTTCGCGTCCTGCGGCGTCTGCGCGTAATGGAGCGGATCGACGTCCACGAGCAGGACGGAATCGAACTCGAGCCCTTTGGCCATGTACACCGGAACGACCGAGACACCGCCTTCGTACTGCTGCTGGCCTGGGACGATCAGGTTCACGCCGTTGCATCCGGCGGCGAGCAGCTGCGCATGCAGCTCGCGGCACCGCTCCTCCGTGCGGGCGAGGACGGCCAGCGTGCCGGCGCTCCCGCTCTGCCGGTGGTCCCGGACGGCTTCGGCGAGACGCTCCGCCAGCGCCGGGCCGTCCGCTTGCGCGAGCTCGACCGGCTCGCCGCTGCGGAACACCGGCACGGCCAGTGCCGGCGGCTCGGCAAGTCCACGCTTCAGCACTTCGTTTGCGAAGTAGATGATTTCCATCGTCGACCGGTAGCTGCGGTTCAGCGTATAGTAGGCGCGGTGCTCTTCCGGGAACAGCGACAGCAGCTCGTGCCAATCCCGAACGCCTTGATAGGCGTGAATGCCTTGCGACAAATCGCCGAGAATCGAGAACGAACCGTTCTTCGTGTGCAGTGCCAGCAGCGCCACCTGAAATGGCGAGAAGTCCTGCGCTTCGTCGATAACGGTATGATCGAATCGCAGATCGCCGTGAATGCCTTCGAAGCGCTGGCGAATATAAAGCAGGGGGGCGAGATCCTCCGGCTGCACCAGCTTCTTCTTGGCCGCCGCGAGCGTGGATTGCCGCAGCTCCTCGGGAATGAACCGCTCGTCCGCCTCGGACACGAAGGGCAGAGCGCCGGACTGCGCCGTGCGGAACAGCTCCTTGTAGAAGCCGAAAGGCAAATAGGCCGTCCATTGCTTGCCGTAATCGCGAAGGCGGGCGGCGCCGCGCTTCTTATAGTCCTTCTTCAGGTGGACTTCCCATACTTTGTCCAGCTCCATCTCCAGCCAGCGCTTGATGCGGGCCAGCACCCGCTCGCGACGCTTCATCAAGGGCTCGTGCTTGTATTCCACGGCGTACCAATCGCGGATGGTGCGGTATGGCAGCTTGGTACCGTCCCAGGGAACAAAATCGGCCTGCGGCACCGCCTGCAGCTCGTATGCGTTTAAAAGCCCGTCCAGCCACTGCATGAAGCGAAGCGAACCCTTAAACCGGCCGGGCGCCGTATCGTCCATCGCCGGACGCTTCTCGCCGACGGCGAACCAATGCCGCAGCGCATGGGCCGGATCCGCCAGCTTTACCTCGTGGTTCAGCAGCTCCAGCGCCCAGTCGGAGAACGTGGTTTGCTGGATATGCCCGACGCCGAGCTCCGGCAGAACGCCCGAAATATAATCGAGAAACATGCGGGAGGGGGCGAAAATGATCATTTTTTCCGCTTTGACTTGATCCCGGTATTGGTAAAGCAGATAAGCGAGCCGGTGCAGGGCCACGGTCGTTTTCCCGCTTCCGGCGACGCCTTGAATGACGAGCGCATGGTTTTTGCCGGCCCGGATGATCGCATCCTGCTCCGCCTGGATCGTCGAGACGATATCGCGCAGCTTGTTATCCTTGTTCTCGCCGAGCCGGTACAGCAGGAACTCGTCGGTAACCGCCATCGCGTCCGATTCGCGGTCGAACGTATCGACTACGCGCTGCAGTATCTGCTTGCGGATCACGAGATTGCGCTTCAAGTAGACGAGCCCTTGCACGATGCCGTCCGGCGAATCGTAGCTTACCGCTTCGGTGCCTCCCGTGAACGAATAAAAAAGGCTCGCTACCGGAGCACGCCAATCGATAACCATCAGATCGGGAGAGTCTGCCTTTTCCACGCCGGACTTGCCTATATAGAGCGGGGCCGGACCGGGTTTTCCCGTTTCATGAAAATCCAGTCTGCCGAAGTAAGGCTCGGGCAGCGCTTGCGCCAAGCTGCGCCGCTTGTTCTCGCGGATCGACTCCAGCACCTGCTCCGTCATATCGTGTCCCGTATAGGGCGGTATGGCCTGTAGGGCCTCCAGATGCCTTTCCATTTCTTGAATCGTATGTTCCAGCCGTTCTTTTTCCTCCAAGTAAGCGCTTTGCAGACCGGATTCCATGGATCCGTACCTCCGTTCGTGTTATGAATTCCCAAAAATGGACAGGAGTAATACTATAGCACAACGGAGCTTGACGCTGCAAGCGTTTTAAGTGCGTTTTGCAGGAGGGGCCGGTTCAGCATGTTCGTGCGGATGTTCCAGCCGGGCTATAACGGCGGAATGCTTGGGCGAACCGGAACACGTTATCCGGGTCGTATTGCCGCTTGATCCGGCGCAGCGTGAAGATCGGAGCCTGATACGCCTGCGCCCAATCGGTGTCGAAGATGTTCGGGTAATTGACATACCGGCCGAACGGTTAAGGCGGCAATGCCTTCCGGATGCTTTCGGCCCACCGGAGATGGGCTTCGTCCGCCGTCGATGCGTTCCGTAAAAAGAAAAAGCCGTGACGGCAAGTCGCGGCTCAGCGGTTAATTCGGCGCCTTGCGGCAAGGTCCGATAAGGGCTCGGGTTCCCCGGGAGTAGTGAAGCAAGGCGGGAGACCCCAGCTCTAATCCAAATCCGCGCGTCAAGGTACAGCAGCGGACATCCGCTTCGGCCGTTTGCAGCTCCCAAGGTGCGTGAGCTACCTCTCCCCGGTACAGATCTCCGCTGCGGCCGCACCGGCAATAGTAGATGTAACGCTCCGTCAGCCAATGCTCGATCGTTCCTTGCCGGGCGGCAAACGGGGCGGTATACGGCACAAAAGGCTTCTTCCGAGGGGGCCGGCAGCCGCCTGCTTTGAACCGCGATGCTTCGCCCGTCTGACTGAAGCGCATTTTCGCTTGGCGATACGGGAGCCGGTACCACTGCCTGGCGATAGGAACAAGCAAGAGGTGGGAAGCGTCCATCGACAAAAAAAAGATGGCGGATTCCCCGCCCGACCGGACATAGGTACGGACGTTAATTTGGGGAAACGAACGCAGCCAAGGGAGGGAAGGTATATATTTTAATCGGATTCCGCCAAGGCGGAAGGGAAGGATACCGATCCACGCCTGCCCCTCCCATGTATATTTCCAGCGCCTCGGGCACGAAGGAACGGATCGCTTCGACCGGAACAGCCAGTGGGCGAACAGGAAATGTTCCCAAGTCTGCTTCATCGTCCATCGGAAAGCGGGCAGCGGCGTCTTCAACTCGGACCTCCCCTTCTGCAGCTCGTCATTCGGGCGGATTCGCATCCGGCTTCTCCCAAGGCTCGTAAGCCAATCTTATTTTGGTTACATGGCTGGTCCATGCATCGAGGGCAACCATATCGTCGGAATTGACTTCCCGCAAGGCGCGTTTGCCGAGCGCGCTGATCGCAAGCTTCATCTCATCCGTGCAAGAGTTTAAAAAGTTTTCCAAATAGATTGCGGCTTCTTCCTCGTTAAACCGTTCCGGCATACTGCCGGTATACCAGGCAAGCTGCGTCGGAGGCTCCCAAGGCATCGCTTTCTTGACTTGATCGTGCGTCATGGCCCAAAGCAGCGAGGTGCCCATATACACGCCGGTGGCTCCCAATGCGATGGCTTTGAGGCATTCGCCAGGCTGTGAATAGGCGCCTCCGGTCAGCAGGCTGATCGAATCCATTTCGCCCCGTTTGCGGTAACGAACTGCGCGCGATAAGGCGTAGATCGTCGGCAGCCCGAAATCGTCCTCCAGAATCGGCGCGCCGCCTTTCGTTCCCGCTTGACCGCCGTCGAGGCTGATAAAGTCGACGCCGGCTTGAATCGCGATTTCCAGATCTTGCTCCAGCACTGCGCTCGCGCAAATTTTGACGCCGATCGGAACGCCACCGGTCAGCTGACGAAGGCGTTCCGCCACTTGCTTCAGCTCCGCAGGGTTCGAAATATCTTTATGCCGGCTCGGAATGACGGTAATGTTCTCGCCTTGCACTTGCATAAGCTCGCTGGCTCGTCCCTCCAGATCGGCGGCTTGCAGGATGCTTGCGGTGCCGGCCAGCGCTCCTTGACCGAAGCGGATTTCAATCGCATCGGCTTGCTTTAAAATTTCCGGCGATTTGGACCAATGGCCGGAGTTGTACTGAATGATCAAATATTTGGCTTTTTGCCGCTCCTCAGGCAAAAAGCCGCCTTCGCCCGTATTCGTGCTTGTTCCGACGTTGGCCGTTCCTTTGGCGATGGCGACTTTTACCTTTTCGTTCAAGTCTACGCCATAGCCCATTCCTGCGGCGAGGATCGGGATATCGAGCACCAACGGCTTTTTTGCCTTGGGGCCGATCACGGTTGTCATATCGATTTCCACGTCTTCTTGTGTAGGAAGCAGGGATAATTGAGCGGGAGAGAACACGAGTCCCTCAAAATGAAGAAACTTGCGCGGGCTTCCGAACGGGCGCTCGATCACAGCTCCGGAAGCGGCGCGGATGCTGTTTTCAACGACAGTAATGGGACTGATTCGGGTCATCGCCGTGACCACTTCCCAGATATTGGACTCGTAAGGATTGGACATCAGCCGTTTCGTAAAACGCCCGACGATCCACTTGATGATGCTTCTTGATAACAATAGGGTAAGCAGGCCGGAAAGAACGACGGCCGCAAGCGACCCGACAAACGAACCGAACGTAAACCAAGCCCATTTCGTTGACATAAGAAAGACCTCTTCCGATTCGAATCGTTAAAAGGAGAAACGTTGGTTAGTGTGTGTACGAAAAAGGCGGATTATACCAAAATAAGGGATTTTAAGCGTCCGACAGCGCTCTTCCCAATAGAATCTTCAAGAGGTGCGAGCGAGCGATTCGAATAAAGGGGCATCCCGTGAACTCATAAGTAGGATTCGATCTTTCTCCGGAAATATAATATACTATTATGTATGTTAAGTTGATTTAATCAAAAGGCCGCTCAAAAATCAATCCTTTTCCACGGCCCGCGGCCCGATAGGCGGAAGCCGCCGGTCGATCCGGCGAGCGCTCAAGGCTTTTTAATTTTTTTCCAAGATGGGTAATCTTAAGATGTACTTAGGTCAAGGAGGGTGCCAAAGATGGAATTCCGAACGGAAAAAGATACGATGGGCGAAATTCAAGTGCCTGCGGACAAATTATGGGGCGCTCAAACCCAGCGGAGCAAGGAGAACTTCAAGATCGGCACGGAGCGGATGCCGCTGGAAATCGTCCGGGCGTTCGCGCTGCTGAAGAAGGGTGCTGCCGCAGCGAACCTGAAGCTGGGCAAGCTGGAGCCGGAAAAGGCGGAGGCGATCGCCCAAGCGGCCGATGAAGTCAGCAGCGGGCAATGGGACGATCATTTTCCGCTTGTCGTATGGCAGACCGGCAGCGGCACGCAGTCCAACATGAATGCGAACGAAGTCATCGCCAGAAGGGCGTCCCAGCTGCTCGAAGCGAAAGGAAACGGGCTGCGGATTCATCCGAACGACGACGTGAACCGCTCGCAAAGCTCGAACGACACGTTCCCGACCGCAATGCATATCGCCGGCGTGCTGGCGGTGCGCCAGCGGCTGCTTCCCGCGCTGCAGCGGCTTAAGGAAACGCTCGGAAATAAAGCCAAGGAATTTGAGGATATCGTCAAAATCGGGCGCACGCATCTGCAGGACGCAACGCCGCTCACGCTAGGTCAGGAAATCGGCGGCTGGCGGGCCATGCTGGACAAGACGGAGCGGATGATCCGCGAAAGCTTGGAGCCGATGCGGGAGCTGGCGATCGGCGGCACGGCCGTCGGAACGGGGCTGAACGCTCACCCGAAATTCGGCGATTTGGTTGCCGGGGAAATTACCCGCTACACGGGAGAAACCTTCGTCTCCGCCGAAAACAAATTTCACGGGCTGACCAGCCACGATCAAATCGTATACAGCCATGGCGCGCTTAAAGCGCTTGCCGCCGACCTGATGAAGATCGCCAACGATGTCCGGTGGCTGGCAAGCGGTCCGCGCTGCGGCATCGGCGAGCTGCGCATCCCGGAGAACGAGCCGGGCAGCTCGATTATGCCGGGCAAGGTGAATCCGACCCAGAGCGAGGCGATGACGATGGTCGTCTGTCAGGTGATGGGCAATGATGCGGTGATCGGCTTTGCCGCCAGCCAAGGGAATTTTGAATTGAACGTGTTCAAGCCGGTCATTATTCACAACTACTTGCAATCCGTTCGTCTGCTGGCGGACGCGATGGATTCGTTCAACGAGCATTGCGCCGTCGGCATCGAGCCGAACCGCGAGGTCATTCAGCGGTACTTGGACGAATCGCTGATGCTGGTTACGGCGCTGAACCCGCATATCGGCTACGAGAAAGCGGCGGCAATCGCCAAATCGGCGCACAAGGAAGGACTAACGCTCAAGGAAGCGGCGATCCGGAGCGGCTATTTGACGGAGGAGCAATTCGTGGCGATCGTGCGTCCGGAGGAAATGATTCATCCAAAAGAATAGACGACGAAGAGACAGCCTGCAGCGAGCGGGCTGTCTTTGTTCATACGATCATCGCGAAGGTCCTGACCCGGGGTTACTTTTTCAAGCCTGATTGGATGGGGCTCAGTTGAGTCATGAGGGTGAACATCAAGGCCATTTCCCACGGGGAGTTATCGCGGCCCTGCTCAAGCCAATATTGAACGATGCCCAGATGCGCGGAGATTAAACAGGCCATCAAATAATCCCACGGAACCGGCACGCGGTCTTCGCTGTGGTAAAACTCGTTAAGCTTGTCCAATAAATGAACCCGCATGAACCCCTTGAATTTCACGGCAAAGGCCGGGTCTCCCTTGGGCCCCGGTATCACGCTGAAAAAGCGGGCATGCTCGCCGAAATATTCGAACAACCGGACCGTAAACGGAAAGGGGGTATCCCGGTACTCGTGCATACTATGTCGAGCGGATCGAACGTTTCGGCGATTTTTCGGAGCCCCTGCATCATCTCTTCGGTGATGTTCTTCAAGAGGTCGAATTTATCGGCATAATGCAAATAAAAGGTGCCCCGGTTCAGCCCCGCTTTTGACGCAATATCCTTCACCGTGATTCGTTCAAAGCCTTGTTCCTCCATCAGCGCCAGCAATGCCTCCCGGATCGTGTGCATTGTCCGGACAATTCTGGGATCGTTTGCATTCTCGGACAATTCTCTTCCCTTCTTTCGCCCAGAAAAATATGTAAAAAATCGTAAATTAAAGCATATTATTTGGTCTTTTCCTGGACATTTTCCGTTGGAATGAGGAGCGCCGAACGTGGGATGTTTTCGGCTATGAGGAGGTTAAAGACGGTTCTGGATCGGAAGGAGACCTTTTCATCCCGTAGTTGTCGCGACGGAAAGTCGCTTTTCGAGAACAGCCTCCTGAATCTCGACCCGCCGAAGCATACGCAGATGCGGGACATCGTCAACAAAGCTTTCACGCCCAAAGCGATGAAGGACTGGGAGCCGCGGATTCACGCGATTACAAACGAATTGCTGGATGCCGTCGGGGAGAACCGGAAATCGATCTGGTCGAGCAATTATCCTATCCGCTTCCGGTCCGGATGATCGCCGAAATGCTGGGGGTTCCTGCGAAAGACAAGCGCAAATTTAAAAGATTGGTCCGATCAGGCCGTGGCCGGCCCGGCAAACAACAGCCAAGAAGCCATCAACGAGCAGCACCGGAGGCGGCAGCAGGTGGTCGGAGAGCTTTATGCCTACTTCAAGGAAATCATCGCATTGAAAAAAACGGAGCCTGCGGACGACATGATTTCCGTGCTGCTTCAGGCCAGTGTGAATGGAGAGAGCTTGACGGAAGAGGAAATCGTCTGATTTTGCATCTTGCTGCTCATTGCGGGAAACGAAACCACGACCAATTTGGTTACCAATGCGATCTACACATTTTTGGAGTACCCGGAAGTGTACCGGCAAATCAAAAGTCAGCCCGACGAATGGGTGCCGGCGGCCATTGAAGAAGTGCTGCGCTTCCGTTCGCCGGTGCAGTCGGTTTTCCGTTATGTGAGAGAAGACGTTGTCCAGGGAGGGAAAAAGCTGCGCGCGGGAGAATACGTCATCGCCTGGTTGGGCGCGGCCAACCGGGACGAAACGCGACAGCAGGTCGGTGAGGTTAACTGGCCTGCTGTTTTTTTGCGCGTTTTTCCAAGGAACGGGTCGACGGGAAGGGGGTTATGGTATAATATGATGAAGCACGTTTTCGAAATACGGCTTGCACATGCCGGTGCCGTACGCTGCAAGTTTCGCCGGCATAGGAGAGGAAAGTTGACGGATGAAGACGCTTGTTATCGCCGAGAAGCCGGACATGGGGCGCAATATTGCGGCCGCCATCGAGCCGAAGGCGAAAAATCTACGCACGCATATCGAAGGCGAGCGGTATATTATCACCTGGGCCATCGGGCACCTGATCGGCCTTGCCGAACCGGATGCGTACGATGAAAAATACAAAAAGTGGAACTTCAACGATTTGCCGATCATTCCGGAGCGGTTCAAGCTCGTGCCCAACCCGAAGACGAAGGACCAGCTCAAGGTCATCGCCGAGCTGGCCAAACGGAGCGGGCTGCTGATTAACGCTTGCGACGCCGGGCGGGAGGGGCAGCATATTTTTTCCCTCATTCAGCGGCATCTGAAGCTGTCTCAGCCGGTGAAGCGGCTGTGGATCTCCGACCTGACGCCGGAGACGATCCGCAAAGGCTTCGCCGAGCTGCGCGAGGGCGCGGAATTCGAGCCGCTGACGAGGGCGGCCAGAGCGCGGAGCGAGGCGGATTGGCTGATCGGGATGAACGGCTCGCGCGCGTTTACGACGAAGCACCGCGAGCTGCTGTCCGTCGGGCGGGTGCAGACGCCGGTGCTGGCGCTTCTGTACGACCGGCAAAAGGAGATCGAGGCGTTTACTTCGAGCAAGTACTACGAAGTCGAAGCCTGGTTTACGCAAGGGGAGACGAAGTACCGCGGACTGTGGCAGGGGGACAAGCTGACCGACGGCGAAAAAGCGAAGGCGCTCGCGGCCAAGGTCAAAGGGAAGACCGGCCGGATCGAGATCTACGACGTGAAGGATACGAAGGAGTACCCGTTCAAGCTCTACGATCTGACTTTACTGCAGCGCGAAGCGAATGCGAAGTTCGGGTTTTCCGCCAAAAAGACGCTCGATCTCGCCCAGGCGCTCTACGAGAAGCATAAAGCGATCAGCTACCCGCGGACGAACTCCAACTATGTGACCGAGCAGAACATTCCCGAGATGCACCGGGCGCTCGACCAGTTCGGCAAGACGGGCTATGCTCCGCTTGTCCGGCAGGCGGATAAAAAGCTGGTGCACAAAAACAATAAAGCGGTCTGCAATCCGGCCAAGGTGGAAGATCACCATGCGATTTTGCCGACGCATAAAATGCCAAGCGGGCTCGCGCCCGACGAACAAAAGCTGTACGACTTGATCGTACGGCGGTTTTTGTCGCATTTTTATCCCGCGGCGAGGTACAAGCTTCATACGATCGTGACGGCATCCGAGGGCGAACGGTTCAAGAGCACGGTCAAGCAGCTGCTGTCCCCGGGCTGGAAGGTGATCTATGCCGACCAGAAAAAGGAAAAAGAAAAGCCGTCCCGGGGCAAGGGCAAAGCCGACCGGGAGCAGGACGAGGATGCCGTCGCCGAGGAGGAAACCGACGCTCCGTTCGCGCTCGATCCGGCGCAGGCGGTGCTGTGCAAGGACTGCGCGGCGAAGGAGAAGGAGACCCAGCCGCCGAAGGCCTACACCGAAGGCACGCTGCTGAAGGCGATGGAAAGCGCGGGCAAGCAGATCGAGGACGAGGAGCTGCGCGACGCGATGAAGGATTCCGGGCTCGGCACGCCGGCGACCCGCGCGTCCGTCATCGAGCGGCTGAAGCAGGTCGGCTACGTGGTGATGCAGGGCAAGCGCATCGCGATTACGCCGAAGGGCCGCACGGCGGTCGAACTGATCCGCGGCGCGGGCGTCGAGCTGCTGACGTCGCCGGAGATGACCGGGCAGTGGGAGCGGCGGCTGAACGAGATCGCGCGCAGCGCGGCGTCGGACGAGACGTTCATGAAGAACGTCGAGCGTTTTGCCGCCCTGATCGTCGAGAAGGTGCGGGGGCAGAAGCCCGCGGCGAAGCAGGCGTTCGAAGGCGATGCGCCGTCGAACGCCCCGCGCCAGCGGCGCAAAAGCGGCGCGGCGGCCCAGCCCGCGCCGGAGGGCGGCGAAGCCGCCGGCCGCGCGCCCGGCGCCGCGCGGGGCAAGCGCAGCGCGCGCGCAGCCGCGGCCGCGGGCGAGCCGCCTGCGGCGGAAGCCGTGCGCCCCGCGAATGCGCGGCGCGCACGGCCCGCCCCGGGCGGCGAAGTCGCCGCAGCGCCGGCTCCGCAGCCGGCCGCAGCGGTGGCGGCGCTGGGCGCGTGCCCGCGCGCGGGCTGCCGCGGCAGCATCATCCGCGGCAAGCGCGGCTACGGCTGCAGCGCGTACAAGACGGGCTGCACCTTCGTGATCTGGAAGGACAGCTTCGGGGCTTCGCTGACGGACGCCGCCATCGCGTATTTATTGAAGCACGGGCGCACCGCGCTGATGAGGCTGGTCGACGAGCAGGGCCGGCCGGTCGAAGGGCGGCTCGTGCTGCAGGACCCGAACACAGGACAGCTTAGGCTGGAGCCGGTGTCCTCTTAGCGTCCGGCCGGCGGCAAGCCTGTCCGTCCGGGCATATGCAAGCATTTTGATCGTGAGGTGAATTCGAGCGCGTATGAAAGAAATTCCCATTCCGTACGTCCGTGCGAACCAGGCCGGAATTGTTCTGATCGTTGTGCTTGCAGCCGTACTGCGCCAGCCGGCGCTGATCGCCGCCTTGTGGGCGATTCAAGTGCTCGGCTTGTGGCAGGGCATTCGCGCCAATCTGATTGTGCAGCTCGCCGCCCCGCTGCTCCGCAGACGTGTTGCGGGCGCGCCTGGCGAATCGCAGGAGCTGCTGCGGTTCAACAACGCCATCGCCGTCCTGCTGCTTACCTTATCGCTGCTTGCGTTCTGGTTGAATCCGGGCGGCTGGCTCGGATACATCCTGGCCGGCTTCGTCGCGGTTGCCGCGTTCGCGGCTCTATGCGGCTTTTGCATCGGCTGCTTTCTTTATTACCAGTTCAAGCGCCTCCGCAAATAAGGGAGTCCAAAGCGGCGGCCGGGGCAAGGCATCCGCATTTGCATGCATAAAAAAGCTTTCACCGCAGAGTTTGCGTGAAAGCTTTTTTGCCGTGATGCCGTTTCGACCGATATTGCCGTTACCAGGGCAGCACATAGAAATAGACGGAGCAGAAGTGACAGATGCTTCCTCCGAGCACGAACACGTGCCACACAGTATGGGCGTAGGGGAGCTTGCGCCATAAATAAAAGACCGTGCCGACCGTGTACAGCAGGCCTCCGGCGACCAGCCAGCCGATTCCGGCTGCGGGAAGCTGTTCCTGCAGCGGACGGAACGCGAACAGGACCATCCAGCCCATCGCGATATAGAACAGCGTCGAGAGGACGTTAAACCGCTTGACGAAAAACAGCTTGAACACAATGCCCAGCAGCGCAAGCCCCCACACGACGCCGAATAAGCTCCATCCTAAAGGGCCGCGAATCGTGACGAGCAAAAACGGGGTATAGGTGCCGGCGATGAGCACGTAGATGGCCGAGTGGTCCATAATTTCGAACAGGTCGATCCAGCGCTCCTTGCGGGCGCTATGCAGCAAGGTGGAGCAAACGTACAGCAGAATGAGCGAAACGCCGAATACGGTGAAGCTGACGATATGCCAGACGTTGCCGTTCTTCAACGAATGAAGCAGCAGCAGAACGAGAGCCGCGACGCTGAGCGCGGCGCCGATCCCGTGGCTGATGGCGTTGGCCCGCTCTTCTTTCCAAGACGATAAAGTCAACTTGCATTCATCTCCTGTCGGTTGATGGATGGCAGGGTTCAAGGCAGTCGATTCAAGATAGCAGGATTAACCCGTTCCTTCCATTATACCCCGCGACCCGAGAAATGACCAACTCCTAGTACCAGCCCGTAACCCGGACCGGAAGCCCTTGGGGGGATTCGTTCGCCGGCTCGTTCGGAAGGAGCCGCAGCCCGGGCGTATCGCGGATTCCTTCCGCATACAGCTCGAACGACACGCGCGGAAAATCCGCTTGCAAGACAACGACGTTGCCGTCGACTTGAATGACGCGGATCGCCAGCTCCAGCGGTTGGCCTCCGGCGACGCAGCGGTAATGCCAAGGCTCCGAGGCGGACTCGGCATCCACGCGCTTGCTGAACTCCAGCACCGCCAGCTGGCGGTCCGGGCGGTGGACCCGTACCACCCGGGGCGGTTCCCGGTACATCGGAAGGCTGATGGAATATTCGTAGGCCGTCCAGAACCGGCAACCGAGCTCGCCCGCCGTTTTGGCGAACTCCCGGATCCAGCTCCGGCTGCGACGCATCCGGGCCTGCGAGCCGATATCCGTCTGGATGCCCAGCGGGATACCCGGATGAACCGCACGGATGCTTTCCGCGAAGGGCCGGTAATGCCTTATGTAATCGGGCCGCAGATGCGAGCGCATCCAGTCGGGCCAATGGGTTTGAAGCATATGGGCGTCGGGGCGGACCGTCCGGATCATTTCAACGGCATCCACGCCTTGGTACTCGCGAAGCGCTCCCACGGGGTCTTGGCCGGCGTCCACTGCAAGGGACCACGTCGCGATTTTGATATCGGGTCTCGTTTCGCGGACCCCGCCGGCGCCGTTGATCAGCTCGTTCAGAAACCCGTTAACCGCCCGGACCCGAAATTCGATCCACAGCAAATAGCGGCCGCGGTCCTTTTTGTAGTACAGCGGAGAGGACGGGTAGCGGAATTCCGGCATGTCGCTGCCGCTGAACTGCTTGAACGCCGCCCGGGCATATGGGCCGACATCGCCGTATACGCCGCTTGCCAGCCCGTTCCACTCGGGAAAATACGGCTCAGCCACCTCAAAGCCCGTAAACGGGTGCGTGCGTACGAGATTGGCGACTGCGGCTTTTTTCCATGCCACATAGCGGTGGCTGAAAGGGGACAGCCGGGTAAAACCGTCATTGACCGGCTTCAGCAGCGTCATTTGCCACTCCGGCCAATCCGATGGCAAATTCTCGGTCGTGTACGTTCCATTGCCGATCACCATCGCCCAGACATCCATGCCGCGTTCGCGAAGAGCCGCGACGAGCCTGCCGTTCACCCGGGTTTCATCCGTAACAAAATAGCGCACGGTACGGAACCCGGCCAGTTCCAGCTCGGAAGCGACGCTTTCGGGGGAACGGCCGAGATAATAAGCAAAGGTCGGATCGATTTGAATCGTAGGCCGACTCGGGGTTCGGTCAGACATGCGTATCCCTCGCTTTCCTTCTTAGACGATTTATCGTTTCATGAGCATCTTCCTAATAGAAACGTTTCCTTTCATCGTACGTCCTATGCTCCGCGGTTTCAAATTCGAATGCTGTGGACACTTGAGGTACGTCAACCCTTTTTCCCGCGCCGTGTGCTTCGAAAGCCATTCGGGTTATTTATATGAGCGGGGCAGGTGAAAAATTTGCCGTACGGTATTTTTTATTGCTGCCAGCCAAGAAGAACCGGGACTTAGCCCAAAAAGAAACGCCTCTCGCATTCGAGGGCGTCAAGTCCGCAGAGATCGGATGGTTACGCGGTATGATCTTTCGGTTTGCCATGGTCGACAATAATTCCGGCGACAACGAGAATGGCGCTGACTCCGTTAGCGATATCGTTGATGAGCGTACCGGGGATGTCGATGCCGAAGCTGCCCAGAGCAAGCTTCGCGGCTCCAAGAATACCCAGGATGAACGCTGGCTTCTTCCATTTGTCACGCATAGGCCCAACCTCCTTTTCATGGACTCCATATATTCATATGAATCTTCAAAAAAAGAGGAGTGGACTGCCGAAGAAACGGGGTATTGTCCAAGTTTTCCCGGAACGGTATCTCCGTACGCCTGCCGGCCTGCCTTAGGGAGCGGGCGTCAAGCGCCGGGTCAGCCCCCAGAACAGCAGAGCGAGACCGCTGAGGGCGGCGCCCAGCAGACAGACGCCGGTCCAACCGGCCCGCGCATAGATGAGCGTCGAGGCAATCGAGCCGACGGCGCTGCCGGTCGAATAGAAGATCATGTACGCGCCGGCGAGACGGCTGCGGGCTTCCGGGCGCACGTTGTAAATCATGCTCTGATTGGCGACGTGCACGGCCTGCACCGCGAGGTCGAGGAGGATCACTCCGGCGATCAGGGCCCAGAGGGAGCGTTCCGTCAGACTGATCGGCAGCCACGAAACCAGCAGCAGCGTCAGCGAAATACCGGTGGTCCGCTGGCCCAAGCCGCGGTCTGCGAGCCGTCCCGCGCGCGATGCCGCCAATGCTCCCGCTGCGCCCGCGAGCCCGAACGACCCGATGGCGGTATGGGAAAGCGACAGCGGCGGCGAACCGAGCGGCAGCACAAGCGAGGTCCACAGCACGCTGAACGAGGCGAAAAGAAGCAGCGCGATAATCCCGCGGATGCGCAGCACCGGCTCCTGCACGAATAAAGCGAATACGGAAGTCACCAGCTGCGGATAGGTCATCGGCACTTTCCCTTGATCTTCGCGCGGCAGCACCCGGAACAGGAGCCCGGCCATGACCGCCGTCAAGCCGGCGGACACGATATATACCGAACGCCATCCCGCGAGATCGGTCAGCGTCCCGGCGACGGTTCGGGCAAGCAGAATGCCGGTCACGACGCCGCTCGTGACCAGGCCGACGACCCGGCCGCGCTCGGCGGGGGCAGCCAACGTCGAGGCGTAGGCTACGAGCGCCTGCGTCACTGCGGCAAGCAGGCCGACCGCGCCCAAGCCTGCGAGCAGCACGGCGGCCGTAGAGGCGGTACCGACTGCCATAAGAGCCAGTACGGACAACAGCAGTTGGCCGACGATCAGCTTCCGGCGGTTCACCAGATCGCCGAGCGGGACGAGCATGAGCAGTCCCAACGCATAGCAGATCTGAGTGGCCGTGATGACAATGCCTACGGCCGCGCGGTCAATGTCCAGCTCGCTTGCCATAGCGTCAAGCAGCGGCTGCGCATAGTAGACGTTGGCGACGGCAAGTCCGCAGGCGATGGCAAACAACAGCGCGACCGAACGGGACATCGCCGGTGCGGAAGCCGGCTTCTCTGCGGTTAAAGGCCGGTGCGGCATCTCCCTATTTGTCTCGCTGCGGTCTCCGGCAAGAGGTCCCGCCTTTTTTTCAAGCTTATTCATCGGTATTGCCTCCAGACGACAAGTTTTTTGTACCGAAGAGTATATTGTACCAATCGGTATGTAATGTGCTTCGTAAATATAACTCTCCTGCCTGCTTTGTGTCAAGAAGCGGATGGCCGTGAAGCGAGCCGAAAATTCCGGCAAAACATTTCCGCGAAACGCCGGCGGAATTTGACATTAGCGGCTTCAAGTCCTAAAATTGTAACATACCAATCGATACGAAATGAGGCTTTTTTATGGTGCGGCCAAGGGCTTTTGATGAAGACAAGGCATTGGATGCCGCGATGCGGCTTTTTTGGGAGAAGGGGTACGAAGCGACTTCTTTAAGCGATCTCACGTCCGGAATGGGCATACAGCGCCCAAGCCTTTATGCGGCCTTCGGAGACAAGAAGGAGCTGTTCGAGGCTGCGCTGCGCAAATATACGCACGCTCACGCCTCTTATGTCCGGTCCCGGCTGCAAAGCGCTTCTTCCGTCAAGGAGGCGTTCCGGTCCTATTTCGAAGGGATTGCGGCGGAAGCGGACGAGGAAGGACCCAACAAGGGATGCTTCTGCATCAACGTCATGGTGGAGCTTGCTCCGCATGACGCCAAATTCGAGGTGCTTACCCGAGAGCACCAAATGTATTTGGCGGCCCTGTTTCAAGAAACGATCGAGCGCGGCATACGGTCGGGAGAGCTGAAGCAAGTCGGCAGCGCCAAGGCGTTGGCCCATACCATGCTCGTCTCGGTCATCGGACTTACGGTGCTGATGAAATCCCGTCCCGAACGTTCGGTTGCGGACAATTGTATCGCGACAATCCTCGAATTGTTGAAATAGCTTGACCGTGCTTTTTAATGATAAAAATTACGATTAATTGACAGGGCGAACCGGACGGAGTAAAATTTGAAAAAAGAAAGGCGACGCCTGACTTGCGAACTAAACGTAAACGGAAAGCGGTGTAGCGATTTGAAGGAAGAACGATCGGTTCCGGTCCATATTTTGACCGGATTTTTGGGCAGCGGCAAGACGACGCTGCTGACCCGGGCGCTGGATTATTATAAGCTGAGCGGCAGGAAGCCCGCCGTTCTGATGAACGAGCTGGGCGACGTAAATCTGGACGGGATGCTCGTGGACGAGGACGTGCCGATGACCGAAATGCTCGGCGGCTGCATCTGTTGTACCATTCGCGGCGATCTGGGCATGGAGCTGAAGCAGCTTATCGAGGAGCACCGGCCGGATGTCGTGTTTGTGGAATGCACGGGAGCGGCGAATCCGATCGAGATACTCGACGGCGTAACGGATGCCTCGCTCCTTACGAAGGCGGAGCTGAAGTCGGTCCTGACGGTCGTCGATGCGGCGCAGCTCGGCGAGCGCTCGCACAGCCCACATGGCAAGACGTACCGGCTCATGCAGGATCAAATCCGCTGCGCGACGCGGATTTTGCTGAACAAGACGGATCTCGTGCCTCCTGCGGAGCTTATGCGTCTGGATGCGCTCATCCGCGAATTGAATCCCGCCGCCCCGATTTTGCCGACCGTGCGCTGCGAGATCAATCTGTCCTTGTTCGACCGCCTCGAAGGCGGCGTAGCGGAACGGCATCAGGCGGCATCCGCTTGCGGCTGCGGACATGATCACGCGGAAGGCCGGGCCTGCGGAACGGAGGGTCATGACCGTGAGCATGGAAGCGATGCGCATCATCACAGCCACGAGCATGTGATGGTCTACACGCATTACTTCACACGGCCGGTGGACAGCGAGCAGTTCGAAGCGTTGATCGGACGGCTCCCGCAGGAAATTTACCGGGGCAAAGGCATTTTGCGGTTTACCGATACGGTCAGCCCGTTTTTGTTCCAATATGCATACCGCGAGATGGATTTCGTAAAAATCGCGCCGAAGGAAGAGCTGCCCAGCGTGGCGGTGTTTATCGGCGAGCGCTTTGACCGGTCCTTTCTGGCGGCCGAGCTGGCGGCTCTGGAAGCCCGGTAACCTTGACTCCCGCTGCGGATTCAGGCATTATTAGTAGTATCCGATTGCGTATTCATAGGGAAGAGGTAGGTATGGGAAATCACGAGCATGAGGTTCAGTCAACCGTTCAAGATATTTTGAAGGCCATGTCGGCCAAAGGCTGGCGCATCACCGACCAACGGAAGAGCCTTGCCGCCTTGTTCGCCGAATCGACCGGCTATTTGTCCCCAAAGGACGTTTATGATTATATGAAGCAGCCGTATCCCGGCGTCAGCTTCGATACGGTGTATCGCAACCTGCGCCTGCTGAGCGAGATGGGCGTTCTGGAACAAATTTATTTGAACGACGGCCTGAAGTTCCGCGCCCGCTGCCAGTCGCATCATCATCATCATCTCATTTGCATGAACTGCGAGAAAACGGTGCCTTTCGAATTTTGCCCGATGAAGCAGATCGGCAATCTGCCGTCCGATTTTCAAATCGTCAATCATCGGTTTGAAATTTTGGGCTACTGCGGCGACTGCTCGCCGGCGGAATCCCGCGGGGCGGGAACGGAAAAGCATTAAGAGGGCCAGGCTGCCGAATGGAGACAGTGTACCTGTTGAAGGGACGCTGTCTTTTGTTTGATGAGCAAAGCGCTTGAAAAGATGCCGAACCCTTCGCAGCGTGCCATGGGCGGGACTGAAGGTTTTACCGTCTTTCGGGCGGGGGCTAAGGCACCAGGCCATTATACCCTTTGGATGAGGAGTGAGCTTCCATGCAGTTCCGGCATGTGCTTGAAGCCGATTACATACCTGTCATCTCCGTGATCAACGATTGGTGGGGCGGCCGGCCGATGGCCGACATGCTGCCCAAGCTGTTCTTTCAGCATTTTCAAGATACAAGCTTTGCGGCCGAGCTGGACGGTCAAATCATCGGCTTTTTAATCGGCTTTGTCTCCCAGACGTACCCGGAGCAAGCCTATATCCACTTTATCGGGGTGCATCCGGAGCACCGGAAGGACGGCATCGCCACACGCTTGTACGGGATGTTCTTCGACAAGGCCCGGGAGAAAGGGTGCAAGGCCGTGCGCTGCGTCACTTCGCCGGTAAACAAAACGTCCATTGCCTTTCATACCCGCATGGGCTTCCGGATTGATGAAGGAGCCGGCGAGGCAGACGGGGTGCAGGTTACGGCCGATTATGACGGGAGAGGCCAAGACCGTGTATTGTTTGTCAAGGAATTGCGGCCGTAAAATTGCAAATTGGATACATCGGTAGGGAGACTAATCCGGGGAGCCAATCGGCTCCTCAGCCTGTTGAAAAACCCCTCAACAGGTTATTTCTTTGTATTCGTTATTTATTCACCGCGTTAATATCATATAATAAAACTATCTTAACAAGGCGGTGGTTGCATGCTTCGCTCCAATCCGAATGTGCAAAACAGCTACGAATTCGTTTGTTTGGAAGAACAGGTGCCTCAACATATTTGCTTCGAAGATCCATAAACACATTGACTTTTCCTTTATCCTTGAAAAAGTGAAGCCATATTACTTGAAAATAACGGACGCCCCTCGGTCGATCCGATCATGCTCTTCAAAATGATGTTCATTGGCTATCTGTACGGCATTCGTTCTGAGCGCCAGCTTGAGCAGGAAATTCAACTCAACGAGGCCTATCGCTGGTTTGTTGGATTAGGTTTGACGGACCGCGTTCCAGACCATAGCACCCTAAGCTTGAACCGCAAGCGGCTTCAGGATAGCGATGTTGTCCAAGAAATCTCTGACTATATTGTATTCAAAGCCACAGAGCTTCGAATGGTCGCAGGCCGCGTGCTCATCACAGATTCAACCCATCTCAAAACCAACGCCAACAAGCGTAAGTTCGTTAAGCAAGAAGTCGAAAAGAGCGTCCGAACCTACCTCGATGACTTGGACGAAGCGGTGGAAAAAAGCTTTAAAGCCCCGGAAGGAGGTGACCCAGACCAAGGAGACGAAAGTGAGCACAACGGATCCCGACAGCGGGTATATGATGCGCGACGGCAAGCCGGAAGGTTCTTCTATTTGGATCACCGGACGGTCGATCATAAATACAATATTATTACCGATGTACATATTACCCCCGGAAACGTCCATGACTCCAAACCTTATCTTGAGCGGCTTGAACTGCAAATAAAGAAATTTGGGTTTGATAAAACACTGGAGGGCTGTCGCCCTTGATGCCGGTTATTACACAGCTGATATCTGCAAGAAACTCCATGTCCGGAGGATTTATGCCGTCATTGGCGGTAGAAGCTATACTCCAGTCAAAGGTTTGATCGCCAAGTGGCGAATTAAGTATGACCGAGAGCGCGACTTTTATATCTGTCCGCAAAAACAAGAGCTAGCTTATGCTACGACAGACCGGGAGGGTTACCGCCAGTACAAGTCGACCCTAAGATTTGCAAGGACTGCCCGCTGCTTGCCCAGTGTACACGTTCAAGGAACAAACAAAGGATTCTAACACGACACGTTTGGCAAGACAGCAAGGAGTGGGTAAAACAAAACGGGCGGTCTCGCTCGGGCAAATATCGGTACTATCTCCGGTACCAAACGATTGAGCGAAGTTTCGCGGATGCCAAAGAGCTCCATGGACTTCGCTATTGCCGGTTCCGCGGCAGGAAAAAGTCTTAGAGCAAGCGCTCATGACTGCCATCTGCCAGAACGTCAAGAAGATCGCCAACCACCTGGCTAAGCTAGCCGGATAGGGCGATCTTCTGCTTTTTATATGCCGATATTTCGGAAATTAAGATAATTATCAAGCGAGTTCTATAAAAACCGAGCTTTGTCGACAGCCTGGGGAGCCAATCGGCTCCTCTTTTTTTATCGTTAAGGCTGAGAAGACGCCCTCTTCGATAAGGGGGAGATGAATCTGCAACTCTTGTTATGAATACGAACATATGTGCTATAATTGTCATGGGATCTCCAAAGGAGGTAAATCTCGCATGTTGCATCATAAAGCTTTTCGCTTTCGCATCTACCCTACGGAGGAGCAAACGACGCTGATCCATCAGATGTTT
>JAPSLM010000019.1 GCA_031180825.1 Paenibacillus sp. | reverse complement strand
TGAGATTTCCCAGTATGTAAGACCCCTTGTAGACGACGAGGTTGATAGGTTCGGGGTGGAAGCGCGGCAACGCGTGCAGCTGACGAATACTAATCGGTCGAGGGCTTATCCTACAAGCTTTCCGAAGAATCCTTCGGAAGCGACTAAGGTTTGATTACCAGTGAAGAGATATCTGAACGCATTGTTTCGATCCAGTTTTCAGGGTGCAAGTCGCCTTGAATAAAGTATAGATGTTTCGTGGCAGAAACATCGAGATCCGTTTGGTGATGATGGCGGAAGGGAACCACGCGTACCCATCCCGAACACGAACGTTAAGCCTTCCAGCGCCGATGGTACTTGGACCGCAGGGTCCTGGGAGAGTAGGACGTCGCCAAGCGGATATGATCCGACACTTCATACTCCACAACTGTTAACGTTCCCTGATAGCTCAGTTGGTAGAGCACTCGACTGTTAATCGAGTTGTCACAGGTTCGAGTCCTGTTCGGGGAGCCATTCTTGGAGAGGTGTCCGAGCTGGCCGAAGGAGCACGATTGGAAATCGTGTAGGCGTCACAAGCGTCTCGAGGGTTCGAATCCCTCTCTCTCCGTAGATTTTCATCATCGCATCTTATTTAAAAGCATGGCCCGTTGGTCAAGGGGTTAAGACACCTCCCTTTCACGGAGGTAACAGGGGTTCGAATCCCCTACGGGTCACCATTATCCCATGGAGGCTTAGCTCAGCTGGGAGAGCATCTGCCTTACAAGCAGAGGGTCGGCGGTTCGATCCCGTCAGCCTCCACCATAGATTACTCAATGACGCGGGGTGGAGCAGCCCGGTAGCTCGTCGGGCTCATAACCCGAAGGCCGCAGGTTCAAATCCTGCCCCCGCAACCAATTTCATTTTGTGTGGAGCCGTGGTGTAGAGGCCTAACATGCCTGCCTGTCACGCAGGAGACCGCGGGTTCGAATCCCGTCGGCTCCGCCATTTAAAGGCTTTGATCTTCGGAACGAAACGGAAAACATCCGAGGGTTCCGATATTTTTAATTTTAACAATGTGCCGTCGTAGCTCAGCGGTAGAGCAACGCACTCGTAATGCGTAGGTCGGAGGTTCGATTCCTCTCGACGGCACCATTTATGCCACATGAATTTCTATGGCGGTCGTGGCGAAGTGGTTAACGCATCGGATTGTGGCTCCGACATTCGAGGGTTCGATTCCCTTCGATCGCCCCATAGCATTGGGGATTAGCCAAGCGGTAAGGCAACGGACTTTGACTCCGTCATGCCTAGGTTCGAATCCTAGATCCCCAGTATTTTAGCACGAGCCATTAGCTCAGTTGGTAGAGCACCTGACTTTTAATCAGGGTGTCGTAGGTTCGAGTCCTACATGGCTCATTTTTTACAAATAAATTGAGCGGAAGTGGCTCAGGGGTAGAGCATCGCCTTGCCAAGGCGAGGGTCGCGGGTTCGAATCCCGTCTTCCGCTCCATCGTAACTTTTGCTTATGTAGATTGACAATCGCTGCTTTTCGTTTTAATCTAAAAGTAGTTTGCGGAAGTGGCTCAGGGGTAGAGCATCGCCTTGCCAAGGCGAGGGTCGCGGGTTCGAATCCCGTCTTCCGCTCCATTTATGATTTGCCGGTATGGCGGAATTGGCAGACGCGCGCGACTCAAAATCGTGAGGGAAACCGTGGGGGTTCGAGTCCCTCTACCGGCATTTACATCGGGACGTAGCTCAGCTTGGTAGAGCACCTGGTTTGGGACCAGGGGGTCGCATGTTCAAATCGTGTCGTCCCGACCACTTCATAATCTAATGCGGGTGTAGTTCAATGGTAGAACTCCAGCCTTCCAAGCTGGTAGCGTGGGTTCGATTCCCATCACCCGCTCCATTTACAAGTTCCAGTAGCTCAGCTGGATAGAGCAACGGCCTTCTAAGCCGTCGGTCGGGGGTTCGAATCCCTCCTGGGACGTACTTAGTTTAATATACGACAAATCAAAAGTCGCTAAAATCCTTGATATATAAGGTTTTAGCGATTTTTTCGTTGTTGGAGAATGGCGTGAAAAAGCATTATATAAAAGAACTTTTTACACAATTTTATACACAACAATTTCCCTGAATACCGCGCTACTGTTATTTTCCTTTAACTCTTTGACGATATGAGTGTAGTGTTACATCGTTTTATCAATGAACTCCATACTCAGTCGTTCGGTTAAGTTACCGAATAAACTTTCCAATCTCTTATTTTCGCCTGCGTGCTAAGAGTTGATAGGCTGCGATCTGACCTTAGCCAACTAAGTTTTATTATTGTGTCCACTCCATTGATATAGCACCAAATTGTAGAAGTGCAACGCAATTAAAAATGCACCATGTAGAAAGAAGGGAATGTCACGATGAAGAAAAGAATTTTTGATGAAATAATGGATAGCTTAGAATATCGAAATAGAATTCCTAAGATCAGTGAGTACGAGGAAGGATTGTTTATTTTTATATGAGAGACTTGCCAATAATAAAATTGAAGCGGATCATGTTTTTTTCTCTTATGAACAAGCAAAAAAATATAATAAAGAGTATCACGAAGCTTTTTGTGAATTTAAGAAAAGCCACTGGATATTCGCCAAAACTGGCAGAGGTGATTTTTGGATAATTGATCTGGATGATATTAAATCACCACCAACAGTATTTTTTATGATCACGGTCTTGAGGATTTTAGTCCTGAAAACATGTTGAATATTGCAATTACTTATTACAGTGGTTTGAATTAGCAGATTTAATTTCTCAGCTTCATAACAAAGATTTTTATGATGAAGATTTTAGATTAAAGGAACATTGGAAACAAAAAGCCATGGAAGAAATTGAGAATATTAAAAAAAGGCTTTCAAAAAAAAGTCCCCTTTTCAATTATTTTGAATAGGTAACGGGTCTTAAGAAAATACAGTTGACGGGCACATCTCGCATATTTATCGATTGTACAGCGAATCCTTTCGGATGGTAACGACGGAAAAATGGAGCACTAATAAAAGCTTTTTCAAAGAAGCAAGCCTCTTTCAGAGCAGTCACTGTATCAATTTTTAAAGCGCGCGATATGTAAAGGGGAACGTGCGAAATCCCCACGTTTGAAAATCCTTTCGTACAGGAACCACCGCTCAAAATAGGTACAGCCATCGTACCCTTGAATCGGCAGGAACCATGGAATTTGTGGAAGACATCTGATACAATGGGTTAAAGCTCCTTTCGAGGGGCTTATTTTATTAAGGAGGAAATGCTATGAGTCCTATGTCAGTACAAA
The DNA here is from genome assembly GCA_031180825.1 of Paenibacillus sp. Taxonomy (GTDB): domain Bacteria; phylum Bacillota; class Bacilli; order Paenibacillales; family NBRC-103111; genus Paenibacillus_G. The sequence goes on along the minus strand of JAPSLM010000019.1, from coordinate 45,018 downwards.
GGCTGAACTCACGAAGGATGAGAACGTATATAGGGGGGGATATCTACTATGAACCCTAGTTTCGGACGAGGTGCCCGTACCCAATTAATTAATCAATTGCTTTACTTTGACGAGCAGTGGAGTGCGTTTCTTGATGACTTTTGCCCTCAGCAGGGGAAGGAACGAGCGAATCTCGAAAAATTCATTGAACAATATACGGCGGCTTTGGAACGTATATTATCGCAAGATGAAGTGCAGTTCATGCAGTCCTTGTACTCCAAAGTGCTGATAGGCAGCAGTGTAAAAGTGAAGTATGAGGATGACGGCTCGGAAGAAACATTTACCATTGTATTCCCAACCTTAACCGCACCTGATAAAAATTATGTTTCGTTCTTGTCCCCTATGGGGCGACAGTTGATCTTAGCTACAACCGGGGCGGTACAAACCATTGAGATTCCTGCCGGAAACTTTGCTGTAAAGATCGAAGAAGTAAAGTACGCTTGTTTCGGAGAATTTACAAAGACCGGCTAAAATAATCCCGGAAAATATCAATTTACAGAAGAACAGCTCTTCCGATATAAGGGCTGTTCTTTTTTGGTCAAATCAAAAAAACTATTCCTGTCTGCAAAATTTAGCGTTCCGGTTACATTTTGGACTCAGCTATAGCGGTTTACTGCCGTATGACTTATAATAAAAGGGATGAGCAATCCGAAAAGAACGTAAGCTCGGATACGCTTAAAACGTTTAAATGGGGTGTAGAGATGAATTTGTTTGATTTGACCGGAAAAGTGGCTTTAGTAACCGGGGGAGCCGTTGGTCTTGGCGGAGGCATCTCCTTAGGCTTGGCCAAAGCAGGCGCGGACGTCATCATCGTAACGAGCAATGACCGTTCGCGTGAGGTTGAGCAGCAAATCCAAGCGATGGGCCGCAAGGCACACACCATCATTGCCGATCTGATGAATGAAAGCGTATTGAAGAGCGTGGTTGACGAGGCGTTGTCCGTATTCGGGAAAATTGATATTTTGGTTAACAATGCCGGCATTATTCGGCGTACGCCGGCTGCCGATCATGCGGCCCAAGACTGGCATGATGTGCTGAATCTGAACTTAAACTCTGTCTTTTTCCTGTCGCAGCTTGTGGGACGCGAAATGATCAAACAAGGGTCGGGTAAAATTATAAATATCGCCTCGATGTTAAGCTTCCAAGGCGGAATCAATGTGCCGGGCTACACCGCTTCCAAGCATGCGATTGCCGGGGTAACTAAAGCGCTTGCGAACGAGTGGGCAGGTAAAGGAATTCAAGTTAACGCTATCGCTCCGGGGTATATGGCTACAGACAATACGGCGGCCCTCCGTGCGGATGAAGAGCGCAGCTCGCAAATCTTGGTGCGTATTCCGGCCGGACGTTGGGGAACTTCGGAAGATATGCAAGGACCGATCGTATTCCTCGCGTCGAAGGCTTCGGACTACATGAGCGGCCACGTGCTTTGCGTGGACGGGGGATGGATGGCGAGATAAATGGCGGAGAACGGACGAGCGGAGCAGCTGCAAATGTTTCAGCCGGAAATCATTACATTCGGGGAATCGATGGCGTTGATGATGCCAGAAGGAAGCAAAGGAATCGAATATGCGTCGAGCTTTCAAGGGCTGTTCGGCGGAGCGGAAAGCAATGTAGCGATCGGGGTATCCCGTTTGGGACATAGGGCGGGGTGGTTCAGCCGCCTTGGGAAAGACCCGCTAGGCCGCATGATCATGAAAAAAATCCGCGGCGAGGGCGTGGATGTCTCCCGTGTGGAACTGACAACAGAAGCACCGACCGGCTTGATGCTTCGCGAGGTGGTGTCCGGGAAAACGTCGGTTTATTATTACCGCAAAGGCTCGGCAGCCAGTACGATGAAGCCGGAGCATTTGGACGAGCAGTATATTAAGCAGGCCAAATATTTGCATGTAACGGGCATTACGACAGCTCTGAGCCATTCCTGCCGCGAAACGGTCAGAGAAGCGATGAAATTGGCACGCAAGCATGGGGTAAAGATATGCTTTGACCCGAATTTGAGGCTGAAGCTATGGTCTTTGGAAGAGGCCCGCGAGGTGCTGCTGGAGTTAGCTCGGGAAGCGGATTATTTTTTGCCGGGATTGGACGAGTTAAGGCTGCTGTATCAAACGGACAGCTTCGACGAAATTGTAGCCCGGCTTGCCCAGCTCAAAGCCGTATCGATCGTCAAAGGCGGCGAAGACGTTACATATATCGTCGAGCAAGGACGGGTAAGCTCGGTGCCATATTTCAAAGCCGAACAAGTCGTGGATACGGTAGGGGCAGGCGACGGTTTTTGCGCCGGCTTTTTCGTTGGACTGCTTAAGGGCTACAGTTTGGAAGAGGCGGTTCGGCTCGGTAACCTGATCGGCTGCATGGTGGTGCAGATGGAGGGAGACTGGGAAGGCATCCCCACTTGGGAGCAAGTGGAGGCGTTTCTTAATAACGTAAAGCATGTCGAGAGGTAACCAAGGTATAGGATCCGACGAAGGAATACACGCTAACTTTATATAGGGAACGGATGAGTGAACATGAAAAAAATCAAGCTTTTGCAGCAGCTGACCAATGAAGGCGTGGTCGCGGTTCTTCGCGGAGAAACGCCGGAGGAAGTCGTCGAGATGGCTGAACAGGCAATCGCCGGCGGCATCAAGGTTATCGAAGTGACGATGACCGTACCGTTCGCATTGCAAGCTATCGAGAAGCTTGCCAAAAAATATTCCAGCTCCACGCAGGATTCATCCAAGTATGCCATCATCGGCGTAGGGACGGTCTTAGATCCGGAAACCGCACGGGCAGGTATTCTCAGCGGAGCGGAATTTGTGGTCGGTCCTGCGTTAAATCCGGATACGGTTATGTTGTGCAACCGGTACAGAGTGCCTGTTATGCCGGGCGTGATGACGGTTCAAGAGATTCAACGGGCACTGGAGCTCGGCGTAGACATCGTGAAGCTGTTCCCGGGCAATCTATACTCGCCGTCGACGATCAAAGCAATCAAAGGGCCGCTTCCGCAAGCCAACGTGATGCCTACCGGCGGCGTATCCCTGGACAATCTCGCCGATTGGATCAAGGCCGGTGCGGTGGCCGTCGGCATCGGTTCCGATTTGACGACGGAAGCCGTTAAAACGGGCAATTATAACCTGGTAGCCCAAAAAGCCGCGCAATATATCGAAGCATACAGGACAGCTAAAGGCTGAGCTATAAGTAATTCATAATCGCAAAAAGCACAATCCAAACGTTCGTTCGGGTTGTGCTTTTTTCCTTTAAGAGTGCGACTTATTGGCAGATTCATATAAAAAATCCCCCCGAAACCGGAAGCTTCGGAGGGGATAGGTTAGTTTATTGTACCGGCCGATTATTCGGTCGCTACCGATTGATCGGCTTGCAGACCGACCGGCGCGATCCGGACGAAGCTCGTTTGCAGGTTGTTCAGCAAATGCTCCACTTTCGCCGCGGCTTCCGGTTGTCCGGATTTCACGAGCTCTTCATGGTAAGCGCCCAGCAGCTCGTTCAAGTCTTTCATGCTTTGTACGCCGACCGGTTCGATTTTGACCTTGGCGCCTTTCGCTACCCGGCGTTCGATGGCGGCTTGATCCAGACCCATCTCCGGCACGAGCCGTTGGTAAATGACGCCGCCCGTCATCCCGGCGCAAATCCAAGGACCCGGATCGCCGAGCACGACAGCGCGGCCGTTGGTCATGTATTCAAAGGCGAAGCCTTTCAGGTTCGCACGGGCTGCGATGCCGCCGAGCTCGTCTTGAATCGGGGTCGTAATCTCGCCGCCGAAGACGACATCGGCGCCGGAGAACCGAATGCAGGCGCGGGTATCGGCATTGCCTTGAATCAGGAACAGGCCCTTTTGAGCGCCGTAGCCGAACGACTTGCCGACGGAGCCGTTGATGAATTGCTTATGCTTGCTTGGTGCTTTCAAGATGGCGACTTTACCGCCCAGCGACATTTTGCCGACTCCGTCTTCCGCACCGCCATGAACCGTGATGTTTACGCCGCGGGCATTGAAAGCAGCCAATCCGTTGCCCGGTACGGAACCTTCGGTCATCGTAATGCTTACCGGAGGCAGCGCCTCGTAGCTGCCGTCGAAACGGTCCCGTACACGGTGGCTCGCATAGCGGCTGCCAAGAATGCGGGATTCCGCATCGACTTTCGACCAAGTGCGCTCTACCGGCGCATCGAACGATACGGCATCCGGGAAAAATTGCTGACCTTCTGCGCCTGCCGCGATGCGAATATCCGAAGATACCGCCGCCGCGACTTCCGTCAAAGCTTCCTGTGCCGCCGTTAAGGACAACGGAGCAGGTCGGAGCAGGTCGGACAGGTCGATTTTCTCAAGATGGCTTACTTGCTGCAGCAGGTCGGAACGGCCGACAAGGTCCTGCAGGTTCGCAAAGCCGAGCTGAGCGACGATGTCCCGTATTTCGCGGCCCATTCCGCCGAACAAACGAACAAGCGATTCGACGGCGGTATCATAGACGCGAGGCACGAAGCGGCGAAGACCTTTTTCTTCCGCTTCTTCCGTAGAGTCGATCTGCGTCGCAATTCCGACATGGCACGTATCCAAATGACAGCCGCGGCATGTCGTACAGCCGATGGACTGCATCGCGATGGAGCCGAAGCCGACACGGTTCGCGCCCAGCATGACCATTTTCACAACGTCGGCGCCGGATTTCATGCCGCCGTCGGACCAGAGCTCCACTTTGTGGCGCAATCCGGCTTCAATCAATGCGAGGTGCGCCAGCTTCGTACCGATTTCGGTCGGCAGACCGACGTGCGTAATGGAATGAACCCGGGCTGCACCCGTACCGCCGTCAAAACCGGACAGCGTGATCACATCCGCGCCTGCTTTGGCAACGCCGACCGCAATCGTGCCGATCCCGGGGACGACCGGAACTTTAACGATGATTTTCGCTTTGCGTCCGCTCGCTTCCTTCAGCTCGGAAATGATTTGCGCCAAGTCCTCGATCGAATAGATATCATGGTTGTTGGACGGCGAAATCAGGTCGGAGCCGATCGTCGCGTTCCGAGCGGCAGCGATCTTTGCCGTTACTTTCGAGCCCGGAAGATGGCCGCCTTCGCCCGGTTTCGCGCCCTGGCCGATTTTAATCTCCAAGAAGGCTACGGCGTTCGCCAGCTCGACGTTGACGCCGAATCGGCCGGATGCGACTTGGGCGCCGCGAGTCCGCTTATAGCGTCCGAGCATGTCTTTGATCTCGCCGCCCTCGCCGTTCATCGTCACCATATTCAGGCGCTCGCCGGCTTCGGCGTAAGCGCGGAATGCCGTCTCATTCTGGGATCCGAAGGACATCGAAGAGATGAGCATCGGCAGATCGTGGCCGCCGATTCCGATCTCGACTTGGGCTGGGTCAAGCGGCTTGCAGCCTTCGGCGTACGCTTTCTCATAATTGAAATCCGCAACGTGACGGATGGAAATGGCGTTTTTCTTTTCTTCTTCGCGCAGCTTGTCGCGATAGTCTTCGTACGGGGCCGTTCCGGAAGCTGCATCGCCGAGCGCTTTCCACATCCGTTGGAAGAAGCGGAAGTTGCGGGCTGCCTTTGCTTTCGGATTGGCAAAGTCGTTGTAACGGGCTTCGGCATCGGCTTCAAGCTCGGTAAAGCCTGTTCCGGCCTTATCGCTGCCCAAATAGTTAACAATATCCAGCACGTCGGCGAGCTCCGGCTTCAGGCCGATTGACGAGAAGAAGCGGGTGTAACCGCGTAGCTCGTGCGTTCCGATCGTAGAGATGACTTTTTCCAAGCCTTTCATTAGAGCGGTAAACACTTTGCGGGCTGCCGGTGCGCCGTCCTTCGACGCTGCCGTAGCAAACAAAAGGTAAGGGGACAGCACATCTGCGCCCAAGCCGCAGGCCACGGCCATATCGTGCAGGTTGCGGATCGCCGCGCTGCGCAGAACAAGCGTCGTTTGGCGGCGCAGGTTGTCGCCGTAACCGAGCTTCACTTCACGAAGCGCGATATCGACCTTGGAAACGGCCAGATGCGGGTCCATCCACAGCCGGTCGTTCCGATGCGCCTCGCTGTCGTCCAGCACAAGCAGCATAGCGCCTTTGCGCACGGCTTGCACGGCGTCTGCCGCAAGCTGCTCTAGGGCATCCTTCAGCGAAGTGCCGCGGGCGAACGTCGTCGACAACGTGGCGACGGCATCGCCGTTTTGCGCGCCGAACATGGCGACGAGCTGCTCGTAGCTCGGCTGTTTCAATTCGGCCAAAGAGTCGATACCGTTGCTGCCCTCAAGTACGACGGGATAGAGCAGCTCTACACGCAGCCGTTCATCCGGCTGGCTGTACACGGCCGGGCGAGGTCCTACGACAACGCGCGTGGAGAAATGCTCCATCTCGCGGTCGCGGTCGATCGCCGGATTGGTAACAACCGCGACGCTTTCTTTAATAAAGTCGGGGATGTTCTGTCGCTCCCAGTTCAATGCGGCATGCGGGCTGTCGTGACCGAGCGAGCGAATCGGCTCCGCTCCGGTTTCCGCGGTCGTTTCGATCATTTGGATCCCGTCGCGGTCCCATCCGAATGCGCTGTAGACCGCATCCGTCGGCGTGAGGTCGGCGGATGGCGCCGCTTCGACGAAAGGAATTTCATTAGTCAAGTGCTTGCGCTGGCCTTCCAGGCCAAGGCGGCTTTGCACGCGCTCCAGCACGGTGGATTGCACCAAATGATAAGGAATGACCTGAACATGCTCGCCAGGGGTGAGGACGACGCCTATTTTTTCGCCCGGTGCGATCGGTTTCGGATCCGCGACCATTTCGCCGACCGTAATAACGCCTTGCTCCGAGGAGAAATACAGGGACGTTTCGCTTTCCACCATCCATACCGGACGCAACCCAAGCGCGTCGACGCTGAAAATGCACTCGTTGCCGTAGCGGGAAACGATTCCTGCCGGACCTTGCGCGTAATGTCCCCAAGCTTGCCGGAAATAGACATACATGTCCTGCAGTTCCGGGCGGAACAGCTTCATTTCATTGAGAATCGGAGGGAAAACGACTTCCATCGCTTCGAACAAACTGAGGCCGAAACGGTGGATGAACGTTTCAATGGTTCGGTTCATGTCCTGGGAGTCGCTGCCGCCGTCGACGAGGGGCACGCCGACCATGTCGGCTTCGATCCGCATCTTTTTTACCGTATTGATCTCGCCGTTATGGCCAAGCAGCGAGAACGGCTGCACGCGGAAAAAGCTGGATTGAGTGTTGGTGGAGTATCGGTTGTGTCCGATAGTAACCTGCGCTGCGAACAGCGGGTCGCGGGTGTCATTGAAGTATTTCGGCAAAATGCTGGCGGCGCCCATTACTTTATAAGCGGCCGTGACGTTGCTGAGGGTGGCGACGTGTACGTTGTATTTGGCTTCGATCGCCACATGAAGCTCAAAGAGATGGTCGGAGACTTTCACTTCCTGCTTGTCGCAAAGACCTGCGATTTGCCAGAAGGTAGGTTCGTCGTTACGGCCGTTCGAACCGAGCACGCTGCTGTCCACTTGATTTTCCTGCTCCAAGAGGATGCTTACTTGAAATTGGGAGAACAGCTCACGGATGCCTTTTTGCATATCGGAAGCGGAGATGTCCAGCTTGCGCGGCACGAAAATGTGCGCCACGGAGAAGCGCTCGTCATAAGCAAGCTTGCCGTCGAGACCGGCATCGGTCAGCTTTTTCTCCCACAGGGCGCGCGGAATGTCGGTCAAGATGCCGCAGCCGTCGCCTTCCCCATTGATGAAACCCGAGCGATGCTCCATTTTCACGAGGGCGTCAATCGTTTTTTGAATGTTGTCGCGGGACGGAAATCCGTCCTTTTCAATAATACAGATGATTCCGCAGCTATCATGTTCGGTGGCCAATAAATTCTGAAAGCGGCCTTCATTGCGCATAACTTGATTCATTCTCGTGGTCAGCAGGCTGACCGTCACCTCCCATTAGAATTAGTGCGGGTTCGTCCTGAAAAGAAGGCTTTGTTCATGTGAAGCAAGAAAGCGGAAAGAGTCAACAAATTATTGCAATGAATAAAAATACATTTATTCTGCATAATTGACTTGATTTTCGGTTTCTCGATTCAGCAGAAGCTGTGCGGAAGCGGGTGATAAAAGGGACAACGCCCCAACCATCCAAACGCACAGCTTCATAGTTAACATGGCAAAAACCTTACATTTAGCCGAATTTACTTGGTTTTAAAGTATTTATAGAATATCACGAAATTTCATGTGAGACAATAGAACATTGAAGGGAAAAGTTGATTGTAAGCGCTGTCTATTCTGCATAACTGGTGAATAAAGGCAATTTCGGAGCGGAATGGTGCGGGTTTATAAAAAACGAACGAACTATTAACGTTGACCGATAATAGTTCGTGATTTGGGTGATAAATGGAATTTATTGCCGATCCGGGTCAAACGTTCATGCGGGCAAATGCACGATTCGCCGCTTCAATCGTATGGGCAACGTCTTCGTCCGTATGGGCCGTGGTCAAGAACCATGCTTCATATTTGGACGGGGCCAGACAAATTCCTTCCTCGAGCATGTAGCGGAAAAAGGCTGCAAATTGTTCACCATCCGTAGTTTGAGCCTCGTCGTAATTGGTAACCGGATGGTCGCAAAAGTGTGTCGACAGCGCGCCGCGGATACGGTTCACGGTCAGGGCGATGCCGTGCTTGCGGGCCCCTTCGGCAAGGCCCGTTTCCAGCATGGCGCCTAGCCGGTCCAGCCGCTCGTAGGAGCCGGGCTCTTGCAGCGCCTCCAAGCAAGCGATCCCGGCGGAAATCGATGCCGGGTTCCCGGCCATGGTCCCGGCTTGGTAGGCCGGTCCGAGCGGCGCCACCTGCGCCATGATCTCAGCTCGCCCGCCGTACGCGCCGATCGGCAGTCCGCCGCCGATAATTTTCCCAAGGGCCGTAAGATCGGGCTCGATGGCTGCATAATCGGTGCCCTCCGGCAGCCCGGCGAAGGTGGAGGCAGCCCCGTAATGGAAGCGGAACGCAGTGATTACCTCGTCGTAGATCACAAGAGAGCCGTTCCGGCGGGCGGCGGAGCACAGTCCTTCGAGGAAGCCGGGCTTCGGCATGACCATGCCGAAGTTGCCGACAATGGGCTCGACCATAACGGCCGCCACATCGCTCCCCCAGTGCTCCAGCGCAGCGTCCAATGCGGCGAGGTCGTTGAACGGCACGGTGATAACCTCGTGCGCAATGCTGACTGGAATACCGGCGCTGTCCGGTATGCCGAGGGTGGACGGACCGGAGCCTGCGGCGACGAGCACGAGATCCGAATGGCCGTGGTAGCAGCCGGCAAACTTGATGATTTTGTTCCGGCCGGTATAGGCGCGGGCTACCCGGATCGTCGTCATGACGGCTTCGGTGCCGGAGTTGACGAAGCGGACCTTATCGAGCGACGGAATCGCTTCTTTCAGCATGCGGGCAAAGCGGATTTCGAGTTCGGTCGGCGTACCGTACAAGGTTCCGTTCTCCGCCGCACGGACAATGGCGGATGTCACATGAGGATGCGCGTGGCCGACAATGATCGGACCGTAAGCGGCCAAATAGTCGATGTAGCGGTTGCCGTCCTCGTCCCAGAAATACGCTCCTTGTCCCCGTTTCATGAACACGGGCGCTCCGCCGCCCACGGCCTTGAAGGAGCGGGAAGGGCTGTTGACTCCGCCGACGATATGTTCGAGCGCCTCCGTATAAAGGGCCGCGGAGCGTGTGCGGGACGCAGATTCGGATGCGTTAGATGCAAATGGATTGCTCATGGGGATTCAAATCCTTTCCATATAGGTATAGCTGTATTATAAATGATGGCGTTCCGCCAGTGAATTTTTCGGCTTGGCGCCTCATTCTGCGGGAAGGTGGAGAAGCGAGCCTTTAAGCACCGTTACGGCTTGCCCCCGGATGTGAAGTCGGTCTCCGGTTAGTGCAAGTCTAAGAACACCTGTTCTTGCGGATGCTTGAACGGCGGTCATCCGGTCTTTTCCCAGCTTGTCACCCCAGTAAGGCGCAAGCGCGCAATGGGCCGATCCGGTCACCGGATCCTCGTCAATTCCCAGCACCGGGAAGAAGCACCGGGAGACGAAATCATACCGGTCATCCTGCGAGCGGGCCGTAGCCAGCACGCCGCGCGCGCCGAGCTCCGCCATGGCGGCGAAATCGGGCTTCAACCCGCGTACGGCTTCCTCCGAGTCCAGCTCGACCAGCAGGTCCAGCTGATTCGTCCCGACAAAACGGGGCACGGCCCCGCCCAAGGCATCGGAGAGCAGGTCCGGCGCCTGCGTTTCGGTGATCTGTTCAACGGGGAAGTCCAGCCGGATCCAACCGTCCTCACTCGCAGAGGCCGTCAACTGTCCGCTAAGCGTGTGAAAGGTCAAAGTCCGGTTGCGCTCCGCTCTCCCGGTCTCCCACAAGTAATGAGCGCTGGCGAGCGTGGCATGGCCGCACAAATCGACCTCGACCGTCGGTGTGAACCAGCGAAGCCGGTGGCTGCCGTCCTCTTGAGGGGAGAGGAACGCCGTTTCCGACAGGTTCATCTCCATCGCAACTTGCTGAAGCCATGGGTCGGAAGGATAGCGTTCAAGCAAACAAACCGCCGCAGGATTGCCGCGAAACGGGCTATCCGCGAAGGCGTCAATGATATGCATTTCGATCATAGGGACCGTTCTCCTTTCAGGTCAAAAGCGGGAAGCCCAGGCCTCCCGCTTGCATGTATTTCATAGCTGCTATTATTGTTTTTTGGCCGGAGCGGTGCCGCTCGTGCTTTTATTGCCGCTTTCCGCAGGCTTGCCGGCCGGAGCCAACGGGTCCCGGCCCTCGAACAACGCCTTGATGTAATCCTGCAGCTTGGTGCGGTTCACGCTGAGGACTTCGGCTCCGCCGACCCGTTTTTCGATCAGCAGCTCGGACGGCGGAATCTGCTGGCTGACCATGCCCTCGGTTTTGGCCTCGAAGGCGAGGGTTCCGAGCTTGAGCATGTCGGTCGTCGTCATGTTCGTTTCGAGATAAGGATCGATGCTGTTTAATATTTTCGGCAGCCGGATCAGGGAACCGGTCGTCTGCATCTTTTGCGCGACGGCCTGCAAAAATTTGCGCTGGCGCTCGGTGCGCGAAAAATCGCTCATGGCGTCGTGACGGAACCGGACGTACTGCAGCGCCATTTTACCGTCGAGGTGCTGCATGCCTTTTTTCAGATTGATATCATACTCATGGCCGTCTTCTGAATCGCGGTATTTCATATCCTTTTCCACTTCGAGATCGATGCCGCCAATCGCATCGGTCAGCGCGATGAAACCTTTGAAATCGGTATAGAAAAAATATTGAATCGGAATGCCGAGCAGGTCGCTCACCGTGCGCATAGCGAGATTCGGGCCGCCGATGGCAAGCGCCGTATTAATGCGGTCCTCGCCATGCCCCGGAATTTTGACGTAGGTGTCGCGCAGAATCGAAAATAAGTACGCTTTCTTCGTCACCGGATCGATCGAGGCGACCATGATCGAATCGGAACGGGGAACTTCGTTTTTTTTGAGCCCCCGGGAATCGCCGCCGAGAATAAGCACGTTCACCCGCTGATTGCCCTCCCATTTGGGCGGGATGTAGTTTTCCGACATGCTGAGCTGCTTCGGAGTAAGCCCGCCGAATTTGGTCGTATCGGGGTGACTCTGAATGTTGTTGGCAAATTGTACGAAAGAATATGTAAAATAGCCGATTCCTGCAAGCAACAGCAGCAGCAGCGAAATGAAAAACCATTTTATCGTTCGGGCCATGGGAATGCGGTTCCCTCCTCTGGTTGCGTTCGCTTTTCCTGATCGTAAGGTTGGTGTATCATAACGGGTATAGGTTTTGACAATGCCGCAGGAACATGCACACGTTAGGACAGGAAACTATTTCATTATTATAAAAGGTTTCAATCCGCGCCTGCAAGCTTCGGCATATTTTGACAGGAGGACCTACACCATGGATCTCGCCATCGACGTGCATCGGCTGAGAAAGGAATTCAAAGTTCAGAAAAACCGGGAAGGCTTGAAAGGCGCCGTGCGCGATCTGTTTCGGAGAGAGTATAACCAAGTCGCCGCGGTGAAGGATATCAGCTTCCAAATTCCGAAGGGCGAAATTTGCGGCTATATCGGCGAGAACGGAGCGGGCAAATCAACCACGATCAAAATGCTGACGGGCATTCTCGTTCCGACTTCCGGCGATATTCGCGTAGGCGGCTTCGTCCCTTATAAAGAGAGGGAGAAATTCGTCCGTAATATCGGCGTCGTGTTCGGCCAGCGCAGCCAGCTTTGGTGGGATATCGGCGTGATCGAATCGTTCCAGCTGCTCAAGAAAGTGTACCGCGTCCCGGACGCGGAATATTGCAGCCGGATGGATGAGCTGGTGGACCGGCTGCAGCTTGGCGAGCTGTTGAACCGGCCCGTGCGCAAGCTGAGTCTGGGCCAGCGGATGCGCTGCGAGCTGGCGGCGTCGCTTATTCACAATCCGGCAATTTTGTTTCTGGACGAGCCCACGATCGGTCTGGACATCATGGTCAAGACGGAAATCCGGGAGTTTCTGAAATCCATGAACAAACGGTACGGCACGACCATTCTGCTGACAACCCACGATCTGCAGGACATCGAAGCGCTGTGCTCCCGGGTCATTATGCTTGACGATGGCCGGATTATTTACGACGGAGGACTCGAGGAGCTGAAAGAACGTTGGGGCAAAGGCAAGGAAGTCATTCTCCGCTTCTCCGAGCCGGTATCGCTGCCAAGTTTGCGCGAGCTGACCGCCGGACTGCAAGTGGACTGGTCGCTCGATAACGAGCTGACGGCCAAAGTATGGATTCCGCAGCAGGCGGCAAGCGTCTCCGAGGTGCTCGGCCGGGTCGTCGGCATGCTGACGATCGAGGATATTAAAATCCTCGAAACGAATACGGACGACATCGTGCGGGAAATTTACAAATCCGGATCGGCGGAAGCAAAAAAGGAGCTGCGCGAGAGACAGGAAGTGACGCTGCATGGTTAGCGCCTATCTCGATATTATCCGCATCCGCTTCCTGATGATGCTCGCTTACCGTGTCAACTATTACAGCGGAATTATTATTTATGCCCTTAATATCGGGGCGTATTATTTTCTTTGGAAGGCGATTTACGGGACGAAAGAGCTGCTCGGCGGAATGACCGTAACCCAGATGACGACCTATGTGGCCGTATCATGGATGGCGCGGGCGTTTTACTTTAATAATCTCGACCGGGAAATCGCAAATGAAATCAAAGACGGCAGCGTCGCGATCCAGTTCATCCGCCCGTATAATTACATCGTCGTCAAAATGATGCAGGGTCTCGGCGAAGGGGTGTTCCGGTTCCTGCTGTTTTCCGTGCCGGGCATGGTCATCGTCTCGTTCTTGTTCCCGGTACAGCTGCCGGCGGACCCGGCAACCTGGCTGATTTTTCTCGCCATGCTGTTTTTCAGCTTCCTGATTAATACGCAGATTAATATTATTACCGGCCTGTTCGCATTTTTCCTTGAAAACAACGAAGGCATGATGCGGATGAAACGCGTAACCGTCGATTTGTTCTCCGGGCTGGTCGTGCCGATGTCGTTCTTCCCGGACTGGGCGCAAGGGCTGATGAATCTGCTGCCGTTTCCGGCGATTACGTACCTGCCGGGCTCCGTCTTCACCGGTAAAGTCGCCGGCAGCGCCGTTTATAATGTATTTGCCGTGCAGATCATCTGGTTCGTGCTGTTGATCGTACCGCTTTATGTACTTTGGCGGAGCGCTCGGACACGGCTGTTCGTGCAGGGAGGGTGATGGCGCATGTTCTATGCAGGTTTGTTCGTGGATTATTTGAAAAATTACATGAAAACGCGGCTCACCTATCGCTCCGATTTTTGGATCGAGGTGCTGTCCGATCTGTTGTTTAACGGGTTGAATTTATTTTTCATCCTTGTCGTGTTCCAGCACACCGCGGCGATCGGCGAATGGAACGAGCAGCAGATTTTGTTTATCTATGGCTATTTTATGGTGCCTTACGGCTTGTTTATTACGTTTTTTAATCTATGGGGTTTCACCGAGCGTTACATTGTCAAAGGCGAAATGGACCGGATATTGACCCGGCCTGCGCATAATCTGGTGCAGCTGATGCTGGAAAATATGGATCCGTCCTCGCTGTTCAGCGCGCTGGTCGGTCTGATCATCATGATCTATTCCTGGACACAGCTTGACCTTGGACTGATGTGGTACGATCCGTTCGTTTTGCTCGTGCTGATACTCGGTTCGATCATGATTTACGGGGGCGTGTACATTTTCTTTACATCGCTGTCGTTTTTTTCGGATTCGCCCACCGGTATTTTGCCGCTGCTGTGGAATCTGCAAAATTACGGGCGGTACCCGATGACCATCTATAACCGTCTTTTGAACATTATGCTGACCTGGGTGCTGCCGTTCGGCTTCGTCGGTTTTTATCCGGCCGCCTATTTTCTGGACCGGGCGAATTGGGGAACGTTCGCCCTGCTTACCCCGCTGGTCGGGCTTGGCTTTCTGACTTTCGGGCTGACGGTATGGAATTACGGGGTCAAACGGTACCGTGGGGCGGGATCGTAAAAGAACAGAGGCCTTTGTACTAAGCAAACTTAATATAACGACCAAAGAGGAGCTGCCGGCAGGCAAGCTCCTCTTTGGCATTCCCGGAAGTGACGGGAAGAAGGTCATCTTTTATACCCTTTGCTCTTGGACCATTCGTCTCTCTCGGAATACGAGTAGACATGCTGCGGGCAAGGGACGCAATGATGTCGGTTGACGATTTCAACCGGGTGGATGACCTGTACGATTTGAGGGTGGTAATAATCCCGGTATATCCGGATAGGGGGATCATATACTGTCTTGGTCGGACATTGAGGATAGCAATCGTACATGCAAGGCGCTCCTTTCGGATTGGATTTAATCTATAGTATGTGTGAAACATGCGATGGACTGGGCCGTTTCCCAGTATGGCCAAATTTCGAAAATCAAGTGTCTTTGTTTTAAGACTTTTTTAAGCTTTCTTTCAGTTCGTTTTAAGCTTGGCGTAACGTTGAGTTCATATTTCGCTCTTATACTGGAAATAATCCCCTTACCATGAACTGGCTCGTTCAACAAAAAAACATACCTGGCGAATTGAGCGAGTTGACAGGGAGGTTTATCCAGTGGTAGAATACCAAACATAGGGAGTTGAACATATGTTCAAAACGTTTGTTCAAAACAATCGTTCAAAATGTATGTTCGAAAATATAAAAAGGATAAGGTGGAGAGAATCATGAAAAAATGGACTGGAAAAGTTATGGCGGGTACGGTAGCCGCAGCTGTATTGTTTGGCGGAATCGGCGGATTGGCAACGGCTCCTAAGGCATTTGCGGATGACGATATTACGTACACGGTCGTCCCGGATACATCCACGTCTTTGTATAAACGTGTAGATGTTGGTTTAAATTCGATTGTTGCTCAAGCATCTAGTGTTGTTGGTATAAGTGTGGATGATTTGAAGGATGAGCTTCAAAAAGGCAAATCCATCGCAGAAGTAGCCAATCTGTACGGGCTAAGTCAATCGGATTTGCTTGGCAAAATGAAAAGTCCTATTTTTGAAAGAATCGATAATGCTCTAAACCAAAAAAGAATAACAGAAGAAGAAGCGGCACAATTGAAAAAAGAAGTTACAGAAAAGTTTTCGGAGGCCATCAATCAATCAGGCTATCAAGATACCAGCGGGAAGTATTCCAAAAAGCTGAAACTGAAAACCCATGTGGGCGAAGGGTCCGTAGCTAAAGTTCTCGGCATTACGAAAAATGAATTGGATGCGGCCTTCAGCAGCGGCAAAACAATTGCCGATATCGCCAAAGAAAAAGGCATCAGCGAAGAAAAAGTCATTGCCGGCCTGAAGGACGAATTAAACGCTTCCCTGAAAGCATTCATCCATAAGAAGTAAGAGCTTCGATATCTGCATAGCAAAGCCGTCCTTTTAATGAGGGCGGCTTTTTCATTCCCCGAAACTTATAATGACCGGAGACGTTCGAGGAATTCGGGCCGGGAGAAGTCGGGTTGTTTTACGGGGGACGAGTTTCGTATAATGGCTTGTACAAAGAAAAATTACCAGTACGGATACGAGGAGATGAACACTATGCCGCAGCTTCACCCCGGAGAACCTGTTCCGGATTTCAAACTTACTGCCGGAAGCGGGGAATCCGTCACGCTTTCGCAATTTCGGGGCAAATATGTCGTTCTCTATTTCTACCCCAAGGATATGACGCCGACATGTACGGAGGAGTCGTGCCAATTCCGCGATTACAACGGACAATTCGCGGCGTTGAACACCGAAGTGATCGGGATCAGCCCGGACGACCTAAAGTCCCATGTGAAGTTCGCCGCCAAATACGAGCTGCCGTTCCTGCTCCTCTCGGACCCCGATCATACGGTGTGCGAGTTATTCGGCGTTTGGCAGCTGAAAAAGATGTACGGACGCGAGTATATGGGCGTGTTGCGTTCGACGTTCGTCATTGATCCGGAAGGCAAGCTTGTCCGCGAATGGCGCGGCGTTCGGATCAAGGGGCATGTCGAGCAGGTGCTGGAAGCCGTGAAGGCCGCCCAGGCCGGAGCAGGGACCCTATAAAGCGTCGAAGCAGGAATGAATGCGCGGGATGGCGAAAAACTAACCTTAGCAATAAATTTCCAGCGAGGGAGCGATGTGAATGCAGCGGTATGAAGAACAATCCAAGCGGATCGTCTATGTAGGAACTTACAATGGGGGCGGAGACGATTCCTTATATGTGCTGAGCATGGATAAGTCAACCGGGGAGCTGTCTGCCACCGGCGCATATGCGGAGGTCGAGCTGCCCTCTTTCTTGACGGTGGATACGGAGCGCGGCAGGTTGTTTGCGGTAAGCGAGCTGCAGGATGAGGCAGGCAAAGAAGGCGGGGAAGTGGCTTCTTACGTCGTGGAAGCGGAAACCGGGGAGTTGCGCTATATCGGCAAGCAGCCTTCCTTCGGCGCTTCGCCGTGCCACGTGGCGACGGACCGCGAGGGGAAGCGGCTTGTCGTAGCCAATTACACGAGCGGCAGCGTAAGCTTGTATCCGATCGAAGAAGACGGGACGATCGGTCCGTTGGCAGACCGGAAGCGGCATGAAGGACATAGCGTCCGCAGCGACCGGCAGGAAGCGGCTCATGCGCATTGTGCCGTTGTGAAAGACTCCCGCGTTTATGTCGCAGATCTCGGAACGGACAAAATCATGATCTACAACATTCAAGAAAACGGAGAAAAGCCGGCGCTTGTTCTACATAGCGAAGTTCAGGTGCATGCCGGGGCAGGCCCGCGTCATATGGCGTTTCACCCTGACCTGCCGTATGCGTACGTGATTAATGAGTTGGATTCGACGATTACGGCGTTCGCTTACGGCCAAGAAGACGGAACCCTCGGGGCAATCCAGACGGTGTCCGCGCTGCCGGAAGGATTTGCAGGGGAGAGCTATTGCGCCGACATCCACATCAGGAAGTCGGGGGATTACTTGTACGGATCCAACCGCGGGCACGACAGCATCGCCGTCTACCGCATCGACCGGACCAGCGGCAAGCTGGCGCTGATTCAGCACGAGCCGACCGGCGGGGCGTGGCCGAGAAATTTTGCCGTCACGCCGGACGGGAAGTTCGTGCTGGCCGCCAACCAACATTCGGACTCCGTTGTTACGTTGGCAGTAAATGAAAACACCGGCCGGCTGGAGCCCACAGGTCATGAGCTCCGCATACCGAAACCGGTGTGCATCCAATTTTTCGAGTAACAGGCAGAGGGTTATTTCAGCAAATATTGGTCCACTTCGTCCAGCATCTTATTGGCGGCGATGATCCCGCCGGAGGAGTTCCAAATATCGTCGCTCACTTTAATCACTTTGTTGTTTTTCACAACGTTTAAATTTTTCCAAAGCGGGTCGCCAGTCCAGTCTTTCTCGACGGCGCTCGCTTCTTTTTTATCGTTATCCCACACATAATAGAACAAAATGTCTCCGTCCATATCCGGGAGGCGTTCCTTGTTGATTTCGACCGCAAACTCATCCTTGTCCTGTGCGGCCGGACGTTGGAAGCCGATTTTGCTGAGCGCCAGCCCTGCAAACGTATCCTTCATATACAGCCGGGCTTTCCCCGGAATAAAGCGAACAAGAGATACCTTCGTCTTCAGCTTGTCTCCCGCCTTGGCCTTCATATCGGCAATGCGTTTGTCATATTGCTGCAAAAGCTGCTCGCCTTCGGCTTTTTTGTTGACGGCTTCGGCGTATACCCGGAAGTTTTTCTGCCAATCGGATTGCAGTCGCTCCGAGAATACCGTCGGCGCGATGGCGGCAAGCTGCGAGTAAACTTTTTCCTGCCGCAGTTTGTTGCCGATAATCAGATCGGGCTTCAGCTTGGCGATGGCTTCGAGGTTCGGCTGGTTCTCGTCTCCGACGACTTCGACGCCTTCCAGATCTTTTTTCAGATGATCGTACCACGGATTGCCGGACCAAGATTTAACCGCTCCAACCGGTTTAAAGCCAAGAGCAAGCAAAGCCTCCGTTCCTTCGTTGGTCAGGACGACGATCCGTTTGGGCTCGGCGGGAACTTTGGAGGAGCCCATCGCGTGGTTGATCGTCAGTTCCGATCCGGCTGCTGCAGCCGGCTGTTTCTGGGTCGTATCATCGGCCGAAGCCGGGGTCTTAGCCGCGCCGCAGCCGCTCAATACCGCACCCAAAGCTGTCGTGCAGGCCAAGAGCACAGCAGCGGATTTCCATTTTGTACGCAAGGATGTAAACAAAGAATGATACCCCTCTCTTTAAGTGAAAATGATTATCATTATCGTTAAAGATTCTACTTCGTTTCGTTCCCCTTGTCAATCGTTTCTTCCACGGCCGCCCGGCCGTTCTTTTAAGGTCGGCGCTCCCGTCATAAAAGAGAAACACCATCCATATATTCTATCAATACCATTTCATAGAACTATACGGAGGGATTACTCATGAAGTGCGGACCGCAAGCAAATTCGTTCCCCATCCTAAGCAGCGTTTGGACAGCATTGCTTTGTCTCACGATCCTGTGGCTTACGGTCTTGACGCACACGGCGGAGGCGGCAGCCGGTCAAGGAGGAGACGAAGCTTTATTTATGCAGCTGCAATCGGGCCAACGCATTGCCACGGAAAAAAACTATACTCCGGCGGCAAAGCCTACGGTGTATCTGACCTTCGACGACGGGCCGAGCAAGCTGACCCCGAAGGTGCTGGACATTTTGCGGGAGGAGGACGTCCGGGCTACTTTCTTCGTGCTGGGCGAACAGGTGCAGGAACGCCCGGCGATCGCAAAGCGTATCGTTGAGGATGGCCATGCCCTCGGCAATCATACTTATAATCACGTTTATCGGGAGCTGTATTCCGATTTTCGCGCATTTTGGGAGCAGGTCCGGAAGACGGAAAATATAGTGCTGGAGACGACGGGCGTCAGGCCGCGTTTTATTCGTGCTCCGGGCGGGACATTCGGCAATTTTGACGCTTTTTATTTCTATTATTTGGGGGAGGCCGGCTACGAGATTTACGATTGGACCATCGATAGCGGGGATGCAAGGCGCCCCGGGATGACGGCGGACCAGATTGTCCGGACGGTGGAAAAAGGGCCGTTCGGAAACGAGGTCATTGTGCTGCTGCACGACGGTTCGGGGCATGACGAGACGATCAAGGCGCTTCCCCGGGTCATCCGGTTATTTAAGGAGAAAGGCTATGCTTTCGCTCCGCTAACCCCGGAGGTGAAGCCGGTACAGTTCTCCGGAGGTAAACTGAAATGGCCCAGGACCGCAAGCCGCGAATCGTTCGCCAATCTGCTTGCCGCTGCGCGCGAACAGCGGGAGCTTTGGTCTGCGGAGGGTGTTCCTACACGGGGGAACGCTGCGACAAAGCCGCCCGTTTCACCGACCGCCATCACCTATACGGAAACGGGACATAGGGAAGTGCCGGATCGGTTGAACGTGCAGCTGGGCGACCGTACGCTTGCTTTTACGAAGGAGCAGTTCCGCTTTCGGGACGGGAGCTATGAGGTGCCTCTGAGGCGGTTGATCGCAGCGATAGGCGGAACCGTAAACTGGAACGCCGAGCGCCGGACGGCTGTCGTCCGCTATGGAGCGATTACGGCCGAATACGATTTGGCCCGTCAGGAGCTAAGGGTATGGCGTCCGGCGGCCGGATGGGCCGCCGAAGCGAAGGCGCGCATTTACCCGTTTCCGGCAATGGAGCTTGTGAACGGGATGTTGTATGTGCCGCTCGGTCAAACGCTGGAACTGCTTGGCGACCGGATGCTGCCCGGCGCGATTGCGCCGGAACGGGGAACCGTGGAGGTGCAGGCGGCGGTCTATGGCGGCTACCGGACCGGTTGGATGCATATTTAACGGACAGGAGGAAGCCTCTCGATCAAGTCTAAACGCTATGAAAACCGGACATACTGAATGGTAGAATGCAAGATTGGAAAAAACTTGCATACCATGATTCAGGTCAGGAGGTTTTCAGGATGACGAAATCTGCAAATCTGGCGGATTCGCCGCAGGCGGTGCTTGAGCGGATCGTGTATCAGGTGGAGAAGGTCATCGTAGGCAAACGGGAGGTGATCGAAAAGCTGCTTGTCGCGCTACTTTGCGGCGGACACGTGCTGCTGGAAGACGTCCCCGGCGTAGGCAAAACGATGCTTGTGCGCGCGCTGGCGAGAACGATCGACGGCAGCTTCAAGCGGATTCAGTGCACCCCGGACTTGCTGCCGTCCGACCTGACCGGGGTCTCGGTGTACAACCAGCGCAGCGGCGAATTCGAATTCCGTCCCGGGCCTTTGTTTGCCCACATTGTATTGGCCGACGAGCTGAACCGCGCATCGCCGCGGACGCAAGCCGCCATGCTGGAAGCGATGGAGGAGAAGCGGGTGACGGTCGACGGAACGACGTATCCGCTCCCGGAGCCGTTCTTTATTCTGGCGACGCAAAATCCTGCCGACTTCGAAGGCACGTTCTCGCTGCCCGAAGCCCAGCTCGACCGGTTTATGGTGAAGCTGCGTCTCGGTTATCCCGGCCAGCTTGGCGAGGTGGAAATGCTGAATCGTATGGAAGAGCCGTTCCCGCTCGCTCAAATCCGGACAGTCGTCCTTCAGGAGGAATTCGTTTCCCTTCAAAAGGAAGCCCGTGCCGTTCATGTCGACGATACGATCAAGGAGTATATCGTTCAGCTGACGACGGCAACCCGCACGCACCCGGACGTCTCGCTCGGCGCCAGCCCGCGGGCTTCGGTCGTCTTGATGCGGGCTTCTCAAGCGCAAGCGTTTCTGAAGGGCCGCGGCTATGTCATCCCCGACGACGTGAAAGAGCTGGCTATTCCCGTACTGGCGCACCGGTTGATGTTAGCGCCGTCTGCGCTGCTGTCCGGCCGTGAGGCGGAAGCGCTTGTCGCTTCGGTTGTCGCCAGCGCGCCGCTGCCGGTCCGCCGGCATGCCGCGGGCTGAAGAAGGGCGGCGGACATGCGGAGCTTATTAACGGTCGGATGGGTCGGGGGATGCGGGGCGATTCTCGGCTGGTGGGCGTTAGGCTGGGGCGGCCGGACGGCCTGGTTTTTGGTTTATGTGTGGGCTTTTTTTGCGGTATATCTCGGAGGATTTCGCGCGGCGGCAGGACGCGGACTGCGGGTAGAAAGACTGCCCGCCGGAACGGAGGCTTCGCTGTACGCTGTCGCGGGACATCCCGAGTGCGACCCGAACGCTGACCGGTTCGTCTATAGCGGAGAGCCCGCGACCATGGCCTACCGCTTTTCCGCAGCTTGGCTGCCGTGGTTCGGAGGGCGGCTGCGGGTAGAGGAGCGCTGGGTGCATGAAGGAACCGGCGAGCGGATCGTCCGGCGGGGAACGGCGGAGGCCGGCTTCCGGCACGACGCGGTCATGCGTTGTACGGTGCCGGGGCTTGCCCGCGGCGTGTACCGGCAAGAGGCGCTGATCGTAAGCGCCGTGGACGCTTTCGGGCTTGTGCTGGCGAAACGCGAAAGCAAAGGCGGCGGGCAGCTGTGGGCGCTGCCCGAGGGTTCGGGTACGGCGGCGCCGCTGCCGGGCGCGGGCCCGGATGGGACGCGTCCGGCTTCCCGGCGGCCGCCGGGTGCGGACTCCGTGCCGCAGGTTAGCGGCACGCGGCCTTACGCGCCGGGGGATCCGCTTCGCCGGATCCATTGGCGCAGCAGTGCGCGCACGGGCGAGCTGCGCGCAAAAGAGACGGAGCTGCCTGCCACTGGGCGGCAGCTGATCGTGCTTGACGCGGCCGGAGCCGGAAGGAGCGCGGGAGCCGCCCTGTGGGCGGATCCCGCGCTCGCGGCGGCGGTGGAGGCCGCGGCGGGGCTTGCGCGGCGCGCGCTCGAGCAGGGCGCGCGGGTGCGGCTGGCCGTCAGCGACGGCCAGCCCGGCGCCGCCGAGGCGCAGGGGCGCGGGCGCGACGGCGAGCTGCTGCGGCTGCTCGCGGCGGTGCCGCGCGGCGAGGCGCGCGCCGACGCGTTCGCCGAGCTCGCGCTGCGCGAGGCGCGGCTGGCGGGCGGCGGAGCGCTCACGCTCGTCACGGCCCGCGCCGACGCGCAGCTGGCCGCGGCGCTGCGCGGGCTGCCCCGGGGCGCCGTGCGCGTCGTTTACGTGCACGGGCCCGGAGCAGCTTGGGCCGGGCCCGCGCACGCATGGGTGCGGCAGCTCGAAGCGCTCGGCTGCCCGGTCACGATCCTGGCGCCGCATACGCCTGCAGCAGCGCCGAAAGGAGGTGCCGCGGATGCCGCCATCGGCACCTGACACCGCTCCTTGCGCCGTTCAGCCGGCGAAGGAGCATGCCCCTCCCGCGGCTTGCGGCACGGCCATGGCCGCAGCGGCTGTTGCCTCCGGCGCCTGCGCAGCGCTCACGGCCTGCGCCCGCGCCTTCCGCGAAGCAGCTGCTTCCGGCACCGCAGCAGCCGTCGCGGCAGGGTCCCGCCCCGCGGCTGCGAGCCGCGAGCGACGCCGAACTCCCGCAAATTGGGCGGGAGACGCCGTCCTCAGCGCGCTGCTGCTTCTGCTGCTGTTGGAGTGGCTGTACCCGTTGCGCAGGCTATCGGATCTGACCGAGATCTATAGCATCGCTCCGTTCGCCGTTTCTTTTGCGGCGTTCATGCTGCTGGATACGTTTCGCCTGCCGGGACCGGCGGCGTGGTCGGCCAAAACGTTATGGATCGTGGCCGTAACGGCATGGATTCATAACGGGCAGACGATGCCGTCCCCCTCCTGGTGGCTGCAATGGGGCCGCGAGCTGGCTGCCGATGCCGCCGAAGGGTTGCAGGGGAATCTGGCGAGTTGGGAGCCTGCGACACGAACGCTTTGTTTTATGGCGGGCTGGGCATTTTTTGTTTCCGTCGTGCAATCGTTCGTCTTGGAGCGTCGGCAGCTGGTTTGGTTTCTTGGCTTGACGCTGGGCTATTTGGCGTTCTTTCAAATCGTGTTCGCCTTGGAAATGTTTCATGCCGTGCTGCGCTGCGCGGGCTTCGGACTGCTGCTTCAAGCCGCGCTTCAGCCGGGACGGTCGCTCCGCTGGCGGGAGGACGCGGCCTCCGCCGCTCCCGCCAGCGGAGAACGGATGCACCTCCTTCCCGCGCTGCTGCTGACCGCCGTCTGTCTTGGCGCAGGTTGGCTCGGAGCGTCTTTGCATCCGCAGGATATGCGGACGCCCGACTGGTCCGGATATGTCCGGTCGCTTGAAGACCGCCTATTAAGCAAGGCATGGCCGCAGCGGCACGGGGGGACAGCCCGCACAGGATACGGCTCAGATGACGGCAAGCTCGGGAGGCCTTTGCAGCAGGACGATCGTCTCGCTTTTACGGCAATTACCCCCAGGCTCACTTACTGGCGCGGCGAGGCCAAAAGCTTCTATACCGGCCAAGGCTGGGGGGCAGTGAATGACCCGCCCGCTGCGTTCGTTCCCGGTCAGGCGGACAATCGGCATCGTTCCAAGGCTTACGTCCATATCCGGCAGGAAATCCGCATCGCTTCTCCGGGCTTGAACCGCCTGCTCTTCGCGGGTGGCGAGCTTACGCGGGTCGCATCGCTGCACTCGGCCGAAGGGAAGCCGATTCCGACCGATTGGGTCTGGAAGCAGGACGCGACAGACCGGTATACAGTCCCGGCTTTAACGGATCCGCTCGTTTCCTACGAGGTCGAAGCTTTCGTGCTGACCGATCGCACAGTGGCGGCGGACGATAAGGAAAACCGTTATCCCGAAGACGTGCGGAACCGGTTTTTACAGCTTCCCGCTTCGCTGCCGGACCGGGTCCGCCGCCTCGCGGAGCAGCTAACCGCGAGCTTGCCGACGCCTTATGCCAAAGCGGAGGCGATCGAGCGCTACTTGAGGGAGCATTATCTTTACAGCTTGGAAGGAACGCGAGCCGCGGGGCCGAACGAAGACTTCGTCGACCGGTTCCTGTTTGAGCAAAAAACTGGGTATTGCGATCACTTTTCTACCGCGATGGTCGTGCTGCTCCGTTCTGCCGGGGTGCCGGCCCGCTGGGTCAAAGGATTCGCGCCAGGCGAAGCGGTGTCTCATACAACCGCCGGCGGAGACGAGCGCTACGTCGTTCAAGTTCGCCAAAAGCATGCGCATTCTTGGACGGAAGCCTATTTTCCGTCGGTCGGCTGGGTTCCGTTCGAGCCGACACCCGGTTTTGCTTTATCGGGAGACATCGCCTCCGACACGGCTCCTGCGGCGACCTCAACCGGAGCCATAACAACGGCAGGCGGCGAAGCGGAAAAGCGACCGTGGATATCCCAATGGACCGCATCGGTGACAACATTCGCAGATACTATGCTGGGACGTGTTAAAGGCTCGTTGCCTGCGGCTGTCGATTCGATCAAAGGATGGAACCGCGTCGTAGCAGCCTTTTTCCAGAGCATAGCGGCGTCGCCGCTTTTCCTCTGGCCGATGGCGCTCCTAGCGGGCGGCTTCCTGCTGGCGTTCCTCGGCAGACGCCGCGCCATCCGCCGTGCCCGGCGGCCCGCCCCCGCGCAGGCCGCCGATTCCCGCCGCAGCTTGCGCCGGGCTTCGCTGCACCGCTTCGCCGACCGGCTGTGGCGGCGGCTGCAGCGCTCGTACGGCCGAGCGGCGCCGCAGCAAACGCTGCGCGAATACGCAAATTCCCGCCGCTGCCGCAGCGAGAGGCACCGCATCACGCTGCTTCAACTGACGCAGCTGCTGGAAACCGTGCGCTATGCCGATCCGGATGGCCCGGAGGAGCAGGTCACACGGCGTATGCTGACGAACGCCTGGCGGCGCCTGCGACAAAGCCGGAGCCTGGAACCGTAGATGCTCTTCTCCGAAGAGCGCCTTCCGTTTCGGGCTTTTTTCCGCCTTTCGCCCGACCTCTGTGCGCGGTCTCTTTTTTCCGCAACGAGCCTGGATGGCGATTGCACGAAAATCGCCCGCCACTTCGCCCCGGTGCATGGCCGAAGAGAGGAACGGCGCATCGTCCACATATCCCCAGGGGCAGGCGTCATGGTTAATTTATGTACATATTCCCGGCATCGTATTCAGCGGGGCGTTTTATACACAGCCCGCGGCCGGATTTTTCTCTCCTTGAACCCTTTTCTGGCGCTTTATGGAAGAGGCTTAGCGCTTACATCGGCGCTGCGGCGCGACTTTCCGCTCAGGCATTGCCCTTTGCCGGGCAGAAGTTTATAATAAGTTTCATTGAAAACGAACGAAGAAGCCAGGAGGAACTTACTTAACATGGACAAGCCGAACGAAATCATTGTGGTGCTCGACTTTGGCGGACAGTACAATCAACTCATCGCCCGTCGGATCCGCGACTTGGGCGTTTACAGCGAGCTGCTGCCTTACAACACCCCGATTGAAAAAATCAGAGCGCTGCAGCCGAAAGGCATCGTGTTCTCGGGCGGCCCCGCCAGCGTGTACGGAGAAGCATCGCCGCTGGTCGATCCGGCCGTGTACGAGCTTGGGGTGCCGATCCTCGGGATTTGCTACGGCATGCAGCTGATGGCGCATCAATTGCAGGGCAAAGTGGAACGGGCGTCGAAACGGGAGTATGGCAAAGCCGAGGTTGATTTTATCGACGCGTGCGGTTTGGTGCATGGTCTCGATAAGACACAAACGGTCTGGATGAGCCACAGCGATCTTGTCGTCGAAGCGCCGGAAGGCTTCGTCGTCGACGCAAGCACCGAGCATGCTCCGGTAGCGGCAATGAGCCATCCGGAGAAAAAAATGTTCGCCGTTCAATTCCATCCGGAAGTGCGCCACTCCGTCTACGGCAACGATATCATCCGCAACTTCCTGTATCACATTTGCGGCTGTGAAGGCAAGTGGAGCATGGAGACGTTCATCGAGGATACGATCCGCGACATCCGCAATCAGGTCGGCGACAAAAAAGTGCTCTGCGCGCTCAGCGGCGGCGTCGATTCGTCCGTCGTGGCGGCGCTCATTCATAAAGCGGTCGGCGATCAATTGACATGCATGTTCATCGATCATGGGCTGCTGCGCAAAGGCGAAGCGGAAGGCGTCATGGATACGTTTGTCGGCAAATTCGATATGCACGTGGTTAAAATCGACGCGCGCGAACGGTTCCTCGGCAAGCTTGCCGGTGTGGAGGATCCGGAACAAAAACGTAAAATCATCGGTACGGAATTCATCCGCGTCTTTGAAGAAGAATCGGCCAAGCTTGGCGATTTTGCGTTCCTTGCCCAAGGCACGCTGTACACGGACATTGTGGAAAGCGGCACGGCAACGGCGCAAACGATCAAATCGCATCATAACGTAGGCGGCCTGCCGGAGGATATGAAGTTCGAGCTCGTGGAGCCGCTTAAAGCGCTGTTCAAGGACGAGGTCCGCAGGGTGGGCGAGGAATGCGGTCTTCCGGCGGCCATCGTATGGCGCCAGCCGTTCCCGGGTCCGGGACTTGCCATCCGCGTGCTCGGGGAAGTAACGGAAGAGAAGCTCTACATCGTGCGCGAATCCGACGCGATTCTGCGTGACGAAATCGCCAAAGCCGGTCTCGACCGTGAAATTTGGCAGTATTTTACCGCGCTCCCGAATATGAAAAGCGTCGGCGTTATGGGGGACGAGCGTACGTACTCCTACACCGTCGGCATTCGCGCCGTAACGTCGATCGACGGCATGACCGCCGATTGGGCGCGTATTCCGTGGGACGTGCTGGAGAAAATTTCGGTACGGATCGTCAACGAGGTCGATAACGTCAACCGCATCGTGTATGATATCACCTCTAAACCGCCGGCTACCATCGAGTGGGAATAATCGGCAAGCCCGTCTTCTTTAAAGGAGAGGACGGGCTTTTTTCAATGCGCGGCGCATCTGCCGAACTTGGACTACCAGTCACGATTCCGAACGAATTTATCAAAAAAACGCAAATTGTTCGGAAAAATAATTGACAATCGCCGCTCCCGATTTTAGAATAAGGATTGTTGGCAACAAAGGAATAACCGTTTCGTATAATTCCGGGAATCGGCCTGGAAGTTTCTACGAGATCACCGTAAATGATCTGGCTACGAACAAGGAAAGAACGGTTCACGGTTATATCCGTGGAGCCTTCTTTTGCTTGATAGCCCGGGGTCGTTACCCGGGTTTTTCGTCGTTGTTCCGATTAAATATGTGGGAGGATTTCTAGAATGGACCGGTTTTTTAAACTG
This sequence comes from Paenibacillus sp., assembly GCA_031180825.1. Lineage (GTDB taxonomy): Bacteria > Bacillota > Bacilli > Paenibacillales > NBRC-103111 > Paenibacillus_G. The sequence continues at coordinate 17,314 of JAPSLM010000019.1, read as the reverse complement.
AAGGAAAACGGTACCACCGTACGCACCGAGATCATGGCCGGGCTGACGACGTTCATGACGATGGCCTATATTTTGGCCGTGAATCCGAACATTCTTAGCGCGTTCGGCTCCGGGGCGACAGGCATGGACTGGACGGCGGTGTTTCTTGCCACAGCTATTGCAGCAGGCGTGATGACGATCGCGATGGGGCTGTTCGTCAACTTTCCGGTTGCGCTTGCGCCGGGGATGGGGCTCAATGCGTATTTTGCAACGGTGATTTTAGCATCGCAGGGTCAATTTACGTATCAGATGGGATTGACGGCGGTTTTCATTTCGGGGTTGATTTTTATCGTATTGACGGTAACCAAAGTGCGGCAGCTGCTGCTGGTTGCCGTGCCGGACAGCCTGAAGCACGCGATTACCGTCGGGATCGGGCTCTTCATCGCCATCATCGGCGTGAAGAACAGCGGCCTGCTGACGGTCGCGGTGGAAGCGGGCAAAGATATTCCGGCGCATAAATACACGGACGTTCTTTCGTTTGAAACGGTATTCCATATCGGCAGCATGAAAGATCCGAACGTGCTGCTCTGTATTATCGGCTTGGCGCTCATCTCCGTTCTGATGGTGCTGCGCGTCCGGGGAGCGATTTTGTTCGGGATTTTGCTCACGACGCTGGTCGGCGTGTTCATGCACAATCCGGACGGTACGCCTATGGTGAACTTCGCCAACCTGACAAGCGACAAAACGACTTGGGTGCCCGACATGAGCAAGCTGGCATTCGGCCATTTCGATTTTGCCGGTATTATGAATGCGGGAATCATCTCGGTTATTGCGACGTTCACGTTTGTCGAGATGTTCGATACGTTCGGCACGCTCGTAGGAACGGCCAACCGGGCGGGCTTCATGAAAAATAAAGAAGAAGGCAACAAAAAAGTCGGCAAAGCGATGATGGTCGACGCCGTTGGCGTCAGCGCCGGGGCGTTGGTCGGAACGAGCACGGTGACCGCGTTTGTCGAAAGCTCCGCCGGGGTTGCCGAAGGCGGACGCACGGGTCTTACCGCCGTCACGACGGGCGTATGCTTCCTGCTGGCGCTCTTCCTGGCGCCGATTGCGGCGCTCATCCCGGGACCGGCTACGGCGGCGGCTCTGATCATCGTCGGGGTGCTGATGATGCAGGCTGTGCGCGAGATCGACTTTCAAGATTTGGTTTACGGCATTCCGGCTTTTCTGATCGTAGCGCTCATGCCGTTCACGTACAATATCGCGAACGGAATTTCGTTCGGGATTGTCAGCTACGTGCTGCTGGCAACGGTTTCCAAACTGGGCGGCAAGGGCCAGTACAAGGTGCATTGGTTAATGTGGCTGCTGGCCGTGCTTGTCGTCGCGCGCTATGTGTTTGTCGGCGGAGAATAAGCTTTTGATTCTGCATTTGCCTGTCGTCTCTGCATGAGACGATGGGCTTTTTTCGTTTGAAAAATGGATCGTCTTGAACGTTACCGTTCAGGGGACATAGGGATGGCTGTGGCGCATGCCTTTAGGGCGGCTTGCAGCAAAGCAGGGGCTGTGGATATAGTTATCCACAGCCTTTGTGCATAATGTGGGTAAGTTGGGAAATCCCCGTCAGAATCACGTTTAGAGAGCTCCGTTTTCCAACAGGAGGGTGGATAAGTTTTTCACAGTGACTATGTGGATAATGTGAATAAGTTTGTGGATTCCTAAAAAAAGCCTGATTTTTCTAGAGAAATAAACAAGTTTTTGTGGGGATAAGGTTGTGGATAGAGTGAATGGCTCCGATCGAAGGGGTAAGCTGGATAAAGCGGAATGAATTGGGCATAGTACGGAAAAAGGCTCTTTTGCAAGGGAATCGCCGCAGCATGCAATACTTCGGTGCGGTTGCAAGGAGGATCTGTGCATAAGACGGATTCCCGACGAACGATTGGCAGAGGAAGGCGGGACATCATGCGCAATAAGGGAACGATTCATCGAAAAGCCGCCAAGTATGCTAAAGGGATCGTTTGTATCATGGCCGTGACGTTTCTGTGGATGTGTATATCTTTTAGTGCCGCTCCGGTCTATGGGTTGGGGATAAATTTCCATCCTTCTTCTCAGGTTATCCCCAATTCCGAAAATTCTCCGATCGTTACGGTTGTTTCCGTACCCGGGCTATCGTTTATGGAGCTGCAGCCGGAGTGGCTGGACCGTCTTCCGGCCTTGCGGAGACTTGCGGCTACGGGGCGATTGGCCGCCATGAATGTTCGCCTCCCCTATAAAGGACTTGAGTCGGTGTATGCGACCTGGGGAGCGGGAACGCCGGCTGACGGCAAAGGAGGGGAAGGGTGGAACCGCATGGAGCGGCGGGACGGACAGTCCGCCTTGGCGCTTCTGCGCAGGTTTGCCGCCGGTGGAGAGGAGGCTGCCGCTTCGAGCGTCTCGGTGCTTGTCCCGGCTTATCCCTCGCTCAAACGGAGCAACGCGGAAGGGAATTACTTGTCCCGGCCGGGCTTGCTCGGAGAGACCTTGAAACGCCATGGCGTCCGCTTGGGCGTATGGGGTAATTTAGATGAGCCGGGGAGAGGGACAGACCGTTTTAAGCGGCCTGCTCCGCTTATGCTCATGGATGGCCAGGGAACGGTAGCGGCTGGAGACGTAGGCCGCGGCATCCTTCTCGCCGATGCCGCGATGCCTTCGGCGGTCAGGACGGACACGGAACGGCTGGCCGGGGAATGGAGAGCGTTTGTTACCGGGCGTAAGGCGCGGCTTGCGGCGGAAACGGATCGCGGGGCGCTCGCGGTGCTGGAGCTCGGCGATTGGCACCGGCTGTATGCCGAGAAGGCTTGGTATGAGCCTGCCCGGTTTCCCGAACGGAAAAGGGCGGTACTGGAGCAGACGGACCTGCTGTTATCCAAACTTATGGGCGAGATGGAAGCTTCCGGCAGACGCCATGTGCTGTGGCTGGTCAGCCCGAAGGTGCATTCGGAGGCATGGAAAGAAAAGTGGCAGCTGACCCCGGTCATCCGCTGGTCTTCGGCGGTAACCGAAGGCACGCTGATGTCTTCGGCTACAACGCGGCGTCCGGGGCTGGTTGCGGCCGTCGATCTGGCTCCGACGCTGCTGGGCGAATTCGGGCTGGCGCGGCCGGAGGGCATGATCGGCTTGCCTATGGCAAGCGCCGGAGCGGGACGGGAAGGACGTTCGCCGGTTGCTGTGCTGCTGAGCGATATGCGGCAGATGGCTAACGTCTACGCGCTGCGGCCTGCGCTATTGTACGGGCTTGCCGGGTACGAAGTGGCCGTTATGCTGCTGGGACTAATCGCGCTGCGGTGGGCGAATCCGGCAGGGCGCTTGCGGAGATGGATGCGCGGCCTGCTGTTTTCGGTGCTGCTTGCCCCCGGTGTCCTGCTGGCGCTGGGCCGGACGGCGCATTTGGACAAGCCGCTGCTGGCGGGTTTGGCGCTTGCCGCCCCGCTCGCGCTAGGAACGCTTGCCGCAGCCTGCTCCCGGGATATTCAGCAGCTTATGCGTACGCTTGGTTGGATCGGAGCGGGAACCGGGGCGCTGATCTTGCTTGACGGCTGCACCGGCGCCGAAGCGATGAAGCGTTCGGTGCTTGGATACGACCCGATCGTCGGCGCGCGCTACTACGGGATCGGAAACGAGTTTATGGGCGTCCTGCTCGGCGCTTCGCTGCTGGGGTTGAGCGCATGGCTGCAGGCTAGGCGGATGCGGACGCAGGCCGCCGCGCGGGAGGCTAGCGCCAGCGGCCCTGGGCGCCCCGCCCGCAGCGCCTGGCGCGAGGCTGCGCCCGCCGCCGCCGTCGGCGCCGCCGTCGCGGGCTGCCTCGCGGCGCCTGCGCTCGGCAGCGAGGCCGGCGGCGCGCTCGCCTCGGCCGCCGCCTTCGGCGCGCTGGCGGCCCGGCTCGCCGCGGGCGGCGCCCTGCGCCTGCGCCGCCTCGCGCTGGCGGTCGCGCTGCCGCTCGGCGCGGCGCTGGCGGGCCTCTGGCTGCTGAACGCCGCTTGGCCCCCCGGTCCGGCCGGGGGGCCAAGCGCCGCCGCAGCCGCGAGCGCAACCGCCGCCTTCGGCGGGGGCGGGCCAGGCAGCCATATCGGCCGGGCCTTCGATGACCTGCGTCACGGGCGCTACGACGCGATCGGCGCGATCATCGCCCGCAAGCTGGCGATGAACGTTCACCTGATCCGAGTCTCCGCTTGGAGCAAAGTGCTGCTCACCGCCTTAGCCGTGATGGCCGTGCTCGTGCTGCGGCCCTCAGGGCGGCTGCGCCTGTGGGAGCAGCGCTATCCTTATCTGATGCACGGGTGCTATGCCAACGTCATCGGCGCGCTGGCCGCGCTCGCTTTGAACGATTCCGGCATTGTCGCCGCCGCGGCGATGATCGTCTACAGCAGCGTGCCGCTGCTGCTGTTAAAGCTGGAGGGCGCCTGATCGCAACGACAGACGCCCTCTGGGATAACCATACTATTCCGCAATTTGCTCCCACTGCTCGTAGCACTCCGCAAGCAGCTCGCGTTTTGTTTCCAACGCTGCGTTCTTCTCTTGAACCAGCATGTAGTTGTTATATACATCCGGGTCGGTCAGCTCGGCTTCCAGGCTGCCGATGGCCTCCTCCAGCTGCGCGATCTGCTGCTCCAATTGCTCCAGCTTGCGCAGACGGGAGCGCTCTTCGCGCTTCGCCTGCTTTCCGGCCTCGTAATCGCTGCCGGCTCCCGGTTCGGTTGCTTTCGCCGCGCCGCCTTCCGCATGTCCGCGGCCTTTGCCGGCTTCCGCGCCTCCGCGGCTTGCCGCTTCCGCCAGCCGCTGCTGCTGCTGCATTTCGGCCAGCTCCTGCTTCTTTTCCACATAATCGTCGTAATTGCCAAGATAGACGGTTATACCGTCCTTGTCCATTTCCAGCATATTCTCGGCCATTTTGTTCAAGAAATAACGGTCGTGGGAAATGAACAGCAGGGTGCCTTCATACTCCATCAGCGCCGATTCTAGCACTTCCTTGCTGTACAAATCCAAATGGTTCGTAGGCTCGTCGAGAATGAGCACGTTTGCTTTTTGAAGCATCAGCTTCGCCAGCGCGACCCGGGCCTTCTCGCCGCCGCTGAGCGAGCCGACCTTCTTGAACACATCCTCGCCGCTGAACAAAAAGTTGCCGAGCACCGTACGGATGCGCGCTTCCTCCAGATGGGGAAAGGCGTTCCATACTTCTTCCAGCACCGTTTGGTTCGGGTTCAGCCCCGTTTGCTCCTGATCGTAGTAGCCGATCTTTACGTTCGTGCCCCAATCGAAAGCCCCGCGGTCCTGCGTATGCTGCCCGATCAGCGTCTTCAGCAGGGTCGATTTGCCGATCCCGTTCGGACCGATCAAGGCGGCCGTGTCGCCGCGGCGCAATTGGAACGTGATGCCCTGCGCCAGCGGTTGCTGCCGATCGTAGGATATGGATAGTCCTCTTATGTCGAGCACTTCCCGGCCCGAAGGCGCCTCCACCTCAAACGAGAAGCTGGCCCGTTTCAGCTCGCCGAGAGGCTTTTCGATCCGTTCCATTTTATCCAGCGCTTTGCGGCGGCTTTGCGCCCGTTTGGTCGTGGAAGCGCGGACGAGATTGCGCTGGATGAAATCTTCCATTTTAAAAATTTCTTCCTGTTGTTTTTCGTACTGCTTGAGCTGCGCTTCGTAATCCGCCGCTTTCAGCTCGATATACCGGGAATAATTTCCGGTGTAGCGGCGCGAGGTCGTGCGTTCGATCTCATAGATGGCGCCGACAAGCGAATCGAGAAAATAACGGTCGTGCGAGACGACCAGGATGGCTCCGGGATAGGAGCGCAAATACTGCTCCAGCCACGTCAGCGTCGGAATGTCCAAATGGTTCGTCGGCTCGTCCAACAGCAGCAGATCCGGCGCTTCGAGTAGCATTTTGGCCAGCGCGAGCCGAGTCTTCTGCCCTCCGCTCAGCGTTTGGACCGGGGTCGCCGGGTCCATATGGCCGAAGCCCATCCCGCTCAGGATCCCGCGAATTCTAGCCTCGATCTCGTAGCCGCCGCGCTCGCGGAACGCATCCGACAGCTCGGCATAGCGGCGCATCGTTTCCTCGGTTTTTTTCTCGTCGGCCAGCACGTCGGGGTCGGACATGCGCGCTTCCAGCCGCCGCAGCTCCTCTTCCATTTCCAGCAAACGGTCGAACACGCTCATAAGCTCGTTCCAGATGGAACGGTCCGACGTTAATCCGCTGTTTTGTTTTAAATAGCCGATTTTCGTTTCTTTCGCTTTAAAAATGCTCCCGGAATCGTAAGACAGCTCGCCCGCGATGATTTGAAGCAATGTCGATTTGCCTGCGCCGTTCACACCGACAAGTCCGATGCGCTCCCGCGCCTCGATTTGAAGCGATATATTGGAAAGTACGGTGCTGACGCCGTAGCTTTTGGAGATGGCCGAAACTTGAAGCAGCATAATGAATAAAGCCTCCTGAAATCAAAGTCCTGAAAAAGGCGACAATCTCCCTCAGTTTAGCATATTTGCCCGCCGATTTCGATTTCCATCCGTCCCCGGGATACAAATTCAGCCTGCCTGCCATATGCTTTTAAACGCTTGCTGCCGAATCGTGATCAAATAGAGGGGAGAGGAGGCGATCCCGGTGCTTCCGGTACCTGCGACGCGGTGGAACATCCCGTGCCGTGCGGCTCGCCGGGGGACGCGAACCGCACCTGCCGCTGACGGCCGGGACCGCACTGTCCGTTTGTCGGAGACAGCCTGCTTCCGATCACAGGCCGTTTCTGGCTGGTTGAAAAAAACGAAATCCCCCTTTGCGCACGTTAAGCTGCCGGGTTCGCGTGCGACGAAGGGGGATTTTCGGTTAGGTCAGCTTGCGCAAGGCGGCAAGCCCGCCGAGAAGAAGGATGCCCGAGACGATGGCGATTCCGTCGGCGCGGGTCAGGCGAAGAGACTCGGTATGGTTGAAAAGCGCGGTTCGGCGGCCGATTTTTTTCATCTCCAGAGCGGCGGTCATTTCTTCCGCCCGGTGGAACAATGCCAGCAGAAGCGGGACGACCAGCGCCGGCATGTCGCGTCCCCGTACGGCTCCCGGCCGGATGGCCGCTTTGCCTCTTGCCCGGACGATATCCGAGAACCGCTGCCATTCGCGCACAATCATCGGGATAAATTTGAACATCAGCGATACGGCCAAAGCGAACGAATCCGTCGGAAGCTTCAATCGCTTGGCGTATCCGAGCCCCCAGGCCAGGCCTTGCACCATACGCCCGTAAGGCGTGGCAGCCGCAAACCAGTAGCTTGCGAACGTGATCAGAAACAGACGGAATACATTCAAGCCGGTAACGAGCGAATTCTCAAGGGAAAACCCGACGAAGGGAAAGCGGCCGGCTGCCATCCATTCCAACCCGGCCAAGCCGATGGAGATCAGCATGAACCATGCTAACGGCTTCAAGATTTTGACCGCGCCGGCCAGTGCTGACCGGGACAGTCCGATATAAGCGGCGGCAATCGGCAGTGCGGCGCAGCCAAGTCCGAGCCAACTGCTTTGCAGCATCGTGCCTATGACGATAAAAAGATACAGCAGCCAATTGGTGCGCGGATCGAGCCGATACCAGAGCGACTTGGCGGCGTCGGGCCGATGCGCCCCTTCCCGGGACAGACTGGCCGCTTGGCTCTGCGGCGAAAGCGGTGCGTACAGGTCGGCTTCATTTGCCTTGGACTCCGTATGCGGTATGCCGACCGGATGCTCCGCTGAAATCAGATGGAGTGAAGCCCGCTCCGCCTGCCCATTGCCCACGCCGTTGCGACGGGGGACGTTTCCGGATTCCCTTAGCGTGCAGCCGCTCTGCCGCTCTTTCAGCCGCGCTGCGATCGCATCGGCCATATCCTCGGGCGAAAGCTTGCCCTCGTTCGTCACGGAAACGCCATGCCTTGCCAGCGCGTGCGAAAGCAGGACGCAGCCGGGTAGTCCGACTCCGGCTTGCACGAACGGTTCGGGATTGCCGCATAGAGCGGCCGGTGTCCCGTCGGCTGCGATCGTACCGCGATCGAGCACGATCACGCGGTCTGCGATAGGAAGAAACAAGTCCAAATCGTGAGTGGCGATAATCGTCCCGCTCTTAGCCGCTCTGCGGGCTTGCACGTACCGGAGCAGTTCCTTGGCTGCCGCCGATTCCAGGCCCGCGGTAGGCTCGTCCATCAAAAGCCAGTCCGGCAAGGCGGCGGCTGTCGTGGCCAGAGCAAGTCTGCGCCGCTGGCCCCCGCTTAGCGCGAGCGGAGAACGATCGGGATCGAACGCGGCGCCGAGCCCGAGGTCGTCGCAAGCGGATTGAATGCGGCGCTCCTTTTCCATTGCCGCAAGCCCGTACGGACGGAGCGAATAGCCGAACTCCTGCCGGACGCTTCGCGCGAACAATTGCTGCTCCGGAAACTGGAACGTCAAGCCGAGCCGAAGGAGCTGCGGCCGGGCAACCCGCCGGCGGCGCCAGAGCGGCTCGCCATCCAGACGAATGTCGCCCGACGAGGGCGGACGCAGGCCTGCAAGCAGTTGAAGCAGCGTGGACTTGCCGGAGCCGGTATGTCCGACGAGCAGCGTGACGGTGCCGTCTTCGAATGCAAGAGTGACATCGCCGAGCAAACGGCGGTTCGGGTCGTCCGGAGCCGCTGCGCCCACATGGTGCAGAGTCAAGGGCATAAGCGGCTCACCGCCTTTGCCAAATCATCGTGGCTTAAGGGGCGGGACGCCAGGTCATACCCCTTTTTCCGCAAGTGCAGCGCCGTCTGCACGACGAAGGGAGGATCGAGTCCGACTCGCTCGCATGGCGTTTCCGAGTCCGAAACCGGGCTGCTGGTCTTTTCTCCATAAAAGAACGTCTCCGGCGTGCCGTCAAATGCGATCTCGCCTTTCCGGAAAGCGACAATGCGGCTTGCGTAGACGGCTTCTTCCAGCCGGTGCGTAATCCATACGACGGCCGTTCCCTGAAGATGAGCTTGCCGGACGGCACGCAGCACTTGCTCTCTTGCGGCCGGATCAAGCATGGCCGTCGGCTCGTCCAGCACCAGCATATCGGGGGCGGTCGCAAGTGCCGTTGCGATGTTGACGAGCTGCTTTTGCCCTCCGGACAAGGAGTTCAGCGGCGTTTCGGGGGACAATTCAAGCCCTGCCCGAAGCAGCGCCTGCTTTTGCATCTGTGTGAATTCCTCTTTGCTCAAATGACGGTCATTCAACGCAAAAGCGAACTCCTCGGCAGCCGTATCGCCAATATGCTGGGCCTCGGGATGCTGGAGCACACCGCGAATGTCAATGTTCTCTTTCTTGACGACCCGGCCCTCCGTAAGCCGGTACGTACCGAGCAGCACGCCGGCCAGCGTGCTTTTGCCGCTTCCGTTCGGGCCTGCAACGGTGACCCATTCCCCGGGCTCAATGAGCAGCGTGACGTTGGATAAAGCTTTTTGCGCTTCGCCCGAGCCGGTCGGGTATTTTACAGAGGCTTCCTGCAGGGCTATGAAGGATGAAGAAGACATAGGTAAAAAATCCTTTCGCTTTTAAAAGCCTTGTGCTATAATCCTCAATTGTTAACCCATAATATTTTATTTTGGTTAACAATATTCTCGTTCTAACCATACCAAAAAAGGAGGCATTCATCAATATGAAGCTCACGCTTCGAGGCGTTGTTTTTAGTGCGCTGTTCGCTGCGCTCGTCGTACTTTTCGGATTTATCAGCATTCCGCTCGGTTTTACGCCCGTACCCATCACCCTGCAGACGCTGGCCGTTATGCTGGCAGGAGGGATGCTTGGCGCGCGGTACGGCTTTTTGAGCATGGCTCTTATCGTGGTGCTGACGGCCATCGGATTTCCGCTGCTGCACGGAACCGGAGGGTTGGGCGTTCTGCTCGGAGCCACCGGAGGCTATGTGTTTATGTGGCCGATTTCCGCGCTTCTGATCGGCTGGTTATTGCCGCGGATACGTATGCGGGGGGTATGGGGATACGCTGCCGCGTTTCTGGTTCTCGAGCTGTTCGGCTCGCTGCTGCTGTATGTAAGCGGAGTGCCGTGGCTCGCGTATGTGACGGGCATGTCGCTTTCCAAAGCGATGGTTGCCGGCTGCTATCCTTATCTGATCGGCGACGCGATCAAGGCTGCCGCAGCTACCCTGATTATCGCCTCCGTGCGTCAAGTGTTTCCGCCCGAGCGGTTAACGGGAGAGGGGATTACTCAAGAGTAGGAAATAAACGGAGGGAAATTCTTTCGTTATTATACATACATATGCGAATTCCTCTACCTAAACGTCTGCCTTCGGGCAGGCTTTTTATTTTGGGATAGAATGTATAAATCTTCAGCGAAGCCGACCCCATTCCAAGCAGAACCGGCTTCGATAAGAAGCTTTTCTTATGCTGCAGCGAGTTTTTGGGTAAAATCGTAGAAATTCGTTATTTTGCTTCGATTTATGTTAAACTAGGAGAAAATGCCCCAAAAGGGATTTGCCATCGTGCACGGTACCCATTAGAATGTTGTTAACCAAGAATCGACCCGACGAAATGAGGCCGTTTCATGAATATTAAAGAGAAAAAAATCGAACTTCGCCGCCAGGCCGAAGCGGTTCGTTCAGCCATCCCGGAGGACGAGCGGAAGCGCAAATCCGGGATCATCAGCGACAAGCTGATCGAAAGGCTGGAAGCGCTGCTTCGTCCCGAGCCGTCGATGAGAAGACGTCCGACCCTGCTTACCTATATGCCGGTCAAAACCGAAGTGGACGTGACCCCGGTTATGGAAGCCTGCTGGAACCGTCCTTGGCGCGTTGTGGTCCCGAAGGTCGTGCCCGCCTACAAGCAGATGAAGCTTTTCGAGGTGCGTTCGTACGCCGACCTGGAACGCGGAACGTGGGGAATCCGCGAGCCGATAGCCAAAGCCCAGCAGCTCTTCGATATCCGGCAGGTGGACGTCGCGCTGGTTCCGGGACTGGCCTTTGATGCCAACATGGGCCGGCTTGGCTATGGCGGCGGCTTTTACGACCGTTTTATGCAGCAGTATGTCCGCACCGGCCTGCCGAAGCCTTATATTTTGGCGGCGGCATACGAGGAGCAGTTGATCCCGGAAGTCCCGATGGGACTGTTCGATTTCCGGATCGACGAGCTGGTCACGGAAGCCCGTATTTTGACGGAGAAGGGAGCGGATGTCCATGACTGAGGATCGGCAGCCGTCTCCGCTTACCCATTTGAACGAGCAAGGCCGCGCGCGCATGGTGGATATTTCGGACAAGCAGGAAACCGTCCGTACGGCGACGGCCCGTACTACCGTTACAATGCTTCCGGCCACGCTGGAGCTGATCCGGCAGGGAGGCATCGCCAAAGGGGATGTGCTGGCCGTCGCGCAGGTTGCCGCGGTCATGGCTGCCAAAAAAACGTCGGATTGGATTCCGATGTGCCATCCGATTGCGTTGACCGGCGTCGATGTCCGGTTCAGCGATAACGGAGAGGGACAATTATACATCGAAGCGACCGTCCGCACGAAGGGACAGACCGGTGTGGAGATGGAGGCGCTCACGGCCGTCTCCGCCGCGGCGCTGACGGTCTACGATATGTGCAAGGCTGCGGAGAAAACGATACAGATCGGACCGACGCTGCTGTTAAGCAAAACCGGCGGCAAGAGCGGAGATTTTCACGCAGCCCCATAGAGATTTATTGAGATCCGGGAGAGGAGCAGATGTATGCGCTGGAAAGTGGCTATCTTGACCGCTAGCGACCGCGGTTCGCGCGGGGAGCGGGAAGACACGAGTGCACAGGTCATTCGGGAATTGATTGAAGAAGAAATGAACGGCGAAATTATCGAATACCGTGTCGTGCCTGACGAGAAAGACGAAATTATGGCGGCGTTGATCGAAATGACGGATTATTTCCGGGCCGATCTCATTTTGACAACCGGAGGCACGGGGCTAGCGACGCGGGATGTCACGCCGGAAGCGACATTGGGCGTCATCGACCGCCACGCTCCGGGCTTTGCCGAAGCGATGCGCATGTATTCGCTGCAAAAGACGCCGCGCGCGATGCTCTCCCGGGCCGTGTCCGGGATCCGCGGCAGGACGCTGATCCTGAACTTGCCCGGCAGCCCCAAGGGGGTTTCGGAAAATTTATCCGCGGTCATCGACCAACTGCCTCACGCGCTTGCCATTTTGACCGGACGCGAGGGAGATCACGGCGATGAAGCATGATTCGATGCTCGAAGAGGTCCCCGTGGAACAAGCCGTCGGTATGGTGCTTGCGCACGACTTGACCCAGATCATTCCCGGCAAGTTTAAAGGCCGCCTGTTTAAAAAAGGACATGTGATCCGCGAGGAGGACATTCCGGCGCTGCTCAGCATCGGCAAGGAGCATATTTACACGCTTCGTCTGCAGCAGGGCTATCTGCACGAAGACGAGGCGGCTTTGCGGATGGCGAAGGCCGCGCGGGGAGCGGGCGTCATGCTGAGCGAGCCTCACGAAGGCAAGGTCACGCTCAAGTCTGCGCTTCATGGTCTGGTCAAGATCGACAAAGACCGGATCGACCAAGTCAATTCATTGGATCAAGTCATCATGTCGACTGTGAAGACGAATACGGTGGCGGAGCCCGGCCGTCCCTTGATGGGGACCCGAGTGATTCCGCTTGTTATAGAAGAAGAACGCATCGCGGCCGTCGAGCGCATCGCTGCTTCCGCGGGACAGCCTATGGCCGAGGTCAAGCCGTTCCGTCCGCTGCGGGCGGGACTAATTACAACCGGCAGCGAGGTGTTCAAAGGCCGGATCGAGGATAAGTTCGGTCCCGTCGTTCGCGACAAGCTTGCGGCGCTCGGCTCGGAAGTAATCGAACAGCGGTTCGCGCCCGACGACAGCGAAACGATCGTACAGGAAATCCGCCGCTTCCTGGAGGAAGACCGGGCGGATCTTATTCTCGTTACCGGCGGCATGTCCGTAGACCCGGACGATCGGACGCCCGGCGCCATCAAGCGTGCCGGAGCGTCCGTTGTCAGCTACGGCACTCCGATGCTTCCGGGTTCGATGCTTTTGATGGGCTATCTGGACGGCGTTCCGATTATGGGGCTTCCCGGCTGCGTGATGCACGACCCGTACACGTCGTTTGACGTTCTGCTGCCGCGCATTTGCGCGGGAGAAACGATTAGCCGGGCGGACATCACCGAGCTCGGCTACGGCGGGCTTTACGGCTGTTAATTGAACCGGTAACATCTCCACGTAAGGAGGATCATCGATATGTTCGGAAATATAGGGTTCAGCGAAATTTTGCTTATCGGCCTTATTGCTCTATTATTGTTCGGCCCGAACAAGCTGCCGGAGCTCGGCCGGGCGTTGGGCAAAACGCTGCGCGAGTTCAAGCAGGGCGCCCGCGATCTGATGGAGACGGAGGCGCCGCAGACGCCGCGTCAAGACGTTACGCCGCCGGCGTCTGCGCAGCAGCCACAGCCGCATGCTGCACCGCAGGAAGCGAAACAAGACTCGCGTCGCTTGCCGGATTAGGGAGGCCTTCGTACTCCCGATTTTGACCGTGTGGAAGGTGAACCGTTATGGAACATGATGAAGGCATGACGCTGGTGGAGCATTTGGCGGAGCTGCGCAAACGAATTATTTGGGTGCTGCTTGTCCTGGTCGTCGGCATGGTGGTCGGGCTGCTTGCGGCCAAGCCGTTAATTAATTATTTGAAAAGCGTATCTCCGATCGCAAACCTGGACTGGTATGTGTTTTCCCCATGGGACCCGATTAAGATGTATATGAGCTTTTCTCTGGTTACCGGCCTTCTGGTTACGCTTCCGTTCGCTTTATACCAAATTTGGGCTTTTTTGAAGCCGGGACTTCGTGAAGTAGAACAAAAAGCTTCTTTGATCTTTATTCCCTTTGCATTTCTTATGTTTTTGCTCGGCTTGGCTTTTGGTTACTTTATTGTGTTTAAAATGGCTTTTCTATTCACTACAGCGATTAGCCAAAGCTTGGAGCTTAACGAAAACTTCGGCATCGCGCAGTACTTTTCGTTCATGTTCAATATATTGATCCCGATCGCGCTCGTCTTCGAGCTGCCGATTGTCGTGATGTTTTTGACCAAAATCCGCCTGCTCAATCCGCTGCTTCTTCGCAAACTGCGCCGGTATGCGTATTTGGCGCTCGTCGTGATCGCGACGATGATCACGCCGCCGGATGCCGTGTCCGCTATCATCGTCGCCGTGCCGATGATTATTCTATACGAATTCAGCGTCTATTTGTCGGCGCTTGTCTACCGGAAGCAGCTGCTTCAGGATCAAGCCTGGGAGGCGGAAGCCGCCGCAAAGTCTGTCGAATGACAGGCTTTTTTGTTTGTCCGCTTGTCGTATATTTAGGAAAATGCTGGAGACAATGATGGGGGTGTGAAAATGTTGTAAAACCACTTGCAAAATTGATGGGAAATAGTTATCATAAGAATTGTTGTTAGCACTAAAGACGTTCGAGTGCTAATAAGGTGTAAACCATCGTTACCCTAATATCAAAAGGAGGCTATTTTCTCATGATCAAACCGTTGGGTGATCGCGTAGTCATTGAAGCCATCGCTAAGGAGGAAACGACCGCAAGCGGTATCGTACTGCCGGACACGGCGAAAGAGAAGCCGCAAGAAGGCAAAGTCGTAGCTGTGGGCAGCGGTACACTCAAAGACGGCGAGCGCATTGCGCTTGAGCTGAAAGAAGGCGACCGCGTCATTTTCTCCAAGTACGCCGGTACAGAAGTAAAATACGAAGGCCGCGAGCTGCTGATTATGCGTGAGAGCGACGTTCTGGCCGTTCTGGCTTAAGAACCAACGCCTCGATTCGATACTTAAGTTTTGGCTACTTACTTACGAAGATATTCGAACCGTTAAAAATATACGATTAATTCTCGGGAGGGTACATTCATGGCAAAAGAAATTAAGTTCAGTGAAGACGCTCGCCGCGCAATGCTTCGCGGGGTTGACGCGCTTGCGAATGCCGTAAAAGTTACACTGGGTCCAAAAGGCCGCAACGTGGTGCTGGAGAAAAAATTCGGCAGCCCGCTCATCACCAATGACGGTGTGACGATTGCGAAAGAAATCGAACTCGAAGATGCTTTCGAGAACATGGGCGCTCAGCTCGTAAAAGAAGTAGCGACCAAAACAAACGACGTTGCCGGTGACGGTACGACGACGGCTACGGTTCTGGCTCAAGCGATCATTCGCGAAGGTCTGAAAAACGTAACGGCCGGCGCTAACCCGATGGGCATCCGCAAAGGGATTGACAAAGCCGTCCGTGCAGCTGTAGAAGAGCTCGCGAAAATCTCCAAAACGATCGAAGGCAAACAATCCATCGCTCAAGTAGCGGCTATCTCCGCTGCGGACGACGAAGTAGGCCAACTGATCGCAGAAGCTATGGAAAAAGTGGGCAAAGACGGCGTCATCACCGTTGAAGAGTCCAAAGGCTTCGCTACGGAGCTGGAAGTGGTTGAAGGCATGCAGTTCGACCGCGGTTACATCTCCCCGTACATGATCACGGACACGGACAAAATGGAAGCCGTTCTGGATAACCCGTACATCTTGATCACGGACAAAAAGATCACCAACATTCAAGAAATCCTGCCTGTGCTGGAGAAAGTCGTTCAATCCGGCAAGCAGCTTCTGATCATCGCAGAAGACGTAGAAGGCGAAGCTCTGGCGACTCTCGTCGTGAACAGACTGCGCGGTACGTTCACTTGCGTAGCGGTGAAAGCTCCTGGCTTCGGCGACCGCCGCAAAGCTATGCTCGGCGACATCGCTGCCCTGACTGGCGGCCAAGTGATCACCGAAGAGCTCGGTCTTGAGCTGAAGTCCACGACTCCGGACCAACTCGGTTCCGCTCGTCAAATCCGTGTTACGAAAGAAAACACGATCATCGTTGACGGCGCAGGCGACAAAAAAGACATCGGCACGCGCGTATCGCAAATCCGTGCTCAACTGGAAGAAACCACTTCCGATTTCGATAAAGAAAAACTGCAAGAGCGCCTTGCAAAATTGGCTGGCGGCGTAGCTGTCGTAAAAGTCGGCGCAGCTACCGAAACCGAGCTGAAAGAGCGCAAACTGCGCATCGAAGACGCTCTGAACGCTACGCGTGCAGCAGTAGAAGAAGGTATCGTAGCAGGCGGCGGTACGGCCCTCGTGAACGTCTACGGAGCTGTAACAGCTGTGCAGGCTGAAGGCGACGAGAAAACAGGCGTGAACATCGTTCTGCGCGCTCTGGAAGAGCCGGTACGCACGATCGCAGCAAACGCAGGTCAAGAAGGCTCCGTGATCGTAGAGCGCCTGAAAAAAGAATCCGTTGGCATCGGCTACAACGCCGCTACCGGCGAATGGGTGAACATGATCGAAGCCGGTATCGTTGACCCGGCGAAAGTTACTCGCTCCGCTCTGCAAAACGCAGCTTCCGTTGCCGCTATGTTCCTGACAACTGAAGCAGTTATCGCAGACAAACCGGAAAAAGAAAAACCAGGCATGCCTGACATGGGCGGCATGGGTGGAATGGGCGGCATGGGCGGATTCTAATCCGGCCCCCGGCTCAACAAAAAACAGCAGCATCCTTTGGGATGGCTGCTGTTTTTTGTTCTGTTGATGTATTTATGCAAGGGCATGGCATTGCATTAGGCTCGCGAAATGGCTGTCTAAGGTATTCCATTCAAAGGTAGGTGTTTCCGCTGAAAGATAATGCCCAATTGCTGACGGGATTGCCTGTCCGGGATTTGCTGAATATAATGACCATATCACAGAAAAGGAAAAAGGATGCTTCCCATGGATGTGAGCCTGCGCCAACAGGTTCACGGGATGCATCCCCAACTGAACATGATCATTGTATCAAAGTATGAGCTGAATGAGAAGTCATCCGGCGTTTTTTGTTCGGTGTGCAGAAACGGTTCCTTCCCCCTGCTGTGGGGAAGTGTTTAGAGTCATTGGGAGCCGGAAGCGGAAGCTTACGAGTGAAAGCGGTGAAAGCCGTGTGCTGGTAGTCCGCCGGCTGCGTTGTTCTGGTTGCCGGAGAATCCATCATGAGCTTCCGGACTGTGTAGTGCCATATAAACGTTGCCATATAAACGCTATGAATCCGGATGTATCGAGCAAGTCGTTTCGGAGCCAGAGGCATCATCGACCGTAGCAGCAGACGACGCTACCTTACGACGCTGGAAGAACGCAGAACGGGTATGTACCCACAAATTTGAATTGACGACTGGCCGGATTCCACCGGAAGTTCTGGAGCAAGCCATCCTGCTTCGCCGTGAGGTGCCGGGTCGCAGCGTTGCTCAGCTCATTCAGATTCTCGAATGGGAAGGTCGCATTCAGCCCGGCGAGATCAAGCGCAGC
>JAPSLM010000018.1 GCA_031180825.1 Paenibacillus sp. | reverse complement strand
TGAGATTTCCCAGTATGTAAGACCCCTTGTAGACGACGAGGTTGATAGGTTCGGGGTGGAAGCGCGGCAACGTGTGCAGCTGACGAATACTAATCGGTCGAGGGCTTATCCTACAAGCTTTCCGAAGGAAAGCTGCTTCGAAAGCATAGGCTAAGTCTTCCGAAGAATCCTTCGGAAGCGACTAAGGTTTGATGGTTTTAGCTACGAGTGAAGATATATCTTTTAGGAGCGACTTTTGACGCAGTCAACGGAGCGAGAAAAGATATATCGGAACGCATTGTTTCGGTCCAGTTTTCAGGGCGCAAGTCTTGAAATTTGAAGCTTGGAGAGATACCCAAGTGGCTCAAGGGGACCCTCTGCTAAGGGGTTAGACTGCGTAAGTGGTGCGAGGGTTCGAATCCCTCTCTCTCCGGTTTATATTTGGCGGCGTAGCTCAGCTGGCTAGAGCGTACGGTTCATACCCGTAAGGTCGGGGGTTCGATCCCCTCCGCCGCTACCATATTTCTCCCATGGAGGCTTAGCTCAGCTGGGAGAGCATCTGCCTTACAAGCAGAGGGTCGGCGGTTCGATCCCGTCAGCCTCCACCATATGCCGCTGTAGCTCAACTGGTAGAGCAACTGACTTGTAATCAGTAGGTTGGGGGTTCAAGTCCTCTCGGCGGCACCAGTTGTTTCAGTTTTGTAGTGTGGAGCCGTGGTGTAGAGGCCTAACATGCCTGCCTGTCACGCAGGAGACCGCGGGTTCGAATCCCGTCGGCTCCGCCATGATGTAACTTCCCTGCAAGGGATGAGAACCCTTGGTTCGTCGGAGCAATCACTTCGATAGCTTTGCATCGCAGTCTCGGAGTGAAACGAAGAGTATCCCGTCGGCTCCGCCATGATTGTCCTAATAATGGGATGAGCTTGAACTATAGGAACAAGCTAACCGCATACATAAGGCTCGGTAGCTCAGTCGGTAGAGCAGAGGACTGAAAATCCTCGTGTCGGCGGTTCGATTCCGTCCCGAGCCACCATAGGCTTTACAGCCATTACACGGAGGCTTAGCGAAGTGGCCAAACGCAGCAGACTGTAAATCTGTTCTCTGACGAGTTCGGTGGTTCGAATCCATCAGCCTCCACCAGTTTTCACATTATGAGCCATTAGCTCAGTTGGTAGAGCACCTGACTTTTAATCAGGGTGTCGTAGGTTCGAGTCCTACATGGCTCACCATTTAGGTGACAAGTAAAGAGACCTCAAAGGGTCTCTTTTTTGCATTGTATTTTATTGCTTCACGATTGAAGCTTGTTTCGGACGGATTGAAGCTTTTGCTCCATGGAAGCGTTCTTGTCGCGGCGATCGTCAATTTTGATCGATGTGGACACGCGTTTGGCTCCATGCTGGAACGGGGCTTCGTGCAGCCGCCGAAGCACTTGAAATAAATCTGTCAGTTCCCCTTCAATAATGGTGCTCATCGGTGTCATTTGGAACCGGATCGGTTCCGGGGCTTGTTCCAGCAGGCGATGCAAATCGGCGACATATTCGCTTAAGCTCGTCGTCTCGGTTCCGATGGGAATAACGGTTACTTCGATTATAGCCAACGGTTCTCCCTCCTTCTTCGCTTGTAAACACGATACGTGTCTATTTTACCGTAAAGGACGGGCAGGGTATAGCCTACAGCTCCATTCGCTTCATGGTCGCCTTGATATAATCGGCCGTGCGGGCCGCGAGCGCCATCACCGTATTGGTCGGATTGCCCCCTCCGGATGTGACGAAAATGCTGGCGTCGCATATAAACAGATTCGGAATATCGTGCGTTTGCCCGTAGGAATTCACGACGGACGTATCGGGATTGCTGCCCATGCGGCAGCCTCCCATCAAATGAGCCGAATCGGGGACGACGAATTCCGGTTTGCCTCCTGCGGCGCTTAAAATTTCGCTCATCGTTCCGATCGCGTGCCGGATAAGCCGCTTGTCGTTTTCCCCATAACTAAAGGTGACTTTCGCGCGAGGCATGCCGTAAGCATCCTTTTCATCGCTCAGCGTAATGGCGTTGTCCGGGTTCGGGAGCACCTCCCCGACTAACGTGACACGCCCGAAGTAATTATAGTCGAGTATCGTTTCCCGCAAACGTTTCCCCCAGACCGGGCCGTTCTCATCCGACTGGGTGATCCCGCTGGCAAAGCTCACTGGGCGTACCCCATGGGCGTGCAGCGTATAACCCCGGGCAAAATCGCGTTCAGGCGAAGTACGGTAAAAGTCCTGCGTCGTTGCAAGCACCGGCGTTCCTTTATACAAGCGGACCTCCTCTTCGAATCGCGCATAGACGTCGTGGCTGCTGTGGGTCATGAATGCCTTACCGACCCATCCGCTGCTGTTGGCAAGCCCGTCCGGAAAACGGCTGTTCGCTGAATTCAGGAGCAGCCTTGGAGTCTCTACAACATAGGCGGACAGAATGACCAGCCGCGCCCGCTGCTCATAGGTTACATCGTTATGAACAAACGTCACCCCGGTGGCCCGTCCGCTCTCGTCCGTATTCACTTGGGTAACCCTGCAATCGGCAAGTACTTCCGCGCCGGCTTTCATCGCTTTGGGAATATGGACGATCAAGGTGCTGAATTTGGCGTCCGGCATGCAGCCTTGATTGCAAAATCCGCGGTTGATGCAGGGCGGCCGGCCTTCGAAGGGCGCGGACAAAATGGCAAGCGGACTGACGACCCAGCGAATGCCGAGCTTTTCGCAGCCTCTGGCAAATACCTGCGCGTTCGGGCTGATCGGATCGCGTTCGGGATAAGGATAGGGGCCGTGAAACTCGCCCCATGGGAAATATTTTGGGCCCGAGACGGCGATCTCCTTTTCGATCTTGGTATAGTAAGGCTCCAAGTCGGAGTATCCGATCGGCCAGTCTTCTCCGACGCCGTCAAAGGTTTTGGTTCGAAAATCGCTTTCATGAAATCGCAAAAAAACTCCGGTAAAATGTGTCGTTCCCCCGCCAACGCCCCATCCGGAATTGTTATGGCCCATTTGCAGCGGGTCGCGGCCATCCACAATTCGTGCCTCCTGCCAGCCCAAGCTCTGCATGGCCAGCTCATCGCTGGCAAAGTCGTGCTGCGGATCCCGGAACGGCCCGGCTTCCAGCACCACGACGCTCATCCCGGCTTCGCTCAGTTCTTTTGCCAGCACGCCGCCGGCCGCTCCGGCTCCAACAATGACGACATCTACGGTTTCACCCTCATATTTACGCTTCATGATGCTTTCTCTCCTCCTTGGGCTCCCACGGATCGAGCTGCCCCGGACGCATTCGTACATAGCCGCGGGGATAAGCGGGACCCCCGTATCCGATCTCCGACCATATTTCAGGGTGGGAATAATAAGCCTCGACAGTCAGAGACAGCAACTTTTTGAACAGCGCGGCTTGCGGCACGTGCTGCCATACTTCGAGAGGAACCGCTTGATTCCGGCTGATCTCGAGCATGAGCTGCTTCTTTTGTTTCGGTTGAAGGTGAAAAAAGCGCTCGGTATGGATCGATTGACACGCAAGATCCAGGGCATGAAGCCCTTCGCGCACCAGCGCGGCTGACTCGGGCTCGCCGCTTTTACGCTGGCCTTCTTGTCCGCTTGCCAGCGTCCGGTCAATATGATCCAATACGAACTGAATGATCTCCGGACGTTCGTCGTCGACCAGGAGGGAGCACCAGGCCCGCAAATGTTCGGCCTCGACGGTCGTCAGGAAGACATAATCGCCGGTCGTATGCAGACGGGAAAGCACGATTTGCTGGGTATGATCGTCCCAGGCGTCTTTTTCGTGCAAGACATCGTAGGAAGGATACCGTGTGAGTCTTTTCATCGATTTACCTCCAATAATAAGCGAGAAGTCCAAGGACGCTCAAAGCGCTGAACATGACCGGAAGCACGACCGGAGGACCGACAAGAAAGTTGCGCATCGTATAGCCGCCGACACGAACGCCTACCCCGTGAAAATGAAAGTAAAACCCGATGCCGCCTGCAACAACGCCGAACCACATAAGATAGGAAAAAAGGTAAAGCAGCCCATCCAGCCGGTAATACGCAAGCGATACGGCAAGCAGGCTAAATACAGGGGCAGACACGACGGGAACCCACATGGCTTTATGGTGAAAGTTTTGACGGTAATGCGAAATGGTCACTTGTATCCAAATGGCAAAAAAAGCGATGCCCACGAACAAAAAAACGACGCGTGCCAAGGGCCATCCGATCCAATGCATGCGAATCTTCCTCCGTTTCTGTTAGCGGTGATGACGCGGATAGGTAAGCGAGCCGAACGGCATGAGAGCCAGCTTCGCACCGGGGGCTTGCAGCAGAGCTTGGGTCGTAACGCTCAAATCGTCGGCTGGATAAAACCCAAGTAATTCAATCAAGTGGCGGGGCAATGAGCAATGGATAAACACCCGGGCACGGCGGAGCACTTCTTCCACATGCAAAATTTTGTGGGCGCCCAATACAAAACGATCCCGCAGCTTGGCCGTCATTTTTCGCCGGTCGCCCATCGTTTCGATCCAATGCTGAAACAAGCCGTTTCCCATTCCTTCGGGACACTCCGCCACAAGAAGCAGGGCGCCTCCCGGCCTTACGAAAGCGGCTGCATTGCGGAGCGCCTTGAGGGCTTGATACATCTGCAAATCTTTCGGTGCTCCTCCGGCCGAAACAACAATGACATCGTACAGCTCGCTTACTCGCCGGGTAAACCAGTCCGCGGCAAATGCGCTTCCTTTTTTATGAGCTTCCGCAGGGTGTCCGGCCACGGCTTTCAGCACATGACGGTTGTGATCGACGATCACGTTGAGAAGAAAATGAATAGGGACCAGGCGCTCGGCTTCCTCTAGATCAAGATGGAGCGGATTGAAAGGAACGCCGGGAACGGCCTTGTAGGTTAACGACAACGCATGATGGCATTCAATGGTGCGTCGGGAGGCCACCCCGGGGACGAGCGCCTTGACTCCCCCGGAAATGCCGACCATCGCATGAGGCTCGATATTGCCCGTCGCAATGCGCAGCGGCGTCTCCGCGACCAGGCGGTTGATTTCGACCGGGGTGCCGAGCGACGTGGTCCCCCTATGAACGCAGTCCTCCGATGCAGCCGAATGATTATGCACGCGGATTCTCGCGTAGACTTCGGCGCCGACCAGCCGTTTCAATTCGTCGGGCGTATGCTTGCGATGGGCGCCGAGGGCTACGACAATATCGATTTGATCGTCGCCAAGGCCAGCCGCGTGAAGCTCTTCCAGCAGCGGCGGCAGCAGCAGCCAGGTAGGGCATAAACGGGTGCCGTCGCTGATCAGAATGACCGCCCGGCTCTTGCCCTTGGCAAGCTCACGAAGTTTCAACGCTCCGACAGGCGCCGACAATGCTTCGCGAATCCGGTGTAAGGATAACTCGGGAGACGTATCTCTAACTTCGGGTCCGTACGTCAAGGTATCGTACGTTTGGCCCGGAGGCAGTTCCAGCGAGACGGTAGTACAGCCATAGCGCAGCTCGGGAATGGCAAAGGCCCTCCTTCATGTTGCAGATCTTCAATGGATGAGGATGAAAAATCCACATTTAGTATTACCAGATCTTAAGCTCTTATCCCCAGCCAATGAGGTTTTATGCTCTCCGTCCGGAAAGCCGGTTCCTTTTCTTGCTGCTCCCGGGCCCGGTTGTGTTACAATAGATGGTAACAAGTTATTTAAAAACAGACATAAGGTTGGGAGCGAGGAGATGGATTGGGAACAAGTGAGGGAGCAGCTTGAAGCCATATTGAATACCCCGGTCCAAAGTGCCAGATGGTCCTGGGAAGCATGGCGGCGCGAGACCAAGAAGCATGACGCAGAGCCGGGGTCCGGGGGCGGAAGCTTAGTTAGAGAGGGCAGGCTTCTTTTTTTGGTGGAAAAGGAAGGGCAGGAGGCGCTGCTTCTGAGCCTTCAGGCGGATGCCGTATCGCCGGTGGAAAGGCGGCTCGTTGAGCTTACGCTGGAAAGCCGTAAAACGCAGGATAAAAAGCAGCCCGCGCTCGTCAACGAGGAGGAGCGCAAGGCGGGGCTGGTGCGCGATTGGCTTCGCACGCAGCAGGAGCTCGGCTTGACGCAGGCCGAGATGCCCGATTCGCTCGTGTCGCAGCTATCGCTTTACTCCAAGAAAATTCCGCTGCTGTTGTATGGGGATTACACGACCTCGCGGCGGGCGCACGACCGGGAACTGAAGAGGCTGCTGGAGTCGTTTTTCGATGCGGATATGACCTTGATTCCTCTGACGGAGAAAGAATGGCTCATTCTCGGCTCGGAAAAAATTATGGCGATGGATTCCGGAGACGATAAGGAAGACTCGGACGGTGAAACGATAGAAGACCGGCTGGCGGCCATCGGCTACGGCTTGCACGAAATGCTCGAGAATGAATGGGTAGGCGAATGCCACCTGGCCATTCATTATCCGATCATGCCGGCCAAATCGTTATACGGCGCAGTGCTTCAACTCCGGGAGACGATGATGCTGGGGCGCACGTATCATGTGGGCAGCAACATGCATATGCCATGGGAGCTTCAATTGGAAAGGCTGGTGCATCTGGTGCCGGAAGCGGAAAAAACAAGCTTTCTGGAACGGGTGCTGAAACGGCTCGACGCGGCGTTCGACGCGGAGACGATGACGACGCTCGAGCAGTTTTTCCAACTGGACTGCAACGTCAGCGAGACGGCCAAAAAGCTTTATATTCACCGCAATACGCTGCTCTACCGCTTGGACAAGTTCAAGCAGGAGACGGGATTGGACGTGCGGACGTTCAACAACGCGGTGCTTGTGAAGATCGCGATGCTATTGTACAAAGTAACGAAAAGAAAGTAATTTTTTTGTGAAGATTGTGCATAGTCACGATTTGCCTTGTTACGGTATGATTTAAGCAATAACTCGATACCAATTCGTAGGGGGAATCAATCATGGCAGGTGTACGTTTGAATCACATC
Organism: Paenibacillus sp.; assembly: GCA_031180825.1. Classification (GTDB taxonomy): domain Bacteria; phylum Bacillota; class Bacilli; order Paenibacillales; family NBRC-103111; genus Paenibacillus_G. The sequence goes on along the minus strand of JAPSLM010000018.1, from coordinate 44,689 downwards.
GTCAAAAAATATCCGGGCGCAGAAGAAGCAACGGTGAAAGACTTCCATCTCGATATTAAGGACAAGGAATTCCTGGTTCTGGTAGGCGCTTCCGGTTGCGGTAAATCCACGACGCTGCGGATGATCGCCGGGTTGGAGGAAATCACGGAAGGCGAACTGTATATCGGCGACCGTCTCGTGAACGACGTCGCTCCGAAAGACCGCGATATTGCGATGGTATTCCAATCCTACGCATTGTATCCCCATATGAACGTTTATCAAAACATGGCATTCGGTTTGAAGCTGCGTAAATTCAAAAAAGCCGACATCGACGCCCGCGTGCGCGAAGCGGCAAAAATTCTCGATATCGAGCACTTGCTCGACCGCAAGCCGAAGGCGCTCTCCGGCGGTCAGCGTCAGCGGGTTGCCTTGGGACGGGCCATCGTCCGCGAGCCGCAAGTGTTCCTGATGGACGAACCGCTGTCCAACTTGGACGCAAAGCTGCGCGTACAAATGCGCGCCGAAATCACGAAGCTCGTAAAACGTCTTGAAACGACGACCATCTACGTAACGCACGACCAAACGGAAGCGATGACGATGGGCGACCGGATCGTCGTTATGGATAAAGGCATCATTCAACAAGCGGCATCTCCGGAGGACATTTACAACTATCCGGTGAACATGTTCGTAGCGGGCTTTATCGGTTCCCCGTCCATGAACTTCATTCACGGCGGATTCGCTGAACAAGGCGGCAGCTTGTACTTTAAGGCATCGGGCTTTAATGTCGAAGTACCGGAAGGCAAAGCCAAAATCCTCCGCGAAAAAGGGTATGCCGGCAAGGAAGTCGTGCTGGGCGTACGTCCGGAAGATTTCCACGAAGAAGCGATCTTTATGGAAGCTTCTCCGAACACCATCGTCAACGCACACGTGGAAGTAGCGGAGAACCTCGGTCATGAAATGCTCTTGCACCTGAGCGGACTCGGCAGCCAAATGGTCGTCGTTCGTGTAGACGGCCGCTCGAACGCCAAAGAAGGCTCCAATGTGAAGCTCGCTGTGGACATGAACAAAGTTCACTTCTTCGATAAAGATACGACGAATTCCATTTTGCTGAACGCTTAATGCGGATCGTACGGAATAAAAGGTCAGTCCTGACGGGCTGGCCTTTTTTTGTGCGGCTGGTATTGGATAGAAAATCGCGATATGCTAGGCGTAGCCACTAGGAATGAAGGTTCGACCGGGCAGCGCGGCTGTACGAAGAACGAGGGAGCGGGGAAATTCATGAGCATCGAGCAATTGAAAGTGTTTGTGACGGTGGCGGAGCTGCAGCATTTTTCGCGAGCCGCGGAGCTGCTGCACTTGTCTCAACCAGGGGTCAGCATGCATATCCGCAGCCTGGAAAACGAATTCGGGACGAAGCTGCTCCATCGTTCGTCGAAGCGGGTGAAGCTGACGGAGGCCGGGGAAATCCTATACCGTCAAGCGAAGGCGATACTGCTGCAATACGAAACGGCCAAGCATGAGATCGACAGGCTGAACCAGGTCGTCTCCGGCAGTTTGAGCGTCGGAGCGAGCTTTACGATCGGAGAGTTTCTTTTGCCTAAGCTGCTGGCCAACTATGCACGTCTGTATCCGGGGGTGGAGGTACAGGTTACCGTCGGCAATACGGATGAGATCGAGCGGCTTGTGCAAACGCACGAGCTGGAGGTCGGGCTGGTCGAAGGGGAGCTGCAGCGGACGGGAATCCGCTCGGAGACGTTCATGGAGGACGAGATGATCGTTGCCGTTCCGGCGGGCCATCCGCTTGCGGCGTACCGGGAAGTGACGCCGGAGGCTTTGCAGGATCAAGTCTGGATCTTCCGCGAGGTCGGCTCCGGTACGCGGGCCTACAGCGACCGGCTGATCCGCGAGTGGGGACTGCGGGTGCAGCGGGCTTACGTGCTGAGCAGTACGCAAGGCGTCAAGGAGACGGTGGCGGCGGGACTCGGCATTGCCGTATTGTCGCGCTGGACCGTAGGACGAATGCTTGCGACGGAAGAGCTGAAGGAGCTGCGGATTCGCGGCCAGCGGCTGACACGTTTGCTGTCGCTGATTCAAGGCGAGGAGCGGGCGGGAACGCTTGCGCTGGACCGGTTCGTTCAGCAGGTGAGAGGGCTTCGCACGGCCTCTTCCGGTTGATTTATGCGGCTGATTCCTTTAGGATGAGGATATTGGGAATAAAAAGGAGAAAGATCGCGATGCCGAAAAAAGTGAAAGTATCGGATTTGGTGAGAGAGTTCCATCTGGAAATTGTTTGCGGCGAAGAGGGACTGAAGCGTCCGATCGTCACGGCGGATTTGTACCGTCCCGGGCTCGAGATGGCCGGATATTACGAATTCCATCCGACGGACCGGGTCCAAATTCTCGGCAAAACGGAGCTTACATTTTTTGACGGGTTGTCGTCGGAGGAGCGGATGGACCGGATGCACCGGCTGTGTGCGCCGGAGGAGACGCCCTGCATTATTATCAGCCGGGGGATGGACGTGCCCATCGAGCTGCTTGCCGCGGCCAACGACCATCAGATCACGGTCGTTCGGACGGCGATGGCGACGACCATTTTGGCCAGCCGCGTAACGAACTTTCTGGAAAACCGGCTCGCCCCTACGACGACGATTCATGGGGTGCTGGTTGATGTATATGGTATCGGCATGCTGATTTCCGGGTCCAGCGGGATCGGCAAAAGCGAAACGGCTTTGGAACTGGTGAAGCGGGGACACCGGCTGATCGCGGACGATGCGGTGGAAATCCGTCAAACGGCCGACCATCAGCTGATCGGCAATGCGCCTGAATTAATCCGGCACCTGCTTGAAATCCGCGGCATCGGGATTATTAACGTCATGACGCTGTTCGGCGCCGGTGCGGTGCGTACCGAGAAGAAAATATCGGTGGTCGTCAAACTGGAGACATGGCAGCAGGACAAGCAGTACGACCGGCTCGGGCTGGACGAGGAAACGACCCAGATTATTGATACGAATATCCCGCTCGTGACGATTCCGGTTCGGCCGGGACGAAACTTGGCGGTTATTATTGAAGTTGCGGCGATGAACTACCGCTTGAAACGGATGGGCTATAACGCTGCCCTGCAGTTTACGAATAAATTGACCGAGTCGCTGGCCGAGGACATGGACGATTTGTAAGGGGAAGCCCCGATTTGAGGGGCGGACAATTTTTAAGCATAAGGAAGGAGTCACAAGCATGTTTCTCGCGATTAATCCGATTGCTTTTGCCATCGGTCCGTTAAGCGTCCGTTGGTACGGCATCATCTTAGGGACGGCGGCGCTGGTCGGTCTGCTGCTCGCGATTCGAGAAGGCAAACGGTTCCGCATGTCTCCGGACTTCTTCATGGATCTGGTGCTGATCGGGGTCCCGTCGGCGATCATTGGCGCAAGAATTTACTATGTCGCTTTCAAATGGGAGGACTACCAAGATAATCTGTGGAAAGTCTTTGCTGTTTGGGAAGGCGGGATTGCCATCTACGGAGCGCTGATCGGCGCGATTATCGCGGCGGTCATTTACGTACGAAGGAAAGGCTATTCGTTCTGGCGCATTGCCGATATTTGCGCGCCGGGGTTAATTATCGGACAAGCGATCGGGCGCTGGGGCAACTTCATCAATCAGGAAGCGCACGGCGGTCCGGTGGCGGAGTCGTTCCTCAGAAACAACCTGCATCTGCCGGATTGGATCGTCAATCAAATGCTGATTGAAGGGCAGTACTATCATCCGACGTTTTTATACGAGTCGCTTTGGAACGTCGCGGGACTCCTCCTGCTGTTCGTGCTGCGTCGGCGTTCGTTTTTGCGGGCGGGAGAGCTCTTTTTCAGTTATTTCATCTGGTATTCGATCGGGCGGTTTTTCGTCGAGGGCCTGCGGACGGATAGCCTTGATTTTACGGGACCAAGCTGGCTGGCCGCTCTGATGAACGGCATGTGGTCGCCGATGAAAGCATTCGGCTTCGAGCCCGGATTCATGACCTACGGAGGCAACGTGCGGATCTCGCAGCTTCTGGCGGTGCTGATCGTGCTGGCCGCGATTGCGCTTATTATCGTACGCCGCCGGACGGGCGCAGCTTCGGAGCGATATAGCGATCCTATCGTACGGATCGGACAAGCGGCGGAGGGAACGGGCGCAGCCGGCGGTATGGAGACTGGGCCGGACAGAGGCAAGGAAGCAGACGTAAAGGCAAAGGAGTAACAGCATGATACAAACCGTGTTATTTGATCTGGACGGAACGATTGTCGATACGAACGAGCTTATTATTCAGTCGTTCTTGCATACATTTGAAGGAATAACCGCGGAGCCGGTTACCCGGGAACATATTGTTCCGAACATGGGACGGCCGTTGCTCGAGCAGATGATGTTCTTTTCCGGCCGGGAGCAGGTGGACGATTTGGTGCAAAAGTACCGGGCGTTTAACATTGCGCATCATGACGAACTGGTACGGGAATTTCCCTATGTCCGGGAGACGCTGGCCCAGCTTCATGCCGCCGGCGTCAAGCTGGGTGTAGTGACAAGCAAAATCCGGCAGACGACGGAAATGGGGCTGAAGCTGACGGGGCTGTACGACTACTTCGACACGATCGTAACGGTGGACGACGTCGGCAAAGCGAAGCCGGACCCGGAAGGGATTCACAAAGCAATCCGGGAGCTTGGCGGCGACCTCTCGTCCGCGCTCATGGTCGGCGACAGCCATTACGATATCGAAGCGGCGCGCAATGCGGGCATTCCGTCGGTGGCGGTGGCATGGTCGCTGAAAGGAACCGAATATTTGAAACAGTACAACCCGACTTATATGATTCAAGATATGCGCGATATTGTGCCGACTGTCGGGATCGAGGGGAAATAGCGCTTGAGAAACACGGAGAAATATCCGGTGGAAGGGCCGAACTCGCTGTGGCAGGTTTATAAGACGATCAGCCGTTTCAAGGCGGTCCGCAATTTTATTTTTATTCAGATTTCCAGGTATGCTCCCTCCTTGCCGCTGAAACGGTGGATTTACCGACGTGTGCTGGGAATGAAGGTAGGGGAGCATGCCTCCTTTGCGTTGATGGTGATGGTGGATGTTTTTTTTCCGGAGAAGATCGAGGTTGGGGACAACACGATTATCGGTTACAATTCGACGATTTTGACGCATGAATATTTGATCAAGGAATACCGGCTCGGCCGGGTGAAGATCGGCTCTCATGTGATGATCGGAGCGAATACGACGATTTTGCCCGGAGTGACGATCGGCGATCATGCGATTGTGGGCGCCGGCTCGGTCGTGCATAAAGACGTGGCGCCGTACAGCTTTGTGGCGGGGAATCCGCTTCGGGTGATCCGGGAGGATGTGCGCAAAACGGAGCCGGAATGATGAGTCGGCAGAATTTTTTACAAATAGCGAATTTAATATTTTGCAAAAGTTAACATTATGCTCTATAATACGGCTTGTACAATAAAAAAAAGGCTTGCAAGGGCGGTCGGCTAATCTCCCGGAAGGGAGGTGATGCCTGTGGAGGTTAAGGACACGCTGACTTTAATGATCGGCTTCGGGATGCTGCTTGTTGCGCTGCTCACGCTGGTAGTTAACATCATCGTCGCTCTTATCCAAAACAAAAAGAAATAGACCGCCCATCACACAGGGAATACGGTCTATTTCACGATCATTCCTTATTCAGCCGACCGCCTTTGAAGCGGTTATTGTACCTCGGGAGCACGGTGGCAGCCGTTGCTCCCTTGTATTGTTATTATATGCTCTTGTCTTTATTCGCGCAACAGGCTCCATGCAATCGGATCATTGACGAATCAAGCGTTCCCGTGATAAACTTACGATTACATTCTTTATTTTGGTAGTATGGTAGCGCACTAAAGCAAAATTAGAGATAGCAGGGTGAAGACGGTGTCCAAACCGAAGGTGTTTGAAAAGCCGACAGGCGTAAAAGATTACCTCCCCGAAGCGGCGGCCAAGCTCCGCAGCATCGAATATAAAGTCATGCAGTGCATGGAGCGCTGGGGCTATAGAGAAATTATTACTCCTACTCTCGAGTATTATGATACCGTCGGGGTCGCCAGCTCGACGGAGGACAAAAAGCTGTTCAAGCTGCTGGACCGGAACGGCACGACCCTTGTGCTGCGATCCGATATGACTGCGCCGATCGCCCGCGTCGCCTCCTCACTGCTCAAGGAGCATCCGTTTCCGCTGCGGCTCTCGTATCAAGCGAACGTGTTTCGGGCATTCGAAGCCGAGGCGGGACGGGATGCGGAATTTTTCCAGACGGGCGTGGAGCTTATCGGCGATGCTTCCAGCGAAGCCGATGCCGAAGTGATCGCCCTGGCCATCGCTTGTTTACAGGCGGCCGGTGTGCAGCAGTTCAAGATCGCCCTCGGCCATGTGGGCTTCCTCAACGGCTTGTTCCAGGAGACGCTGCGGCAGCGTCAGGACGCGCAGACTGCGCTGAAAGCGTGCCTGCTCAGCCGCGACCACGTCGGTTACCGGGAGACGATCAAGTCGCTCGGTCTTCCTCGCGAGGTGCAGGAGGAGCTGGAAGGCATTCTCCGGCTGCGCGGCGGGCAGGAGATTTGCCGTCAGGCGCGGCAGGTGACAAAAGACCCTGTGGCCCAGCATGCGATTGCGCATCTGTGCGAAATTTGGGACGTGCTGGAGGCGTATGGCGTCAGCGAGCATGTGCTGATCGATCTGACGATGATCGGCGATTTCTCGTATTATACGGGGATGACGTTCGAAGGCTACGCTGCGGACCTGGGCTTTCCCGTATGCAGCGGGGGACGATACGACAACCTGCTGGCACAGTTCGGGCGTCCGGCGCCGGCGACGGGGTTCGGGCTGAAGACGAACCGGATCCTCGAAGTGATCGGAAAAAGCAAAACGGAGGAAGCCCTGCAGCGCGTGCTGATCGTCTATACGGACCGTCATCGGACGGAGGCATTGGCTAAGGCAAGGGCGTACCGCTCACGGGAAGGTTTTATTGCGGAGACGCGTCTTCTGGAAGACGGACAACAAGGGCCGGATGCGATTCGGCAAGCAGACGGCGTGCTGCAGGTGTACGGCTCCCGCTATAGCGACATCATACGGTTTACAGAGTAAGGAGGGCAGCGCATGCAGGAAATATTGAAGGTGGCCATGCCCAAAGGGCGTATTTATAAACAAGCTTCCAAGCTGTTCCGCGAAGCGGGGCTCCATATCCCCGAAGAGACGGACGACTCGCGCAAACTGATTATTGCCGTTCCGGAGGCGAGGATGGAGTTCATCATGGCGAAGCCGGTCGACGTGCCGACCTATGTGGAATACGGGGTGGCGGATATCGGCGTCGTCGGCAAAGACGTGCTGATGGAGGAGAACCGGGATGTATATGAGCTGCTTGACCTCGGGATTGCCCGCTGCCGCATGTCCGTCATAGGACTGCCGGATTGGCAGCCGACGCTGAACCCGCGGGTGGCGACGAAATATCCGAACGTGGCCTCGCAATATTTTCGGGAACGGGGGCAGCAGGTGGAGGTCATCAAGCTGAACGGCTCGATCGAGCTGGCCCCGCTGATCGGCCTGGCGGACCGGATCGTCGATATGGTGGAGACCGGCAGCACGATCCGTGAAAACGGGCTGGCTGAGCATGAGCAGATTTTTGCGATTACGAGCCGGCTCATTGCCAACCGCGTCAGCTACCGGATGAAAAACGGCGCCATTCAGGCGCTCTGCGACCGGCTGCAGCCGGTTATTGCCGCTGTGGCGGCAAAGGCATAGCCTTACCGAAAGAGAGAATCAGGAATTTGCATACATCAAAGGAGGCTGCGGTCATGAGAGTAATGCCCGCATCGGAATTTTCGCTGCAGCGGGAGGTCGAATACGGCACGCCCGAGCAAAACGAAAGCGTAAAGCGCATCATCGAAGAGGTGCGCCGGGACGGGGATGCCGCGCTGCGCAAGTTCGCACAACAGTTTGACGGCGTCAAGATCGAGGAGCTGCGCGTTGCGCAGGAGGAGATTGAAGCGGCCTATGCGCAGGTGGACGAGAGCTTCCTGACGGCGCTGCGCGAAGCGGCCGCAAATGTGCGCCGCTTCCATGAGAAGCAAATGCGCAATTCGTGGATGGATCTGCAAGCCGACGGCAGCATTCTCGGCCAAGTGATCCGTCCGCTGCGCCGGGTCGGACTGTATGTGCCCGGCGGCAAGGCGGCTTACCCGTCGTCGGTGCTGATGAACGCGATTCCGGCGCAGGTCGCAGGCGTGCCCGAAATCGTGATGGTGACGCCTCCAGCCACGGCCGGGGTGGAGGGTATCGACCCGCACATCCTCGTCGCGGCCGCGGAAGCGGGCGTGCGCGAAATCTACCGCGTCGGCGGCGCGCAGGCGGTAGCTGCGCTGGCGTACGGGACGGAGTCGATTCCGGCGGCGGACAAAATCGTCGGCCCCGGCAACATCTATGTCGCGCTGGCGAAGCGCAGCGTGTTCGGTGCGGTGGACATCGACAGCATCGCCGGGCCGAGCGAGATCGTCGTCTTGGCGGACGAGACGGCGGACGCCGCTTATGTAGCGGCGGACCTGCTGTCGCAGGCCGAGCACGACGAGATGGCCTCGGCCATTCTCGTCACGCCGTCGCAGGAGCTGGCCGAAGCGGTCCGCCTGGAGGTGGACCGTCAGCTGAGCGAGCTGCCGCGGCGCGGTATTGCCGAGCAATCGATTCGCGATTACGGCGCGATTCTGACCGTGGACAGCCTCGCGGAAGGCGTCTGCGTCGTGAACCGGCTGGCGCCGGAGCATCTGGAAATCATCGTGCGCGAGCCTTTCGATTATTTGAGCCGGATCGAGAATGCCGGGGCGATTTTCCTCGGGCCTTACAGCTCGGAGCCGGTGGGAGACTATTTTGCGGGACCGAACCACGTGCTGCCGACGAACGGCACGGCACGGTTCTCGTCGCCGCTGAACGTAGACGATTTTCTGAAAAAGTCGAGCGTCATTTATTACAGCAAGGAAGCACTGCTGCGCGATGGGGAGAAGATTATAACGCTGGCCCGTCACGAAGGGCTGGACGCGCATGCGCGGGCAATCGAAATTCGCTTGAGGAAAGAAGGGGACCAGCGTGGCTGAGCAAAACCAACAGGGGGCCGGGCGCCAGGCCGAAATCGCGCGCAAAACGAACGAGACGGACATCCGGCTCGCATTCAACGTAGACGGTACCGGCGTATCCGAGATCGAAACGGATGTGCCGTTCTTGAATCATATGCTCGATCTGTTCACGAAGCATGGACAGTTCGATTTGAAGGTGGACGCCAAAGGCGACGTCGAGATCGACGATCACCATACGGTCGAGGATATCGGCATCTGCCTCGGACAGACGCTGCGCGAGGCGCTCGGCGACAAGAAGGGAATCAAGCGGTACGCCAACGTATTTATCCCGATGGACGAAGCGCTGGCGCAGGTGGCGATCGATATCAGCAACCGGCCGCATTTGGAGTACCGGGCCCAATATCCGTCGGCGACGGTCGGCAGCTTTACGACGGAGCTGGTGCACGAGTTTTTGTGGAAGTTTGCGCTGGAAGCGCGGATTACGCTGCATGTGATCGTACACTACGGGCATAACACGCACCATATGGTCGAAGCGGTATTCAAGGCGCTCGGACGGGCGCTCGACGAAGCGACGAGCATCGATCCCCGCGTACAGGGCGTGCCGTCGACGAAAGGGGTCCTGTAATCCATGATCGCCATCATCGATTACGGCATGGGCAACCTGCACAGCGTCGCTTCGGCGGTGGAACGGCTCGGTTACCGCGGCGTCATCGTTTCGGACGAGCAGGAATTGCTTCGGGCGGAAGGAGCCATTCTTCCCGGTGTCGGGGCGTTCGGCGACGCGATGGACCATCTGCGCGAATCGAAGCTGGATGCGGCCGTCCAGCGTTATGCGGCAAGCGGCAAGCCGCTGCTCGGCATCTGCCTGGGCATGCAGCTTTTGTTTACCCGCAGCGAGGAGCATGGCCTGCATGAGGGGCTGAACCTGCTGCCCGGCGACGTCGTCCGCTTCCAAGGCGATTATAAGGTACCTCATATGGGGTGGAACAAACTCGAATTCCGGCAGGAAAGCCCGCTGTTTGAAGAGGTAGAAGAGGGGCACGTGTACTTTGTCCACTCGTTTCACGTAAAGCTGGAGCAGCCGGGCGATCTGCTGGCGGTGACGGATTACCATCAGCAGGTGACGGCCATTGTCGGCCGCAACAACGTATTCGGGATGCAGTTTCACCCCGAGAAAAGCGGCAGCGTCGGCATGAAGCTGCTCGGTAATTTTCTTGCGCTGTGTACGCGAAAATAGACGCGCTTCGCCAGCCGCCATGCGCTTGGCTCCGGTACGCCGGGCCTGGCTTTCAAACGATCGGCGCGATTCATATTTCCAAGGTTGGAGGAACGTTTTCATGTCTTCATTCATCATTTATCCCGCCATCGACATTCGCGGGGGCAAGTGCGTGCGCCTGATTCAGGGCGATTACAATCAGGAAACCGTATATAACGAAAATCCGCTGGAGGTCGCCAAAGCTTGGGAAGCCCAAGGGGCCAAATGGATTCATCTCGTCGATTTGGACGGAGCGAAGGCGGGCTACCCGGTCAACGACAAGCTGGTCGGCGAGATCGCCAAGGCCGTTAACGTTCCGGTTCAGCTCGGAGGCGGCTTGCGCACGGAAGCGGACGTGGATCATATTTTGTCGCTCGGCGTTTCGCGCATCATTCTCGGGACGGCGGCGATCGAAAACCGCGACTTTGTGAGCCGGGTGCTTCAGAAGCACGGGGACAAAGTCGCTATCGGCATCGACGCCCGGGACGGGTATGTGGCGACTCGCGGCTGGCTCGAAACGTCCGCGGTCAAAGCGGATGAGCTTGCCGCAGAGCTGGCGAAGGAAGGCGCGAAGACGTTTATTTTTACCGACATTTCGCGCGACGGCATGATGGGCGGTCCGAACGTGGAAGCGATCGTCCATTTGGCGAAGGTATCGGGGCAGTCGGTGATCGCTTCCGGCGGCGTAAGCCGTTACGAGGATCTGGAGCGGCTGGCGCAGCATGCGGCGGACGGCGTAGGCGGCGCGATCGTCGGCAAGGCGCTGTATACCGGCAGCATCAAGCTGGAGGAAGCGCACGGACGGGTGTAATGGCAGAAAGGGGGAAGGCATATGCTGGCCAAACGGATCATCCCTTGTCTCGACGTCAAGGACGGGCGGGTCGTCAAGGGAGTCAATTTTGTCAATTTGCGCGATGCCGGCGATCCGGTCGAGCTCGCATCGCTCTACGACCGCGAAGGAGCCGACGAACTGGTGTTCCTGGACATCTCCGCCTCCCATGAGGGACGGGCGACGATGGTCAACGTCGTGCAGCAGACGGCCGGCCAAGTCACGATCCCGTTCACGGTCGGCGGCGGAATATCGAGCGTGGACGACATGAAGCGGCTGCTGCGGGCGGGCGCGGACAAAATCGGCATTAACACGGCCGCGGTCCGCAATCCCCAGCTCGTGTCCGACGGGGCGCGCCGCTTCGGCTCGCAATGCATCGTCGTGGCGATCGACGCCCGGTACAACCCGGAGTGGAACGAATGGGAAGTGGTCACCCACGGCGGCCGCAACGCTACGGGCATCCGGGCGCTCGAATGGGCCAAGCGGATCGAAGAGCTCGGCGCCGGCGAAATTTTGCTGACGAGCATGGATGCGGACGGCACGAAGGACGGCTTTGACCTGCGGCTCACCCGGGCGGTTTCGGAGCTCGTATCGATTCCGGTGATCGCTTCCGGCGGGGCGGGCAAGAAGGAGCACTTTTACGACGTGTTTGCGGAGGGCAAGGCGGACGCAGGACTGGCCGCCACCATTTTTCACTATAAAGAGATGACGATCCGAGAGGTTAAGGACGACCTCAGGCATAAAGGAGTGGAAGTCCGGTGAGCGGGCAAACGGCAGGAACCTTAGAGGATGCGGCCATCAAATGGGACGCGAGCGGCCTCGTGCCGGCCATCGTGCAGGATGCGGCAAGCAAAGACGTGCTGATGATGGCCTACATGAATCAGGAGTCGCTGAAGCGGACGCTGGAATCGGGCGAAACGTGGTTTTGGAGCCGTTCGCGCGGCGAGCTGTGGCATAAGGGCGCGACGTCCGGCCATGTGCAGAAGGTCAAGGCTTTGAAATACGATTGCGACGGCGACACGCTGCTGGTGCTTGTGGATCAAACAGGTCCGGCTTGTCATACCGGGCGTTATAGCTGCTTCCACAACGAAGTGAAGCCCGGGGCTTTGGCGGACGGCAGGGAAGCGGCAGCGGAATCGCAGTCCGCGGACCGTTTTGCCATGCTCGGCCGACTGGAGTCGGTGATCGCGCAGCGCGACGCGGAACGTCCGGAAGGCGCGTACACGACGTATTTATTTGAAAAAGGCATCGATAAAATATTGAAAAAAGTCGGCGAGGAAACGGCCGAGGTCATCATCGCGGCCAAAAACCGCGATAACGACGAGCTGCGGTACGAAGCGAGCGACCTGATTTTCCATCTGATGGTGCTGCTGCGCGAAGCGAAGCTGCCGCTGGACGAGGTTATGCGCGAGCTGGACTGCCGCCACAATAACAAAAAATAACGGCGACGAAGGAGGGGCAGGCCGCATGGCCCTGCCGCCCTCTTCCGCTGAAAAGGAGAACACGCTCGATGCGCATCGATTATCATACGCACCACGTGCGGTGCGGACATGCGTCGGGAGAGCTGGAGGAGTACGTGCTGAAGGGCATTGAGATCGGATTGACCCAATTGGGGCTGTCCGATCACATGCCCTTGCTGCATGTGGACCCGGCTTCCTATTATCCGGGCATGGCCATGCCGATGGACGAACTGCCGAATTATGTGGAAGAAGCGCTGCGCTTGCAGCATAAATACAAAGATCGGATCGACATCCGGGTCGGACTTGAAGGCGATTATATCGAAGGGTACGAAGCGGAGATCGAGCGGATCATCAAAGCCTATCCGTGGGATTATGTGATCGGGTCCGTTCATTTTCTAGGCGAATGGGACATTACGGATCACCGGCAGACGGACGGCTGGAAGGAGCGGGACGCCTACGAGGTCTACGTTCAATATTACGACGCCGTCTGCAAAGCGTGCCAGACCGGCTTCTACGACTACATCGGGCATATCGACGTGATCAAGCGATTCGGGTTCAAGCCGGAGCAGAGCGTGGAGCACTTGGAGCGTCAGGCGCTGGAAGCCGTCCGGGAGGCAGGCATGGCCATCGAGCTGAATGCATCGGGCTTGCGCATGCCTGCGGGGGAAATGTTCCCAAGCCGACGCATGCTGGAGTACGCCCGCGAGCTGGGAATTCCTGTAACGCTCGGATCGGACGCGCACCAGCCGGACCGGCTCGCACAGTACCTTGATCAGGCAACCGATCTGCTGCGGCAGGCAGGATTTAACGAATTAGCCACATTTAAAAGCAGGAAACGCGCCATGGTGCCTATTGGATTCGCTTCATTTCATGTATAATGGGGACGTGGGCATTTTAAATATTGTGTAAACCGGCCAACCGGAGCCTTTTTGAAGGTCCATCCATCGTCGAATGACCCATTGTAACATAAGCAAAAGCGGAGGTAACCATGTACAGCGACAAAATGAAGATTTTCTCGGGTTCGTCCAACCCGAAACTGGCGGAGCGCATATGCGAAGAGCTTAAAGTGCCGCTCGGCAAAATCAAGCTTTCCCGATTCAAGAGCGGGGAAATTTATTGTCTCTACGAAGAAAGCATCCGGAACTGCGACGTGTTTCTGGTGCAAACGTTCTCTCATCCGATCAACGAGAATTTCATGGAGCTTCTCGTGATGATGGACGCCGCCAAACGGGCTTCGGCGAGAACGATCAATCTTGTCGTCCCTTACTATGGTTATTCCCGCCAAGAGCGCAAAGCCGCGCCTCGGGAACCGATCTCGGCCAAGCTGGTGGCGGACCTGCTGACGGCGGCGGGTGCGGACCGTGTCATCACGATCGATCTGCATGCCCCGGCAATTCAAGGCTTCTTCAACATTCCTGTGGATCATTTGACGGCGCTGGATTTGGTCAGCGATTATATTAAAAAGCTTAACATTCAAAACCCAATCATCGTTTCCCCGGACGCGGGACGCGCGACGACGGCCGAGAAGATGGCGAACATCCTTGATGCGCCGTTTGCGATGATGATCAAGAAAAGACCCGCTCACAACGAAGCGGTCATTACGCATGTCATCGGGGACGTAGCCGGCCGCACGCCGATCATCATCGAGGATCTGATCGATACCGGCTCGACCATCGTCAACGTCGTGGAAGGCCTGAAGGAACGCGGGGCTCACGACGCTTACGTCTGTGCGACCCACCCGGTATTCTCCGGCCCGGCCTTGCAGCGGTTGGATCATCCGAACATTAAAGAAGTCGTCATTACGGACTCCATCGCTATTCCGGACAGCCATCCGAACCGATTCCGGGTGCTCTCCGTTGCCCATCTGCTTTCGGACGCGATCAACATCATCATGTCCGGCGGCTCGCTCAGCTCGCTGTTTAAATACGGCGGCGTATAATAATTTTTACCACACGACTCCGGCTGTCGAAACCTTACGGTTTTGGGCCGGATTGTGTTATACTTAGGAATCATTATTACTCCGGCGATGTAGAAATGAAGCTCTGAATGCACAGGCGGGTTTCTCATGTAATTCCGGACGGGTCACGGAGGTGCCTGAATTATGGAGAAGAAAAAACGTGTGCTGCCGAAACCCAGCACCAATGTCGTACCGATGAAAATGGATGCCACGTTCTTTTTCGAAAAAGCCGTTCAGTCCTTGGACCGTTATCATTATGATAAGGCATTGAAATATTTTCGTCGTGCAGCCGAGTACGAGCCGGAAAATCCGGTCAATCACTGCAACTTGGCCGGACTGCTGTCCGAGATGGGAAATTACGAGGAATCCAACCGCATTTTGCAGCACGTACTGGACCGGATCGATCCGACGATGACGGAATGCTACTTCTATATGGCGAACAATTTCGCCAATATGGAAAATTACGAGTCGGCGGAAAAAGCAATCATTCATTACCTTGAGAACGATCCGACCGGACAGTTTCTGGAGGAATCCGAGGAAATGATGGAGCTGCTCAGCTACGAGCTGGACCGCCCTGCGAAGCTGTCTACGATCAAGAGCCGGGAAGGCTTGTTCGATCACGACCGGGCGCGCTCGATGCTGGAGGAGGGAAAGTTCTCCGAAGCGGTTCGCCTGTTGGAAAATATTATTAGCAAGCATACCGATTTTATGGCTGCGCGCAACAATTTGGCCTTGGCATACTATTATATGGGACATTTCGACAAGTCGGTCGACATGATCCGGCAGGTGCTGGAGATGGAGCCCGGCAATTTGCATGCGCTCTGTAACCTGGCGATCTTTTATCAGCATTTCGGCGACAGGGAGAGCCTGGAAGAATTGCTTGAGGTGCTGCGCAAAACGTATCCGTTCCATCAGGACCACGTATTTAAGCTAGCCACGACGATGGGGATCTTAAACGAGCATGAGAAAGCGTTCCGTCTGTTCAAGCGGCTGTTGAAAACGGGCGAGGCGGCTCTTGACCCCTGTCTGTTCCATTATACTGCCGTAGCCGCTTACAATACGGGGCGGTATGAAGAAGCGCAGCGGCAGTGGAAGCAGGCGGAGAAATTCGATCCGGGCTCGGAAATCCCGAAGTTTTATATGAATTTGCTGGATAAGCACCGGGAGGAAGCAAGAAAACCTTCAGTCAGCTATCACTACCATCTGCCGTTCGAGGAACAATTTCGCGGGCTGGAGCGCGCCGAGGGCGGTCTTCCGGAGCATATGAAGCGTGATCCGCTTGTCCGTTCGTCGTTCTTCTGGGCGCTGCGTCATGGCGACGGAGATACGAAGCTTCAGGTCATCCAAGCGTTTGGCCTGATTGCGGACGACGAAGTGAAGGACGCGCTCACGGAATTTATCATGCTGCCGGACGAGGACGATTATTTGAAGCAAGTGGCCATCTTCGTGCTGCGCAGCATCGGGATAAAGGAACCGCTGACGGCCGTGCTGAACGGCAAGCGGACGACGGTTGAGCCATCGCCGTTCTCCCCCGGGCTTCCCGTGTGGGAGAGCAAGTGGCAGACCGTCATGGAAACGGCGCTTCGCCACATGGCCCGGCGTTACGATATGGTGCAGCAGTACGATTTGCAGACGCTTTGGGTAGAATATTTATCGCGGGTGTTTCCGAACGTGCCCAAGATGACCAAGATCGAAGGCTGGGCGGCCGCGCTTGAATATTTGACGGCAAAGATGCACCGCCGTCCGATCAGTTACCACGAGGCGGCGCAGCGTTACGGGGTATCGGTTGCGACGGTGAGCAAGAACGCGAAGCTGATCGATGAAGCTTGCGGTTTAAAGGAGAAAATGGATGCCATTTTCAAAAAATTGACCGGCATGGAGTCTCAATCTTAATATAGAGATTAGGAAGATACGATAGGAGGAACCTCTATGTACAAATCGATCGTAATCGGTACCGGTCCGGCGGGACTCACGGCTGCCATTTATTTGGCCCGCGCCAACCTGAACCCGCTCGTTATCGAAGGACCGGAGCCAGGCGGACAGTTGACGACGACCACCGAAGTCGAGAACTTCCCCGGGTTCCCCGAAGGGATCATGGGTCCGGAGCTTATGGATAATATGCGGAAACAAGCGGAGCGTTTCGGAGCCGAATTCAAAACCGGCTGGGTCAACAAGGTCGATCTGTCCAAGCGTCCGTTCAAGCTGAATGTGGAAGGCCTTGGCGATATCGAATCCGAATCGCTTATCATTTCGACCGGTGCCTCGGCGAAGCTGCTCGGCATTAAGAACGAGAAGGAAAGCATCGGCCGCGGCGTCAGCACCTGCGCAACGTGCGACGGCTTCTTCTTCCGCAGCAAGAAGATTATTGTTGTGGGCGGCGGCGACTCGGCCATGGAGGAAGCGAACTTCCTGACCCGTTTCGCGACGGAAGTGCGCTTGGTGCACCGCAGAAACGAGCTGCGTGCCTCGAAGATCATGCAGGAGCGTGCGCGCCAAAACGAGAAAATTACATGGAGCCTGAACCGCACGCCTCTGGAAGTTATTTCCGGGGATAAGGGCGTGACCGGCTTGAAGGTGAAAAACAACGAGACCGGCGAAGAGGAAATTCTCGAAACCGACGGCATTTTTGTGGCGATCGGCCACAAACCGAACACGGACTTCCTCGGCGGGCAAATCGCCACGGACGAAGTCGGTTACATTTTGGTCAAGCCGGGAACGTCCTTGACCAACGTGGAAGGCGTCTTTGCCTGCGGCGACGTGCAGGACAGCAAATACCGCCAGGCGATTACGGCGGCCGGCAGCGGCTGCATGGCGGCGCTCGACTGCGAGAAGTTCCTGGAAGGGCATATGGTACATGACTGGAGCAAGTCTCTGTAACAACGCCATTCAGGCGTGGAACCCTGCGTTCTGCGCCTTTTTCATGCTTATAAGAAAAACTTCTTATCGAAGCCTTTTCGAGGAAGATACATTCATGTTTTAGTGGAAGTTTTTCCTGCGATATAGAATTCAATCAGCTCCGCTGATAACTTATAAATTCTATATCTAAAAAATAACCTTCCGTACGAAGCTTCAGCGGGGCGTTTATCCGGGATTAGGCGGCGGGAAAGCGGTCATTGACACTTTCTCGACACACTCCCGGAGGAGTCCTGAGCTTCCCCTTGGCTAATCTTGACCTTCTAGGTAGGTTGGCTTATAGTTGGAACAGGAGCTTATAGATAACGGATAGGGTACGAGGTGATTCGACAGGTATGGGAGAACGTGTTTATGTAGGAGTCGATCTGGGAGGAACCGCGATTAAAGTCGGATTGTGCGACGAGCAGGGCAAGCTGCTGCAAACGTACGAAGGCCCGACCGGTACCGAACATGGCGCAGAGGTAGTACTGGAAAATATCGCGCAGTATGTGCGTAAGCTGGTTGACGAATCTCCCTACGAATGGGAGCAAGTCGCCGGCATCGGTGCGGGAATCGCCGGGTTCATGGATATTCCCGAAGGCTTCATCAAGCTGTCGCCCAACCTGGGCTGGCGCAACGTGCCGGTCAAGAAGATTCTGGAAGAAAAGCTTGGCAAAACGGTCAAAATCGATAACGACGCCAACGTCGCTGCGCTCGGGGAAGCGTGGAGCGGGGCAGGCGCCGGCATCCCGAATGTTGTCTGCTACACGCTGGGCACCGGGGTAGGCGGCGGGGTCATCATCCACGGCCGCATTTATCAGGGCTATAACGGCATGGCCGGGGAGCTCGGCCACATGGTTGTCGTGCCCGACCTGGAAGCGATCGAATGCGGCTGCGGCAAGAAAGGCTGCCTGGAGACCGTGTCGTCGGCGACAGGTATTATCCGCATGGCCAAAGAAGCCGTGGAACGGGGCGAGCATACGTCTCTGGCGCTTGTTGAGAACATTATGGCGAAAGATGTGTTTGACGCGGCCAAAACGGGCGACGAAACGGCGCTGCGGATCATTAACCGCGCCGCGCTGTATCTCGGCAAATCGATGGCGGCGATTTCCGTCGTTCTGAACCCGCAGCGCTTTATCGTGGGTGGCGGTGTATCGAAGGCAGGCGACATCCTGTTCGATGCGATCCGCAAATACTATAACGAGCATGCGCAGGAAA
The DNA here is from genome assembly GCA_031180825.1 of Paenibacillus sp. Classification (GTDB taxonomy): domain Bacteria; phylum Bacillota; class Bacilli; order Paenibacillales; family NBRC-103111; genus Paenibacillus_G. Next base: position 26,006 of record JAPSLM010000018.1, on the reverse strand, counting down.
CGGCCAAGGAAGGCGTGGACATCGTTCCTGCCGTTCTCGGCAACGATGCCGGCGTTGTCGGCGCCGCAGGCCTCAACCTGCACAGCTAATAGGCGGACTGACGGATCTGCATGGCTCGCGGAGCCTGCGCATCGGTCCGGCACCCGCTGGAGCCCGGAAACCCGGGCCGCATTCTCACGTATAAACAATCGGCGCGATAACTTTCAAAGCGCCAACCGATATATACTAGCGAGGAATCCGGGGGGCAAAGCGGCGGTGAAGAGCCCGTAGAGTTTACGTGGTCCCTTTTAAATCGTGGATTTAAACAGGACCCGGAGGGCCTTTACTGACGCGCTAGCCATATACCGGATCTCCGAGCGTCCTCAGGAGGAGCAGCCATGGAAGATATGCAAACTCTCGGAAAGCTGGTCATCATTACGGGCATGTCCGGAGCCGGCAAGACGATTGCGGTGCAGAGCTTGGAAGATTTGGGCTTTTTTTGCGTGGATAACCTTCCTCCGGTGTTGATTCCCAAATTTGCCGAGCTGATCGAGCAGTCCAAGGGCCGGATCGGTAAAGTTGCGCTGGTCATCGACCTGCGGGGGAGAGAGTTTTTCACTTCGCTGTCCGAATCGCTGCGCTACTTGAGCGAGAACTATACGCTGACGCACGAGATTTTGTTCCTCGACGCGACGGATTCGGCGCTGGTGCAGCGTTATAAAGAAAGCCGGCGCAAGCACCCGCTGGCCCGGACGGGCGCCCCGCTGGAAGGGATTCAGCAGGAGCGCAAGCTGCTGGAGGAGCTCAAAGGTCTGGCAACGCAGGTGATCGATACATCCAACCTGAAGCCGGCCCAGTTGAAGGAAAAAATCATATCCCGGTTCACCAACCTTGAAAACAGCGGTATTTCGATCAACGTCATGTCGTTCGGTTTTAAGTACGGTATTCCGATCGACGCGGATCTTATTTTCGACGTCCGCTTCTTGCCGAATCCGCATTATGTGGACCATCTTCGCCCCAATACCGGGCAGGACCCGGATGTGTACGAATATGTCATGAAATGGACCGAAACGCAGGAGTTTCTCGCGAAGCTGCTTGACATGCTCCACTTTCTCGTTCCCCAGTACAAGAAAGAAGGCAAAAGCCAGATCGTCATCGGCATCGGCTGTACGGGCGGAAAACACCGTTCGGTGGCGATTGCCGAGTATCTCGGCAAAATGATGGGCAATAGCGAAACGGAGGTCGTTCGGGTCAGCCACCGCGATTCCGAACGCGACCGGGTTGAGGTGAGGAAATGACGTTTGACCGGGAGAGGGAAACGTACATTCCGCGCATCGTCGTGATCGGCGGAGGGACCGGGTTGTCGGTTATGCTCCGCGGGTTAAAGCATAAGCCTGTGGAAATTACGGCGATCGTCACCGTAGCCGACGACGGGGGAAGCTCCGGCATCCTGCGGTCGGAGCTGGAAATGATTCCGCCGGGCGACATCCGCAACGTCCTGTCTGCGCTGGCGGACGTGGAGCCGCTGCTCGGCCAGCTGCTCGATTACCGTTTTGACAAAGGCAACGGATTGGCAGGCCATAGTTTGGGTAACCTAATGTTGGCAGCCATGTGCGACATTACCGGCGATTTTGTCACCGGCGTGCGCGAGCTAAGCCGGGTGCTGGCCGTGCGGGGGCGCGTTCTTCCGGCTTCCGACCACTCGATCGTGCTGCGGGCGCTGATGGAGGACGGCTCGATTGTCGAGGGGGAGTCCAACATCCCGAAGGCAAGAGGCGTCATACACCGGGTGTCTATCGAGCCGAAGGACGTGCGGGCGCTCCCCGAGGCGCTGGAGGCGCTGCGGGAGGCGGACGCGATTCTGGTCGGTCCTGGAAGCTTGTATACGAGCATATTGCCCAATCTGCTGGTGCCGGAAATCGCGCAAACGATCATCGAGTCGAATGCGCTCAAAATTTTTATTTGCAACGTGATGACGCAGCCGGGTGAAACCGACGATTACAAGGTCAGCGACCATCTCAAAGCGGTGCGCGACCACGTCGGCAGCGAGCTGTTCGATTACGTGATTGTAAATAACGGGGATATTCCGGAGCAGGTGCAGAGCAAATACGCCGAGCAGGGGGCCAAAATCGTTTCGCTCGATTTGGACGAAGTGACCAAGCAAGGATATAAGGTCATTGCCGACCAGCTCGTTCTATTCCGGACCTATCTGCGTCATGACGCAGAGAAGCTGAGTCAACATATTTATCAATTGGTGGAGAGCTGGATGTTCAAGAAGAGGTGATTCCCATGTCCTTCGCCGCCCAGACGAAAAAAGAGCTGACTATGATGGAGTCGGAGCGCTGCTGCGAGAAAGCGGAGCTGTCCGCTCTCATCCGCATGAACGGGGCTGTGCAGTTGACCAGCCAGAAGATCGTCCTCGATATTTCGACGGAGAACGCCGCGATTGCCAGACGCATTTATTCGCTGCTTAAAAAATCGTTCAAGGTGCATACCGAGCTGCTCGTCCGCAAGAAAATGCGGCTCAAAAAAAACAACGTGTACATCGTGCGCGTACCGAATCAAGTGCAGGATCTCCTGTCGGAGCTGCACATCGTCTCCGAAGGGTTTTTGTTCACTCCGGGCATCGAGCCGGAAATTATTAAACGCAGCTGCTGCAAGCGCGCTTACTTGCGCGGGGCTTTTCTTGCAGGCGGCTCGGTGAACAATCCGGAGGGATCGTCATACCATCTGGAGATTTATTCGATGTATGAGGAGCACTGTCAAGCGCTGGTGCGGCTGGCCAACGAGTTCGACCTGAACGCCAGATGCATCGAGCGGAAAAAGGGCTTCGTTCTCTACATCAAGGAAGGCGAGAGGATCATCGAGTTTCTAAGCCTGATCGGCGCTCACCAAGCGCTGCTCCGGTTCGAGGACGTCCGGATTATGAAGGATATGCGCAATTCTGTGAACCGCCTCGTCAACTGCGAAACCGCCAATCTGAACAAAACGATCGGCGCCGCTGTCCGGCAGATCGACAACATCCGGCTGCTGCAGAAGGAAGTGGGGCTCGACAACTTGCCCGACAAGCTGCGGGAAGTGGCGGAGATCCGGCTCAAACATCCGGATATGAACCTCAAAGAGGTCGGAGATCTGCTGAAAGGCAAAGTAAGCAAATCCGGGGTAAACCATCGGCTGCGCAAGATCGATGAATTGGCCGAAAAGCTGCGGAAATCGTGAGTAGAATCGGCCAATTATAGATTTTTTGTGTAAATTTGCAATAATTCTAGTGCAAACTGCCGAAAAATGATATAATGTTTGAAAAATCGCTTTTTTAAATCGGTTTCGGATAGACGATCCTCCAGATTGCACTTCAAAGCCGGAATCGTTGGTAACCCGTTTGTATGTGTCCTGCAGGACGATGTATTCGTTTACGCTGAGGGCGTTATGCCCTTCCTTATTTTTAGGAATTCAAAGTATTGTAGGGGGTATTGGTTGCATGTCGAGACGCCCAGTAGTCGTCAAGTTGAAAACAGGCCTTCACGCCAGACCGGCAGCGCTTTTCGTGCAGGAAGCGAATAAGTTTTCTTCGGAAATTTTTGTGGAGAAGGACGAGAAGAAGGTCAACGCCAAAAGTATTATGGGCATTATGAGTTTGGCTATCAGCACAGGAACCGAAGTTCACATAAGTGCAGAAGGTTCGGACGCCGAACAGGCTGTAAACGCTTTAGTCGCATTGGTCAGCAAGGAAGAGCTGGAAAACCAATAAACCGCCACAAGGCTTCCGATTCGGAAGCTTTTTTCTTTGCGCCGTTCCTTATTTTGTCACATATCATTCCCTTAATAAAAGCGCAACCTTTTTTGGGCTGGTGCGTCTAAATTGACGTGTCTTTGAACCGGAAAAGGTTTTTTCTTGTATCGGGCACCACTTAGAAGCGCAGAAAGAGGAGTAGAGGGAATGAAGCCGTTGAAGAAAGAATGGGTCATTCTGCTGGTGATGACCATGCTGCTGTCGTTTGGTATTGCGCCGCTGGCATCCGCCGCAGAGAAAGAAGCGCCGAAGTCGCCTGCCCAAGGAAAAGAAGAGCAGACGCCGTCCGCCCCGGGAAAGAAAGCGCCGCCGACGTCTGTCCCAGAGAAAGAGACGCCGACGTCGTCCACTGGAGAGAAAGAAGTGCCGATGTCGTCCGGAACCACTTATGTGCTGCTGTATATCGATAAGCCCGAAGCCTTCTTGAACGGCAAGCAGGTGAAGCTGGATGCGCCCGCGACGATCCTGAAGGACAAGACGTTCGTGCCCGCCAAGTTTTTGGGCGATGCGTTGGGGATGAAGGTCGAATGGAACGATAAGACGCGTCAGATCGAAATGGTGACGCCGAGCCACAACATTATGATCGATATCGACAACAAGTCGGTCTGGATTAACGGCTACTGGATGAAATTCGACGACGTTGCCGCGATCGTGAACGGCCGCTTGATGATTAAACTGACTTGGCTGGCCGATTATATGGGAGCGAGGTACACGTACAATAACGAGCTGCGCCGCGTGGAAGTGCTGCATGTGAAGGCGCCGACCGGTATTTTCGATCCGAACCGGGGCAACTCGAATCCGGTAGCGAAATTTACGTTTGCAAAACCGACCTACAAGATCGGGGAACCGGTCAAATACGTGGATTTGAGCTACGACCCGGATGCGGAAGGCATTGCGCGGTATGAGTGGACCGGAAAGCAAGAAGCTTTTTTCACGCCGGGGACGTATCCGGTCACACTGACCGTATGGGATATTCACGGCAATAAGAGCGAAGCCTACACCCGCAATCTGGTCATCAGCAACGATACTTATCTGAGTGCGATTGAATATCCGATCTTCATGAAACCGGCCGGCTCCTTTATTAAGACGGACTGGAGCATGCTCTGGGGCACGTTTTGGGAGCTGCCGCAGCTGGCGAAGACGGTGAGCGAGGATCGTTCGCGCAAGCTGCTGGTCAGCGACAGCCCGGAGACGTTCACGGAGCGGGGCATTTTGTACCAGGACGAAGTGGAAGGCAAAGCCCGTCTGTATGCCGATCACATCAACGGAACGAAGGAAAAGGTCAGCATGGCGATTCTCGCCAAAAACTTGACGGACAAGCCGGTAACGATCAAAACGACGAACAAAGGCGAAGTGTGGCCTTCGGTGTACGCCAATTTGATCGGCAGCGAAGCGACGGTCGATTTTCTGATGAACGATCAGATTAACGAGACGATTACGATTCCGGCCCATCAAACGTTTATTTACAAGCAAATGCCGGACTTCTATCCGGATCAGGGCGTTAACTTGTTCTACGACGTCGAGACGGATGGAAGAGTGCAGTTCTCGTTCGTGGCCGACCGCGAGATCTCCCAAAATTCGCTGACTTTGCCGCTGCTTCCGTTTGAGGGGCACGTACGGGGCTCATTCCCGGTTTCCGAGATAACGTGGAACATCGATGCGTCTTCCTTCACGAAGCCGTCCCGGCTCCAGATTGGCGACGGAATTACCGATCCGTTCCAGCCGGGCTACGATCCGATGCGCAAAATGGAAGTGAAGAACGACGGCAATTATGGCGTCATCTATAAAATTCATGCCGACAAACCTCGGAAGATGGCGGTCATGCTTTTGCCTAAAGGCGGCGTATACAAAGGACCGTTCAAAATTAACGGCGACATCCGTTTGGCGCCTGAATCCGGCGTGATGACCGCATTTGACGGAATGCAGATTTTGGCCAAAACGACGGGCAAAGAAGATTCGCTCGATATCGAATTCAGTCCGCCGGCCGGCTCGGCGCTGCCGATCGAACTGATCTTCTACCCGCTGGACGACCGCGCCGAATAAAAAATAAGGATAAGGCCTTGTTCTTGAGCCGCTGCGAATGCGGTCTCGGAGCAAGGCTTTTTCTAATGCAGGGGACGCAAAGCCGCTGGATGCCCAAAAAAGCCCGGCCAGTTCCATGGGGGCATACAAAGATGCGCCATGGAATGGCCGGGCTTTTCATGGTGACCCGATCGGGTTATACGCGTTCGATAACTTTGTCGATCAAGCCGTAGTTTTTCGCGTCCTCCGCGGACATGAAGTTGTCGCGGTCGGTGTCCTTCTCGATGCGCTCGAACGATTGGCCCGTACGCTCGGCGAGAATCGTGTTCAGCTTGTCGCGCATTCTCAGGATGCGCTTCGCGCGGATCTCGATATCGCTGGCTTGGCCTTCGGCTCCGCCGAGCGGCTGGTGAATCATAACCTCGCTGTTCGGCAGTGCGAAGCGCTTGCCTTTGGCTCCCGCGGCCAGCAGGAAGGCGCCCATCGATGCCGCCATACCGACGCAGATCGTGGAAACGTCCGGCTTGATGAACTGCATCGTGTCATAGATCGCCATCCCCGACGTAATGGAGCCGCCAGGGCTATTGATATACAAGCTGATGTCTTTATCCGGATCGGTTGCGGCCAGGAAAAGCATTTGCGCGATAATCGAATTGGCTACAACATCGTTGATCGGACTTCCGAGAAAAATAATCCGGTCCTTGAGCAGACGCGAATAGATGTCATAAGCGCGTTCTCCTCTTGCATCCGGTTCGACAACCATTGGAATGAAACTCATCGGCTGCAGCCTCCTTTATATTCAAACTATAACCATCATAAACGAAAAACAAACAAAGGTCAAGAAAGGTCAAACCAAGGCAATAAAAAAACCAGTTTTGCTCAAACTGATTGTGTGTAAATGGCGCGCCCGCAAGGAATCGAACCTTGATCTCAGGCTCCGGAGGCCTACGTCATATCCATTGGACCACGGGCGCATATTAAGGGTAAGCTTGCGATGCTTCAGCTTCAATAACTGACAGCAAAAATTATTATAAGCTATAAGCGAAAGAAAAGCAACCTCCTGGTGATAAAAAAATTTTCCATGTGCAGTTGCCGCAGGAATAGCGGCTTCGGACAGCCGGCGGCATGTCGAATGGTGGCGAAGAGACTTGATGCGAAGGAAAGAATAGGTTATAATAGGGACACTAAGTGAAACAGCTTAGTACTTTTTTTTAGAGTATGTGGGACTCAAAATGCAGCACTGGGACGAAAAATGTCCAATCAAGCTGCAATCTTAAGCGGGTGTGAATCCATGAGAGAAATCCTCGACATTCAAAAGCAGCTTTTGCCCGATCTGGTCGACACCATGAAAAAGCGATATACGATTCTGCATCACATCATGATATCCGGCTTGGTGGGCCGTCGGACGCTGGCGTTGTCGGTGGGAGCGACGGAGCGGGTGCTTCGCGCAGAAGTGGATTTTCTGAAGGAGCAGGGCTTGATCGAGGTCGAAGCGTCCGGCATGCGGATCAGCGGGGCGGGCAAAGAATTGCTGGAGCGGCTCGAACCGCTCGTCAAAGACTTGTTCGGCCTGGCGGAGCTGGAAGAACGCATACGCTCGCACTTCGGCTTGAAGCAGGTGATCATCGTTCCCGGCGATTCGGACGTTTCCCCGCATACGAAAAAAGAGCTTGGCCGCGCCGGCGCCTCGGTTCTGAGGAAGCTGGTCGGCGAGAACGAGACCGTTGCCGTAACCGGCGGCTCCACGATGGCCGAAGTGGCCTATCATTTGGCGCCGGCGACTCCGATGAAAGGGTGCTGGTTCGTCCCGGCCCGGGGAGGACTCGGGGAAAGCGTCGAGCTTCAAGCGAACACGATCGCCTCGACGATGGCGAAGAAGGCGGGAGGCCGTTACCGGCTGCTGCACGTGCCGGACCATCTTGGCGAGGAAGCCTATCAATCGCTGATGCAGGACAGCCATATTGCCGAGATCATCGCCTTCATCCGCGGCGCGCGGATTGTCGTTCACGGCATCGGAGAAGCTATGGTCATGGCCAGACGGCGCAAGGTGGACCCGGAGACGACCGAAAGCCTGCGGCGCGACGGCGCGCTTGCGGAAGCGTTCGGGTACTATTTTGACCGGGACGGAAACATTTTGCACAAAATGCCGACCATCGGGCTGCGCATCGAAGATATTCACGGCATGGATCATGTGATCGGAATTGCCGGAGGCAAAAGCAAGGGCGAGTCGATCGCTTCGGTATTGAAGCACGGTCACGAGGACGTGCTGGTTACCGACGAGGCGGCTGCCTGGGAAATTGTTAATCATTTGCTATCTTGACGGGCTCTGCCTGTCTTGACATATCGCTGCCGCGGTTGGAATTGTACGAAACCTTGCCGGGAGCAGCGGACACCAAATCATTTCTAGGAGGCTTTCAACATGGTAAAAGTTGGTATTAACGGTTTTGGACGTATCGGTCGTAACGTATTCCGCGCAGCACTTGGCAATCCTGAGGTGGAGATCGTCGCCATCAACGACTTGACGGATGTAAAAACGTTGGCTCACCTGCTCAAGTACGACACGACTCACGGTCGTCTGAACGCTACGGTGGAAGCTGCCGAAGGCGCGCTCATCGTCAACGGCAAAACGATTAAAGTGTTCGCCGAGCGCAATCCGGAAAACCTGCCTTGGGCCGCAAACGGCGTTGAAATCGTCGTTGAATCCACAGGGATCTTTACCGCAAAAGAGAAAGCCGAGCTTCACCTGAAAGGCGGAGCGAAAAAAGTCATCATCTCCGCACCTGCAACGAACGAAGATATCACGATCGTTATGGGTGTTAACGAAGATAAATACGATCCGGCTCAACATACGATCATCTCCAACGCATCCTGCACAACGAACTGTCTGGCTCCTTTCGCCAAAGTTTTGAACGACAAATTCGGTATCGTAAAAGGCATGATGACGACGGTTCACTCCTACACGAACGACCAGCAAGTGCTCGACCTGCCGCACAAAGACCTGCGCCGCGCTCGTGCAGCCGCTGAAAACATCATTCCTTCGACGACAGGCGCTGCGAAAGCCGTTTCCCTCGTCCTGCCGGAGTTGAAAGGCAAGCTGAACGGTATGGCGATGCGCGTGCCTACGCCGAACGTATCGGTTACGGACCTTGTTGTTGAACTTGGCAAAAACGTAACGGTTGACGAAGTGAACGGCGCTTTGAAAGAAGCGGCTAACGGCCCGCTGAAAGGCATCCTGAACTACTCCGAGGAGCCGCTCGTATCCAGCGACTACAACGGCGACCCGGCTTCCTCCACGATCGACGCGCTGTCCACAATGGTTGTCGGCGACAACATGGTGAAAGTGGTATCCTGGTACGACAACGAATGGGGCTACTCCAACCGTGTCATCGATCTGGCAAGCTTTATCGCGAAAAAAGGTCTGTAATGGTAAAATTGTGGTGATGTTCTGAAGCATTTGAAAAAGATCTCGCTATGACGGGGCAAATGGGATGTACCTCCGGGCTCTGTTGAACTCTCGTTTCTTGATTTAAAGGGTAGTTGAGGAAACGAGAGTTCAAAGGAGCCGCGCTGACGCTCTACGGCACATCCCATCTGCTGCCGCGCGAGATATTTTTCTAAGCCCGAAGGACCGTCCCCACAATTTTTTGTGTGTGGGCAGGAAGAGACAAAACCGCTGGGAGGCATGGAAGATGAATAAGAAAAGCGTTCGTGACGTAGAAGTTGGCGGTAAACGCGTATTTGTCCGGGTCGATTTCAACGTGCCGCTGGAGAACGGAAAGATCACCGACGATACGCGGATTCGCGAAACGCTGCCGACGATCAAGTACTTGACGGATCGCGGAGCGAAAGTCATTCTGGCCAGCCATTTGGGCCGTCCAAAGGGACAAGTCGTCGAAGACATGCGGCTGACTCCGGCTGCGGCACGCTTGTCCGAACTGCTCGGCAAGCCGGTGGCGAAGGCGGACGAAGCGATTGGCGACGCGGTCAAAGCGCAAATCGCAAAAATGAACGACGGCGATGTGCTGCTGCTTGAAAACGTGCGCTTCTACGCCGGCGAAGAGAAGAACGATCCGGAGCTGGGGAAAGCTTTTGCCGAGCTGGCGGATCTGTACGTGAACGACGCGTTCGGCGCCGCGCATCGGGCTCATGCTTCCACGGAAGGCATCGCGCATCATCTGCCGGCCGTATCCGGCTTGCTCATGGAAAAAGAACTCGATGTGCTCGGCAAAGCGCTCAACAACCCGGACCGTCCGTTTACCGCGATTGTCGGCGGAGCGAAGGTAAAGGATAAAATCGCCGTGATCGAGAAGCTGATCGAGATTGCGGACAACATCATCATCGGCGGCGGGCTGTCCTATACCTTCTTCAAAGCGAAAGGCTACGAGATCGGCAAATCTCTCGTGGACAACGACCGTCTGGAGCTGGTGCAGGAATTCGAGCGCAAAGCGAAGGAAAAAGGCGTCAATTTCCTGCTGCCGGTTGATGTTGTCGTCGGCGACGATTTCAGCGCTTCGGCGAATACGAAAATTGTAGACGTCGACCAAATTCCGGCGGACTGGGAAGGCTTCGACATCGGACCGAAAACCCGCGAGCTGTATGCCAAAACGATTGCGGAATCCAAGCTGGTCGTATGGAACGGACCGATGGGCGTATTCGAATTGAAGCCGTTCGAAGAAGGAACGAAAGCGGTAGCGGAAGCTTGCGCGGCAACGGCCGGCTATACGGTCATCGGCGGCGGTGATTCGGCAGCGGCTGTGGAGAAATTCCATCTTGGCGACAAAATGGATCACATCTCCACCGGCGGCGGAGCTTCTCTTGAATTTATGGAAGGCAAGGCGCTTCCGGGCGTCGTGGCTTTGAACGATAAATAGGAGGCGGGCATATGCGCAAACCGATCATTGCAGGCAACTGGAAAATGTTTAAAACGGTAGGAGAATCGCTGGCCTTCGTCAGCGAGGTTAAGGGCAAGGCGGAAGCGGCCGGCGTCGAGAGCGTCATTTGCGCGCCGTTTACGAACCTTCCGGCTTTGGTAGAAGCGGTGAAGGGCACGGCGCTGAAGGTCGGCGCTCAAAACCTGCATTTCGAAGACAGCGGCGCGTTTACGGGCGAGATCAGCGGCGTGATGCTGAAGGATCTCGGCGTAGAGTACGTGATCATCGGGCACTCCGAGCGCCGGGCTTATTTTGCCGAAACCGACGAAACGGTGAACAAAAAAGTGCACGCGGCATTCAAGCACGGCTTGACTCCGATCGTATGCGTCGGGGAGAAGCTGGAAGAGCGCGAAGCGGGCCAAACGAAAAACGTATGCAAGGTGCAGACCGAAGCGGCGTTTGCCGGCTTGAGCGCGGAACAGGCGGCGAAGGCCGTCATCGCTTACGAGCCGATCTGGGCGATCGGTACGGGCAAATCTTCGACCGCGGCGGATGCGCAGGACGTCATCGGCTATATCCGCGAGCTGGTGGCCGGCTTGTATGGAACCGAAACGGCGGCAGCGGTGCGGATTCAATACGGCGGCAGCGTGAAGCCGAACAATATCGCCGAGTACATGCAGCAGCCGGATATCGACGGCGCGCTGGTAGGGGGCGCAAGTTTGGAGCCGGCATCCTACATCGATTTGATCAAGGGGGCCGAGTAACATGGCCAGACCGAAACCGGTAGCACTGATCATCCTGGACGGCTTCGGACTTCGCGGCGAAACACAGGGCAATGCGGTAGCGCAGGCGAAGAAGCCGAATTACGACCGGTATTGGAATCAATATCCTCACACGACGCTGACCGCATGCGGCGAAGCGGTCGGGTTGCCGGAAGGGCAAATGGGCAACTCGGAAGTCGGCCATCTCAACATCGGCGCGGGACGGATCGTCTATCAGGACTTGACGAGAATTTCCAAGTCGATTCGGGACGGCGAGTTTTTCGAGAACGAAACGATACTCGGTGCTATACGCCACGCCCGCGAGCACGGCAAAAAGCTCCATCTGTACGGATTGCTTTCCGACGGCGGCGTACATAGCCACATCGCACATTTGATCGCTTTGCTAGAAGTATGCAAGAAGGAAGACTTCCATGAAGTCTACATTCACGCGTTCCTGGACGGGCGCGATGTCGCGCCGGACAGCGCCGTGAACTATATGGAGCAGCTGCAAAACAAAATTGCGGAGCTCGGCGTCGGCCGCGTCGCTACGGTGCAAGGGCGCTACTATGCGATGGACCGCGACAAGCGCTGGGAGCGTACGGAGAAGTCATACCGCGCGATGGTATACGGCGAAGGACCATCCTTCGAGGACCCGATGAACGCCATCAAGGAATCGTACGTCCGTTCCGTATTCGACGAGTTTGTCATGCCGACAGTGATCGTGAAGAAAGACGGAACGCCTGTCGGCTTGGTGGAGTCCGGCGATGCGGTCATCTTTTTCAACTTCCGGCCGGACCGGGCCATCCAGCTGTCGCAGGTGTTCACCAACAGTGACTTCCGCGGCTTCGATCGGGGGGACAGGTCGCCTAAAGATTTGCACTACGTCTGCCTGACCCTTTTCAGCGAAACCGTGGGCGGCTACGTTGCGTATAAACCGAAGAATCTCGACAATACGCTCGGCGAGGTGCTGGTGCAGAACAACTTGAAGCAGCTCCGCATTGCCGAGACGGAAAAGTACCCGCACGTCACGTTCTTCTTCAGCGGCGGCCGCGACGTGGAGCTTCCGGGCGAAACGCGTATTCTCATCAACTCGCCGAAGGTTGCGACATATGACCTGAAGCCGGAGATGAGCGCTTACGAGGTGGCGGAAGCGGCGGTGAAGGAGATCGAGGCGGAGCGTCAGGACGTCATTATCCTGAACTTTGCCAACCCCGACATGGTCGGACACTCCGGTCTGCTGGAGCCTACCATCAAAGCGATCGAAGCGACAGACGAGTGCCTCGGCAAAGTCGTCGACGCCATTCTCGCGAAAGGCGGGGTCGCGCTGATTACGGCCGATCACGGCAACGCCGATATCGTGACGAATCCGGACGGTTCGCGCAATACGGCACATACGACGAATCCGGTCCCTTTCATTGTAACCGACAGTCGTGTTACACTAAGAAACGATGGCATTTTGGCGGATATCGCCCCGACGATGCTCGAGCTTCTCGGCTTGACGCAGCCGGCGGAAATGACCGGTAAATCGATCATTGCAGCACAAGGGTAACCCTTTTGCAAATTGGATTAAAAAACGAGAAGGAGTGTTCTAGCAATGACTGTAATCTCCAATGTATACGCCCGTGAAGTGCTTGACTCCCGCGGTAACCCGACGGTAGAAGTAGAAGTATATCTGGAATCCGGAGCACGCGGCCGCGCGATCGTTCCATCCGGCGCATCGACAGGCGCTTACGAAGCCGTTGAGCTTCGCGACGGCGACAAAGACCGTTACCTCGGCAAAGGCGTGCTGAAAGCCGTCGAGAACGTGAACGACGTGATCGCACCGGAAATCATCGGCATGAACGCCCTGGATCAAGTCGGCATCGACAAGCGCATGATCGAGCTGGACGGCACGCCGAACAAAGCGAAGCTTGGCGCGAACGCGATTCTCGCTGTATCGATGGCTGTAGCCCGCGCGGCGGCGGAAGCGCTGGATATTCCGCTGTACGTCTACCTCGGCGGGGTCAACGCCAAAACGCTTCCGGTTCCGATGATGAACATCATCAACGGCGGCGCACACGCGGACAACAACGTGGACGTGCAGGAGTTTATGGTATTGCCGGTCGGCGCTCCGACCTTCAAAGAGGCGCTGCGTACGGGCGCGGAAATTTTCCACAGCTTGAAAAACGTATTGAAAGAGCAAGGCCTGAACACCGCGGTAGGCGACGAGGGCGGCTTTGCGCCGAACCTGAGCTCCAACGAAGCGGCGATTCAGACGATCATCACCGCGATCGAGCGCGCAGGCTACAAGCCGGGCGTCGACGTATTCCTGGGCATGGACGTAGCTTCCACCGAGTTCTTCAAAGACGGCAAATACCATCTTGAAGGCGAAGGCAAGTCGTTCACTTCCGCTGAATTCGTGGACTTCCTCGCTTCCTGGGTAGACAAATATCCGATCATCACGATCGAAGACGGCTGCTCCGAAGACGATTGGGAAGGCTGGAAGCTGCTCACCGAGAAGCTTGGCGGCAAAGTGCAGCTCGTCGGCGACGACCTGTTCGTAACGAACACGAACCGCTTGTCTCAAGGTATTGAGCAAGGGATCGGCAACTCGATCCTGGTGAAAGTAAACCAAATCGGCACATTGACCGAAACGTTCGACGCGATCGAAATGGCAAAACGCGCAGGCTATACGGCGGTCATCTCCCACCGTTCCGGCGAGAGCGAAGACAGCACGATTGCGGACATCGCCGTGGCTACGAACGCCGGCCAAATCAAAACCGGTGCGCCTTCCCGTACCGACCGCGTAGCGAAGTACAACCAATTGCTCCGCATCGAGGATCAACTGGCAAGCGTCGCTCAATACGCAGGCAAATCCGCATTTTACAACCTGAAAAACTTCAAGTGAGTTTGCAGTTGTAAAGTACAGGGGTTTCATAATAAAATAGCTTTGAATTGCTTTCGACAACCGGAGTTGGAGATCCGTGTGTCTGCCGGAGCATATGCTTCCGAAGCAGTTTTCCTTTAGGGAAAACTCTGAGTTTACGTGGTGCCTTTGAAAACGGGTTGTTACCGACAGGTAAGTTAATAAGAACCCGTTTTCAACAGCACCCGCAGGCAGACAGCACGGAATCGGAAACGGCAAAGGTTGTCGATTTTGCACTTCAAACGCTGACACTCACCCGGAGGGGATCACATGAGTAATCTGATAAAGACCGTATTTTTCTTGATTTTATCGGCCTTTCTTACGCATTTGATTCCCTTCAGTGATTATTTTCGCAATCTCGATACGATGATTCACGAGTTCGGTCATGCCATCGTAACGTTGGCGCTCTCCGGCAAAGTGATGTACATCGAGCTGTTCGCGAACCATAGCGGCGTGACGTATTCGCAGGTGACGAACCGTTGGAGTCTCCTTCCGATTGCGCTGGCAGGATACATGACAGCTTCCCTGTTTGCGCTCTTTATGTTCCGTATGCGAGCCGGTAATAAGCATAGGTTCGCCTTGCAGGTCATGACGGCGATCGCCATCGTGGCTCTTGTCTTGTTCGTGCGCAACGAGTTCGGAACCTTCTGGCTGCTCGGATTCATTATCTTGAATACGATCGTGCTGGCCTTTATGCCGCGCTGGCTCAGTGATTTGTATTACCTGCTGCTGGCCTTCCTGACGCTGGAAGAGTCGGTTTTCGGCCCGTTCTCGTTGATTCTGTATGCTTGGAACGATCCGGCGAAGGCGGGCGATGCGACGAACCTCAGTCTGGTGACTCCGATCCCGGCTATCGGGTGGGCGGTGCTGCTGACGCTGTTTTCCCTTTGGTGCGCGGCACGGGCGCTGAAGTGGTTTCTCGGCGGACGCCAAGCGTCACGTTCCTCGCGGCCTGCATATCGGCAGCAATTCGAAGAGTAAAGATTTTGTAAAATACGCACGGACGATCCAACAGGATTTGTCAGTGCGTATTTTTTGTGCTATACTAAACATGCTGTCTATTTTCGGACAAGTCCGTTTATTTTTGCAGGAGGTGGAATCATGGAATTAGCATTGAAGATCATCCTGGTCATCGCTTCGCTTGGCTTGATTGCGGCCGTATTGCTGCAGCCGGGAAAAAGCGCAGGTTTGTCCGGTGCCATCTCCGGAGGGGCGGAGCATCTGTTCGGAAAGAAGAAGGCGCGGGGGCTGGAGCTGTTTTTGTCCCGTTTGACGATGGGCCTCGCCATTGTATTCTTCGTCTTATCTTTGATTGTGGCGTACTTTGTAAAAGGCGCGTAAACATAAAAAGGCGACAGCAGGGGAATATTACTCCTGCTGTTTTTTTGTAGCTTTTTCACATGGATGGTTCTTGCCTTGGAATTCCGAAGGGGCGAGACGGAGGCGGGGCGCTTGAAACGAGTATACAAAACAACGGAGCCTTTTCGGTTGGAGGGAGCCGGGGAGCGGGCTTCGATCCAGCTGCTTCTTATTCACGGCTTTACAGGGTCCCCGTCGGAGCTGCGGCGGCTCGGCTATTATTTAAACGATCTGGGCTATACTGTTAATGCCATCCTGCTGCCGGGGCATGGGACGACGCCGGAGGATATGATCCGAACCGGGCGGTACGACTGGTCCGGCCATGTGCTGCGCAGCTATGATACGATGGATGCCGGCCGGGCACGCGGGGGCAAAATTGTGGCGATCGGTCATTCCATGGGAGGGCTGCTGGCTTTGGAGCTGGCGATGAAGCGAAGGCTTGACGGCGTGGTTTCGCTGGCGGCACCGATCTATTTGTCCAGCCGGAAAACCGCGCTGGCCTTGCTGCTGCAGTATTTTATCAAATACGTCGAACGGAGGCCGATGTCGGCTGCGCCTTTGATCGAGGAAGCCTGTACATATGACAAAACGCCGGTCCGGTGCGTGGTCGATCTTCGAAAGCTGATAAAGCTCGTCAAAGCGGGCTTGGACCAAGTATCAGCGCCGATATTTGTCGGGCAGGGAGAGAAAGACGGGATGGTCCTTCCGAAAAGCGCAGAGTACATTTACGGGCATGTCTCCTCGCGTGTGCGTCAAATCGAGTATTACCCCCATTCCTCCCACGGGCTGCTGCTTGACGGGGAGCGAGAACGGGTATACGAAGATATATCCCGTTTTTTGAGGACGCTTGATCGGGCCGGGACATGGAAACAGGCGGTTGTGGAAGTTCAGACATAGGTTATAGAAAGAGAAGGCAGGTGAGAACATTGATAACGCGTGAAGTTTTACTAGATTTTATGAAAGAGACGGCTTATAAGCCGATGACGTATCATGAGCTGGAGCAGCACTTCGTGCTGGAGAGCGCAGAAGAGTTCAAAGCGTTTCTCAAGCTGCTCAATGAGCTCGAGAATGAAGGACTTATTCTTCGTACGCGCAACGAACGGTACGGGGTTCCGGAGAGAATGAATCTGCTGCGCGGCAAACTGCAGGCGCATGCCAAAGGCTTCGGATTCCTCATTCCCGACGACCGCGATCATCCGGACGTGTACATCCATGCCAACGACATGGGGACGGCGATGAACGGGGATATCGTGCTCGTGCGGATCACTTCGAAGAGTCCGTCCGGCGGCCGGATGGAGGGCGAAGTGGTACGGGTCGTCAGCCGGGGCAATACGCAGATCGTCGGGCTGTTCCAGTCGCACGAGGAGTATGCGTTTGTCATTCCGGACGATAAGCGGGTGGTCCGGGATATTTTTGTTCCGAAGGAATCGTTCGGCGGCGCCATGGACGGGCACAAGGTCGTCGTGAAGATCGTATCGTACCCGGAAGGCCGCGCGGCGGCGCAAGGCGAAGTGGTGGAGATTCTGGGGCATAAAAACGATCCCGGCGTCGATATTCTCTCGATTATCCGCAAGCACCAGCTGCCCGAAGCGTTCCCGGACGAGGTGATGGAAGAAGCGTCGGCTGTGCCGGAAGCGATCTCGGAAGAGGATTTGAAGGGCCGCCGCGATCTGCGCGGTAAGCGTATCGTCACCATCGACGGGGAAGACGCCAAAGACTTGGACGATGCCGTCAACGTGGAGCGGCTGCCGAACGGCAATTATGTGCTCGGCGTGCATATCGCCGACGTCAGCTATTATGTGCGCGAGGGCTCGCCGCTCGACAAGGAAGCGTACAACCGCGGGTGCAGCGTGTATTTGGTGGACCGGGTCATTCCGATGCTGCCGCACCGGCTGTCCAACGGGATTTGCTCACTGAATCCGCAGGTGGACCGGCTTACGATGTCGTGCGAGATGGAATTCGACGCAGATGCGAACGTGGTGCGCCACGATATTTTTACAAGTGTGATCAAGACAAGCGAGCGGATGACGTACACGAATGTCCGCAAGCTGCTGACCGAGGAAGCGCCGGAACCGGAGCTTCTGGAAAAATATGCGTACCTGCTGGACGACTTCCGTCTGATGGAAGAACTGGCGATGAAGCTGCGTTCGAAGCGGATGCGCCGCGGTGCGATCGATTTTGATTTTCAGGAATCGAAAATTTTGGTCGATGCGGACGGCAAGCCGACGGATATCGTGAAGCGGGACCGGACGATCGCCGAGATGATCATCGAGGAGTTCATGTTGGCGGCGAACGAGACGGTGGCGGAGCATTTTCATTGGCTTAAAGTGCCGTTCCTGTACCGGATTCACGAGGACCCGGACGCGGAAAAGCTGCAGCATTTTATGGAGTTCATCACGAATTTCGGCTATGTTGTCCGCGGCAAGGGCAATTCGGTGCATCCCCGGGCGCTGCAGACGCTGCTGGAGGAAATCAAGGGCACAAAGGAAGAAACGGTCATCAGCACGGTGATGCTGCGCTCGATGAAGCAGGCGAAGTACGATTCGCAGAGCCTGGGCCATTACGGTCTGGCCGCGGAATTCTACTCGCATTTCACGTCGCCGATCCGGCGTTACCCCGACCTCGTCATTCACCGCGTCATTCGCGAGGTGCTGGGGAGCGGTACGCTGAGCGAAGCGCGGCATGAGTACCTGGCTTCGCGGATGGACGATATTGCCAAGCAATCGTCCGAACGGGAGCGGGTAGCCGTCGATGCGGAGCGGGAGACGGAGGCGCTGAAGAAGGCCGAATTCATGCTGGACAAAGTCGGCGAGGAGTTTGACGGCATCATCAGCAGCGTGACAAGCTTCGGAATGTTCGTGGAGCTGGACAATACCGTGGAAGGGCTGATCCGTCTATCCGATCTGACGGACGACTACTATCACTTCCACGACGCTCAGCACGCTCTTATCGGCGAGCGCACGTCCAAAATTTACCGCCTTGGCGATGAAGTGAAGGTGCGCGTCTCGCGGGTGAACATGGAGGAGCATACCATCGATTTCGAGATGGTCGATATGAAGCCGCGGCCGCAGAAGATGAACCTGGTCGACGCGCTGAATGCCGTGCGCAAGACGAAGCGCGCGGGCCGGGCAGGCAAAGCCGCCGCGGGCGGGGCACGCGCCGAACGCGCCGGGAAGCGCGGCGCAGGCGGCCGCGGGAAGGGGCCGGCCGCCGCGAAGACGCGTGCGCTGGAGGCGGTGCGCACCGGCGAGGGCGCCGGCCGCGCGGCAGGGCGCAAAGGCGCCAAAGCCGCAGGCGCGGCAGCCAAAGGCAGCGGCGTGGGCATCGGCTTCGCCAAGAAGAAGCGCAAAAAGACCGTCAAGCGCTAGTTCCCCTTGATTTCCGGGGATGGAGTTGGTACAATGGACTCCATCCCTCTGTTTGGAAATCGGTATGGGAAGGAGCGGCTACGGGGGCATGAGCAAAAAAAGCGATGGAAAAGTGCTGGCGCAGAACAAAAAAGCGTCTCACGATTATTTTATCGAGGATACTTACGAATGCGGCTTGGTGCTGACCGGAACGGAGATTAAATCGCTGCGGCTCGGACGAGCCAATATCGGCGATGCGTTCGCGACGATCCGCAACGGCGAAGCGTTCGTGCATAATATGCACATCAGCCCGTTTGAGCAAGGCAACCGGTTTAACCCCAGCGATCCGACGCGGGCCCGCAAGCTTCTTCTCAAGAAAGCCGAGATTAACAAACTGCTGGGTCAATCGAAGCAGGAAGGCTATACGCTGGTGCCGCTCAAGGTGTATGTGCGCAACGGCTACGCGAAGCTGCTGCTCGGCTTGGGCAAAGGGAAGAAGCAATACGACAAACGCGATACGGCGGCAAAACGCGACGCTCAGCGGGACATTCAGCGGGCGCTGCGCGAGAAGCAGAAGGTCGCACGATAACGTAACGACTTGGCGGAAATCCGCCAGTACGTTTAGGTTCTGGTATCGCTTCCAGCAACTCGCCCCTTCATTTTGCTCATGGATATGTTATAATAAAAGAGCACTTGGGGAAGTGCACAACTTTCAAGTAGATGTCGTCAGAAGTTGCTCGTAGCGATGTAGGATTTTCAGGTAGGTAAGTTTTATTTCATAACCTTTTATGTTAGGGTCTCCCATTTGATGGGAGGTCCACCTATGCGGGGACGTTCTTGGATTCGACGGGGATAGTTCGAGCATGGGTTGCGGGTAGTGGGGACGCGTCCGCTTTATCAACGCTAAAGCCAATTAA
Organism: Paenibacillus sp.; assembly: GCA_031180825.1. Taxonomy (GTDB): domain Bacteria; phylum Bacillota; class Bacilli; order Paenibacillales; family NBRC-103111; genus Paenibacillus_G. The sequence continues at coordinate 6,055 of JAPSLM010000018.1, read as the reverse complement.
ATGGCAAACAACAACAATCCTACGCTTTCGCAGCTTAATAACCTGTGAGCGTGCTTCTACCCTGCATCGCCCATGTGCCGGGATAGGGGCTCAACTTTAGTGGGATACGCTGTCTAGTCTCCGCCTGCGGCTAGCTGAAGAAGACAATCAGGCTGACCCAACGCGTAGCCGGTTACGGGGCGATGCTCGGGTGACATCAAAACTGTGACTACACCCGTAGAAGCCTGTGTGGCGTTATCTTCGGACAGGGGTTCGACTCCCCTCGTCTCCATAAAAATGCAAAAAGCACTGACCAGATGGTCGGTGCTTTTTGCATTACGGAGATACGGAAGGGGGAGGCGAAGCCCTGGGGATTCAGACCGCGCGCAGTGGAGCGTAAGCCGAATGAGCACGGCATTGAAATCATCCGCTAAGATCGTCATCATCGACTAGGCTTCGAGAGCAGGTCAAATCGAGATTTCAATACTCCCCTCGTCTCCATATGCCAAATCCACAAAAGAAAAGGAGCTTTGTCATTTAGTGGGTAGCGTCAAGAAGTTTGTGTATGGAAGTAGTAGGGATATTCAGTGGAACACTGAATAATCGAGTTTTTAAATGTTCTGACTTCTATTAAGGGTGTGGACGTAGCCCAAGCGAAGGCGCGGGAGCTGGTTTTTTATTCCGGTGGATGTTGGGATACACCGTAGCGTTCCTCAAACAGCTCGGCCAGTCTCATCTTAACCAATGTGTCTCCAAACCTACGGATAACCCGATGGGCGAGCGCTCATTGTACTCAATCGTTTCTAGGTAAGCGTCAAATCAAACACACCTGTTCATAGGAAGCAAAGCCTGTCACAATGAGTCCATCCTACAAAGAGAGGTTGGATTCATGTGGAAGAGACGTTGCAGGAATTATGGTCCAAGCGTATTGTTGCTTACCAAAAAAGCGGGCAAACCATGAAAACCTGGTGCGCTGAGCAAAACTTAACAGTGCATCAGTTAAAATATTGGTTGTACAAAGCCCAAAGACAGCAGAACGAATCAACTTCAACCTTTCGCGCCGTGACGGTCACGCTGCCTGAGCCGGAGAATGATCCGTTATGGATACAAGTCGGTTCTGCCCGCATTGTCGTACGTTCGGGGTTTGAGCCCCAGTTGCTTCGTGATGTGGTCGCTGCCCTGGGGGCCGGATGCTGAACTTGACCGGAACTTCGCAGGTGTATCTGGCTTGCGGTTCTACAGATTTGCGCAAATCCATTGACGGCTTGGCGGCCATCGTTCAGGAACAGTTTGCGCTGAGTCCCTTCTCCACGGCGCTATTTGTTTTTTGCAACCGCAAGCGAGACAAACTCAAAATCTTGCAGTGGGATCATGCTGGCTTCTGGCTCTACTATCGTCGTTTGATTGCGCGTCCTGAGTTCCCGAGTACATTGCTGGCAACCGAGGAAAGTTTTATGTTTGCACCTTCCAGTACTTTTTGAATGCGGCTGACTTCTCGGGCGCGTTCTTCAATGAGACTACGACGATACCGGATCAATTCTCTCAGCTCGCGTTGCTCGCGGTTTGGGATAAAGCTACCTTTCAATAGTCCGTGACGAAGAAGTCCGGCAATCCATTCCGCATCTTTGACGTCGGTTTTACGGCCCGGAACATTCTTGATGTGCTGGGCGTTCACAACAAGTGCTTCAATCTCCTCAAGCTCCAACAAATTGTATTTGGCTTCCAGTATGGTCCTGTGCTTTCCATAGCAGCATGAGTGCATTTCTTGGTCTTGAGCCAATCCATGAGCAAGACCAAATCGTCGGTCATGGTGCCAAACGTACGGATTTCTTTACCTTCAGGTGTAATGGTGCAGGCAACGATGTTCTTCTTATGAACGTCAAGTCCGCACACGTGACTGTAAACGACGTCCATTCGTAACCTTCTCCTTACGGCAGCAAGATTGAAGGGGCTGGTGCAACAACCACATATGGTTATTCTATCCTGCGTGCTTCCAAATTCGGAGCAACAATCTGTGGTGCACCTGGTCGTTAGGGTCAGTCTAAGACTCGGGCTCGAAGCACCATTGACTGCCGACCTGCCTTCGCCAGCCGTAAGTAAATTATACCGCATATCTACCATTTTCATCATCTGATGGTGCTGCGTTAGCGGCATGGGCGTCTAAGACTTTATTTCCAGTCCACAACTTATTTTCTTCGGAAATTTTATTTTGCATGTGGTTGTTCTGCTTTTTGCTGGTATTCTCCTTAACGTTAATACTGCGATAACATTTGGCATATATGATCAATATAAATAAGCAAATAATTATATAGCTATTTACAATGGGTAGGGGAGTGTGGGAGAATGAAACGGGAAGTCAAACGGATTTATTTCCTTTGCGGGCAAAATCGGTGCCGAAGTCAGATGGCCGAAGCTTTTGCCAAAGTTTTATGGCGGGGATCATGTAGTGGTGGAGAGTGCCGGATTAGAACCATCGAAAGAAGTGCATCCGTACACCGTTGAAGCAATGCGTGAGGTAGGCATCGATCTTTCCCAGCATGTTTGCAAAAAAATCGATATGAAGGTTTTTCTAGCGTCGAATGCGATCGTCAAGCTGTGCGAATAAATTGTGGAGCGCTGTCCCATCGTACCGTTTAAGATCATGAACGTCGAGTGGAACATCCCTGACCTTTTGGCCGTAGACGGCGGCAGCCTGGAAGACGTGAAGAGAGTGACGATATTCGGGAGAAAGTGATCGGGTTGTTAAAAGGGATTTCGCTTAAAAGGAGTGAAACAGTTGAGCAAACTGGAAGAAGTAGCGGATGCCCTGAAGCTATTGGGGGACCGGAACAGGTTAACCATCATAGCCTTGCTGCAGGTGAAGGAACTGTGCGTGTGCGAGATCGTGGATATTTTGAAAACGAGCCAGCCGAATATCAGTCAGCATATGCGTAAGCTGCGGGACGGAGGCCTGGTCAAAGAGTCGCGCAGGGGACAGTGGGTTTATTATTCGCTCTGCCTGGAAGACAAGCCTTATATTTTGGATATTCTAAAAGAAATTCCTTCGCAAGCCGCGCTGATTGAGCCTGCCGTTTGCGAAACCAATGATTGCTGTACGTAGTTCAGGAGGAAGCATATGGTTTATGTAGCGATTTTCATTTTCTTGGTAACGTTGCTTTTTGTCATTTGGCAACCGAAAGGATTAAATATCGGCTGGTCGGCAAGTGCCGGAGCGATCCTTGCTTTGCTATTTGGCGTGGTCAGCTTCGCGGACGTCGGCACCGTAACCGGCATCGTGTGGAACGCCACCTTGGCGTTTGTGGCCATTATTTTAATTTCACTGGTGCTGGATGAAATCGGATTTTTTGAGTGGGCTGCGTTGCATATGGCGCGGCTGGCACGCGGAAACGGCCTGCTCATGTTTGTATTTATCATCCTGCTGGGATCGGCGGTTGCCGCCCTGTTTGCCAACGATGGCGGGGCCTTGATTATTACCCCGATTGTACTCGCCATGGTCAGGGCACTTAAGTTTGATGAAAAGATGATCCTGCCGTTTATTATGGCCAGCGGTTTCATTGCGGATACGGCTTCCTTGCCGCTTGTCGTCAGCAACTTGGTTAACATCGTATCCGCGGATTATTTCAACATCGGTTTTGCGGAATACGCGAGCCGCATGATTGTTCCGAATTTCTTTTCCGTCATTGCGAGTCTCATTGTGCTGTATCTATATTTCCGGAAAAGCATCCCGAACACGTACAATCTTACGCAACTGAAAAAGCCGAAGGAAGCCATCAAGGATATGCGGCTGTTTAAGTTATCTTGGATCATTTTAGCCGCGCTGCTCGTTGCGTATTTTATCAGCGAATTTTTCTCGATCCCTGTATCCATTATTGCCGGGGTTGCAGCGATTGCCTTTTTGTTTGCGGCGAGAAAAAGCCCTGCGATTCATACCTGGAAACTGGTAAAAGGTGCTCCCTGGGCTGTCGTAATCTTCTCTATCGGCATGTATGTGGTCGTTTATGGCTTGCGTAATGCCGGACTTACGGATGCACTAGGCAGCGTCATTCAAGCGGTCGCAGACCAAGGGTTATTTGTGGCTACCGTAGGTATGGGTTTTATTGCAGCCATCCTGTCGTCCATTATGAACAACATGCCCACGGTCATGATCGATGCGCTGGCGATCCAAGGTACGCAAACCGATGGCTTCGTTCGTGAGGCGCTGATCTATGCGAATGTAATCGGTTCGGACTTAGGACCGAAAATTACGCCAATCGGCTCCTTAGCCACGCTGCTTTGGCTGCATGTCCTATCCACGAAAAACGTGAAAATCGGATGGGGCTATTATTTTAAAGTCGGCATCTTGTTAACCATTCCCACGTTGTTCATAACGCTCACCGGTCTTTATGTATGGCTTTATGTTCTCCAGACGCTACAGGTGAATGTATGGCTATGTATTGCGGTGATTGTGGTCGTCCTGGTGGTAGTTGCAATGATCATGAAGTCTTTTATGGGAAGTAAACAAGCGAAAAGACTTCATCAAGGCGATTAACGAATTGAAATCAAAAGGAGATTGTTCACCATGGAGAAAAAACCGTTAATTTATTTTTTGTGCACCGGAAATTCTTGCAGAAGCCAAATCGCGGACGGGTTTTTAAACGCGCTAGGCAGCGACAAATATGAAGTCAAAAGCGCAGGTCTTGAAGCACACGGGCTGAATCCGCGTGCGGTGCAAGTCATGCAAGAAGCTGGCGTAGATATTAGTAAAAACACCTCCGATGTGATCGATCCGGACATTTTGAATCGCGCTGATTATGTCATTACTTTATGCGGCCACGCCGACGAGCATTGCCCTGTGATCTCCAACAAGAACGTAACGAAATGGCATTGGGGTTTTGATGATCCGGCAAAAGCAACCGGAACGGAAGACGAAATCATGAAGCAATTCCGCACCGTTCGCGATTCGATTAAGAGCCGGATTGAACAATTCGTCAAAGAAGGGAAATGAGGTGGCGACGATGATCAAACGCATGCATGTTGCTTTAAACTGCACGGAGCTGAACAAGTCTTTGGAGTTCTATCGCGCTTTTTTTGGGGCAGAACCGAGTAAAGTTAAAGATAACTACGCCAAATTCGAGTTAGAAGAACCGGCGCTTCATTTTTCGCTCAATGTACGTCCCTTCGAACAAAAGGGTGTTCTGAACCACTTGGGATTCCAAGTGAATAACACCGAAGAAGTGCTGGCCATAGGGGAGAGGCTTCGTCAAAGCGGACTGCTGCTGATTGACGAGATGAATACCACATGCTGCTATGCGGTGCAGGATAAAGTTTGGGTATATGATCCGGACGGCAACGCCTGGGAGATTTTCTACACTAAAGAAGATTCCGAATTCGAATCCGCCGGAGAAGCCAGGGATTTGTCCTTGTGCTGCGCACCGCCAACGGCCCCGGTTCCGATTGAGTTTGGATCGTTCAAAAAAGGAGTATAGTCCATGACGTCTGAAAAAACCTACCATGCTTTGATTCCGGATAAAATTTTCATGGGCGCGGCAACTGATGTGGAATCGATGGTGAAAAATGAAGGTATCGACGTGATCGTGGATCTTCGCGGCGAAGCGACGGAATGCGCCTATCCAGCGGCGAGTGCGAAATGGATTCAAATTCCGTTAGCGGATCATGCCGCTATGCCGCAAGAAAAAGCCTTCGAGCAAGCGATCCAGGCCGTCACCGAAGCTTATCACCAAAACAAGAAAGTTGCTTTTCATTGTGGCGGAGGAAAGGGACGGACCGGTACGGTAGCCGCGGGCACCTTGCTTGCCTTGGGATTAAGCGATACGCTTGACGAAGCCGCGGCCAAGGCAAAGAGCATTCGCAATACCATAGATATTAAGCCTTCACAAAGAGAATCTCTGAACAAATTATATCCCGGCAAATAAGCTCGCTCGCAAGAAGCCACTCAATCGAGTGGTTTTCTTTTTGTGGTGCGCCCGGCATGGGCGATAACTAGGCGGTGAAAGTCCGCTACAGGCTTGGCAGTAGGAACTGTTAGCTGAAGGCAAGGGTGTCGGTCGTGAGGCCGAATCTGAAGGAAGCCGGAGGC